>JAZDEY010000052.1:0-27884 GCA_043808325.1 Candidatus Eiseniibacteriota bacterium
GCAAGAACACACGAGACGCCCCAAGGCCCTATTCCGGCCAAAGTCCTTGCAGCTGCTCTTTGTACTGCTAACGCAGGAGGGGGCGCTGCATGAGACCGTACGTGCGTTGCAGGCAATGGCGGGGGTGTCGTTCGGACGGACGGCTTCGGCTATGAGAGAGCTGGTAGAAAGGGGCTACATTCGCAAGAGTGTCGGTCGGGGATTCGAGTTCGTCGATAAGAAGGCTTTGCTGGAACAATGGGTAGCCAATTATGGAGAGCAACTCAGACCGAAGTTGGTCCTTGGTGATTACAAGATGCCCCCGTCGATTGAGGACGACGCGCCGCGAATCATCCATGAAACCTTGGCCGCCAGGCCAGGTTCCTATGCCATCGGAGGAAGCCTTGCCGCGTACTTGCTGACAAAATACTATCGAGGGTACACAACTGAGATCTTCGTTCGTCCTGGAAATGCCGATCAGCTGAGAGAGAAGTTGAGACTCATCCCGGCCAAGGACTGCAATGTCACATTGTTCAACTTGTTCTCGCCGGAGGTAATCTACAGGGCGGCCACGACGCCTTATGCTGTTGCTCACCCTCTATTGGTTTATGCAGAACTCCTTCATCATGGTGGTGATAGAGAGAAGGAGACGGCCAGGGTCATCTACGACGCATTTCTCAAGGCGCAATACGATGAGCCTTGATCCTGAAATCAGGGAAACACTACTAAGGCTGGCTGATCTGTTTACGAAGAACAAGATTCAGTTCGTTCTGGTTGGTGCGATAGTACCCCAAGTTCTGATTGATCTGAAGGAAGCGAACGGCAAAGGCTACGGTTTCAGGGGAACCGTGGACGTGGATTGTGCTGTTGCCGTTGAGAGTTGGTCGGATTTCGATGATATCAAAGCGAAACTGGCTGCCGCTGGGTTTGTGATGCGGGGAACCGGCTCCGAGCACCGGTTCTATGATGGAAGGATACCCGTGGACATCCTTCCGTACGGAGTGGGTTTGCTTCAAGACAACATCCTCGTTTGGCCTCAATCTGGACGGAGGATGAATATGTCCGGCTTTGGCCGGCTGTTTGAGTTCGCGAAGCAGGAACGGATTGCTGAAGGCGTTTGGGTCCCGGTTGCCCCTGTCTCACTGGCAGTCTATTCGAAGATAATCGCCTTCCAGGATCGAATGGAGCCGACGGACTTGGCGGATATTGCGTACATGCTAGGTCACTACGAGGAGATAAGCGTTAGCGAGCGCAGGTTTGAAGCCGGCATACCCGGCGGCTTGACTTACGATGTTCGCGGCGCGTTTCTACTGGGTAGGGAGTTGAGACAGTACGTCTCACCTTCTGAGGTTCAACAAGTCAAATCCTTCTGTAACCTCATGGATGAGCCTGTGAGCGCCGCTGCAAGGGGAGGCATTCGAATCGCCCGACTGCAGGTTTCGGAGTTCGCGGACCTGGTATCCGCCTTCAAGATGGGCCTCGGCATCTGATGATGATCCGCCTTCGGGATGCCGTCGCTTCCGTCATCAATGGCAAGTACGCTTTCACTATTAAGAGACCTCTGCCGTCAAGTGCTGCGCGACTGGGGGTGCAATCTTGATTTGTCTGAATTGACGGTTCCCTCCGTCATTGATTCAAACCAAGCTCCCGGCCGAGAATCTTGTTGACGAATCTCTCGCCAAAGGTCTCGCTAGCGACCAGCTTGCGAATACGTTCAAGGGTCTCGGGCACACATCGCGCATTTTCGGCGGCTTTCATCGTGTGATCGTAGGCCGCCCGGACATCCACACCGGTGATTTCATAGCCATAACCCTCAACCAGCCATCGAAGCGATGCCATACCGGCTTCAACGGCAAATTGAGGCTCGCTCGCTGCCATATCCCGCGCCGCCCGGGTGAGTGTCTTTGGATCACAAGGAGTGCGGTTGGCCAATTCGCTTGCTGCACCGTAGAGCCCCGCGGACTTGGCCGCAGCGAACCACTTGCCTTCATCGCCCGGAGTACTGGCAACAAGATCACGGAGGACGACAGCCGGATCCTTGTGCGGGTATTTCCTGGCGACGGCCCGAAATGCCGCCAGGTAGGTCGCTCTCTGATTTGCCTCAATGGCATAGCGGCCATAAGCTTCTTCAGCCATACCGCTTGAAAGCAGGATTTCTTCGCAGGTCTGTGCGATCTCGATCGGGTTTTGGTTCAGTCCGCGCGAGGCCTCGGCGTATCGAATTGCCTCGGCCTTCTTGCCCATAGCCACGAGGGCTTTCACACCCCACTTCCGATCGCCCCAGAACTTGTGAGGCGCGAGTTCGAGCAATTCCAAGATCTCGTCATTCCGTCCGGCCCGGAGCAGGGCGCTCAAACAGGCTGCCGTCCCCTTGAAATAGCCGCCCGGCTCCCGATTCGGGCCCCATACCCTCCGTAAGATATCGGCGAACTCATCCGCCCATCGCGAGGCCCGTTCAGGGGTTACGCACAGTTCTCCCCAATAGTCGGGAAGGTGCTCGATGTAGGGGATATCATCGTCCTCCACGGCCCGCCAGAGGCGTTCGAGCCACCTGTCGCGCAGGGTGTCGTCAGCCGGTGCTCCGGCGATGACCGGCACCAGCGCGTCGATGGCATGGCTTACTGCCGTACCAATGGCACCCGACGAGCTGTCCACCGGCTCAATTGCCGGCGACAATCTTTCGAGGAACACCACGGCGCCCTCACCACCCAGGACGGGATCCTTCCGGGCCGCCTTATTGATCTCCGATACAGCTTCCTTGATTCGGCCGATCGGCGGCTGCGAGCGCCATCCAAAGGCGTGCCGCCTGAAGCGCGGGAGAAATGTCCACTTGTGCTTGGAACAGGAAACCAACGTTCCCCTCCTTAGAAGGCGATGTCAACGGACAGCGATGTCAATGGCCGACGGGAGTCCCTAACCCCGCACTCCAATATCATACCGTCTTTTGTATCTTCCACAAGGTGACAATCAAGATAGATCCGGGGGCGCTTCTCGCCGCTCTCCATAATTGTCCTTTACAAGAGGATGAATATGGCCGATACTGTCCTTGGAGGAAGGACAAATGCGAGAACTGATCAGACAGAAAATCGTGGACTCCTTGGCGGCGCCGCTGCCTGAGTTCACGCGCCGGGATATTCGCCTGCCCCGGGTGCGTGGGAAGGCCATCGCAGTCATAGGCATGCGCCGCACCGGCAAGACAACATTCATGTGGCAAGTGATGGCTGACCGTTTGACTCAGGGAACAGCGCGGGAGGGGCTGCTGTATTTCAGCTTCGAGGATGAGCGGCTCGCGGGCATGGAGGGCGCCGATCTGGGGCTTGTCGTGGAGGAATACTATCGGCTTCACCCTGAGTGGCGAGACCGGCGGCGAGCGGTTTTTCTCCTTGATGAAATCCAGAACGTGCCCAACTGGGAGGCCTTCGCGCGGAGACTGCTTGACACCGAGCGTGTCGAGCTTCTTCTCTCAGGTTCGTCGGCCCGCCTGCTAAGCCGCGAGGTAGCTACGAGTATGAGGGGCCGGGCGATGGAGGTGCTGGTTCATCCTTTCAGTTTCCGTGAGTGCCTGCGCCATTCCGAGCGCGAACCTGAGCGCGAGACCGATCGGCTTCCTAAGGCAGCTCGGTCGGCACTCGACAAGGCACTCCGGGATTACCTCGAAGGCGGTGGCTTTCCGGAAGCTCAAGGGGTTGCTGTGCGGGACCGCTTCGAGCTGCTGCGAGGTTATGTTGACGTGGTACTTCTGCGGGACGTGGTGGAGCGCCATGGGGTCTCCCAGCCCGTGGCGCTGCGTTGGATGGCGCGCCACCTGCTGGGTAACGCTGCGGGATCCTTCAGCATTCATAAGTTCCACCGCGACCTCAAGAGTCAGGGTGTCCCGGTGGGCAAAGACACCCTCCATGCTTACCTGGCTTGGCTGGAGGATGCCTTCTTGATCCGGACTGTGTCAGTGGCTTCCCGGTCGGAGCGGCGGCGGATGGTAAATCCACGCAAGGTCTATCCGATCGATCCTGGACTGATCCCGGTGTTCGATCGCTCGGGGGGAACCGACCTAGGTCATGCTCTCGAGACCTGCGTGTACTTGGAACTTGAGCGGCGGGGTGCCGAGATAGCCTATGTGCGGACGGCAGATGGATTCGAAGTTGACTTCCTGGCACGGTACCCGGGTGGCACGGAGGAGCTGATACAAGTCTGTGCCGACCTGGACGCCCCTGAAGCACGTGAGCGGGAGAGCCGTGCCCTCGTGGAGGCAGCACGAGAACACCCCAGGGCCAGCCTTCATCTGATAGTGCTTCAGCCGGAGACGGCACGTGAGATGCCGCGGAAAGTTGCCTTGCACTGGGCGCCGGCATGGCTTCTGGCAGACGGGCGAATGTAGGAGTCTCGGTGTGACTTGTGCAGCCATCTATGGCTGCCATTTACCGAAAGCATACTTGACAGATGGGCGTCCAAATGGCAAGTACGCTTTCACGATTGGGGGACCTCAGCCCCTCGCGCCTCTAATCACTTGACTCCCCGCCCGCATGCAGTAGACTAGTCGCGGCTATTCACAGCCTCAGGTGTTGAGACGTCCTCGGGGTGAGATGTCCTTGGGGAAATGCCGCGACAGCCAATAGCCAAGAAGAGAGACTCCAAAGGGGGGGACCCCAAACGCGCGGCACCACAAGAATCGCTGGATTCTTACGAGCCGGATTCTGGTAACCCACGTGACCACTTTGGCGGTTAGCACTGGAGGGACTGACGAGCGATGAGTATCAAGCTAGTGCGCAATTATGTCAACGGCGATTGGGTTCAGTCCGAATCGAAAGAGATACTTGATATCACAAATCCCTCTACTGGTGAGATGATTGGGCGCGTCCCTCTTTCCACATCCAGTGAAGCCGACCGGGCAGTCGAAGCTGCCAAGGAAGCGTTCTGGGAGTGGCGGACGACACCGCCGGTGGCAAGAGCCCAGTACTTCTTCAGGCTAAAGGACGTATTGGAGAGAAGGTTCGAGGATGTGGTGCGGGTTACCTCTCTTGACGCGGGTAAGACGCTCGATGAATCCCGGGGAGAGCTGAGACGGGCAATCGAGATGGTCGAGGCGGCTTGTGGAATCCCAAGTCTCATGATGGGCAGCAGTCTTGAGGATGTGTCGAACAATATAGATTGCACCTCAACGAGGCAACCTCTCGGGGTCTTTGCAGCGATAACGCCATACAATTTCCCGACAATGGTCCCATTCTGGTTTTGGCCGTTTGCCGTTGCCTGCGGTAACACTTTTGTCGTCAAACCGTCGGAGCAGGATCCGCTGACCCAACAATTGATCTTTGAATTGATCGCTGACGAGGTCGACTTTCCTCCGGGTGTGGTCAACCTGGTCAATGGGGGAAAGCAAAGTGTTGATGCCATCCTTGAGAACCCCGACGTCAAGGGAGTATCCTTTGTTGGGTCCAGCAAGGTTGCGAGAATCGTGTATAAGAAATGCGGCGAGACCGGCAAACGTGCTCAATGCTTGGGCGGGGCGAAGAACTTCGTGGTGGCAATGCCCGATGCCAGCCTCGAGGCGACCGTGCCGGCGATCATTCATGCTGCCTATGGATGTGCCGGACAGAGATGCCTTTCAGCGAGTGTCGTTATTGCGGTCGGTGATATCTATGAACCTCTGAAGGACGCGCTTCTTAAGGCTGCCCGGACGATCAGGGTAGGACCCGGTACTGAGGAAAACATTCAGATGGGACCCGTGATTTCAATGGAACACAGAAAGCGGGTGCTTTCATATATTGAGAAAGGGATTGAAGAAGGGGCCAGACTCCTCCTGGATGGCAGGCAGATAGAAATCAGTGGAGGCACAGGAGGCTTCTTCATAGGTCCCACGATCTTTGACGGCCTCACCACCGATATGATCATTGCCAATGAAGAGATATTCGGTCCGGTACTGGGCATCATACGCGTAGATGACCTTGATCAAGCCATCGATGTCATCCGTGAGAACCCCTACGGCAACGCTACCTCCATATTCACCGCAAGCGGAAAATGGGCGCGCGAATTCACCTATAGAGCCGAGTGCAGTATGATGGGCATCAATGTAGGAGTCGCCGCCCCTATGGCATTCTTCCCATTCGGGGGAACGAAAGGCTCATTCTTCGGGGATGTCAAAGCGCACGGACGCGAGGTCATAGATTTCTTCACCGACAAGAAGGTGATTATCACCCGGTGGATATGAGCAGCAGATAGCAGAAGCAGATGAGACAAGCAGATACGAGACGCAGGTGTGATAATCTGATACGAGAAGTGGGTACGGGAACTGGATGTGTGAAGTAAGAGGAGGCGGGATGGAACTCTCCACCTTCGGTGCGATCCTGAAATTCGCAATGGACCAGGAAAAGGACATCGGGGATATAGTGCGAAGCGCGGGTAGCAATGAGGGTGGCACGAGAGAACTATCGCCTTTCCGGGAGCTGACCGACCGGATCGTATCGGATAGTAAGAGAACTGGCGATCTTTTGGAAAGAACGCGCCGCCAGGGCATCAACGAGGTCATTTTGCACGCCGTCACGGGCATTGACAGTGATAACTACCGCGTCGAGCCCCTTCCCGCCGGGGAATTGACTGCCCGTGAATTCGGGGAGTATCTCGCGGGCACCTTTGGCAGGATTGCCGCTTTCTATGGTGATGCTGCATCCAGGGTCTCCAACCCGGAAGCAGCGAGAATCTTCAACCGGCTCGCCACACAGAGACTCAAGCTGAGAGACGACATCAAGGAGTACCTATCCAGCCTGAAATAGAAACCTGAAATGGAGACCAGAAGTAGAAGCGTGAAACAGACACGTGAAATGGAAGTCCGAAGTAGAAAGAAGTGGAAAAAGGAGAAGTTATGGGACGGATAGTTAAGAGCGGCTTGATCCAGTGCTCGCTTCCAGTTCATGAGGGTGAGGCTTCACCCGAAGAGATCAAGAAACGGATGTTCGAAAAACACATCCCCTTCATTGAGGAGGCCGGCAGAAAAGGAGTCCAAATCCTTTGCCTCCAGGAGATATTCAATACCCCGTATTTCTGTCCATCCCAGGATGCCAAGTGGTACAAGACAGCCGAGAGAATCCCCGGAGGACCCACGGTCGGGGCATTGAAGGAATATTCAAAGAAATATCAGATGGTTATCATCGTCCCGATTTATGAAGAGGCCATGACAGGAGTATACTACAACTCAGCCGCCGTAATCGATGCTGACGGTGAATACCTGGGGACATATCGGAAGATCCATATACCTCACGTGGCGGGGTTCTGGGAGAAGTTCTTCTTTAAACCGGGAAACCTGGGGTATCCTACCTTCAAGACCCGTTATGGATGCATAGGAGTCTATATCTGTTACGATCGTCACTTCCCCGAGGGAGCACGGCTCCTGGCACTCAACGGAGCCGAAATCGTTTACAACCCCTCAGCAACGGTTGCAGGCCTCTCCAGACATCTCTGGAAACTGGAACAGCCGGCTCATGCGGTTGCCAATGGGTACTTCATGGGTTGCATCAATAGAGTCGGCGAGGAAAAACCCTGGAATATAGGGAGATTCTACGGGACAAGCTACTTCGTAAATCCAAGAGGGGAAATAGTTGCTGAGGCGAGTGAGGATAAGGATGAGCTTCTTGTAGCAGACCTGGACCTGGATAAGATAAGAGAAGTGCGGGACGCATGGCAGTTCTTCCGGGATAGAAGACCGGAGACCTACAAAGATATGGTGCTTCTGCTCCCGTGAACCGGAGAGCGTAAGCTCAGGGAGATACGTTGGGAATCCTAATCAAAAACGGAAATATCGTGACAGCGTGCGACCTGTACAAAGGGGATATTCATATCGAGGGCGAGACCATAAGCAGGATCGGCGCCAATCTCTCTTCCGCCCCTGGCGACACGGTTCTCGACGCGACGGGCAAATATGTAATGCCCGGAGGAGTCGATGTTCATACCCATTTCGAATTACCGTTCATGGGAACGGTGAGTGCCGATGATTTTCGAACGGGCTCTCTCGCCGCTATCTGTGGTGGAACTACAACCTTCATCGATTTCGCGATACCCGAGAAGGGGAAATCCCTCAACGATGCTTTAGCGTTGTGGAAGAAGAAAGCGGACGGCAGAGCAGTTGCCGATTATAGCTTCCATATGGCGATCATCGAGTACAACGAATCCGTCGCAGAGGAAATCCCGTCCGTGATCGAACAGGGAATCACATCGTTCAAGTGCTTCATGGCATATAAGGGTCTCTTTCAGATCGATGATGGGCAACTGATTGCGATTCTCGCGAACGTCGGCAGCCACGGCGGGCTCGTCTCGGTTCATGCTGAGAACGGTGACATGATCAGCATGCTCACGAAACGTTTTCTGGCTGAAGGAAAGCTCAGCCCCGAGTTCCACTGGAGAGCCCATCCTGCGATTGCGGAGGCGGAAGCGGTCGAGAGGGCCTTAGCCCTTGCTAGGTTTGCTGACCAGCCCCTCTACATAGTCCATCTCTCAAGTGCTGACGGTCTTGAAAGAGTAAAGGCAGCAGTTGCCCGTGGGGCTATGGTTTTTGCCGAAACCTGTCCCCAGTATCTGCTTCTTTCCAGTGATCTCTATTGCCAGCCTGGTTTCGAAGGGGCGAAGTATGTCATGTCGCCGCCTCTTCGCCCCGCGGATCACCTTGAAAGAATGTGGGAGGGTATTGCCCGGGGCTACATTCAGGTTGTCGCAACAGATCACTGCTCCTTCAATTTTCATGGACAGAAGGAGATGGGGCGGGATGATTTCACCAAGATTCCGAATGGAATCCCCTCCGTGGGGGATAGGTTCAATCTCCTCTATACGTATGGTGTAGGCCATGGCAGGATCAGCCTGAACCGTTTTGTAGAGGTTGTCGCTACAGCCCCCGCAAAGATATTCGGAATGTATCCCCGAAAAGGGAGCATCGTTGTGGGTGGTGATGCCGATCTTGTGATTCTCGACCCCGAAGCAACAACTGCCATAAGTGCGAGCACGCAACACCACAACGTGGATTATAGTGCTTACGAAGGCATGAAACTTCAGGGCTTGCCGGATTCGGTGCTTCTAAGAGGCAAGTTCGCCGTCCGGGATGGCAAGTACGTAGGAGAACAGGGACAGGGGAGGTTTATCGCACGCTGTGGACAAGGACGAAATAAAGAAGCTTGACCGGCAACATGTGATCCATTGTTGGAAAGCCCAGCGCCGGGGTGATCCGATGGTCATTGATCGAGCCGAAGGCGTTTACTTCTGGGACGCCGACGGCAAGAGATACCTGGATTTCTGCGCGGGGCTCTTATGCATCAATATCGGTCATGGTAACAAGCATGTACTAGATGCGATGAAGCGCCAGATGGAACGTTTTACCTATGTGCCGCCTGGCTTCGCCACCGAAGCCAGATCCACGCTTGCAAGCATGATCTCGGAGGTCGCTCCGGGCGATCTGGATTACACATTCTTCACTAACGCAGGAACCGAAGCCGTTGAGAATGCCATAAAGGCATCAAGACTGTTTACCGGAAGACACAAGATATACTCAAGCTGGAGAAGCTACCACGGCGCTACGGCAGGTTCAATCACCCTCACGGGCGATCCGAGGAGATGGGCTGCGGAACCGGGCATTCCGGGCGCCGTAAAATTCTTCGGTCCATATTGTTACAGGTGCCCTTATGGATACGCGAGTGAGAACACCTGCGGCTTGCAGTGTCTGGAGACTCTAAAGACACAGATCATGCTCGATGGCCCAAAGACGATCGCTGCGATCTTTGTTGAACCCATCGTGGGATCGAACGGCATTCTGATTCCACCCAAGGGCTACATGAAGGGCGTAAGACAGGTATGTGATGAGAACGGCATACTCCTGGTTGCCGATGAGGTCATGTCCGGCTGGGGAAGAACCGGCAAATGGTTCGGAATCGACCACGAAGGAATTGTTCCGGATATCATGGTGACCGCCAAAGGACTGACGTCGGGTTATGTGCCGCTTGGAGCCATGATCTGGTCAAAGAGGATCTGGGATCATTTTTGCGATCATCCATTCGTTGGTGGGCTCACCTATTCGGGTCACGCGCTTGCATGTGCAACGGGAGTCGCCAATATCGAGGTTTACCGCAATGAGGACCTGATTGAGAAATCGAGGACGGGCGGTGAACACTTGTATGGAAAGCTCCGAGAATTGCTCGACAAGCATCCTTCGGTCGGGGACGTCCGGTGCCGCGGACTCTGGGCGTGTATTGAACTGACCTCTGATAAGAAAACGAAAGCTCCGCTTGCAGGATTTGCAGATGCCCGGATGAATGTCTCTTCGGGATTGCTGCAGAGACTCTATGAAAAAGGAGTCTACCTGTTTGCCCAATGGGATTTTATCCTTATCGCCCCGCCGCTCATTATCACCAACGACCAAATCGACGAGGGCATTTCAGCAATTGATGAGGCACTCAACTACACGGATTCTCTGATCGGCAAGTAATGGAAAAACCCTTCTCCATGGACCAGGCACTTGCAGAAGCCTCAAGGTGCCTTCTCTGCCATGAGCCTCCCTGCTCCACAGGATGCCCTGCGGGCACAGAGCCAGGGCGATTCATAAAGAAGCTCCGATTCCGAAACTTCAAAGGGGCGGTGGAGGTAGTTAAACGGAATAACGTCCTCGCCGGAGTCTGCTCAGTCATCTGCCCCACGTGTTCCCTGTGCGAGCAAGGGTGCCTTGCCTCTGGAATCACGACCCCGATTAAGATCGGCAAGATCCAGCAGTTTCTGGTGGAGTACGGCTGGCAAATCGGCTTCAACCCCGTTTCACCCAAACCTCCCAACGGGAAGAAGGTGGGGATAATCGGGGCAGGGCCCTCGGGGCTCACGTGCGCCGGCGAGCTGGCGAAAGAGGGTTACCGTGCTATCGTCTTCGAGAAACTCTCCAGAGCCGGTGGAATGTTGCAGTACGTCGTACCGGCAGACAGGTTGAGCAGCGACCTTGTGGATCGGGAGATCTCCGAGATTGTCGACTTGGGAGTCGAGATGAGGCTCGAGACGCCGGTTGAGACTCAACAAGACCTGGATCGGCTCTTCAAAGAGGGCTGCGAAGCTCTCTATCTGGCAACCGGTGCGTGGAAATGCACCAAGATGAACGTAACGACCACGGGCTCGGATGACATCTTCAGTGCGATCTCTTTCCTCAGACTTGCGAAGGAGAGCACTGAGGAATTCGCCGGCAAAGTGAAAGGCAAAGACGTTGCCGTAATCGGCGGTGGCGACTCTGCCATGGATGCGGCTGTTACCGCGCACAAGTGCGGTGCGAGAGATGTTTTCATAATCTACCGGAGATCATATCTGGATATGCCCGCATCCGAGGAAGCGAAGGAGCGTGCCTTGAGGACAGGAGTCCATTTTGCCATCACAACCCAGCCAGTGGACTACACCATCGAAGACCGAAGGGTGAAGGGGATGAGGGTGGCAAGTTGCAGGCTGGGTGAGCTTGACGACTCGAAGAGGAGGAGACCTGTTCTCATTGAGGGAACGGAGCGCACTTTCCGGGCGGACATAATCGTCGAAGCACTGGGGCTTATCCCGGATGACTCAATAAGACGATTCTCAAGCCTGGAATTCGACGAACAGGACCGCATTGTCACGAGGGACGACTTCGGGGCTACCCCGGTGAGAAGGGTCTTTGCCGGCGGTGATGCCGTAAGAGGCGGCTCGCTTGTTGCGAGAGCGGTGGGTGATGGGAAGCGAGCAGCGGCTGCCATCCGGAGTATACTCGAGTAGGGCGACCAGTAGGGAGTGAATAGTGTCTCACAGCGATCTTAGCATAGAGTTCTGTGGCATTCGCTTTGAGAATCCAGTGATGCTCTCATCATCGCCTGTCTCCAATACTGCTGAGATGGTCAGCAGAGCCTTTGAGGCAGGCTTTGGCGGTGTTGTGTACAAGTCTATCGGAGTGGAGAGTATTGGAGGCATTCATCCTTCTCCGAGGATGGCTCCATATCACTATCAGAGCCAGAAACTCCTTGGACTCGAGAATGTCGAGCAGCTCTCCGACAGGCCCTTGAAGGATAACCTGGCAGACTTGAGATACTTGAAAAAGAGGTTCCCGAGCAAAGTTGTTATCTCCAGCATCATGGGGTTTTCCAAAGACCAGTGGAGAGAACTCGCACTGGCATCAGAGGATGCTGGAGTGGACATGTTGGAGCTCAACTTCTCATGCCCCCACATGACGGTTGAAGGATCGGGCATGGCGGTCTCCCGGGTTCATGCCCTAGTGGAACAATTCACCGAGATCGCCAAGAAGGTGGTAAAGATTCCTGTCATGGCAAAGATGACCCCGAACACAACCGATATCAGTGAACCTGCCATCTTTGCGAGACGCGGTGGGGCAGATGCCATATCGGCAATCAATACTGTGGCTGGTTTGATCGAGATTGGCGTCGATGACTTTGTCCCGCGCCCCAATGTTTTCGGAAAAGGAGCCATCGCAGGTTATTCGGGACCGGCGATTAAGCCAATAGGTCTCAGGTGCATCGCGCAGTTGGCGAAGAATCGTGAATTGAATCTTCCGCTTTCCGGCATAGGGGGCATAGAAACCTGGGTGGACGTGATCGAATACATGCTTTGTGGCGCTACCACAGTCCAGATTACCACCGGGGTTATCCACTACGGCCACGGAATCATTGAGGACATTCTGGAAGGAATGACCTACTACATGAAGGATCAGAGTTTGGATTCACTTGGCACAATTGTCGGCAAAGCGCTGCCCAACATCGTACCGACCGATGAATTTGATCTGTCCCGCCAGGGGATCGCTCAGTACGACCTTGAAAGATGTATCGGCTGTGGTCAATGCTACATCGTATGCCGGGATGCGGGAGGGCAGTGCCTATCCTGGGACGGTGCAAACCGGAAGCCCGTGATGGATGAGAAGAGATGCCTGGGGTGCATGATCTGCTCCTTCGTTTGTCCAATCAGCAATCCCCCGCTCATCACCTATAAAGAGGTTAAAAATAAGGCACCTGTTATCCCGCCTGTATCTGCCGAATGACCTACCTCGTGAGAAGCCGCTGGTATGACTTCCGATGGCAAAATGCCCTTGTGAGGAACTCCCGCAAAAAGACGAAGCCCTGGGACCTCACGAGGCTCAAGGGCTTTCTATGGTAACGGGGGCTGGATTTGGGCCAGCGACCTTTGGGTTATGAGTGCCCTGAGCGGTAAGAACAAGGGAAAACACCGAGGAACAAGAAGGACGTAACTGGAAGCGGTTCAGGCAGTTACGCGATTTCTGTTTTCTCGGTGTTTTCTCTCATTTCAGGCTGTTTTGGCTGGTTTCGTTAGCAAGGCGTTAGCAGGGGCACACGCCCCCGTATAGTGTGTCCAGCACATCCTGCACCTTCCGCGTCGAGACGTCCTGAAAGAACACTCTTTCATCCCGATATCGACCACTCGATGAACTCGCTCATAGCAGTGGAACAGCTTCCGCGCTTGACCGGCGTTTTAGGCTTGACATGGGCCCTGAAACGATGCTAAACTACGTGGTCTTGGAGCGTATGGCACCCGCAGCGCGACCACCGCAAGGGGAGCTGGAGGGTGCGTGTGTACTGGAAGGTGTTTTAGCGGGTCTGCCACTCGTACGTGTCTTACCGCAATTGGTATACTGGCATTCTGCCCCACCGGGTCTTACACATTGTTTCCACGGGCCGTGTCGTCGATAAGATCTGCCGCATTATCTTCAATTCAGTTGCTTCAGGCGGAATCAGCCCCCGTTTGCTTGTCTTTGACCGCCGCGCATCTCGTTGGTCTGATACTGACTGACGTCACCCAGATATGCCAGGTCGGCGCAGAGGGGGCGCCCAAGCCTAAAGGCGAGCTATCTCCTCTTTCCGCCCCAGAAGACTATTACAGAAATACGGTGGTCACGATAAGACAACATTCATATTGTACGCCACCTTCTACATATCTACTGCAGTTGTGGGGGAGGGCATCAATGTCTTGCGACGGCGCTCTTTCCATGAAGCGAGTATACTCAGCTCCACGCTTCGTTTATGGACAACACAAAGGGGGAGACCAATGAAGGATCACCATCTGCTTAGGAGAGGTTTGGAACTGATCTATGCTCTTGCTCTAGTCATGGTTTTCTCGGCCATGTTCAATGATGTGGCTAGTGGTGCTGAAGCTGGAGAGGGTCTATTCATGCGGGGCGATGGACAGCCTTATGACCTTGAGATCAAGGGGGTTCACTACTCGTTTCCGGATAGCACATCTCGAATAGAGCAGTACTTCACTGAGCCAGTGGTGGTCGAGCCGACAACGGAGCTGGCCCCACTGCAGATGAGTTGTACCAATCGAGTGGGTCAGGATTTTGTGTACGACCTGCAATACTGGCACGATATTGCTCCTGGGATGACAGGCCTCGAGGGCGGTTGGTGGGTGGATTATGATTGCCTGGTCAGAGTCTCCATGATCCCTAATGCGAGTGGCGACTACGATGTCAAGCTCGAAATAGACCCATATATGGTAAGAGTTGCAACGTGTGGCACCTTCCACTGTGACGATGGACAAAACGAATACGGGCATGCCGGTACACCGTTTCTAGGGTCACCCATCGAGATTAGAAGTCGCTTTACCCTGAGTAGACCAGGTGGATACTGGGAAGGTGAAGTCAGCCATGGAAACGGGGGGAAGGTGACCGTTAACTGCCAGGGAGGGAGTCGCTATGGCGCTTGGACGCTTACCCTAGACCTCTGGAATAGCTACTCGAATGCGTGGAGGAGCAAGACCCTGCACTTCAACATGGAGGATCCGTGCGTTAGGAACAGCGCGGAAGCTGGGTACTTGGTTGGAGGAGGGGTCATTGCGACGAGATCTCAGAATATCCTTGAGAACCCAGACCATGTAGACGTAGTACGGTACTCAGGAATTTTCCGATACTACGTATCGGAATTGGAACCGTGTGTGCCCGGGAATGTTAGTATTGGCCAGCTGTATGAGAAGGTGAAGAAAGGGGATGCAGATTATGGCAGCCCATACTACTGGGCGCCGGTTCATCTCATATTCATGCGATTGCGCGGGTACGGAGGGCAGAGCTGTTGGCCGACCAGCTGCGGGGACACCTATTCTACGACCAACCGTTGGAGCACTACGATAACCGTGCCCACTTCCAATATAACCAGCAGCGGGTGCGCGAACCTGCAGCTCTACACGGAGTTTAAGGTAGTTCCCAAGACATATACGACCTCAGGGTCGCGCTCCTTCAGCGTAAGCATGACTCTGGGTGGTGGAGTCATTGCCCCCCCGGCGAGTGTGACTGGGTCAGTAGGTGTTGTCCAGGGATCGACTGAGAATTTCATTATCATCAGCGAGCCTACCTCCAAAGATCTCACTGCACTGCCAGTCTGTGCGAAGCCTGTTCCTGGCATTCCGACTATTAGTGCGAATCCGGCATCGCCCATATGTTCAGGGGCTACGACGCAGTTGACGGCATCAGCTACGGGCAGTCCCACAAGTTGGAACTGGGGTAGTCCATCGTGCGGGAGCATAAGTGGATCGGGTCAGACAGTGACGTACACGGCGCCTGTGGTTACATCGCAGACTACATGTACGGTGACGGTGACAGCCACGAACGGGTGTGGCACGTCTTCGCAGGGCAGTTATCAGTTTACGATCAATCCTAAGCCTGGGACACCGACGATAAGTGCGAGCCCTCAGTCACCGATATGTTCGGGTGGGCAGTCGCAGTTGACGGCGAGTGCGACGGGCAGTCCCACGAGTTGGAGTTGGAGTCCATCTTGTGGGAGCATAAGCGGGTCGGGTCAGACGGTGACCTACACGGCGCCGGTGGTGACGAGTCAGACCACGTGCACGGTGACGGTGACGGCGACGAACGGGTGTGGGGCCTCATCGCCCGGTAGTATCCAGATTGTGGTCAATCCGGGTCCGGGGACTCCGAGCATAACAGCCAACCCGCCGTCGCCTATATGTTCAGGTGCGACATCGCAGTTGAGTGCGACAGCCAGTGGCAGTCCCACGAGTTGGAGTTGGAATCCGTCGTGCGGGAGCATAAGCGGGTCGGGTCAGACAGTTACGTATACTGCGCCTGTAGTGACGAGTCAGACCACGTGCACGGTGACGGTGACAGCCACGAACAGTTGTGGCACCTCTTCGCCCGGCAGTATCCAGTTGACGATTAACCCGAAGCCGGGAACTCCCAGCATAAGTGTGAGCCCGCCGTCACCCATATGTTCAGGATCGACGATGCAGTTGTGCGCGACAGCTACAGGCAGTCCCACGAGTTGGAGTTGGAGTGCGTCGTGCGGGAGCATAAGCGGGTCCGGCTCGTGCGTTACGTACACGGCGCCTGTAATGACAGGTCAGACTACATGTACGGTGACGGTGACGGCGAGCAACAGTTGTGGCACCTCTTCGCCCGGTACTATTCAGATTGTGATCAACCCAGGTCCGGGGACCCCGAGTGTAAGTGCCAACCCTCAGTCGCCCATATGTTCAGGATCGACGACGCAGTTGTGTGCGACAGCTACAGGCAGTCCTACGAGTTGGAATTGGAGTACTCCATCCTGCGGGAGCATAAGTGGGTCCGGCTCGTGTGTTACGTACACGGCGCCCGTAGTGACATCGCAGACCACGTGCACGGTGATGGTGACAGCTGCCAATAGTTGTGGCACCTCTTCGCCCGGTAGTATTCAGATTGTAGTCAATCCGGGTCCAGGGACGCCGAGCATGACGGCCAGCCCTCAGTCGCCAATATGTTCAGGGGCTACGACGCAGCTGACGGCGACAGCTACGGGCAGTCCTACGAGTTGGAATTGGAGTCCGTCTTGTGGGAGCATAAGCGGTTCGGGCGCTAGTGTGACGTACACGGCGCCTGTAGTGACATCGCAGACCACGTGCACGGTGACAGTGACAGCCACCAACGGTTGTGGCACCTCTTCGCCTGGAAGTATTCAGTTAACAATCAACCCCAAGCCGGATACCCCGAGTGTAAGTGCCAGCCCTCAATCGCCCATATGTTCAGGATCAACGACGCAGTTGACGGCGACAGCTACAGGCAGTCCCACGAGTTGGAGTTGGAGTCCTTCGTGCGGGAGCATAAGCGGTTCGGGCGCTAGTGTGACGTACACGGCGCCTGTAGTGACATCGCAGACCACGTGTACGGTGACGGTGACAGCCACGAACAGTTGTGGCACCTCTTCGCCTGGTAGTATCCAGTTGACGATCAACCCCAAGCTAGGGACTCCGGTTATATCGGCTAACCCACCATCACCTCTGTGCTTAGGAGCATCGTCGCAGTTGAGTGCGTCAGCCACAGGTAGCCCTACGAGCTGGATTTGGAGTTCGTCGTGCGGCATCATAACCGGGTCAGGTCAGACGGTGACCTACACAGCACCGCCGATAATGCCTCTCGCAACGACTTGCCAGACCACCTGTAGAGTGACGGTGACAGCGACCAATGGATGTGGGGAGGCGTCAGGCACTTATGAGTTCACGATCTATTCCCCTCCGAGCACACCTACTGTCAACGCGAATCCGCTGTCGCCGATATGCTCGGGCGCCAGCGCCCAGTTGAGCGCATCCGCCGCGTGTAATCCTACGAGTTGGAGTTGGAGTCCATCATGCGGGAGCATAAGTGGTTCGGGTTCGAGTGTGACGTATACGGCGCCTGTGGTTACATCGCAGACCACGTGTACGGTGACGGTGACAGCCACGAACAGTTGTGGCACCTCTTCGCCTGGTAGTATCCAGTTGACGATCAACCCCAAGCCGGATACCCCCAGCATAAGTGCCAATCCGCCAACGCCCTTGTGTACAGGGGCGACGACTCAGTTGACGGCATCAGCTAGTGGTAGTCCCACGAGTTGGAGTTGGAGTCCATCATGCGGGAGCATAAGTGGTTCGGGTTCGAGTGTGACGTATACGGCGCCTGTGGTTACATCGCAGACCACGTGTACGGTGACGGTGACAGCCACGAACAGTTGTGGCACCTCTTCGCCAGGTACTATTCAGATTGTGGTCAATCCAGGCCCAGGGACCCCCAGCATAACGGCCAACCCGACGTCGCCGATATGTTCGGGGTCCACGACCCAGTTGACGGCATCAGCTAGTGGGAGTCCCACAAGTTGGAGTTGGAGTCCATCGTGTGGGAGCATAAGTGGTTCGGGTCAGACAGTGACCTACACTGCGCCCGTGGTGACGAGTCAGACTACGTGCACGGTGACTGTCACCGCCAGCAACGGGTCCTGCACGACATCCCCTGGTAGTATTCAGATTGTGATCAATCCAAGTCCGGGGACGCCGAGTGTAAATGCCAGCCCTCAGTCACCCATATGTTCAGGGGCGACGACGCAGTTGAGTGCGTCAGCTACGGGTAGTCCCGCCAGTTGGAGTTGGAGCCCGTCGTGCGGGAGCATAAGTGGTTCGGGTTCTAGCGTGACATACACTGCGCCTGCGGTGACAAGTCAGACTACGTGCACGGTGACGGTGACGGCTAGTAATAGTTGTGGTACATCTTCGCCTGGTAATATTCAGTTGACGATCAATCCCAAGCCAGATACTCCCAGCATAAGTGCGAGTCCTCAATCGCCCATATGTTCAGGGGCCACGACGCAGTTGACGGCATCAGCTGGTGGGAGTCCGACGAGTTGGGCTTGGAGTCCGTCGTGCGGGAGTATAAGTGGGTCGGGCTCTAGCGTGACATATATTGCGCCTGTGGTAACAAGTCAGACCACATGTACGGTGACGGTGACGGCCACCAATGGTTGTGGCACCTCTTCGCCTGGTACTATTCAGTTGACGATCAACACCAAGCCAGACACTCCCAGCATAAGTGCGAGCCCTCAGCCGCCCATATGTTCAGGGGCTACGACCCAGTTGACGGCATCGGCTAGTGGGAGTCCTACGAGTTGGAGTTGGAGTCCGTCGTGCGGGAGTATAAGTGGGTCGGGCTCTAGCGTGACATATATTGCGCCTGTGGTAACAAGTCAGACCACATGTACGGTGACGGTGACAGCCACCAACGGTTGTGGCACCTCCTCGCCTGGTACTATTCAGATTGTGATAAATCCAGGCCCGGGGACCCCGAGCATAACTGCCGACCCGGCGTCACCCATATGTTCAGGGGCTACGACCCAGTTGACAGCATCGGCTAGTGGGAGCCCTACAAGTTGGAGTTGGATTTCGTCGTGCGGGAGCATAAGTGGGTCGGGCTCTATCGTGACATATACTGCGCCTGTCGTGACAAGTCAGACTACATGTACGGTGACGGTGACGGTTAGCAACGGTTCCTGCACGACATCCCCTGGTACTATTCAGATTGTGATCAATCCAGGTCCGGGGACTCCGAGTGTAAGTGCGAGTCCTCAGTCGCCCATATGTTCAGGGACTACGACGCAGTTGACAGCATCAGCTGGTGGGAGTCCGACGAGTTGGGCTTGGAGTCCATCATGCGGGAGCGTAAGCGGTTCGGGCGCAAGTGTAACATATACTGCGCCTGTGGTGACAAGTCAGACCGTATGTACGGTGACGGTGACGGCGACTAATGGGTGTGGTACATCGTCGCTTGGTACTATTCAATTGACGATTGATTCCAACCCTATCATTTCAGGTCGTGTAACTTGCGGAGGTATGGGTATTGGTGGTGTGGTGATGATTGGGTTGCCAGGTAATCCCCAGACTGATGACGAAGGGCACTACAGCGCTACGGTGCAGTGTGGGTGGAGTGGTAGCGTGACACCCTTTAAGGAGGGATACGGGCCTAACCCGTCAACTAGGCCATACGCGAATGTAATTGCCACGCTGGACTCAGAGGACTATGACTGCATAACGGTTCCGATTGAACCCTCAGAGATTATTGCATTTCCTAATCCCTGCCGTCTGGCGGAGGTGGGGTCAGTCCAGCTAGCCAACATCCCGGAGGATCGGACTGCAGTTGTTAGAATATATGACGTTTCTGGGCATCTTGTTAGGACCCTGCGATTTGATGAGGGCATATCAGACGGTGGGGCCAATGAAGGATTTGTTGCCGCCTGGGACGGGAATACCGATGGAGGAAGAAAGGCCTCCTATGGAGTCTATGTGTATATCGTGGAGTGTAGTGGCAGGTCCAGGAAGGGCACCTTTGCGCTAATCAGGTGATGAGTCATTAGGTTGACAATCACTGGGATGGTCGCGGCCATTTTGCGAGTCGCTTGACATTCTGGGAACGGTAAGCCATTCGGGCAGTGGAAGGAGGAGAAGATGTTCGGCAGAGCTAGTAGACGGTACACGTCAGTGCTAACAATCCTGCTGGTGGTAGGCTGTTGGGCTTCACGTTCATATTGTGACGAGCTGGGTGGCGGATCCGCAGCTCCGTTCCTGAGTATGAATGTGAGTGCTAGGTCGAGTGCGCTGGGTGGGGCCTTTGTTGGGTTTTCGGATGGCGCTTCGACGTGCATGTTGAATCCTAGCGAGCTTTCTCACACTGACAAGACGAGCATCCGGCTAACATACGACAGCTGGATCGAAGACACATCGCATCAGTTTCTTGGGGTTACAGTCCCTGTTGGACCCGCCGGGGCATTTGGCCTAGGTGTAGTCGGTACCTTCACAGATCTCCAGCGTCGCGATGGGCCAACATCGCTGCCGTCCGGTCAGTTCTCGTCTTACGACGCAGGTGTCATCGGCTCTTATGGAATGAAGATAACAGATCAACTGTCTTTCGGTCTTAGCACCAAGCTGATAGTGCAAGTCCTGGAAAACGAGCGAGCTACGGGATTCGCGGGTGATTTTGGGATGCACGCTTCGTTCGCTCGTGACAAACTGAGATTAGGCGCTGTCATTCAGAACGTTGGCCCTGATATGAAACTGGTTGAGACAAGGTTCGCGTTGCCACGGTCTGCCAGGCTTGGTGCCTCATTTGTCACAGTGCGGGATTTGCTCCTGATCGCAGCGGACTACGAGGTGCCAAGGTTTGGAGATGGCTTGATTCATCTAGGCTTGGAAGTCAGTTATCGGATGGCATCCCTGCGTGTCGGTTACAGAGGGGCTATTGCTTCCTCCTCCGCTGCCGGCGAGTCCCATGGAATTACTGGTGGATTTGGGGTTAGGTACAATCTTCTGGCAGTGGATTATGCTTTTGTCACGATGGCGGAGGGCCTTGGCAACACCTCCATGTTCTCTTTGGGGTTCGTCTTCTAGACACTGTGGGAAGGAGACGAAGAGTGACTCCGATTGCTGACGTAGCTTCGAAGCGTTTCGTGTCTCTGTTGGTTGGGGTGGGTATACTCTTGCTCGCCTGTGCGGGAGTAGCATCTTCGTCCTTGGGTCCGTCTATGGCAGGAGCCATCGATTGTCGGGCGTCCCTCACATATTCAACACAAACGTCATGCGTGTTCTCATTCTCGTTTCATGGTACTGTTCGGGATGATTCAACAAAACAAGCTATTGCCGGCGCAGGAATCACAGTAACATATCTACATATAATAGATGTGGGCACGCCGGGGTCGGCCTGTGAAATCATACCGGGAATCGGTCCTCTTCTTGTCTTTTACACCGACAGCAATGGGTACTACAGTTATCAGTACAATTTCACAGCACCTGTGCAGTCGCCATGCTGTTCAATTACCCATCCATGCCTGCTCTTCAGCTTGACGGCCGAGGAACCCGGGTACGAGTCGAGATCCTGTAGCAGCGTTTGTCCAACGTCGGCTGCAGAGATATCGGAATCTTTGGGCATCTACGATGTCCATTGTGAGTTCTGGCTCAAGCCCGAGGGGAATGCAACTGAGCCAACCTCATGGGGGCTGATCAAGAGCCTATACAGGTAGTCGACTTCATAGCAAACCGAAGCGTAGACCTATCTGCAGGCTCCAAAGGAGAGAAGGATCGTTCTTGGCAGTGTGCCTATGGGCGTTTACGTAATGCTAGAGGTTGTCAGCGGTCGAATCAAAACCCGCCATGGCGGGTCGGTTCAACGAGATCTGCTTGGCTATGTAGAACAGCCGCTACATGATCTTCGCGGCGGGGTGGGAGATGTAGTATGGTAGAGCTGGAGAAGGATACCGGGTCTGACAGACAGCGTACGCATCGGTCTGAGGTTGGCACCCTTCGTGCCCTTCTCTGCACGTGGCATAAGTATGGGGCTGAGGGATGGGAGCGCGTGTTTCGAGTGTTCATTGCTGCCATCTCCCTACTTGCACTTGTAGCTTTCATCTCCGGTTGGCACTACGCACCGGCAACCATGGCCCTGGGTCTGCGCCAATTCAGAGAGCGGCTTGATGTCGGTGACTTCGCCTATTGTATGGCAATCGCATGTAGCATCTTAGCTGGCGCCTGCGCGACGTTCATCGCCATCGTAGCCTCCGTTGTGATGAATCGCCACGACCGGGCTCCTGGCGCTGTTCGTCATGACCCCTCACTGGATGACGACCGTGTGGCGGCCATCGGGTGTCTCACAGTCGCCTTTGTCGCTGCTGTTACTGCGACCATCACATTCGCGGCGCTCTATGCAATAGATTGACCTGCCCCCAACAGTGATACCACTCATACTGCTAGTTCCGCAAGAGCCTGTACTGCTCCCCATCTTTGATCCAGATCCGGTGAGAATTTACACCGTAGTTTGGCATAAGGCAACCTCGGCTTCCGGGGACTTGGCTTGGTCCGCAAACTCAGCTGGCGATCGGTACCCCAGCGAGCTGTGTGGACGGCTGTGGTTGTATTCTGTCAGCGGTCACTTCAAAACCGGCCAGTGCGGGTCGGTTCAAAACCAGCCACTACTGAGGGCTACTTGGTCACCTTATCACTCTCCGCTTTTGCAGCACAAGCTTTGTCTCTGAGTCGGTAGCTTCTTCCCGTGATTTGAATCACCTCGGCGCGATCCAGGAATCGATCCAAGATTGCAGTGGCAGTAGGGATGTCGCCGATGAGTTTACCCCATTCCTCGAGTGGTCGATTAGACGTCATGATGGTGGATCGTAGTTCATAGCGGCGCATGACGATCTCGAAGACGTACTCGCCGGCCTGTGTGGGCAACTTCTTGAGCCCCATGTCGTCGAGGATGAAGAGATCGGGCTTGAGATACCGTGCGAGAGTCTTGGTTTGATCACCGATGGCCTCAGCCTGCATGAGCTCAGCCACGGCATCAAAGATGGAGCGGTAGAGGACGACGAAGCCCATCCTTGCAGCCTGATGGCCAATGCCCTGTGCGAGGTGACTCTTTCCCACTCCGGGAGGTCCCAGGAAGAGGATGTCCCGGTGTTCGCGGATAAAGCGACAGGTAGCCAGTTCCATGATCTGGCGGCGGTTGATCGATGGATTGAAGCTGAAGTCGAAGTCCTCGATGGTCCTCAAGTCCCTGAAGCGAGCGGCCTTCACCCGGCGAGCGATCGCGCGATCATCGCGCACGGCGAGTTCATCGGCGACGACCAACTCGAGGAACTCGGCGTGGCTGAGACTGTTGCCCTGCGCCTCCTGGAGCCTGATCTCGAGACTGGACAAGAGACCTGAGAGGCGCAGGCGGCGCAGACTCTGGGCGAGTTGAGTATTCATAGGACTCATCTCCTTTCCGGTGACTTGAGACGGACCACATCTTGGTAATCAGACAGCGGTCGTATGATGGGATGGCTCTCCGCGAATCGGAGATCCTCCCGGTCGGCGAGGCGGCCACAGAGCTCACGCAGAGAGCGCAGCCGGAAGAGCCTCGCATCGAGGGCCGTTCGGCTGGCGCGATTGATGGTAGCAGCGGAGTGCTTGCGAGCCAGCCCGACGAAGCCCTGGAGTACCCTGATGCCCTCGATGCCTCGCTCCTCCATCATGGCCCGAGCCCACTGGCCAGCCTGCGAGCCAATCCGATCGGCCTTTGCAAGGAGATACTCGGCACCTCGCTCGACAGCTGATATCTTCTCATCCGGGATGTGCCGCCAATCGGTGCGGAAGCGCCCCAGAGAGGTGCGGCCGTGGATGGCGATCTGCTCCAGGCGATCGTTGTAGATACGCACGAGCCGCGAGTCGTATCGCACCCATACCTGGCGTCCCAGATATTCCGGCGGGACGGAGTAGTAGGCCTTGGCCACCTCGACGTGCCCGTCGCGGTGGACCACTCGGCGCCCTTCATGGAAGAGAGGGAAGGGCTCGGGCGGTAATGCCTTCAGGGTGGCGCGTTCGACTGCTTCGAAGACTGCGCGTACCTGCCTCTTGGTGGTGCCGTGGATACGGGTGTCAGCGACCGTCCGCTCCCAGTGAAGGAGGAAGCCATTGAGATCGGCGAGACTGCCGAAGATCCGAGCCTTGACGGCGTTATTCTTCACATACTTGATGCCGCTCTCGATCTTGCCCTTCTCTCGAGGTGAGGCAGGCCGCGTCGGCAGGATAGCGATGCCATAGTGCCTGGCGAAGGAGACTATCTTGGGGTTGAGGTCCGGGTCGAACCAATCGGCCTTAGTCACCGCGGCCTTGAGATTGTCCGGCACCAGGACTGCCGGCACGCCGCCGAAGTGCCGCCAGGCATTCTCCAAGCATCGAATGAAAGCATCAGCGGTCTGACGGTGGATCGCTTCGCTATAGCCCTTGCGAGAGTGGCTCAAGGTGATCCGCAGAATGTGCGTCCGCCGCTTGTGGCCGGCCTCTATAATCCAAGGACCGCTGCCGAAGTCCACCTGGGCTTCCTGGCCAGGGGCAACCTCGATACGGCGGAAGGGAAGTGGTGTCGTAGCCCCGAGGCGACGGGCAAAGCGCTTGACCGAGGAATAGGACCCGGTGAAGCCGGTCTCGGCCCTTAGGTCCTGGAAGATGCGTTGCGCGCCGAGCCCCTGATCAAGCTTGAACCGGATGAGATCCACGAAGGGGTCGCAGTGGCTCTTGCGCCCATATGGCACCGGCGGCCCGGACCCGGGGGTCGAAATGGCTGGTTTTGAGCCCCTCAGCCGCTCGTACCGTGCCACCGTCTCCCGGTGAACACCCAACTCCCGAGCGATACGCCGGTGGGACCAGCCTCGCTTGAGAAGCTCTTCTATCGCATGTATCACAGCCATCTTCAGTCCATTCGCCATACCCACTCCCTCCTTCAGGAAGTAGGTATAGCCGATGTCCCTCAAAGATGGCCGGTTTTAATTCGACCCCGGGTGGCTGGTTTTGACCGACCCCTGACAATGTGTGGAGCCTCTTGGGTAACCGGAATTTCCCACTTTGGATAAAGTAGGAGATTCTCGGGGTTGACAGGCCCCGCCGGCGGGTAAGGCCAACGCCAACGACTTTTCCCATGGGTTACAGGACCTCTGTATGGTATAATCGCTACGGAACTAATCGTGGGAGGTGCGGACTTGACTGGAGCGCGAACTCTGAAGACGTATCTGGCGCTGGGATGCGGCCTAGGCCTAATGCTGGTGACGGGGATACTTGCTGTGTCTTCCGCTGGTGACACAGGAGCTCCGTCCCACGTAGGTGCAGTGGGGACGGCGAATCCCGCTGCTGTGTACTGCACTGAACTAGGCTATAAGTACAAGATAGTCAGCGAGCCGAACGGGCAAAGAGGCGTGTGCGTGTTTCCTGATGGAAGTGAATGCGATGAGTGGGAGTTCTTTGAGGGCACATGCGGACAGCAGTGGTCCTATTGCGCAAAATGTGGCTATGGGACGGTGACAAGGAAGGATGGCAAGAATCCGTTCTCTCCGAGCTACGCGGTGTGTGTTTCCAAGGATGGGAAGGAAATCGGATCAGTTACTGACCTCATGAAGTTGCCTGAAAAGTGCATCCGCGCGAGAGCGAAAATCAGTCCAGATGTGTTGCCCAGCCCCCTCCGTTATCCACCCAAACTCGGTAGTCAGGCGCCGCCCTCATTTGACTGGAGAAACTACAACGGACAGAATTGGATGACCCCGGTGAAGAATCAAGGCCTCTGTGGTTCTTGCTGGGCGTTTGCCGCCGTTGGAGCAGTTGAGGCAGGGTTTAACATCCTCAATAATAATCCAACCTTAGATTATGATTTGTCAGAGCAGCAATTGGTGTCTGATTGTTGTCGTGCAGGGGACTGCAATGGGGGCCGCCCTCAAGGGGCATTATACCATGCCGGAGACCCAGGCTTAGATTTTGAAGTCAATTTTCCTTATACTGCTGCAAATGGTCCTTGCCAAATGCTTGTAGATCCTCAAGCGAGCAATGGAGTAAATATAATTGCCGGCGGAGCAAATGAAATGAAAGAGTACATTTCTAGTACTGGCCCGGTGATAGCTCAAATTGATATATCCGACGGCTATTGGGATCTGTCTTCTTGCGTTTATAGAGGCCCAGGCACGTCATTAAACCATGAAGTGGTGATTCTTGGTTATGATGATGCTGGCGGCTATTGGATTGCGAAAAATAGTAATGGTACTAGTTGGCCTGCAGGAGTCCCCCAGTGTGTTGACGGTGGTTATTTCAAGATCGGATATGGCGAATGCGGTATTGAGTCATATGTTTACTATCCAATAATGGATGCCAATGCTCCGGTTCAATGCGGGAAGATTATCAAAGAGAACACTGCTTTGTCTCAGGATCTGTTAAATTGTCCTGAGACTGCTCTGTTCATTGGAGGAAGAAATCTTACCTTGGATGGTGCTAATCATCAAATCACTGGAGATGCCTCTCAATGGAGCGGAATTACAATTGACAATACTGAGTATGCTTTGAACCAGGCGTATCTGAACAATAACAAGTGTGGTGTTACTGTCCAGAATTGCCGTATTCGAGGGTTCGCATATGGAATCCATTTGAATTTTACTGGCCTATCTTCATCTCAAGGGAATTATTTGGTGAACAATACCGCGGAGTATAATAGTACCTCTGGTATTTACCTGTCGAACAGCTCTTATAACGAATTGACTTCTAATACTGTCAATAACAATAGTTCTGGAATCGCAGTGCAGTATTCCTCCAATAATAACAAACTAACTTCTAATACTGCCAATAACAATGGTGGTGATGGCATTTACATAGGGACAACGGCGTACCCTTCCGATAGTATTGCTTTGATAGGTAATGTCTGTAACGACAATGGACGCGGCGGGATCTTCTTGATTGGATCTTCTAATAGTACTTTGACTGAGAATCATTTGTCGAATAATACTTCTTATGGTGTACGGCTTTATTTTGCGCGGTACAATACGTTCTATCGCAATGTATTTGTCAAAACCGCCGGGACGAATGCTTATGAAACTAGTAATTGTTCTGGCAACTCTTGGGATCATGCTGACAGCGGCAATTACTGGGACGACTTCAGCACGAATGAGGGCTACCCCTACACCTACGTCATTGCTGGCCCGGGGGACGGAGTTGACCACTTTCCCAATGGGGGCGCTGCCGGCGTACTTCGTGAGGACGTGAAGGGGCGTGGAAGGATCACATTCCTTGAGATTTCACCGAGCCCATTCAAATACGTCGCGAACATCCGATTCGGGTTGGACGGGCCGAGCGCCCTCCTTGTGAGAATCTATGACACATCGGGTCGCATGGTAACAGAACTGGGTAGACCCGAGGTCAAGGGCGGTGAGCATACGGTTAGTTGGGATGGCAGGGATGCACGCGGAGAACCGATGGCCTCGGGTTTCTACTTCTGCCGCATCGAGGCTGGGGGAACCACCCAGACCCGGAAGATAATACTGGCGAGATAGTATCAGATAGATGCCCAACTCAGAACCCTCTAATAGGTTCGGGCTTCCGCTGCACTGCAGATAATCCCTCCTGGCTGGGGGCTTGACCTGGCGGCTGACGCTCCGGACTTCCCACTTTGGATAAAGTAGGAGATTCTCGGGGTTGACAGGCCCCGCCGGCAGGTGCTTATTTCGGAATAAATGACCGGGCATTTCGGACTTTATTGACCAGTAGTCGGAGCATAGCGACGCTGGCTGTCTGAGTTATAGGACAGTGTCCATTTTGAGTCAAGTATTCATGTTGTCACCTCCTTGTTGAGAGTGCCCTAT
>JAZDEY010000053.1:0-3639 GCA_043808325.1 Candidatus Eiseniibacteriota bacterium
GAACACGCGCAAACCCATCCCCACGAAGACTATGGCGAGCCTGTGCCACTCGTAAACTCGCCCCGCCTGGGAATGTGTGGCTATAATGGGCCCGCTGAACCGCCTTACTGAGGAAGAATAGGAAGGCTCGTCTTTCCTTGGTCTCTTCCATGACGGCAAAGCTGAGGCTCCGAGGGAGGCCGAGGAGAGAACAGGAGGGAGAAAAATAGACCCACCCCTTTTCGGTCGAGGTGGTGCGTCCAAGCAATTTCTGCTCGAACGTCCCCCACTTTTTTCTCGAACGTCCCCCACTTTTTTCTCGATCCCCCCGGTGCGGTCGGCAGCTTCTCAAGTGTCGTCCAGGTCATCGTCTCTTTCATCCGCAACGACCTCTGCCAACTCCTCTTGCCCTCGACCGTCGATCAGGTCCGAGAGACTGTTCATCTCCCTTTTCACGTGGTCGGTAGCCTCACGGAGTTGTGTCCTGGACGACTGAATGCGCTCGATCAATCGGAGCTGCTCCTGCTTGTCTTCTGGAAACGATATCTTCAACGCTTCAAAGTCGGCCGTCTGCGTCCGTCGGCGGTTGCTGTGTCCTGTCGTGATGGCCCGAAATGCGCGCTGGTAGTAACGGGTTCTCAGGAGACACTGGAGGAATTCGGGCAGCAGGCGTGGCTCCGTGATCTCGTAGATCGGGAACTCCTTTGTCACGAGAGCCCCGTCAAAGTCGGAAGAGACGAAGGCGATGCAGCCCTTCCAGAGATCGATTGACGAGTAAACCACGTCCCCTGCTTTTGCCGCATACCAACTGCCCGGGCTCTCAGCGAAGTATGTCCCGATCCAGCGCGGGGGACTCTTGCCTTTTCCCGCAACTCGCTCCCTGATCTCGCCCGTCTGGGCGATCGTCAGAACCTTGAACTCAGTGTCGGCTTCCTTTTCAGGATCGATCTCATTAAGCCGCCGCTCCATGACCTCGGAAACGGGCAGTGTAAGCCACCCATCTGGCGTCGGTCGTGCTGCCTCTCGCTCAAAGAGGTGGTACTTCGGGTCCAGTCGGTTGCTGGAGTGCGCTGTCCAGAGCCGGTCGAAGTACACCGCCATGCAGTCCGGCGAGAAGCAGCCGGCATAGTGGTCTGGGTCGCCCTTGAACTTCCGCCACTCGCCCAGAATGCTGCCCGTCTGATCTAGGGGGAGCGGGTCCTCGTCGCTGCTGACACACAGGTCGTTCTTGTGCCATGGGGCGCCAGCGGGTGTGTATCCAACATGGTTCGCCTCTGCCAATAACACCTTGTAGTTGAGCCCGGCCTTCAACATCGCGTTGGAAACCGCCAGCGCCTCGTCTGCACCGTCGGTGACCTCCGCGCTGTACGCGCGGTCAAACGCTCGTTTCTCCTGTCGCTTGAACTTGCGAAAGAACAGAATGGAAGTCTTGTTCTGCGCACCCGACTTTCGGAAGGCGTGGTCGGGTAGCGAGACGATCGCTTCGATGCGGCCCGATTTCGCCAGAAGCCGCCGCACTTGCGGGCAATTGGAGCCCTCGCCCTGGTTGTTAAGCAGCCCATCCGGTAATACCAGTCCCAGGCGGCCATCGTTCTCCAAGAGGTCGACGCAACGCTCGAGAATGACCTGCTCCGAGTCGATCTTCCTGCGGCCCTGGGCCACCTGGAAGTTGGCGAGCGAGTTCGAGCCGAGCTGGTCTTCATCGCCTTCCTCGATGTCGGTTCCGAAGGGCGGGTTACCAACCAGTAGCGAGAACTGCTCCTTCGGCGGGTTCAACCGTGAGTTCTTGAAGGTTGATTCCAGGCAGGAGCGGTTGGCTTCAATATTCGTGTGCCCGTCGTGGTGGAGGAGAAGACTGATCTTGCAGATACGCGCCACCACGTCGTGCAATTCAACCCCGTAAACATGGCTCAGGGCGAAGTCGATCTTCAGGCGCTCCACCTGAGCCTGCGGCTGGCCCCTGAACGAGCGGTCAAGGTTGTGCCAGCACTGCAACAGAACCTCGAGTAGGAAGCCGCCGCTGCCGGCAGTTGGATCGAGCACGTAGTCGGTGTGCTTGACCTCCAACATGCCCACTGTGAAGCGGGCGAGCTGGCGCATGGTGAAATACTGCCCCAGCCCTCCTCGGAAAACGGACCCGAAGAATTGCTCAAACGCCTTCCCGATGCTGTCCACGTCAGTGCGGGTGAAGCTCATTTCTTGTAGCACCCTTACGACCTCCACGATCTTCGTGTCGGGAAGGTCGATGCGACTGTCAGGCGAGAAGACGGACGGATCAGTGCGGCACGCTTCCGCAAAGAGCGCGTGGATGCGGTTGGCAACCGCAGCGACGCTCTCCTTCGTGCCTACCTGGAATCGCCGAGGCTCTCCATCAGGCGTGGTCCGCTCGTCGATCACCTTAGCGAACAGCAGCTTGCTCCATTCGTCGAACGACTTTAGAGGGTCGCGTTTTCCTCCCGACCAGATAGCGGAATGTGCGCGTCGGGTCTTGGCCTCAAGGATGTTAGTTGGGGCAGGAGTGATGTCGTTGTCCGAACCTGCAATAAGGGCGAACTGCGGGATGTCGCCGTACTGCTTCGGGACGGCCGTGCGCGTGCCGAGCCGATTCTGCTCCCGCTCGGTGGGCGGGAAATTATCGCGGTCGTACAAGATCGACTCAGTTGATTCATCATAGAGGGCCAAGGGTACGGAGAGCGAGTTCGCGTTGCCGAACAGCTGCTCAATCCCTTGGGCGCGAGCCCTATCATTCTGGTAGGCCGCCTTGTTTTCCGCGACGAGGTAAGGCTGTCGGCAAGCGTCATCTCGGCAAACGAGGACATCCGCGTAGTCGCTTGGCGTGCGCCGAGGAACGAGAACCTCCAGACGGATTCTGTTGGCCGGATAGTCCCGGTCGATGATGAGCCAGGCAACCGTGACGGCCCGGACCCACTCCTCTGGGTCAGTCCAGTCGTAGGTCCGTTCCTGCTTCAGCAAGTAGGTTATGCGATCGTTGTCGATCTTGATGATCTTGCGCCGCACGGCCTCTGCAACACAGGGGTGGGCGAGAGCGTCTTCGGCGGTCCCGACGGCCATACTCGCGTCTTGGCCTCGTGCGGTTTTCCGCTCTCGCGTTGCGGCGCCCTCTGACCCGAGGGCAGAGTTCTTCACACGCGAGGTGCTGGTCTTTGACTTTCGTGCCTTCATCTCATTATCACCGTGTCCATTCCTCCTCGCTCACTCTTCGTAGCGCCCAACTTATGGATTATATGGTTTCCGTCACAACTGTCCGGTTTAACTTTCTTCCATTCCTTCCGAATACAGCAGGAGCAATAAATTGCAGGCTACAATGATCATTGTCGACTTCAATTCAACCCGTCTTTTAGGCCATCCTTTCCTCATTCCAGCCGGGAAAGGGGTGGCCGATGTATACGGGACGGATCGTCTTCTCCCAGTTGATGGACTTCTTGCCAAAGCACGAATTCCACGAATGCGTCAGGAGGCATCGGGGCAATTACCGAGTGCGAAGCTTCTCCTGTCTCGATCAATTTCTCTGCATGGCCTTTGCCCAGCTCACCTATCGGGAGAGCCTTCGAGACATCGAGACTTGCCTGCGGGCCATGCGACCCAAGCTCTATCATGCGGGCATCCGGGGCCGAGTGGCCCGCAGCACCTTGGCCGAGG
>JAZDEY010000054.1:0-4009 GCA_043808325.1 Candidatus Eiseniibacteriota bacterium
AGCGAGGCGGCGTGGCGCCTCGCCCCACCCTCAGACGCGGAGAAGAACCATGAACGAGACTGCGATTCGATCCCTGGTTGATGACCTTGTTGGTGCCTGGAACGATCGAGATATAGACCGGTTCATCAGTCATCTCGATGAATCCGTGATTTGGGACGACCCGGCAATGCTTCTTGGTCCAGCGATAGGTCGGAGTGCGGTGCGAAAGTTCAGCGAGAGCATCCTGCGAGCCTTTCCGGACTTCTCATACCGGGTTAGAGAGCCGATATGTATTGCGCAGTCGGGCACGCGCTGCGTCATCCCGTGGGAGATTCGCGCTACCCACACCGGCTATTTCGACTTTCTCGGAGTCGCTCCTACCCAGCAGGTGATAACAATGCAAGGTGTCGATGTTCTTGAGATAGAGGGCGTGAAGGTCACCAGAATAGACACGCTCTTCAATGTCCTGCCGGCGCTCGGGCAGGCTCTTCGCCTCAGGCCCCTCTCCAAAAGTCACGTCACCAGGATGGTGGCCCTGTGGATGCAGAGATGCCGGGCGTACTGGCTGCGTCGCACAACCAAGGGCCAGAAATGACGGCTGCGCCTAACCGGCGGCTCGATCGGACGGAGGCTGCGGCGTCACGTCGCTTGCAGTGGCAAGCGCCGCGTTGCGCCGCCTCGCCCCGCCGCTCAGCCACACCGGCCGGATCTTTAGGAAAGGGCATTTGTCGGGCATCCGCGGTCGGTTAACTCAAATACTTGCGAGTCGGGAAACAGCCCCAATCGGGCTCTCGCTATCAAAGGCATCAAGGGTTCAATGGCCCTCATGCCACAAGGAGCAGGAGTGACGAAGGGTGAGAAAGGCCTGTGGGTCTTGGTGATAGCAGCGGCCTTGCACGTGGTTGAGGAGTACCTGCTGGACTGGCGTAGCTGGGCCCGGGGGCTTTCCGGTGTTCCTGTCCAGTGGGACCTCTTCTATGCGGTCAACACGGGGTTCCTTCTCCTGGCGATCGGTGCTGCACGACTGGGGTGGAAGCGGCCGTCGGTCAGCCTTGCGCTTCCAGCGCTTGTCTTGATCAATGGGCTGGTCTTCCATGTTGGGCCGACCTTGGTTCTGCGTCAGCTGTCGCCCGGTGTTGTCTCGTCGGTGGTGCTGTACTTGCCAATCGGGGCGTGGGTGTATTTGCGGGCGGCACGGGAGGGTGTTCTCACGCGGCGTGTTGCGGTGGTGTCCGTGCTCCTGGGAGCATCCATCATGTGTCTGCCGCTTGCCCTCATCGCGGCAATTCGGTAATGATGCGTCGGTGATGATGAGCCGGTGTATGGGGCCATGTTCCCGGGCCGCCGGTTTCTTTCTCCTATGGCGGTAGTCATAATGTCATCTGGACCATTATCGTGAGATCAATGTCGTCAGCGGAAACGCAATCGTCTACCAATACGTCTCCGCGGCTGACGCAGGCTTCTCTCAGCAGGGGGGCACGGCAGTTGGCGGACGTGGATCCCGACCTTGGCGCTGTCCTCGACCGGTTGGGCGAGCCTCCGATGTGGGGGCGACGCCCGGGTTTCTCCGCTCTCGTTCGGATTATCCTTGAGCAACAAGTGTCGCTGGCCGCGGCGCGCACGATCTATCGACGACTCACCTGCCGTCTTGGCGGTATGACCCCGGAAGGGATCCATGCGATGCAGGTGAGCGGGTTGAGGGATTTCGGGCTGACCAGACAGAAAGCCAACTACTGCTATGGTCTGGCTGCACGCATTCTCAGCGGAAGCCTCGACCTCACCGCAGTGGCCCGCGGCCCCGATGATGTGGGTCGGCAGGTCTTGTTGGGCGTCCCCGGGCTCGGGCCTTGGAGCGTAGACATCTACTACCTCATGGCGCTACGGCGTCCCGATGTTTGGCCTCAGGGAGACTTGGCGTTGGCGGTAGCGCTCCGTGAAGTCAAACGCCTGGATGATCTTCCAACGAAAGACGAGCAGCAGGTCTTGGCCAGCGCCTGGACTCCGTGGCGCTCGGTCGCAGCCCGGCTCTTGTGGGCGCACTACCTGGCCGCACGGGGCCAGTACCTGCCCGGGCCGGATAACAAGCGTTTCGAGACGGCTGGCCCTTCGGGTAGCCGCTCAAAGGCCAGCCGTTGGCCAATTACGGTGCGAACCTAAAATGAAGAGAACCGGCATCCATCTTCTGCGCGCCCACGCGATCGCTCAAACGTTGTTTCCGCCAACCACGCTGAAGGCCGCGATAAAGCGGCTTGGATTCGTTCAGGCCGATCCGATCCGCTCGCCTGCAAGAGCTCAAGATTTGATCCTGCGCCACCGAGTGAAAGCCTACCGGGCCGGCGACCTGGAGCGACGGTATGCCTCACTGGATATCGAGGAAGATGTGTTGTATGCCTACGGCTTTCTTCCTCGAACAACCTGGCGCCTGTTGCATCCCCGGAAGATGACGGGCTTATCGAAGATGGAGGAGAAGGTCTACGAAACCGTCTGCAGACTTGGCGTGATTCATCCCAGAGAGATGGAAACTCACTTTGGGAGGGAGCGCGTGGTCAACGCCTGGGGCGGCCACTCCAAAGCGACAACTCGTGCCTTGGAGGCGCTGCACTATCGCGGCCTTCTCCGCATCGCTCGCCGGGAACAAGGAATCCGGGTTTACGAAGTTGCGTCGTCGTCCGTTGAATCGGTACCGCCACTTGAGCGTCTGCGAAGACTCACGATGGTGATTGCAAGCATTCTCGCCCCTGTACCTCAGAGGACCCTTCAGACGAACATTACGCGCTATCGCCGGTTGGGTGATCCGCGGGCGGTGGTGGCGGACTTGATCCGCGAAGGAAAACTCCAGCAGCAGACGATTGAAGGGATGACATACGTCTGGCCTCCGTGCTCGATGCCTTTGCGGGAAGATCCACCTCGCGTGCGATTCCTTGCTCCGTTCGATCCCGTAGTCTGGGATCGACGCCGGTTCGAGCACCTGTGGGGATGGCCTTACCGCTTCGAGGCCTACACGCCTCCGTCGAAACGCATTCGCGGATACTACGCCATGCCTCTGCTTTGGGGTGACAAGGTCATCGGCTGGGCAAACGCACAGGTATCTGGAGGACAGTTGAACGTGGAGGTTGGATTTGTTGGAAAACGTCCGAGCGAAAAGAGGTTTCGTTCTGAGCTGGAACTCGAGATTGGGCGCCTGGATGCCTTGAAAACACATTGGTGAATGACACACTCGCCGGACACTCCGTGCCGCCACCATTGCATGTGATTGGCCGAGAATGGCAACCAGTGAGGAGCTTCGCTCCTGGCTGAAGGCGCGCCTCGTCAGAGTCTGTCGAAGCGACCGGATGGGAGATGCCAAAGCAGAATCGTGTAACACCTTTCGGCACCCTGATCGCAACCCCGGCGCGCGGAACCCTTACGGGGAACCGGGGATGCCTGCATGACGACCACCAGCGAATTCGACGCCGGTTTCAGGGTCGCCGGTGGATCATATGCCTTCTTGAATTCAAAGGTCGAAAGCGCCCGATCATGAGGCCCGGCCGGTACACCGAATTGTTCTTTCTCGATGAGGCGACCGCGCTGGCAGCCGGACATCGGCCATGCGCCGAATGCCAACGGGAGCGCTTCAACCTCTTTCGAGAGATCTGGGCGAAGGCCAACCCCGGTCGTGCTGGCGTGGCTCGGCCTGGGGCAACCGCCCTAGACGCCTTCCTGCATCTGGAAAGAACAGGGACGGGCATCAAACAACGGAAGGCCTGGGCTTTGATTGGAGGCCTGCCGGACGGAGCCTTTGTTGCGGACGACGAGCAGAATGCTTACTTAGTGCTGAGAAACCGGCTGCTCCGCTGGGGTCCCGCCGGATATCAATACGCCCCAAGGCGTGCCATTTGCCGCCCCGTAAGGCTTGCCCTCTCCCAGTTTGATGTAACTGTGCTATGCATTGGTAGTTAGAAGGCACTTCCCAAGACTTAAGAGATGGAGAAAGAGCTTGACATAGTTTGTGTCTTACAGCCATAATACTGTTAGAGAGGAGGTGGCCGCC
>JAZDEY010000055.1:0-31018 GCA_043808325.1 Candidatus Eiseniibacteriota bacterium
TGGCGGCCACCTCCTCTCTAACAGTATTATGGCTGTAAGACACAAACTATGTCAAGCTCTTTCTCCATCTCTTAAGTCTTGGGAAGTGCCTTCTAACTACCAATGCATAGCACAGTTACATCAAACTGGGAGAGGGCAAGCAAAAAACTCTTGCCATCGCCGGGGCCATCTGATACCTTAAGGCCAGCCTGGGAGGTAAGAGCAGTGGCAAAGCAACAGAAGAGACTCACAAAAAAAGAGATGAAGGAAGACAAGGTTGCGAATTTTTTCCTAGCCGTGGCAAACTACGTCCAGCAGAACTCCAGGAGAATCACCGGAGTAATGGTGGTCATCGCGATTGTTGCCATGATCTTCACGCTTGCGATGCGGCAGCGCAGAGCCGCCGAGCTCGAGGCCCAGACCATGCTCGCACGGGCGACTCTCGACCTCAAACAGGGCAACTTTTCCAGCGCCCTGCAGGGTTACGCAGGCATAATGGATAGGTTCCGGGGAACCCGTGGTTACTCTGATGCGCTCTTCCTCTCTGCCGACGCCAATTTCAGCACGGGCAGATTCGACAGCGCGATGGTTTTCTTCGAGAAGTATCTCAGCCAGAAGAAACGCCGCCCGGTTTTCACGGTTTCGGCCGAACTCGGAGTTGCGCAGTGCCTGGAGGAACTCGGCAAGTTCACTGACGCGGCCGTAGGCTACCTCAAGGTCCAGCGCGAGCACGCCGAGGAGCCGCTTGCACCGGATGCACTCTTCGGGGCCGCTCGCTGCTACGACCTGGCAGGAGACCTCAAGCAGGCCGAGACCATTTATAAGGAACTTATCGACCGCTATCCCAAGTCCAGACAGGCCAACCTTGCTAAGATGCCCCTGTTGGAGATCCAGGCCAAGCTAGAAAATACCTGATGAGCCTTCCAACCCTCAAGGTTGCGTTTCTCTGGCACATGCATCAGCCATCCTACAAGGACCCCAGGACCGGTGTCTACAGGTTGCCCTGGGTCAGGTTCCATGCCGTAAAAGACTACTACGACATGGTTGCAAGACTCGAGGCTTTCCCGCGCCTCAAGGCCAACTTCAATCTTGTCCCCATCTTGGTCGAGCAGATCCAGGAGTATGCATCGGGCCGAGTCAAAGAGCTTCAGCTCCATCTGGCGGCCAAGCGAGCCGAGGACCTTACCGACGAGGAGAAGCTTGCGTTTGTCAAGGATGCCTTCCTCGGAAACAAGGCAAAGATGATAGATCCCTATCCGCGTTACCGCTCGCTTCTGGACAAGTGTCCCAACCTTGATACCGAATACAAAGCCCGGGCTGCGGTGAAGAAGTGCAGCCGGCAGGATTTTCTTGATCTGCAGGTATGGTCCAACCTGGTCTGGGTCGATCCTATCTTTCACGATGACCCCTTGATAAGTGATCTCTTCTCGAAAGGTCGGCAGTTTACCGAGGCGATGAAGAGCGCCTTGCTTGAGAAGCAGCTTGAGATAATGCGAGGCGTGCTACCCAAGTACAAGGACCTGGCGGACAGAGGTAGGATCGAGCTCGCCTTCTCGCCATACTTCCATCCCATTCTTCCACTGCTCTGCGATTCGGAGATCGCACGGGTTGCGATGCCCAATGTTGCACTTCCCCACAATAGGGTCTGCTTTCCCGAGGATGCCCAGCGGCAGATCACCCTGGGGCAGGATCTCCACAAGGAGGCATTCGGCCGCGTTCCCGTCGGTATGTGGCCCTCGGAAGGCAGCGTCAGCGACGAGGCCTTGCGGATCGCGGCAAAGTGCGGAGTCAAGTGGGTTGCGACCGATGAGGGTATTCTCGAGGCCTCGTACCAGACAGCGGTGCGCGACCGCGTAAGCGGCAAGGTAACGCGCCCGGATCTCCTCTACAGACCTCATCGCTTCGTAGGCAATGGGGGAGAGGTCACCGTGTTTTTCCGGGACAAGGTACTTTCCGATCTCATTAGCTTCCATTATATGACCTGGTCGGCCGAGGAAGCTGTGGCTGACTTCATGGAGCGTCTCGAGGAGATAAGACGCGACCTGGGGGCGGAGGCTCGATCGGGTGCCGTGGTGATTGCGCTTGATGGGGAGAACTGCTGGGAGTTCTACGATAAGGATGGGGACACGTTTCTTGAGGGGCTCTACACTGCGCTTTCCGCCGCCCAGGGCATCGAGACGGTACTGCTTTCCGAATTGCTGGAGCCGAATGCCGCAATTCCCTCAATGAGAAGCATTTACCCCGGCTCCTGGATCAACAGCAACTTCGCCATATGGATCGGCAGCAGCGAAGACAATGCCGGCTGGGACATGCTGTCGGAGGCAAGATCGCAGCTGGTCGCCCGGGAGAGCGGCCTGAGTGAGAGCGATCGGCACATTGCCTGGCGCAGCATCTATGCCGCTGAAGGAAGCGACTGGTTCTGGTGGTATGGAGGCGAGCACGTAAGCAAGCACAATCCCGATTACGACGCCCTCTTCAGGTCCCATATCCGGAAGATCTGCGAGGTCGCGGGTGTCAGAGCTCCGGCGAAGGTCCTGCATCCTATAATGGCTCGGGAGAAGGGACCTGCCTTCACCTTTGAGCCGGCTGCGATAATGAAACCGGTGCTGGACGGAAGAGTCACAACCTTCTACGAATGGCATCTGGCGGGACTGTATGAGAGCTACAAGGATGTCTCCAGGCATACGCCGGTCGCCCCAGTGATACTAGACATCTTCTTCGGCTTCGACCATGCGGATCTGTACCTGAGAATCGACACCAGTGTTTCGCCCCAGAGCCCCGAATTCACCCAGATGGCATTCCGCATCGAGTTCGATACACCCGTCACAAGAAGCGTTACTTTAAGAGCCTGCAGCCCGTGTGCCCCCGGGGCTATCGATCTCGAGGTGGCCCCGCCCGAGCTGGCGGGGGCCGTCCGGGCCGTCGCGCTTGAATCAGTCGAGGCTGCGGTGCCATTTGCCTTGATCGGCGTCGAGCCCGGCAAGCCGTTTTCGTTCAGGGTAGCGGTCGTCCGTGATGGCGATGTGGTCGAACGGCGCCCGTTCCACGAGATCATAATGCTCACAATGCCCACCAAGGACTTCGAGTCGGAGATATGGAGCACGCTGTAGGTCGGTCAGCCCGCCCGTGAAGTATAACGACAGAAAGGCTTGGAAACGATTGGGTTAGTAAAGAAGTGTGCGGTGAATGCAGGAGCCGAGATAACGTCGCATAATTTACATTATGTCAACTTGCACCTGTAACCAGCTCTCCCCTAGCCATCAGAACAGAGAATCCCCAGCAAATGACAATGCCCTGCGCAACTACCGCAATCCACTGGCTGCCCTATTCCTCGCACCTCCCCCCCACGTGTTTGGCCAGGAACTTCTCGGCGCCACCGTAGAACTCGAGGCGATTCTCGGGCTTGGCGAGACGGTGGCCCTCATCTTCGAAGAGCAGGTACTCGACGTCCAGGCTCTTGGCGCGCATGGCCGCGACGATCTGCTCGCTCTCGGCCTTGTTTACGCGCGGATCGTTGGCTCCCTGGGCGATCAGCATCGGGATCTTGATTGCGTCGACCTTAAAGATCGGCGACCGAGCTTTCAGGAATTCGGTCTCAGTCGGCAATCGTGATCTTCCTGGGGTCGGCTATCCCCTGCTTTATGGCCCAGTCGACTGCATCAAGGAGATCGTTGTGCATCTTGCCGCCCCACTCCTTGTCGCCGGCATTGAGGAAGGCCTTGCCATAGCCCGTAGAGCCGCGGAAGTTGACCTGGAGGCATGCATAGCCCCGGTTTGCAAGCCACTGGGCTTCAGGATCATAGCCCCAAGTGTCGCGGGCCCAGGGTCCGCCATGCACGTTGAGCACCAGGGGAAGGTTCTTTTTGGGCTTTCCCGGTGGGCAGGTCAGGTAGCCGTGTATGGTGAGTCCGTCCCGCGATTTGAAAGATATGGGCTCCGGTGTCCTTGGTGACGACGCGGTCGTCATTCTGGCCGATCGTCCGGACCCACACATTGAGCACCCCGTCCGACGGGGTTTACGGCGTTCCTACAGGGGTATCATATCGCAGTGAGGTGCGTGCCCACCCGTCTGCGTTGTATCTCCTTATACCCATTCTCGTGCCTTCCGCGCTCCGGGTCAAGAGCCGGATAGCGTCGCATGCTTTCTCGCTAGAATAGACGAGTAAGTACGCTCCAAGGTTTCAAGAACTTCACGGGCCGAGTAGTGCTTGATCGCCTGCGCTCGAGCGCTCCGGCCCAGGGTCTTCATCCTGTCGGGATCATTCGCAAGTGCAAGTATCGCCTCGACAAAGGCATCTTCATCCCCTATGGCGACCAGCAGGCCGCTCTCGCCGTGGCCAAGAGCCTCGGGAATCCCGCCCACCTCAGTGGAGACAATGGGCTTGGCGGCCACCATCGCCTCAAGCAGCGATATCGGCAACCCCTCCTGCGCAGATGTAATCACGTAAAGATCCATTGCCGCGAGGAGCTCCGGGATATCGGCTCTCTGCCCGAGGAAAATGAACTTATCGGTAAGCCCCAGCGAGTCTCGCTGGCCAATAAGGCTCTCACGCAGTGACCCCTCCCCTACCAGGACGAATCTCGCGTCCGGGCGGCTTCGGCAGACGGCGTGCGCGACCCGAAGCAGGAAGTCGAACCACTTCTCGGCAACCAAGCGCCCGACGGCCCCAATGACAAATGAGTCCGCGAGATCGAGCTCTGCCCGTTTCTTGTCCCGTAGGGCGGCACTCACATCGAAGACGGCTGGTTCCACGGCATTGGCAACGACCACGATCTTGGCCGGTGGCGTATGCTCGTGCTTAAGCCTTAGGTCTCTTATGTCTGCGGAAGCAGCGACCCTGAGATCGGTGCCGAGGATGGCGAGCCGCTCGAAGAGCCGGTGGTACCACCTCTTCCACAGGGTCTTGCCGTGCTCGTGTGTGATGATTACAGGCACTCCGGCAAGCCAGGCCGACACGCGCCCTACGACGCCCGGCTCAAAGAGATGAGTGTGAAGGACCTTGACCCTGCTGCCCTTGAGCAGGCGACGGAGTCTCAAGATCGTTGGGAGTGCATATCGCTTGCGGTAGCCCAGCTCGAAGACTGGTATTCCTAAGCGCTCGATCTCCCCGGCCAGCTCACCTCTCTTGATAAGGCAACATATGCCATAGCGGAGTTTGCTCTTGGCCATCCAGGGAGCGAGGTAGCAGAGGTTGCGTTCGGCGCCCCCTGTAGAGAGCGTGCCTATCAAGTGGAGAACATCAATGTCCCGGCCTTGAGCCATCGCGGGCACTCAGGACACCACGAGGTTGACGAGCTTATCCTTAACGTAGAAGACTTTTCTCACGGCTTTGTCGATGAGCCATTTGCTGACAGAGGGGTGGCTTCTAACGATAGTCTCCACGTCCGGCTGACTCAATCCCGCAGGCACCTCGATGTTGGCCCGCATCTTACCGTTGACCTGGATGACCAGGGTGACGGTATCGGTCTTGAGAACGCTCTCATCATGCTCCGGGAAGGGTAGCTCGAAGATGCTTTCGCCATGGCCGAGGCTCTCCCAAAGCTCCTCGCAGATGTGCGGCACCATAGGGGCGAGGCTATGCAGGGCCGCCTCCGCGGCGAACCTCAAGACACGCTGGGTGCTCTCGCTGGGCGCGGTATCGACGCCCTCAGGCATGCGGGCGTACATATCGTTCACAAGCTCCATCACGGCGCTTATGGCGGTGTTGAAGTGGAATCTCAGGCCTACGTCCTCTTTGACTTTCTTTATGGCCCAGTGGGATTTCCTCAAGAGCGAAAGGTCGTCTTCGGGAAGGCTCGCAGGATCGATGGGAGCAGACGCCACGTCATAGTGGGATATCGTATCGACAATGCGCCAGAGCCTTGCGATAAATCGCGCGGAGCCTTCCACTCCCTTGTTGATCCATTCGACGTCCTTCTCCGGTGGACCCAGGAAAAGCGTCGAGAGCCTTACGGTATCGGTTCCGAACCTGGCGATCAGGTCGTCCGCCGAGACCGTGTTACCCTTACTCTTGGACATTTTGGCGCCGTCCTTACAGATCATGCCCTGGGTGAAGAGGTGCAGGAAGGGCTCCCGGACGGACAGGACACCCACGTCAGCCAGAACCTTGGCGACAAAACGTGAGTAGAGAAGATGAAGCACCGCATGTTCTATACCGCCGATGTACATGTCTATCGGAAGCCAATAGTCGGCCTCCTCGGTGCTGAAAGGCCGGGTAGCATCGTTCGGCGCGAGGTACCTAAGGAAGTACCAGGTCGAGTCGACAAAGGTGTCCATGGTATCGGTCTCGCGCCGTGCCGGGCCGCCGCAGGTGGGACACCGTGTCTCCACGAATTCCTTGACATAAGTCAGCGGCGACTCGCCGGTCGGCCTGAATCTCTCGACCTCGGGCAGGATCACGGGCAGCTGGTCCTCGGGCACGGGTACCGCGCCGCAGCTGTGGCAGTAGACGATCGGGATCGGCGCGCCCCAATAGCGTTGCCTCGAGATCAGCCAGTCTCTCAGTCTATAGCGGACGCACCGTTTGCCGATGGCTTTGGCTTCCATGTAATCCGCAATCTTCACCATGGCCAGTCCATTGGGAAGGCCGTTGAAAGGGCCCGAGTTAACCAGTTTGCCGTCTTCCACGTAAGCCATCTCGAGCTGCCCGGCATCACTCACGATGCCGTCAGGCGAGATCACCATCCTTACGGGAAGTCCATACTTCTTGGCAAACTCGAAGTCCCTCTGATCGTGGGCGGGGACCGCCATTATGGCGCCGGTGCCGTACTCCCCGACCACGTAATCGGCAATCCACACGGGTATGCGCTCGCCGTTAGCCGGGTTGATCAAGTACCTGCCCGTGAAGATGCCGCTCTTCTCCACTTCGTCGAATTTCCGCGAGACGATCTTGGCTTTGCAGGCCACGATGAACTTGAGGGCATCACTCTTGACCGGACTTCCCTCGAGGATCGATTCGATTTCAGGATGATCCGGCGACAGCACCGCATAGGTGGCGCCGAAGATCGTGTCCTGCCTTGTCGTGAAACATGGAAGCGGCTTTCCATCGTCCAGGCGGAAGAAGATGTCGACGCCTTCGCTTCTTCCGATCCAGTTGCGCTGCATCGTCCTGACGCGCCCGGGCCATCCTTCGAGGGTATCCAAGTCGTCAAGCAACTCTTCAGCGTAGTCCGTTATCTTGAAGAACCACTGCTCGAGACGCGTGATTCCGACCGGCGACTCGCATCGCTCGCATAGCCCGCCCACGACCTGCTCGTTGGCAAGCACCGTCTTGCACCTTGGGCACCAGTTGGCCGAGGCATGCCGCTTGTATGCAAGGCCTCGCTTGTACATCCATAGGAATATCAGCTGTGTCCATCTGTAGTAGGCCGGGTCGCAGGTCTTGACTTCCCTCGCCCATTCGAAGGCAATCCCCCAGCTCTTGAGCTGTTCCCTCATGCGGTTGATGTTGCTCTCGGTCCACTGACGAGGGTTGATGTTTCTTTCGATCGCAGCATTCTCGGCAGGCAAACCGAAGGCATCCCACCCGATGGGGAACATCACGTTGTAGCCCTCCTTGACCTTCCAGCGCATCAAGGAATCACCCAGGATGTAGTTGCGGCCGTGCCCCACGTGGAGGTCACCGGAGGGGTAAGGAAACATCACCAGGCAGTAGTACTTGGATCGGTCCCTGGAGGAGCGCGCACCGAAGGTCCGCCTGGTTTCCCAGTACGCCTGGCGCTTCGCCTCGATTACCTTGAAGTCGTAGGTTCTCATGTGGGCCCAACTTGATTGGAGTCAATCTACAAGGTGGCATGGAGTCTGTCAAGCCAACTTATTGAGACCTTCTATGTAGGCGTAGGCCGACATTGCCGCCAGGGCGCCATCTCCGACCGCAGTGGCGACCTGTCTCAGGGCCTTCTCTCGCACGTCCCCCGCCGCGAATACGCCGGGGACAGATGTCTCCAACTTGGTGTCGGCAAGGAGGAAGCCGGCTTCACCCCTCCGGAATTCGGGGCCGAGCATGGCCACGTTGGGGTCATAGCCCACATAGATGAAGACGCCCTCGACACCGATCACTTCAGTTTCTGCGGTCTGTCTATCCTCGATCTCTATGGCCTCAACCATGTCCTTTCCCTTAATGCTCCTGAGCACCTTGCCGAGCGCAAGGGATATCTTGGCATTGGCCCTGACGTCGTTCTGCAGCACCAACGCCGCCCGGAAGGCCTTCCTCCGATGTATCAGGATCACCTTGCTCGCGAACCTCGTGAGGAACAAGGCCTCCTGGAGAGCCGAGTCGCCGCCGCCGACAACTGCCACCGTTTTTCCCCGATAGAGTGGCCCGTCACAGGTGGCGCAGTAGGAGACGCCTTTGCCGATCAGTGCGGCTTCACCTTGGGCGCCCAGCTTTCGGGGTGTCGAGCCGGTCGCGATCACGGCAGCCTTGGGGGTGGTTGTGTGACCTCCGGACTGGGCCAGGACAGTGCCGCCGTCACGCCAGAGCCTCTCGACCCGGGAGTTGATGAGAATTGCCCCGAACCGCTTGGCCTGCTCGTACATCTTGACCCCCAGCTCCATCCCGGGGATCCCCTCAGGAAATCCAGGGTAATTGTCAATTGAGGCGGTCACGCTCGCCAAGCCTCCGGGATAGGCCTGCTCATAGATTGCCGTCCTCATTCCCGACCGCGCCGCATAGAGCCCGGCGGTGAGCCCGGCAGGTCCTGCTCCGACTACAATTATATCGAAATCGTCCATACTGCGTTCCTCATGTTGCTTCTCTATGCAGGTCGTCTATGGTAATCGGTGAGTCCGATGATTACGGAGGCCTGCAGCCGCTACCATCCCTCCAAAGTGCGGGAAAGGATGTCGGAAGCGAGAGTGGCGGCCACTGCACTGAGGGCGTTGTCTTCTCCGCCGTCCGCACCCCCCTCCTTGTATGACTTCCAGGCCCGGAATTCATCTTCCTTCCAGAGAACCTTGCCTTCGCGGAGATCCTCCAGTTCCACCGCCACTACCACCTCTATCTTGAATTCGTCGACCGTCTGGGCCCGGTCAAAGGTAAGCGGTCCCTTCTCATACTTCACGACGACGCCCCGCAGCATCGCATCGGCCTCACGCTCGGAGACCACATCCAGCCTACCATCACTGATGAAGGCTTCGGTGACGGTGGTTGTCATCGTCTGGTCTACGCCGTACCGTGTGGTGTCGTTTTGGAAGGTGGGAATGCAGATCCGCTTTATGTGCTGAGGAAGTAGTGCACGCCCCGAATAACCGCATGACGAGGCCAAGACGAGAGAGATCAGAATGGCATACTTAACTTGCCGCATCGCCTTCCCTGGCACCGACTGCCAGCTCCAGGGCCTTGATCTTGTAGCGCAGCTTGTCCCGCTTGATTCCGAGTAGCCTCGCTGCCTCACTTTGATTGTAGTCGGCCTGTCTCAAAGCCCTGTCTATCAGTTCTCTCTCAATATTGCAGATCATCCCGTCAAAATCAATACCGTTCTCCGCGATGCGGTTGGAGAGGGCATTCTCGAGAGCGCGGATAGTCTGATTGCCCGATCCGCTTGCCAGGTCCCCGAAGGACAGGTGCTCGGCTTCGACGATCTCGCCTTCAAAGAGCAGCACCGTCCGCTCAATCACGTTCTTGAGCTCTCGGACATTGCCCGGCCAGGCATAATTGCACATCGCCTTCAGAGCCTTCTCCGAGAAACCCTTGAAATCCTTGGAAAAGGCCTTGTTGAAGTTGTTGAGGAAATGCTTGGCAAGCAGCTCGATGTCCTCTCGTCGCTCCCGTAGGGGCGGCACTCTGATGGGAACCACCTTGAGCCTGTAGTAAAGATCTTCCCGAAAGAGCCCCTCCCTCACCCTCTGGGCAAGGTCCTTGTTGGTGGCCGATATGATCCTGAGACTCACCTTTATGTCCTGAGTGCCCCCAACCCGCTTGAAGGTCATGCGCTCAATTACGCGCAGCAGTTTCACCTGGATGGTGAGGCTCATCTCGCCTACTTCGTCAAGGAAGACCGTACCACCGTTGGCGAGCTCCAGGAGCCCCCGCTTCTGAGCCTTGGCATCGGTGAAGGCCCCGCGTTCGTGACCGAATAGTTCGCTCTCGAGCAATTCCTCGGGAAGTGAACCGCAGTTTATCTCCATCAACGGTTCGTCCTTGCGCGGGCCGAGCATATGGATCATGTTGGCAACCAGCTCCTTGCCGGTCCCGCTCTCGCCCTCCACCAGCACGGTGGTGGTATCGCTCTTGGCGAGATTCTCCACCATGGTCATCAAAGTCTGCATCGCCGCGCTGCCGCCAACCACGAAGTCGAAGTCGAAACGCAGCAGGCGCTGCCGCCTCAGATGGGCGAGCTCAAGCCAGATTCTCTGGGAGTCAAGCGCCCGCCGGAGTGTGATCAGCAGCCGGTCGATGTCAACGGGCTTGCCTATGTAGTCGAAAGCACCTGTCTTTATTGCCTTAACCGCGGAGGACACCTCGCCGTAGGCCGTGATCATGATCACCGGGGTCTGCTTGTCGATCTGCTTGATTCTCTCGAGAAGTTCCATCCCGCTCATGCCAGGCAGCTTGAGATCCAGGATCGCGGCGTCGGGATGCTCCGTGGCGAGATACTCCATGGCCTGCTCGCCGGAGGAAGCCTGAGCCACCTCGTGGCCCTCATCCTCAAGGGCTTTGGAGAGGAAATGCCTTATTGTGTCCTGGTCGTCGACTATAAGCACTTTGGCCATCACCGGCTCCTGGTTTAGCCCCTAAGCGGCAGCTCGATCACGAGGCTTGCGCCCCCTTCAAGCGGCTGCTCAACTCTGATCCTGCCGCCGTGTTCCTCGATTATGGCTTGGCTTACGCACAACCCCAAGCCGGTTCCACCCTTCTTTGTGCTGTAGAAGGGTTCGAAGATTCTCTCCCGGTCGGTGGCGGAAATGCCCGGGCCGTTATCTTTAACCCTTATCTCCACGTAGGGATCGCGCCTCGACGTGGCGATCTCGATTCTCCCGTTCTCGTTGGCTGCTTCGATAGCATTCTTGATGATATTGATCAGAACCTGTTGGAGTCTTTCCGGATCGGCTTCGAACTCCGGGATGCCATTCTCGAGTCTCTGCTCGAGGTGCAGTCGCTTCTTCACCAGGTCTTCGCTGAGGCAGAAGAGGCTCTTGGCGATCACATCGTTTATTGAGGTCCTCTTCGGCACCAGCTGCGGCGGCCGAGCGATCTTGTAAAGGTCATCGACGATTCGGTTGAGACGTGCGATCTCAGTCAGGATGAAGTCAACCGTATCTTCCTCGGTCACACCCGGCTGCAGCCGTTTGGCCAGGTACTGGATGCCGGCAGCGATGCCGGTCAGCGGATTCTTTATCTCGTGTGCAACGCTTGAAGTAAAACGTCCCAGCAGTTTGAGCCACTCCCTGCGAAAGTCTCTATCCTGCTGCTCGGCAGTGCTCCTGAGGATAATCAGATAGTCGGACCCTGCCCCGGGTTTGGCAAGCGTGTAGGCCCGGACTTTAAGATCCTCGCCATCCTGAAACGCAACCTGTCCCTGGTTCTCGCCCTGCCCCGGGTTGGTGGCAAGGGCCTCGATCCTTCCCCGGATCGCCGAGAGTCGCTCGGGCCCGATCTTCTCGAAGAGAGATCCCCGCTTGGCGGCCAGATGCCCGCCGCACTCGGAGATACCGAAGGAGTAGCCCTCCTTCTCCAGCAGACTCTGGATCGCACCCAAGATCTCGGGGCCGCACGGGGGCTCGGGCGGTGCCATCGATAGGCGTACCAGTCCGGCCGCGAGACAGGCCTTCAGTTCAAGCGCATGATCGCTTTCCGGTTTTGCAGTGTCGGCCGCAAGAACGAAGAACGCCCGGCCGGCGGGCGATAGCAGGCCGCCTGAATCCTGATCTCCCGCAGGCCCATCCCCCTGAACCTCACGGGCGGCGATCGGCAGAGGCAGAGCCGCGGTCGGCATAAAGAAGAAGGCGATTGTCGAATCCATTGGAATCAGGTCACACCAGTTGCCGTCGCAAGGAAATGCCTCGGTGGTGACGAAGATCTTCGCGCGTCCGCCCGCCGGCACGGCCCTGAGAATCAGCTTGGAGAGCGGCCCCCTGTCATCAAGCGCCGGTATCGTGAGGTTTGAGGTGAGGCCGCATTTACCCGCAACGGTCACTGTGGCGGATTTCCGATCCGATGGGACTTCCACCAGCGCAAGAAGCTCGAGCTGAAGGTACGTGGCTAGCCACACCAGATAGGATGCCTGGTCCCGTTGCTCGGGGAGATCTGCATCCAGAAGTAGGGTCGTCTGCCCCTCAGCATCACGCTTCTTCGGATCAAACGACCTCATCAATCCCTTGATACCAGGCAGTGACAGCATTACGCTCCCGTCGATCGATCCACGATGGATACTTCTTGCCAGTCTATAGTTCGGCTGTAAACGGGGCGGACTTTAGCGGACTAATCGCTTGAATTCGAACGGTTTCGGAGGAACCACCCGACGGTCGCCTTCAGACCATCGTCGAAGCTCACTGCGGGTCGGTAACCGAGGAGCCGGCCGGCCAGGGATATATCGCCCTGAGAGTGCACCACGTCGCCGGCTCGTCGCGGAGCATAAGTAGGGGATGTCTTGCTCGCGGTTAGCTCCTGGAGTTTCGTGACAAGTTGATTGAGGGTGTACCTTGCGCCGCAGGCCACGTTGATCACTCGGCCGCCAGCGTTAGTCGATCTTACGGCCAGCAGATTGGCCTCAACTGCATTGTCTATGTAAGTGAAGTCTCTTGACTGCTCACCGTCCCCGTAGATCACGGGGCTCTCGCCTGCCAGCAGCCTGGTTATGAAGATCGGGATCACGGCAGCGTAAAGGGACTTGGGATCCTGGTAGGGCCCAAAGATGTTGAAGTACCTGAGGCTCACCGTATGAAGTCCGTAGATATCATGGAACACCCTGGCGTAGAACTCGCCGGTCAGCTTCGAAATGGCATAGGGGGAAAGCGGCTCAGATTTCATGTCTTCCATCTTCGGAAGCGTAGGGTTGTCCCCGTAGGCGGAGGACGACGCCGCAAAGACAAATCGCTTCACCGCGGCTTCTCTTGCGGCCATGAGGCAATTGAGTGTGCCGCCGATGTTGACGGCATTGGTGGTAACGGGATCGTCGACCGAACGCACCACTGAGACCACCGCGGCATGGTGAAACACGTTATCGATTCCCCGCATCGCCCGCTTGACTGCATCCAAATCGGATACGCTGCCCTCGACAACCTCGATTTTGTCCCTTATGTCGCGGAGGTTCTCGGCCTTGCCTGTTGAGAAATCATCAAGGACTACAACTTCTTCCCCCAGGCTTACCAGCTTCCTTGCGAGGTTGGAACCTATGAAACCGGCCCCACCCGTTATGAGGTTCCTTTTCATGTCGGTTGTCAGCTGCTCCTTGTCTAGATCCTCTTTATCTTGCGGGCCCTGTACTTCCTGAGTGCGTTGCGCGTATCAACGATTGCACGCGATCCCCTCACGATCATACCATAGTCAAATGCTGCGTGATCAGCAACTATCACTGCGCAATCGTTGGATTTCAAGATCTTAGGCGATAACCGGCTGGCGCGCATCAATGTGCCATCGACTCTGATCTCCCGGACGTGAGGATCGGCAAACGATACCTTAGCGCCCTTTGCCCCCAGCTCCCGCATAATGTCAATTGCGGGGGATTCACGGGTGTCGTTGACATTGGCCTTGTAGGCGACACCAAGGATGAGCACCTTGGAGCCCTTCAGACTCTTCCGGGATTCATTAAGGGCATCGGCCACTTTGGCGACAACGTAGTCGGGCATGCTTGCATTGATCTGGCCGGCAAGCTCTATGAAGCGCGGTTCGAAACCGGCCATCTTAGCCTTCCATGAAAGATAGAATGGGTCGATCGGAATGCAGTGCCCACCGAGTCCCGGCCCAGGCAGAAACTTCAAGAAACCAAAAGGCTTGGTCGCGGCGGCCTCGATCACCTCCCAGACATCAATCCCCATCCGGTCGCACATCAGGCACATCTCGTTCACGAGACCGATGTTGACACTCCGGAAAGTGTTCTCCAACAACTTGACCATCTCCGCGACCGTGGTCGATGAGACCGGAACCACGCTATCGATGCACGTTCTATAGAGATCACAGGCAACCGTCGTGCATCTGTGGGTTATTCCGCCGACGACCTTTGGAATGTTGGCGGTCTTGTGAGTCGGATTTCCCGGGTCCACCCTCTCGGGTGAAAATGCAAGAAAGAAGTCCTCGCCGACCCGCAGCTTCTTCTGCTCCAGCCGCGTGAGAATCACTTCCTCGGTGGTGCCGGGGTAAGTGGTGCTCTCCAGGATTATCAGCTGCCCCCGTTTAAGGTACCTGGATATGTGCTCGACCGCATCGATGATGTAGGAGATGTCGGGATCCTTGGTCTTGCGCAGTGGCGTCGGCACGCAGATATCAATCGCATCTGACCGCCGCAGGACGCTGTAGTCCGACGTGGCAGTGAGCCTCCCCTGTCTGACCACCGCCCTAAGGTCCGCATCAGACACGTCCTGAACATAGGACTTGCCTCTGTTGACCATCCCGACCTTGGCGAGATCCACGTCGATCCCGTAAACCCTAAGGCCAGCCTTGGCCATCTCAACGGCGAGGGGAAGGCCAACGTAGCCCAAACCGATTACGGATAAGGTCGCGCGGCGTTTCTTGATCCTCGTTCTCAGCTTGGTGAGAACGGTGTTCTCTTTCCGCTTAGCCATACCGTGTTCCTTCCATGTCTCTTGGCCCGATACAAGGCCTTGTCGGCGCTCGCAATCAGATCCTGAACCGTTCTGCCGTCTTCGGGATACGACGCTATGCCAAAACTGGCCGTGATCTTGCCGGTGACTTCCTCTCCATGGAACTTATGCTTCTCGATCCCTTCGCGCAAGCGCTCCGCGCAGATTGCAGATCCATGCTTGAGGGTCCGCGGCAGCAACACCATGAATTCATCTCCGCCGTACTTGCACAGCATGTCGATCGCCCTTATCTTGCTGGCCGCAACCCGGGCGACCTGTCTTATCACTTCGCTTCCCCCCAGATGGCCGTGGACATCGTTGTATTCCTTGAGGCTGTCTACGTCAATCATGATGATCGAGAATACCTCGCGGTACCTCTCGGCCACGCCGACTTCCTTGCGCAGCGCATCGATCAAGAATCGATAATTGTAGGCTCCGGTGAGGCCATCGGTTATAGAAAGCGTCTGCGTTCTCTCGAATTCTCTTGCGTTCTTGATCGCAACCGCCGCCTGGCGGGCAAGCACCTCAAAGAGCTCGAGGTCTTCCGGTCTAGGCGACAGCGTCCGGGCTCCAACGACCCCTATGGCCCCGATCCTGATCCTGCGGTATCTGAGGCTTGCGCCGACCACCGTGGCCGACTTGAGCCTGCTGCCAAGGCTGTAGAGGGACCCCAGGGCCTCAGACGAATTGACGTTCCTTACCACACTGACCTTGGTGGTACGGTAGATGCTGGCGGCAAGCCCGTCCAGCCGGATCTTATCCTGCCTCAGAGCTTGCCTTCCGGTTCTCGTGGGAGGCGCATAGCAGATCCTGGTATGGGTTCCGTCCTCGTCCAAGATCGCAAAGGCTCCTCTCCCTCCCAGAATCTCGCAGGCGCACGCAAGGATTGGGACCACGATTCTCGAGATCGAAGCTCCGGTGGTAATGAGGCTCGTCGCCTCGATGAAGGTCGTGAAGACCAGGTCCAACTTATGAGACAGCGATTTCTTCACAGGCTCCTAATCTATCTCCCGGGAAATGGGTGTGGCTCTCCTCACCTCCGGACAGATGAGGCAGCACGATACTCCAATAATGATTATCGGAAGATCCCGCGAGCTCTTGAAAGAAATGCCACTCCGGGCCGGAGGCCAAACGGACCGAGCGACCATGATCGGGGCTGAAAGGCTGATTGCAGAAGGCAACACTCGCGCCACGAGATCGGGAGTGCCCTTATATTTCAAATGGTTAGCTCCCCTCGTTTGAGTGCCTATTTAAGACTGGTGCCCCCGGCAAGACTCGAACTTGCGGCACGCGGTTTAGGAAACCGCTGCTCTATCCATACTGAGCTACGGGGGCACACCTCTACTCATAAGTTATGACGGAGAAGACATCGTATTTGTCAAGCAGTCTCCTGCCCTTGAGATCAGCCAATTCTATAAGGAACGCGCAACCCACGATCTTTCCTCCAAGCCTCTCCACCAGGTCCGCAGCTGCCCGTGCGGTCCCGCCGGTGGCGAGGAGGTCGTCGACCAGGAGCACGCGATCCCCCTTTTCAACGGCATCCTTATGCATCTCCACGGCATCGGTACCATATTCCAGATTGTAGGTCTGCGACACGGTCTCCGATGGAAGCTTGCCGGGCTTTCTTACAATCACAACACCGCACTCCAGTTCGTACGCAAGAGCGCCGCCCAGGAGGAACCCCCGGGCTTCGACACAGACCACCTTATCGACCTTCGACGCTTTGAACCTTGCCGCAAGAGTCTGGATCGCCAGATTGAAACCATGCTTGTCTTTGAGGAGCGTTGTTATATCGCGAAACAGAATGCCCTTCTTCGGGAAGTCAGGAATGCTTCGTATCAGGTCTCTGAGATCTGTCTGCAAGCTGGCTCCTCCTTTCAAGCCGACCGCTCATTATGAAGCATAGTCGAAACCCTCGAGACCTTCCAGCGGTGCCTCCCAGGCCAGGTCCACCCTTTCGACGGAGGCATATCTTGGTCCGACTCTCACGTCTTCGATGAAGCTGGTGACCGTTCCCATGGCGCCTTCCGCAACCACCTCAACACTTCCATCGGCCCGATTCTTGACGTAGCCCCTTAGCCCCAGCGCCATGGCCCTCTTCCTAACAAAATACCTGTAGCCGACCCCTTGCACAAGCCCCCAAATTCTCAGTCTCACTCTGACGAGATCCGCCATATTGCCGGCTCAGTTTGGCCCTGCTCGTCCGGGCGCTACCCCATGGCCTTTTCCACCGCGTCCTTGGGACTGTCGGCTCGAATGATCCCAGGCACAAGATCCCAGGAGTTGAGGCTCACCACTGGTTTTCTGAGCCCCAGGCCGAAGGCTATTTCCGAAAGAGTACCATATTCCCCGCTAACCGCAATCAGCGAGTCGCAGGTGTGGGCGATTATAGCGTTTCTCGCATGTCCCATGTTGGTCGCTATAGCGATGTCTATGTAGGAGTTGGCCTCGATCCCGGCGGCGCCGGGCAGAATCCCAACAGTGATCCCGCCCTCATCTTTGGCTCCCCTCGCAGCCGCCTCCATCACTCCGCCGAGACCGCCACAGACCAGCACGCTGCCGGTCCTGGCGACCAGGCGCCCGACCTCTTCCGCCATGGCGAGGGCTTCCTGGGAGGCCACCGATGCCCCGATCACGCCTATCAGTCTGGCCCTCTTGGGCGCCTTCTGGCCTGCTTGCATCATCTGAGGCCATCACCTCGCTCGTCGGAAGCCCGGCCTCCGGGTCTAGAGATCAAGGACGGTGCTTCACAACCGTTACAAAGTAATCGCGTTCGATCTTCTCGATCCGCACCCGTGCCGGCTCCGTGGCCGCAAAAAGCCGCTCCAGTTGCTCCCCGCGGTACATGTAGAGATCGCACCTTCGCCGGTAGCGCAGCTTTCGCTGCCAGGCAAGGAGACCGCCTTCCGCCGGGAAGCTGAAAAAGGCTTTGGATTTCGTTACCGCCAGGGCTCTTGCTACGATCTCTGCCGGATGCGTGACGTAGTCCATGAAGCCCATCACCACTGAGTAGTCGAACTGCTGGTTTATCGGATAGGTCATGAAATCATCGCAGACGAACTCGCAGACATCCCCGACGCCCGCGGCTGCCGCGTTATCTCTTGCCAGCCGGATCATCTGCTGAGCGAAGTCGATACCCAGGACATGTCCGGCACCCTTCTTTGCCAGGGCGATTCCATAGTGGCCCGGTCCACAACCGATATCGATTACGGTACGGCCCTCGATCGGATCGCACCCCTCCAGGGTCTTGCTGTATCTCAGCATCATGCTCTTTCGAAAATGCCTGCTCACGAGCCTGTGGAGGAAGCCCGTGCCCCCGCCGTAGATTGCGCTGAAATCGTAGGCGTAGGAGTCGAAGAAGTCGGCGGTGCGCTTGGGGGTCGTCATAACCCTCCGATAAGCCGGCCGTTCTCGGACATGAATCCTTCGAAGGTCGTGAACTCCAACTGGTCCAGGATTCTCGAGACCTTGCCTGCGGTGGTTCCAAGATTGACGTAGGATTTGAATCTTTTCCAGAAGCCCATCGGCAACCTCGGCTGGGAGGGGTCTATATCACGTGGGTGGATATAGAAAACCACCGGTCTCCCCTCCTTGAGTACCTTCAAGGCCATCATCTTCACTACGGCATAGGGGAAGAGCCGCAGGTAGCCTCCCCCAAAGAAGCACAAGGGTTGCCCCAGGACCTCAGCGATAGTTATCGGAATCTCGAGGAGCCGCCCCGAGTTCCCCGTGATCCAGTATGGTGCGTAGTTTCCGGTCTTGAGACCTCCGTGCTCCCTGCGCGCCGGAAACACAGAGGAGTCATAGAGGTAACCGGCTTCGATCAGCTTTGAGTAGAACCACGGGGTCGCCCGGGTTGCCGAGAATCCTGGCGCGCGGTATCCGGTGATCGGGCCGCCGGCAATATCTTCAATCGCCTGCTTGGATCGCCGGGCATCCTCAGCAAACTGGTCCGCAGTCATCTCGTAGACAAGTCGGTGGCCATAGCCGTGGGAGGCCACCTCGTGACCCCGCCCGATCGCTTCCCGCACCAGATCGGGATACTTCTCCGCCACCCAGCCCAGGAAGAAGCAGGTGGCGCGAACCTGCTTTCGGCTCAGGATATCCAGAATCTCCATGAAGTTCTTCCGGACCCCCTGGGGCAGGCTGCTCCACTCAGATATTGGGGGCGCCGACGTCGCGCCAAGTATGTGAAACCAATCCTCGACGTCGACCGAGAACATGCACTTCATATGTGGTTCCTCTTTAGATCGTACCGCAAGATCTCCGCCCAGACATCCTCCACACTGATATCTCGCATACAAATAGGATCGTCGCAATCACGAACCTTGCCTCTGTAGATCTCGACACAAGGACTGCAGCGAGTACGTTTATAAAGCGATACGTTTCTCTTTCCTACGGGGGCATATCGCGAGGGCGATTCGGGTCCGAAAAGGCCGATTGTCGGCGTGCCTACCGCAGCAGCGATATGCATAGGCCCGGTATCGTTGCTGATGAAAAGATCACACCTCTCGATAAGGACCGCAGCCTGCTTTGTCTCAAACTCCCCGCCGCTGTTATGTGCGGTCCGGTTTCCGGAAAGAGACATGATTCGGTCGATCATCTGGCGTTCTGACGCCGTGCCCGTGAGGATCACCTGTGCTCCCAGCCGGCGCCCCAGCCGTCCGACGATCTCCGCGAAGCTCTCTTCGTCCCATCTCTTGTATGGTGCCCTCGGTCCCGATCCCGCGTGGATTCCAACCACGATGTCGCTGTTGCCGATTCCGCGGCCGGCAAGCCAGGCGCCTACCTTGACGCGCTCCTGGGAATCAATGTGAACCCGCTCCAACGCTTCTATACGGCCGGAATCGATGCCCAGGGGCTCGAGCAGTCTCATGTAAGAATCCACCATATGGCACTGGGGATCGATTGAGACTGCGTCGGTATAGAGCTTTCCTCGTAGGCTGTCGTTGAAGCAAAAACCTATCCGTCGAGGCGCCCCCGTCAGATAAGTAACCACCGCTGTCATCTGAAAATACTGCTCGCAATCTATAATGCAATCAAAATGCTTGGCGCGCAACAGTCGTACTAGTCTCATAAATCCCCTGATTCCACCCGGGCTCCGCAGTACGTCGTACACGATTACTTCGTCAATTGAGGGCTGGTTTGCGACTATGCCGCAGGAGAGCGGAGTGACCAGCACGGAGATGCTGGCGTGCGGAAACCGCCTGCGCAGACTTGCTATGGGCGTCAGCATCAGAACAGTGTCGCCAAGCCCGACAATTTTGATGACCAGGATCCTCGCTGGGTCCGGACCCTGCCTGGAACCCCGCGCCGCCCCAGTCGTCGCCGGGCGCACGCGCGATGGGAGCCGCCGGATGCGCTCCCAGGCAATCAGCAGGGAGACAGCCAGCGGGCCCAGCGACCTGTCAAGCAGTCTTAGCAGCTTTCGTTTCATCGCTCCCCATCCCGAGCGCGAGATCCTGGGATAAGCCGGTTCGCGCAGGCGCCCTGCTCAGCCTGCAAGATGGCTCTGGTTTCACAGTATCATAGAGTCATGGTGGAATCGGGCAATTCGAAAAACCGTGATCACAGACTGGGTTGACCAACTGTTACACGCGACAGGAATGAAAGATCTGGTCGGGGCGAGAGGATTTGAACCTCCGACCCCATGGTCCCGAACCATGTGCGCTACCAGGCTGCGCTACGCCCCGCCAGTTCCTATTCGTTTGACCTGATTCCCCCGGCCTGATTCCCAGGGTCCTAGTTAACCATATTTGCCGAAAATTCTCAAGCGTTCAGACTGAGTCCAGAACCTCGTTGTCCAGTCCTAATCTATCATGTTTTGTCGCGGTAGCAAAGAGCGATGTGATACATCGCCCTAAAGGTGCAAATCCCAGGCCCTAATCGCGTCCATCGACTTGTAGTCGGTAAGATCAAGATGAAGCGGCGTGACCGATATCATGCTCGCTTCAACGGCCTCGAAATCGGTCTCCTCGCCCGGATACCAGATCGGTGCCTTCCCCCCTATCCAGTAGTAATCCCTGCCCCTGGGATCGGTCTTCCTCACGACGGCGTCCCGGTAGACCCGCTTGCCCAACTTGGTCACCTTGACTCCCTTCAGCATTTTGCTCGGAAGGGACGGCACATTGACATTGAGCAGGGTCCCATTGGGCAGGCCATGCTCAAGGACCTCTTCGGCAATCTTGGGAGCGAAGGCCTCCGCTGCTTCGAAGTTCTGATCCTGCCAGGAGCACACCGATATCGCAATTGAAGGCAGCCCCAGAAGTGTCCCCTCGAAGGCCGCTGCAACCGTGCCCGAATAGGTGACGTCATCCCCCAGATTGGGGCCATGATTCATACCCGAGATCAGGATGTCGGGCTTGCTCTCAAGCAGCCCCCGCATTGCAAGCAGCACACAGTCGGTGGGTGTCCCGTCCACTGAGATCGTGTCTTCGGCGACCCAATTGATTCTCAGAGGACTGGTAAGGGTCAGAGCATGACCCGCCGCACTTTGCTCCCTTTCAGGGGCCACCACCATCACTCTGCCAAGGTGTGAGAGAGCCTCTCTGAGTTTGTGGATGCCTTCAGCTCTGAATCCGTCATCGTTAGTAAGCAGGATGTTCACGGGGTTTCGATTATTTCTTGCCAACGTGCTGGAACCTCCAGAAGAAGCTTCTGATTATCAGCCAGAGAAACCGGATGGGCTGTTTCACGGGATGGACGTAGCTCCTCTCGTCTGCATAGATCGTCGAAATGGGAGCCGAGTCAACGGTGTAGCCTCTCGAGACTGCTTTGATCAGGATCTCGCTCTCGGCTCCATAACTCGCCGAGGAGGTCTCAACGTTGGCTATGGCTCTCCTCGAGATAAGCCTGAAGCCGGATTGGGAATCATGGATGTATCTGCCCGCCGAGAGCGACACCAGGAGGGAGCTCAGGGTATTGGTCACCACCCTCAGAGCAGGCATCCTCGAAAAATCCCGCCGCCTGGTCCCGATAATGATATCGGCATGCGTATGGAGCCAACGCTCAATCAGATTGGGAATCTCCCGTGGAGAGTGCTGTCCGTCGGCATCGAGGGTGACCACCGCCTTGAGATCGGTCCTTAAGAAGTAGTCGAAGCCGGTCCGAAGGGCGACGCCTTTGCCCATGTTGGCAGCGTGACTTACGACCACGGCACCGGCAGCCTCGGCGGTCCTTGCCGTCGCGTCGGTCGAACCATCGTCCACCACCAATATGGCGAGGTCGGGGCTCAGCGTCCTCACGCTTCTGACCACCCCGCCTACGGCCTCACCGGCGTTGTAGGCAGGAATCAGGATCAGCAACGCTCCGTAGGCACTCTCCAGTGAAGTAGGAATGTCTTGATTCATCGGGTACTGTGCTCACTCCCCAATTCTGTCAAAACGGTACCACTGTTCCGGGTATTTCTCTATATGTTTCTCGAAGATGCGGATGCAGCGGCGAACGATATCTGCGGCGCCCCCTCGATCATCAGCAGTCGCGACGATCGCAGGCTCGCTTTCCAGATGATACTTTCCATCCTGCCCTCTGACACAGAAAGCCGGGATCACGGGAATTCCCCTGGACGCTGCGAGCCCGGCATAAGCCGATGGCACCTTTGTGGCGACCCCGAAGAAATCTACGGGCATGCCCTGTCCGGTGAAGTCGCGGTCGCCGGCAATTCCAACAGACGCGGCCTCAAGGACCAGAGCCAGGTCCTTCGCCGCCGATTTCACCGACATCACGGTAAGGCCCCTGGCCTCCCTCCTGCTCCTAAAGATGGCGGCTACTCTCGGATCCGCATGGTCGAGCGCTATCACGTAGAGTCTGATCCCAAGCATGGCCCCAGCTGCCGCAGCCAGCTCCCAGTTTCCAAGATGGGCGGTAAGCAAGATTGCAGGCCTGCCTGCCATCTCCTGCTTCAGCTTCATGAAGCTCTCGAGGTGCACGATACGGTCGAGATGCTTGACGTCGATTCTGGGCAGGTAGAGAAACTCAGCAACTACCCCGGCAAAGTTCCGGACAATTCGGCGCGCGAGTCTCGATCTCTGGGCCCGGGTGCCGCCCGCCGTGGGAAGCAGAGTGAGATTGTGGGCGAGGTTGCCGCGTAGATGACGGCTCGACGCATACCAGATGTCCCCGATGCGTTCGGCGACCCAGTAAGACCAATTGAGCGGCAGGACAGCGGCCACCGCCCTCGCCACAAGGTATCCTAAATAGAGCAATCGCCGTTCACCCCATCGTGATGGTCTGAGCTCCAGTTTAGCAGTCCGGCTCGGGTAATGCCGAGCTTTTTGATAGTCGGACACACAACCAATATAATAGCTGGGCCCCTCAAATCAACCTTTCAGGGCTCCTCGGGTGACATCCTGGATGATGTATCTCTGGAAGATCGTGGAGAGCGCCACAAGCGGGATACTGGCGAGGGTAGACGCAGCCATTATGTATCCCCAGGGAATCTCGCCATGCAGTCCTTCGAAGAGAGCGATACCCACGGGAATCGTTCTGGCGTGGTGGTCGGTTGTAAGCATCAGAGCGAAGAGGAATTCGTTAAAGGCAGAGATGAAGACGAGAAGCACTGCCGAGAGAAGCCCCGGCGCGGAGATCGGTAAGATCACCTTACGAAACACTGTCAATCGTCCGGCTCCGTCGACCAGCGCTGCATCATCGAAGTCTCGCGGTATCTGCATGATGTAGCTCAGGAGGATCCAGAAGCTCAGCGGCACGGTCCAGGCTATGTAGGGAAAGACCAGCGCAGCATAAGTATTGAGCAGCCCGAGCGAGCGCATCAACTTGTAAAGGTAACCTATAAGACTTATCTGCGGGAACATCGAGAATGCCAGAATCGCAAGTGGGAGCACCAGCCGGCCTCGGAACTCGATCCGCGAGACCGCATAGGCCGCAAGAGCTGCGACCGTTACGCAGGCCGCGGCGACCGTGCCGCCCACAACCATGCTGTTCCTGAGGTATTCCAGAAAATGCAGGGATCTCACCGTGAGAATATCGACGTAGTTTCTGGCTGTCGCTATGAATCTGCCTCCGTGGCCCAGAAAGTCGGGATTGCGGCTCAGGGAGACCACAAGCATCCACACGAAGGGGGCCATCGAAAAGGCGACCATGAAGACGATCCCTGCTGCGAGCGCAAAAGCCTTGGTTCTTGCCTCGGTCATCTGAGTGCCTTCCGAAAGCCGCCGGCACGGAGATAGATGATTGAGAGCGCGAACGCGATCACGAAAACCACTACGGCTATGGTCGATCCGTATCCGAAATCACCCTCGTTGAAATACTTGTATCCGTATAGCGAGAGCGACGTGGTCGATCCGCCAGGCCCCCCACCGGTCAACACATAGATGAGGTCGAGGATTCGGATGGCATCAATGGTCCTGAAGATAAGTGCGACGGCCACCACCGGCTTGAGTATTGGAAGGGTTATCCTGAAGAATCGCTGATGAGGGCGAGCCCCGTCCACCTTGGCCTGCTCATATATGGCTTCGGGAATGGTCTGTAGGCCTGCCAGGAGAATTATGGCGACGAAGGGAGTGGTTTTCCAGACGTCGGCCACGACCAGTGCCGTAAAAGCGCTGGCGGGGCTCCCCAGCCAGTTAACGGGTGTGCCTGCTAAGTGAGTGATTCCCACCAGATAATTGGCGAGGCCGTAGCTGTAGTTATAGATCAGCTCCCAGGTCCGCGCCGCTACGATCGTGGGTACTGCCCAGGGCACGAGAACGGCAGCGCGCAGAGCATTTCGAAAGCGCAGCTTCTCGTTAAGGATCAGGGCGAAGATCATGCCCAGGGCCATCTCGATCGGAAGAGAGACGGCGACGAACAGGACCGTGAATCTGAACGAGCGCCAGAACTCGGAGTCGGCGAACACCCTTTGATAGTTTGAAAGCATGACCAGCTTCGACGGCAGATAGCTCACGTCACGAAAGAGACTTGTCCAGAAGGTGCCCAGGACCGGCAGAATCACAAAGAACAGGATCGTGATTCCCAGAGGCAGGATAAAGCCGTATGCTGTGAGGCCTTCATTGCCCCGTCCTCGTGGTGTGGAAGTGCGGCGCAAGCTGGTTACCTCATTGTCCGTAGGTCTGGACTACGGCGAGGGCCTCACTCTGGGCTTGACCGAGTGCAGCCTCCGGTGGGGTGATCCCGGAGAGCGCCGCATTCACCTTGGCCTGAAGGACTCTCGACAGCATACTGTAATATGGCAGATTCGGGCGGGCCGCTGCGGTAGTGAATACGTCCTTGAGGACAACAAGGTGTGGTGCGCGCCGCAGCAGTTCCGGGGAATCATATGTATCCTGTCTGGCCGGGTTCCAGCCAAGGTTAAGAGCGAACCCCAGCTGGACCTCGCGAGAGACCATGAACTTAACCAGATCCCAGCCGGCTGCCCGGTTGTCACTTGACTTGGAGACTGCAACGTGCCAGCCACCTAGCGCACCCACATGGGTGCCGTTCTCCCCGCGGGGCAGGAGCGTGATCCCGACCTTGCCCCTGACCCGAGAGCCTTCGGCTTGGTGAAGTCCCCAGGCATAGGGCCAATTCCTTTCAAAGACTGCATTGCCGGCCTCAAAGAAGCTCCTGACCTCCTCCTCCTTCATCTCGGTATAGGTGTTCGGGGGTGAGATCTCATAGGTGACGATAAGGTCACGCATCAACCGGAGGGCCCCGATGTTCTCCGGCCTGTCAAGCGTAAGGTTACCGGCTCGATCAACCAGGCTCCCTCCGTTGGAGAGCGCGAACTCGAGGAAGTTACAGACCACACCTTCGTACTGGGCTCCCTGCCAGACAAAACCCCAGAAGTCGGGGTTGGCCGCGCGCTCGCCCTCCTTTACCTGAGCGGCCATATCGATGAGGTCGCGCCATGTCTCCGGAGGACCGACGTATCCATACTTCTCAAGGAGATCGGTTCTGTAATACAGCAATCCTGCATCAACATAGACGGGTAGGGCGACCAGTCTCCCCTGGAATCTGTCGGCTAACTGAATCATGCCCGGAAAGAAGGGGCTTAGGTCGAAGCTGTCGCGGCTGACGTAGGGATCGAGATCCTCCAGCCACCCCGACGCTGCGAACTGGCCGATCCAGACAATATCCATCAAGAATACGTCCGGGTCATCTTCCCGGGCCTTGAGGGGAACGATGAGGCTTTGGCGCCGTTGATCCGTGTCGGTCGGCTGTCGCATCAAACTCACCTGGATGCCCGATTTCTCGGCGAACTCGCGCGTGACCTTCTCCCAATAGTCAAGCTCGGCGGGAGCACCTCCTATCATCAGCGTAAGGTGCGGCTTATCTTTGCCGCAGGATGCAGCGAGAGCTCCGGCCGCAAGCACCAGGTATATGAGAACCCTTAGGGACCGTTTCATTGAGCACCTTCCTTCCGAGATCCATCCGATACCGACAACTTCCCATCCCGTAGCTGTCTGGCACTACCTCCCTGGCGGAGCCGAATACCTGGATTCGGTCCCATCGGACCAGACTACGTCGGGAAAGAGTAGCGCAAGACCATCCTTCGCTAAGCTTGCTCTGCCCACGGCATACTCCAATGTCTTGGTCTCACCGGGGGCGAACGCCAGCACCGGTGTCCGCACAAGGAAAACGCGAAAGCCGCTGTCCAACACCCGGGTCGAGTCCAGGGCTATTGTGGGGCTATCGAAGTCGAGCGTAACCAAGCCCTCGCCTGTCGAGTCCATCCATGCGAACTCATTGGGAACTATCTCTCGTTTGGGATTGAAACACACGAAGGCCGCTGCAAACTCGGCCCTGCCACTGCCGAAGTCAATCTTGAGCTCAGGTGACATGTAGGACGGGGCCCCGCCGGGGAGGGTATCGCTGCCCACGGCAAGAGGATTCCCAAGGTCAACCATTGCCGCAAGGTAGTCGAGGTCGCTGGCCGCAAAGGCCCTCTGCCGTGTGACAATCCCCTGGCCGGGCGCAAATCCGACGTCGTGCCGGCTGCCTCCCACTCCGGTTCTTGGGTGGTTGGACCAGATGAATCTGACCGAATCAACACTGGAGCCAAGCCATGTGAAATCGTAGCGGACGATGAAATACGGCCGACCGCGCCTCATAACGAGCGTCCTCGCCACGGCAACCGTGTCCCGGGATCCGGTGTTCTTAATAAATTCCCAGGTCTGCCGCCAGGATACGGAGTCCGGCGTCTCGTAGAGCCTGGTAAGAGTGATATCGTTGATCCTGGTGTTGGCCCCCTGTGTGGTCACATCGGCCGCGCTCTCGAATATCTCATGCCGGTCCTGCAATTGAAGGCGATGGAAGCGCCACAGCCGCTTCTGTGTCTGCCTGTTGATGCCGGTCATAGGTCCCCAGAGTCGAAGGTGGGGATTGACGTCTTTGACCCACTGCACATAAAGCGAAAGCGTGTCTCCGGTGCGGTCGACCTCGACAAAGTCATAGCCGCTGTCGCTTTGAGCACCTGTGTACCGGTGCGTGAACACCGTGTCCCGACCGGCAGAAATGCTGGTGCCCCGGTCGCTCCTCACGGCGACCGCGCTTCCACAGCCGCCCCTGGGACCGGCGTAGTGATCGGCGCTGCGGCCGGAACTTGGGTGCGAACCTACCGAATCGAGTCTGGCCGCAGCCAGAATCAGCATTACCAAGAACACCACAAAACCGACCCGGCGTCTCATAGTCTATCCGTGATCTCCAGCACTTCTGGTTGCAGCCTCACCCGGCTCGTGCCGGCCAGCACCACGTCTCTGCGTACCGGGCCAGGATGGTGGCAGCAATGACGGGGCTCCCCCGGTACGGCCGACCGCGCAATCTCAGTCAATGGATATACCTTCCCGCACGCGGTGTCAAAGTGATTCTTGCGGCCCTAGTGGGGGTGTCTGTGTCGAAGGACATGTGGTGTCTCAAGCCCGTGTTCGAGCATCAAAGTCTGGTCTGAGAGCACATCGACCGTCCGGCCATCGGTCACGATGGTCCCGCGGTCCATAAGAATCACTCGATGGCAGGTCTCGACCACCAGTTCTAGGTCGTGGGTGGCGACGATCTGCGTGACGGGCAGGCTCCGCAACAAGGTCTTCAGCTCGCGCCTGCCCCGGGGGTCCAGATCGCTGGTGGGCTCATCCAGAGCCAGCATGCGTGCCTCGCAAGCGAGCAGCCCGGCTATGCAGACTCGGCGCTTCTCCCCCCGACTGAGGTGGTGCGGATGGCGTTCTCCAAAATCCTTGAGACCGACCTGCTCCAGTGCCACCGATACGCGAGTCGAAAGGTCCGATCCCCGCAAGCCCATCTGCTGCGGGCCGAACGCCACGTCCTCCCACACCGTGGGGCAGAAGATCTGATCATCGGGGTCCTGGAACAGCAGGCCCACCTGGGATCGGATCAATCTGAGATTCGGGTCTGCGGCCGGCTTTCCATAGACATGAACCGCCGGCCAAGATTGAGGATGCTCTGGGAGAAGCCCGTTGAGATGCAGCAACAAAGTGGATTTGCCGGCCCCATTCGGCCCGACCAATCCGACTCTCTCGCCCTCAGCAAGAGCGAAGCTTACGTTGCTCAAGGCGATTGTGCCGTCCGCATAACAATAGCCCAACTCCTCCACCTGCAGCGCCTTCATGTCCTCCACCCCCGTGCAGACATGGCGGCGTACACGCGCTCCGCTCGCTCCGAGGTACGTACGAACAGATGGGCGACAATCGTTGCCGACGAACGCCAGACCCATAAGCGGCCGCCGGAGAATGTCCGGCTCCTTCGCGCACGCATCATCCTCCCCATCTCCTCAGTGAGCAGGAAGATGTAGCGATGCATCAGCGCAAGGGTTGTGACCAGTATGGCCGGAGTCCGCGCACGGCGTAAGACGCGTAGGATATCGTAAAACCGGGTGGTGCTGGAGAGCAACACCAAGGTGAAGAGGCAAAGTGTGCTCTTCACGAGCAGGGCGGCCAGAATGCGAAACCCGTTCTGCTGAGCAAGTGAAAGAAGGGCAATGCTAAGGGCAAAAGGCTCCACCAGGAGCAGCCTCTTGGCGAGATGCAGCGCCGGCACCCGAGAGAGGGCTGCAACACCAAGGAGGGCCGAGGCGACCACCGCATAACCCAGCGCGGAACTCCGAGGTAGCATTGCTACCAGCGAAATTGACGCCAGTGCAGTCCCCAGCTTGATTGCCGCGGGAAGCCGATGGATCAGTCCGGTCCGGTGCTGATATGGGTCGAGCAGGAAATGGTGCAAGGGAGATTTCATCTCTCCCCTCTCGAATCTGAACTCGAGCGGCGCCGGGGGGTCAAGAACCTGGCCAGGAAATAGGCGAGGACGAAGGCGAAAACGGTGCCAGCGCAGGCAGCTATCGCTGTTGACAATACGGCAGACCTGATTCCAGGAACCGCGTAGTCGGATAAGCTCGAGATGAACAAGGCAGGCGAGGCGGCCTTATGCTCGAAACCCAACACAGCCGCAACCCTCTCGAGGCCGTCCGGCCAGCCGCAGGCAAATGGAGCAACAAATGCGGCTAGCCCAAGGCAGACCAGCAAACCATACGCAGTCAGCTCGCCGTACCGAGGTCTGGAAGTGGGGCGAGATTCTGAAAGCAGAAGCTCGGGACGTATGCGGGCGACCGCAGCGACCACCAGAGTGGTGCTCAAGGCCTCTCCAACGCCGATCAGCATGTGGACCGCGGTCATGGCCGGAAAGGCCGCGGCCCAGGCAACCGTGCCCGACAACGCGAGTTGGCCGGCGCAGGCGATTGAAGCGGCCACAGTCGAACACCAGCAGGCAAAGGCGGTGGCGAAAAGCTGACTTCGCAAGCCGACTCCGGCAATGCGGCGAATCAAAGAATAGATGCCATATCCGACTGTGGGCGCCACCAAAGCCATGTTGAAGATGTTGGCGCCGAGGGCGGTCACACCTCCGTCCGCAAACATGAAGCACTGAAGAATCAGAACGGCGCTCATAACGACGATCGCGGGGCTCGGCCCAAGCAAGACGGCGGCCAAGGTAGCCCCGATCAGGTGGCCCGACGTTCCACCGGCAACGGGGAAGTTCAGCATTTGCGCCGCAAATACCAAGGCAGAGGCCAGGCCGATCAGCGGCACGCGTGACGGTGGGAGATTCCGCCGGACATTGACAAGGGCAGTGCCGAGTCCACCGGCGGCAATCACTCCGGTGGCCAGCGCCGTCCTGGCGTTTATGAATCCGTCGGGTATGTGCATCCGTACACTCCTCCACCGACCGGCTGCGCTAGCTCCTGAATTGTTTTCCAGTGGTCGTGACCGTGAGTCTGCCGTGCTTGATGCCCTTGACCGCGATTAGCCTGTCCGCCAGTTTCCTCACGGCATCTGCGCGTCCGCGAAGCGCCAGCACCTCCAGGCAGTTGCGATGATCCAGGTGGACGTGCAGGGCCGCGACGATCAGGTCTTGATGGTGATGCTGAATGCCCGTCAGGAGAGCTTGAATCCCGGGCTTGTGATGGTCATACACCAGGGTCACTGTGCCCGCGATTTGGCTTGTCCCGACCTGCGCGTGATGTTCGACCAGGCTGGCAGACACCAAGTCGGCGAGCGCTTGGGATCGGCTCGGATAACCCTTTGTCTTTGCCATGACATCCAGCTGGGCTACCAAGTCGCTTCTCATCGAGATGCTAAACCGGCACAAGGAGTGGTTCTTCATAGTGTTACCTTTCTTGAGAAAGTTAACACTCGGCATGACAGGTTGTCAACGGGCAGACGATGGGAGCGCGGTCGGCCATGGGTTGGCCTGCGAAAGCCGGGATTCAGGCCTAAGAAGCAAGCGCGGACAGGTGGAATATGGTCGGGGCGACTGGATTTGAACCAGCGACCACTGGCCCCCCATGCCAGTGCGCTACCGGGCTGCGCTACGCCCCGAAGTGCGCGCACAGATTACGCGGCGGACCGCGGATGTCAAGGGAGCCGCTCGAAGTGAATACGCGACCGGAGGCAGGGCTTCGCCTCAGATCTGTCCTGCCGCACCAGTTCATCCGTGTGGAGCCCGCCTCCTGTCCCTCCCAGCGCGTGCGTCCGCCGATCGCGCCGGCCCGCGCCCTGGAGGAGCGCAACCCAATGTGCCCGCCCGCTGGCGGAAGACCAGCTCCCCTGCACCACCGTGCGTCGTCGTCATCGCGGTCCGGTCGAACTCCGCGGACACGACTCGTTCCTCCGTGTCGCCGCCAGGTAACGCTCCTGCAGCCCGGTGCGAGCGGCCTCAGCCGCGACATCAACGCGGATGCGACCAAATCGCCTCTCGAACCTGCCGATGGCCGGATGTCCCCACATGGCGACGATGGTGTGGCTGTTTCGCCACACGGTGGTGGTCGGATCACACCGACCGCCTGCCCGCACACCATTG
>JAZDEY010000056.1:0-71236 GCA_043808325.1 Candidatus Eiseniibacteriota bacterium
TGGCGGCCACCTCCTCTCTAACAGTATTATGGCTGTAAGACACAAACTATGTCAAGCTCTTTCTCCATCTCTTAAGTCTTGGGAAGTGCCTTCTAACTACCAATGCATAGCACAGTTACATCAAACTGGGAGAGGGCAAGATAGTGGGCCTATCCCTTCAACGGCTCGAAATTCACGAAATCCGCGTGGTGGACTATGATCGCTTCGGTGGTTCGCTTGCCCAGATCGCCTTCCTTGGAATGATAGGCGATCATGTGCAGGACCTCGGTCGGAAGACCGTGTTTGTATGCAAGCGCCTGACCCGAGAAAGGGTGCCTGAGGAGATTGCCGAGCCGGCTCTTGCCGATCTTCTTTCCCTGCTTCGCGTACTCAAGCAGTTTGCCGACATCATGCAGTATGGCGCCGGCGACCAGCAGATCCATGTCTATCGCTATGGCCCCGCCGTACTGGCTCTTGAGGGTCTCGGCTATCCTTATTGCCGTCCGGGTGACTGCGCGCGTGTGATGAACAAGATCGATCTTGATGCCGGGAATCAGTAGCGTGAACGGTATCTTGCCGAGATCTTGAAGATCCCAGCCGCCCGAATCGATGGCGCCCTGCCAGACTGCGGCGACCTGCTTGCGCAGGTCCGCCCGCTTTATCAACTTGATCTCGGGAAAGAGTTCACTGACCGATCGCGACGCGCGCTTCATGCCTTAGCTCCTTTGCCTTTCTTCCGATAGATGCCGATTCCAAGAAGATTGCCGATGTTGGCCTTGCTGTCCAATTCGGGAAGGATCGCTCCCCTGGAGGACGTGATGATAGTGGTGACACCCGGGCCATGACCCGAAAGGACGCAATCAGAGTGCACAACTACGCCGATTGTGATTGCACCTTTACGGTACATTCTTCCGAAGGTATGGTCGGCATCCTTCACTGCCACTATGTCTCCCAGATTGATGCCGCCCAAGCCCGCTCTCGCAACGGTCCTCGGGTCAAGAAGCTGGATATCGTAGTCCCCTGAATGGGCATGAGCTTTGCCGATACCTGACCCCATAAGCACCGAGGGGATGACGTGGGAAACGCCGACCTCCAGCTTGTTCTTCGCGATCCTCACATTGAGCTTGGCCAGAAGACCGGGGTCAAGGTTCATTATCTTGATGTCCTCGAAGTCTTCGATCGCAAGCCCCGTCCCGAAGGCCCGGAACAAAATGCTGTCGCCGATCGCAAGCCGCTCCAGCGTCGCCTCGTCAAAGTCCACCAGAACGTGCTCGATGCCGCCGTGCTTACCTGTAACAACACCCTTGGCGCCCTTCGCATCGCCGCTGATCACGCGCGCTTCATTCCCGATGCAGGCCAGGGTGTTCAAAGCCGCGTTGGCACTCCGAGTGCCCTCCTTGGCGGACATATTCTTCACACTGACGCCGGGCTCCACGTGGTCGGCCACCCAACCGCAAGCCGGATCTCCGACTTTGACGTTATAGGTGATGCCCCCGGTCCCGGGCAGGATCACGGGATTGCCCGTGGCGCCGATCCTGTAGCCCGCCTCGGTCATCGACGGACTCGAGACCTGTCCTGCGACCGAAAGCATGACGAGCCTTTGCTGGTTGGTCTTCATGCTATCGCCGCCCCTTCTCGGCCTTCGCCAGCGCCGTCTCAAAGATCTCGAGGGCTTGGTCGGCCTCTTGCTTGCCGATCACCAGCGGAGGAATGAACCTGACTGAGGACGGCCCGCAGGGCAGAATCAGAAGCCCAAGATGGAAGCAAGCATCTACGATCACGTTTCTCAGGTCCGGGGCCAGGGCCATGCCTTTCTTGTCTTTGACGATCTCCATGCCGATCATCAAACCCTTGCCGCTCACGCTGCCCATCACTCGGCTGCGCTTCTGGATTTCCTTAAGATGCTTGATCAGATAGTCGCCCATCCGGGCCGCATTCTCAACCAGACCTTCCTCGAGAAGCTTGATAGTCGCCAGCGCGGCGGCACACGACACCGGATTGCCGCCAAAGGTGCTGCCGTGGGTTCCAGGCTGCCAGGTCATGAGAGTTGCAGGCGCAATCGCCGCCCCCAGCGGCATGCCTGACGCGACAGCTTTGGCCACGGTGACGATATCCGGGACCACATTCCAGTGCTCGATCGCGAACATCTTGCCGGTCCTGCCCAATCCCGACTGGATTTCATCACAGACAAAGAGTATACCGTACTTGCTCGCAAGAGCCTTGAGCCTCGGATGGAATTCCGGCGGGGGGACAACGTAGCCACCTTCACCCTGAATCGGCTCGACGAAAATCGCGGCGACCTCATCCGGCGGCACCGTGCGTTTGAAGATGGTCTCCTCGATAAAGGATACACATGCAATGCCGCACTCCCCGTACCGGAGGTTGTATGCACAATGGGCGCAGTTGCCGTAGGGCACGTGCACCACGCCCGGCATAAGCGGGCCGAACCAGGTACGCTGAGTCTCCTTGCTCGCCGTAAGACTCATCGCTCCCATGGTCCGTCCATGGAAGGAGCCGAAGAACGAGATGAAGTACTGTCTGCGGGTGGCATACCGCGCGAGCTTTATGGCCGCCTCAACCGCCTCGGTGCCCGAATTGCAGAAGAAGACTTTCTTGGGCCCTCTGCCCGGCGCAATCGCAGAAAGCTTCTCGGCCAGCGATATCTCGCGTTCGTAGTAAAAGTCGGAACCGGACATGTGCAGGAACTTCCTTGCCTGCTCCTCGATCGCGCGCACGACCTTCGGATGACTGTGCCCGGTCGAAGTCACGGCAATGCCGGAGGTAAAATCCAGAAATGCGTGGCCGTCAACATCCCAGACGTAGGCGCCCTTGCCGTGATCCATGAAGAAGGGATAACCCCGGGTGTACGATGGGGAAATGTATTTCTTGTCCAACTCCAGCAGCGCCTTTGCGCGCTTGCCCAGGTGCGATATACCCAGCTTCTGCTTGGCCATGCCGACTCCTCCTGCTTGACGCGAATGCGGGTTATCCTGAAGGCGAGGATCAAGATGCGCGGGTGAGTAGCCGCTGAAGTGCCGGTCCGCCTATCTTACAACTATGAAGCGGCCCGTCCTGCTGGCACCCTCGGCTTCGACCCTATAGATATAGATCCCGCTGACCACCTGCTTGCCGCCGTTGTCCCTGAGGTTCCAGTCAGCGGTGCCGGCCTGCGAACCATCAAGCCTGTGATTGGGCCTCACCGTGCCGATGTAGCCTCCGGACGCATCATATATCTCTATCTCTGCCCTCTCGGGCACATTCACGAACTGAACCTTGCTGTCCCCCTGCTCCCACCCCGCACGGAAGACGTAGGGATTGGGAACGACGTAGACGCTTTCAATCGACCTGCCCGGCGCAACTGCCGGATAGACTTTGGTCCATCTGATCGGGCTGGTAACGAGCTTGTAATCGCTCGACCAATCATAGGTCACCACGGCGTAGTCATAGGGAAAGCCATTGAGCACGACCCTTGCGGTGGAATCCGGGGTCACCCCCGGGGCTCTCTCTCTGATCCCCCGGTCGGCAACGTACCTGGTGCCGTAGGGATCCTGTTTGCCGGCCCCGTCCGCAAAGAAGCCGGGGTTCTCGCACCTCTTGAGATCGGCGATCACCTTATACATGCCCACCGTATCGGTAGGCGTTGGAGATCTGTCTTCAACCGAACGGTGCACCACAAGATAGCCCTCGAAGGTATAGGCGCGTATCTTGAAGCCGTCGGCAGTCAGGCCGTGGGCCGCATCCGGCTTGCCGAAAGGCACCCTGGCATCGACCGATAGAGTCTCACCGGCCGCGTAATCTCCGGCCGGAAAGATTGCTCTCAGCCCCTTGCTGACCTCGATGTCCTGGCCGGCATTAGCGACGTTGAAATTGCCGCTCTCTCCGGCGCTGTTGGTCCAACTGAAACCGATCTCGCCGCCTGCTTGAGAGGCAAGAGTACCCCCCGAGGTGCAGGCAAGCGTAAAAAGCACCGACGTGTCGACCGGGGCCGCACCTCTATAGATGCCGTGAAAATCAGGCACCGGCCCCTGCCAACCCCCTATGTGCAGACGGAAAAGGCCGGCAGAGGGAACAGCCACTCTGATGCCATCTGAGAGACTATAATAAATGTCGGTCTCCTCAACCCGCAGCTCCCGACGTCTCTCCGCCTTGGTTCGCCAGTCGCTCACTTCCATCCAGGAGAAGTATACCGAATCCGCGGCTTGAATCACCGTGACATCATAGGTCCAATCGCAGGCACCGATATAGAAACCGCTGACCTCTATGGTCGCCTTGCCTCTCCACGGGAACTGAGCCGCGCCCAGCACCGGCTCGGCAAGGTAAACCAGGCTCTCGGGCTGGGGGTCTGTCCAGGTAATCTCGACGATCCTGTCTCCTTCCATCAGATCAACGTCCGGCGCGATCAGCCGCACGCCCCCGAGAGAAACCCCAATGAACACAAATACGCTGACCGACGGAAGGACGCAGACCAGACGCTTACTCCATTTAGACATACCGACCTCCAGCCAAATGCCGACTTAATCCTTGAAGCTAAAATCCTCCGGGACCCGGTTCTCCAAACTCCGTCAAAAGCTTCCTTATCAAAGCTTTGACCTCGTCGCGGCTAAAGAACCACGGCGGAATCCCGATGTAGGCCGCACCGCCGCGCACACCCTTGATGGGCGGCACATAGACTCCGATCAGCCTGACATTGCCGCCATCATCAGGATCGCACTGCGGGTCTCCGGGCTGCCCAACCTCATTGAGCGGCACAAACGAGTAGATCTTCTTCACCGGGATATCGTCGCGGACGTGCGTGATACAGAAGATGTACTCAAGCCTTCCCAGCCACGCACCCTGAATGCCCGGGATGTCCCGCCTCGCAGTTACCGACGGCCAACCTGATTCACAGGGCCACAGGTCCGATGTAGCCACCGGAGGATTGGGAAGCATCATGTGCTCTATTCCGAAGGCTTCATAATTGAAGTTGTACATCAGGGTCGAGTCAACCGGGTTGATCCTCGGTGCGAAATCCAGATCGATCTTCTCTCCCCGTGATCCAATCGGCGGGTCCCTATCGGGCCAGAACATGGTGGAGAAGACCGGGTTATAGCCGAGCAGGATCAGATTGCCTTCCACCTTGACGTAGGAGTTGAGATAGTTGCCTTTCTCGGCACAAACTTTGGTAAGCTGACAATCGGGAATCTCGGTATCCTTGTCGACAACCCAGATCACCGTCGAGGCATCGGAGATCCGCCGGATCGGGGGCTCCCGGTTAAAAGGCTGCGGCCATCCCCCCGTATCGAAAGCCTCGTAGTTGTATCCGTCAAGTATGTCGGCCCACATCACCCGAGTGTCGCGCTTGTAATTCGCGTACCTGGGCTCCATCCATTTACCGACATCGTCATCAACAAGATAGATCAGCTTCTCAGGCTTGCTCGTGGGACCTTCCAGAACCTCCATCTTGAATTCGCAATGGGTCACATCCTTGTTGAGGTCCCTCAGCTCCACGACGAAGATGTGGGGGCCCAGGGTGGGGACGAAGGGCCTCCCGTCCGAAGGATACCTGACAAACCACTCCGGGGTGTTACCCCTGGTTCGGATGGGCTCCGTACTTGTCCAATAGTTCCAGGTCGATGTCCTCGGGTCCTCGGGATCGTCGTAGTAATAGCGGTACTCAGAGGCCAGCTTGCCCAGAGCCCGATCCTCGCCACTGCCCCAGAACCTGAAGGAGACCTGCGTGCCGCGGAACAAGCCGGCAACGTTAGTCTGGTATTCGCCCCGGGAGTTGCTATTCCTGAGCCCGAGCGAGCCGGCATCCATAGTGATTTTGACCCCGGCTCCCTGAGCCAGAAGGCGAAGCATCACCCAGTTGTTATTGACGTTGTAGACCGGCCCAAAGAGCTCCTCGGGCAGGACCGCGCCGCCCTCGTCCTTGCAGGTGACACAGAATTCGAGGAAATTATCGCTCGCCAGAAAAGAGGAGAAGTTGGCGTCCTTCACGTAAGTGCAGTCTGCCGGCACCCAGTCGCTCCAATAACCCACAGGGGTCATGGCGTGGGGCAGCTTCGGCCCCGTATAAACCGAGTCGAGAGGCGGAAGGGGCGGAGGAGGCAGACGCTTTGGGTAAAGGTCATAGTACCAGAGGTCGTAATCCACCGGGACTGCGATGTACTTGTAAAACATCTTGCTGACATCACCGTCGGCGTCTTCCCCGCGCCATTCGAAATAAGCGTTGGTTGACACGGTCTCGTTGGACTGCGGTATCTTATGGGGAACCACGACTCTGACCCTGGGGACGATGTTGGATGCCTGGAAGAACACACTGGCAGGACTTGAATCGGCCACGCCTTCGTTGTCAACCGCCCTCACCAGCACTCCCCAGTATGCCAGAGCAAGCTTCGTAGAACTGGCGGTCGCGCAGCAGGAATCCGCCGACAGCACGAAGGTGCTCTCGGTCGCTGCCGTGGCAATCCAGGTGATCTCATTAAGGTCAAGATTGGCAAGCGAGTCTCGGCTCACGCCCTTTAAGGTCGCAATCTGATAGTGGCTGATCGTTCCGTCTTGATCGGTACCGTACCAGTAGGTCTGAACCTTGAAGTAGGTCTGCGAGTCCTCCCTGGGCCCGAACGAGATAAAAGTGTCGGGAACTTGATTATCAACGCGTGAGCCGCCTCCCTTTTCGCTGCATCCGCCGAGCGCAATCGCCAAGCAACACGCGGCCAGCCAAATCGCCCAGCCCGGGCTAGCGTATTTCCTGCTGCTCATCTTCCGCCTCCCCAATCAGTGAACCCTAGAGGTTAAAGTCGTACTCTCTTAAGTCAGATCTGGTCAGGATGTAGGCCCCATTGTACGCCAGCAGCTTGAACAGATGGGGACCCGGGGCAAGCCCCTGAACATCGACGAACTTAACGTACGTTTTATCTGCTGCCTTGGTGGTGATTTGCACCCAGTCACCATCATCAATTCGGTATCTGTACTGGATCAGCGCAGCATCGCCGTCAGACCCGCGCGTGATGTCCTCGTCAGGATCGATGCACCCCCAGGTGAACCTGACCGCGCCAGTGGGCAGAACCTGGGGGGGGGAGATGCTCGTTATCCTAGGAGAATAGTTTACGTAGAATACTATCGTGTCCGGGCTGCCGTCGACCTTGCCGTGATCGTCCCGGGCCCTCAGGAAGAGTACCAGAGGGGAGTCGGTATCAAGATTGGCCGCCGTAGCCGAGGTCTCGTCCTCGTAACAGGCGGTGTCCCCCTTGCACATCCCCGCGGGCTCTCCGACCCAGGGACTCGAATTCACCGGATTAACCGACTGTATCAGGGTGCCCCTTATGTTCCACCTAAAGGTATCCGGCGGGGCCCCGTCCTTGTCAGTCCCGTGGAACTTGAATCTCAAACGGCCGAAATGATACACCACGCGTATGGAATCGCTCGGGAAGATCAGTTTCTCAGGAATGCTCTTCAAGTTGGAAGGACGAAAAGTCCACACGCTGTCGATATGGGTATCCGGATCGTAGTTTATGATGAATCTGGCGACGCTCTCGTCACTCTTGGCCCCGGCATCATCTATCGCAACCAGCCTGAACTCGTGAAAACCTATACCCAGATCGCTGGCTCCGAGGTCATTGGGATCGTATACCAGATCCCGAATCGCGATCTCGGGCGGCACCCGAGTCTCGGTGCTGGAATCCAGCTTATACCGCCATTCGGTGATGATGCCGTCGGGGTCGCTTCCACCCCAACTCAGCCTGATTCTAACGGGCTCCGTAGGGTTGATAAGATTATAGGCAGGCAGCGTGTCACCCCTGGCCAGGGGCACATGCGGGACAGGATCGATGTTGCTCGACAGCAGAATCTGAATATTGGGTATGTTGTAGTCGATCGCCATGAAATTGGTGGCAGCGGGGGTCGGATCCACCTTGCCTTCATTGTCAATGGCGGCAACGTAAAGGCTGTGAGCCCTCGAATTCGGCCTGTCGGCCCTGAACACAAAGAGGCTCTCGGTAGCATCCGTCACGGTCCAGTTGAGCGAAAGGAAGTACTGGACCAGATCTTCGGGGCTGGTCCTGCCGCCATACAACTCATCCTCGATCAGGCTGGCCACCCTGTAAGCCACAACCACCCCATCCCGGTCATACCCGGTCCAGCTGACAGGATACTTATGGAACTGTGCGCTGCCAAGCGCAGGCGCAACCGAGAGCACGGTCTCGGGAGGACGATTGGTATCGTATCTGACGACATCTTCCTGTTGACAACCCTGGAGAACCACCATGCTCAGAACCGCAGCCAGGAATATGAACAGGATCCTTCTTGTCACCATAAGCACACTCCTAAGTCCTGCAATGGATGAGATCCTTCCAATCGAAGTTATGTCACCTTCGTTATGGTGTCTTTCGGCCTTCCGATAAGGCACAGCCGAGAAACTATAACAACACGATGCTAGGTTGTCAACACAAAAACTTGGCCAATTCCGGCAACAAAAAACCGGGGCTTCCACATCTGTGAAAGCCCCGGCAAACTATCCAGCAGCGTCTACTTCTACTTCACAAGTAACATCTTCTTGGTCGCCGCGAACTTGCCGGCTTCCATCTTGTAGAAGTACACTCCGCTCGATACCCGCTCGCCTACCTGATTCCTGCCGTCCCATCCTATCGAGTACCGGCCAGGTTCCGTACGCCCATCCTTCAACACCTTCACCAACTGCCCCATCGCGTTGTAGACCTTGATGGAGACGTCGCTGGCGCTCGCCACCTCAAACCTTATCTCGGTAGCTGCTACCACCGGGTTGGGGCTGTTCTGGGCCAAACCCCAGACATAGGTCGTCGTCTTGGGCTGGACCACGCCTGCCCCGGAACCACCCGGCAGACCAAAGATGTTATAAAGAATAGCCTTCATGAACTCGACCTGACCCTCATACACACCGGCCTGGAATGAAGGCGCCGGTGACGCCGCGGTACCGTTGCAGTACCCCGTCGTATGGTTGATCATAGAGCACAGGTCGAAGTTCACTGACACGCACTGACCCTTACCCTGGTACTCAGTGTAGGTGGCCCCATCAGCGTGCGTAAAGCCGCCGCTGCCGCCCACATTCAGGACATCCAGGAACTGCTGCGCCGTGTAACCCAAAGGCGGCGTAGCATTGGTCAGGACGTAACTCATGTCCTTCAGATACGGGCACTCTCTGTAGATCAGGACGGAGTCCAACGGGATAGCGGTCGGTGTTCCGAACACGCTGACCGTCGCCGGCGGTTTCATGTAGACATAAGGCTTCGTGAAGCCGCTTTCCATCTCTTCCTGGTAGGTAGTGCCCATGATGCCGCTCAGGAATTCGCCACCAAGCGAATCCTCCCCAACCACCCCCATGTTGTAAGCTATCCGGTCGCCCATGAGCACCACCTTACCATAGTTGTTAAGGTAGGTCCTCAAAGCAACCTGAGCTTCCTTGTCGAACAGGTAGTTGGAGAAGTAGGGCCCGGTGAACCACACAACAGCAGCATAATCCGAGAACCAAATCGGATGTATGTGCATGTTCGAGCCCGCGCCGCTGATGTCGAACTTGTCGAAGCAGTACCCGGCATCCTGAAGCGTCTGCTCGTAATAGTCCTCGAGCGGATGGAGATTATCCAGATCGCTCATGCACGGCGACCAGTCATAGAGGTTCCTATTATGGCCGTCAACAAGCAGAATCTTAGGACCCGTGTAGCTGGGTGACAAGAACGGCAGAATCCCGAAGTGGAAGTAATCGTGCTCGGTCCCATCACGATCCGGATTGGTCGGATTAGCCCTCACCGGGAAGTACCCGATGTTGGCCAAAGCGTCGGTCGCCTTGATGTAATACCAAATCATGGTGCCGACTGGCCAAGAGGTGGCGCCAGGGAAGAAGTCGCTGGCCTTGAGAGTACCGTAGAACTCGCCACCCAGAAGCGGATTGCCCGGCTCGGCGGGCGTATGAAGCGTCATGGGCCGGGATACCCAGGTCGCTCCCTTGTCCTTGCTGCCTACGATCTGGACCGACGACAGGTTGTTCTTGTCCGTTACATTCAGGTACATCTGCGTGCCGTGCGGAAGTGGCGCCGGCGTCGGACCTGAATACCTGTTTATCGTGTCGGGGCTATAGGCATCAAAGAACGAGTTATAGGCCTGAGCGACTTCCTCGAGGAAGCTGTCCTGGAGGATGTCGATCCCACGAGCACTGAACATGGACGCCTGGCCGTCAAAGAAGCCAACAGACACGTTATCAACTATGTTGTCCGTGTCCTTGTGCTTACCGCGGCACACGTCACCCAGCACCGAGTTGTCCATCTGGTCCCAGCAGAACTGCATCGAGTCTGCCGATGGGCCGTAGAACGCGGTCACATTCTCGTTGCGGTCGAAGTTCCAGAAGAAGCAACCGCCGTAGAGAATGTACTTGTCGATGTTGTTCCACGGACACCACGTGTCGTTCACACCGTCGTAGAACCTGACCTGGGTGTCGGTGTAGTCGCAGGTGTAATCCCAAGCGCACATGAAGTTGTCGTACTGCCATACAGCGCCGGTATTCATAACGGGAATCTTCGGCGACAGCAGCCTGTAGTACCAGCCGTTTCTCCAGGCAACGCCCGAAGGATAGCCCTTCTCTGGGCGGCTGCGCCATACCCACGAGGAGTCCAGCGTGCACGTGGTACGGGCACCCCCGTCTCCACCCTCATACGGCGGATCCGGATCCCGCTTGATGTGCCAGGCCTGGGCAACCTTCGGGGCGTCCTCGAGCGTCCAGTACTGTGGCAGCGCCCCGAAAACAGCGCTGGTCTCAAAGTCCTGAGCGTAGAAGCTTCCGGGATTGCCGTAAAGCTTTACGTTGTCAAGGAAGGCCGCGCCGTCGGTGTCGCCCTTACCGTCCATGTCGCTCCATGCTCCGTCAGATGTGAATCTCCATCTCAACTTCGGAGCATTGACCGTTGGGGTCAACATCGCCGTGGTGATGATCCCCTTGAATGCGGGCACACCAATAGGGACTCTGGGCTGCCAGTTGCACAGGTTGAGCCTGTTGAGGTCCGTGTTCGCCCAGAAATCGGGGTTAGGAACCGGGGTCCCACCGCAAGGGCCACCCGGGTCGTTACTGGTGGAATTGAACAGGGCAAGGTTCTTCCAGGTAGTGCCAGCCAAGTAGTCGACAAAGTAGTAGTCGTACTTGCACTCCATGTCATACCTGGGATCGAAGTACAGCGTACAGCCGTTCGCCACATTGAATGACGAAGGCAGCGCGAGCTGCACTACGCAGTGCCACTGGTTGCCGTAACCGGGCGGGTTGAGCCAGGTGCCGCACTCAGTAGGCTTGCCGTTCCACATCGAAGAAGCGCCGCACCACAGGGCGCGGCTACCAACATACAGCGGCGTACCACCAAGTGATAGATTGGTGCCGAGGTAGCTGTCGATGTGCCAGTAATTGACACCGGTCTGTGAAGCCTGTGATCTTACATCTTTGTACAAGAAGCAGCTGGTGTCCCAAGGCGGATTGGTTCCGCACGAGTCACCGACTCCCCCCTCAACGCACCAGGTGTTCTGGCCGACAGGACCACCGGTCCCCTCACCACCACGCCCAACATTACCGCCACCGTTACATCTGGTGGTTCCGGTGTACACCTGAACCCAGGTGGTGTCTCCTGCCTGGAACATTAAGAACGGCCCGGAAGTAGGTATCCCGCCAACCGCCTGCTCAGGCGGCTGAAGCGGTCTTGCCTGCTCCCTCATACCCAGTGCAACGGAGGCAAGTCCTAAGATTAGGACCCCCACTGCCACGATACTTACTGCTCTAAATCTCATCATGGTCCAAACCCTCCGATGCGAAACTCATTGCGAGCCAGTCTGCCGACTGGCCGTTACCAAAGGGAAATCACTTGTTGTCGGACAGGTCATTTCCCCACACGGCAAACGGAAAATCGGAGGTACTACATACGGATTGCGTCTCACCCCCCTCCTCCAGCGAAGAGCGCTGCAAACTCAAAAGCCACAATTAGCACAATCACCCTACTACCCGCTGTATTATACCAAATAAATGGGGCAGGTGTCAAGATGCTTTGTTTCGAAGGGCTACCGGCTGCTGCGTGGGTTTGTGCACCCGGAGCGCGCCCGGAGAAGCAAGGAAGTGAAAGTCGCTTAGGAAGTGGTGTAAGTGATAACCGGGCCGAGCCTTAATCTAGAAACCGGGACAAATCCGCGATCCAGATCTCATAGTCTCCCGGCACGGCTCCACCCCGGCAGACCGACAAGGAGGCCACCAGCTTACGCTCGGAGGCGACCGAGGACCAGGCCAGACGCTCGGGAATTCGCCAGCACTCGACGTCCTCTGACGAACCCGGCAAGCCAATCACTACGGCCTCCGCAGGCCCGCTGCCCGCCAGTAGCCCGGATAGGTCGCTGACCACGAGCTCGCGCGATCTCTCCTCGCCTCTGATGTAGGCAACGTACTTGCCGTCAGGGCTAAGGGCAGGTTCGCAGATGGAAGAAGCGCTGGCCTCCACCCGATACAAACGGTCATCGTCCGTCGAAGCACCGGTCTTCAGGTCCAAGAGCCACACACCGTTTGGCTCGACCACGGCAAGGCTGCGGCTGGTCACGGGCGGGGCCGCCAGGGCTCCGCTGTGGGGAGACGGCGCCAGTACTCGATTATGCAGGGCTCCCGTGCAGTCAAAGGTCACAAGGGTGGTCTCCCCAGCTACCACTTCAAAGTTCTCCGTCGGACTGCAGGCCTGCTCGTCGGTGACATTGGCTGCATACGCGGAATGGGCACCGGCAGCCACACAGGTCACATAGACAAAGCTGGTGGGTGCCGGCCGGGTATACAGGTTTTCAAGCTTGCTTCCGTCCAAGTAGACAAGTTTTGTGCCGGGATCGGAACTGAAGCCCACTGTGCCGTGATAATAGACAAAATCTAGAAGAACGGTCGTAGTAACGTCAGGCGGGGCCGCAATGCTGTCAAAGGGTTCAGTACAGTACCCAGCGAGGTTCCCCCTGACCTCGACTTTCACCCCGGACGGTCTATATCGAAAGATGTGGGGTGTGCTCTTGCCGGAGTCTTTTCCGCCGATTATGATCTTGGCGACCGCAGAGGTATCAGGATGCTCCGCGGAGCGCGCGACCACTCTGATGTCACAAACCTTCACCCTGTCAGGCGAAGCGAAAGCCAAGAGGCTGCTGCCGTTGCCGCAGACCTGCTGGTCCTTGAAAGTGGCCGCCAGTATCCCGTTCTCGTTCCTCGCAAAGTCCGACGGATCGAGCGTGATCATTGTAAGGCTGTCGCCCTCGGGATACCGATACATTCCCAGATCGTAATCGTTTCCACCGCCCGATAAGTTGGAGAACGCCAGCCACGTGTGCCCGCCGAGAACCACCCAGGCGGGGCTGAAATTCGCCTGGGGCAATTTGACACGATCGGTGAACTGCACGGGCGCGCCCGGAGACTCGAGACTGCTTGCGTCAACCGTGTAAATGTCCGACCGGCTGCCGCCAAAGTTCCTCTCGAACGCAATCGTCTGCCCATCAGGCGACCAGGCCGGCTTGAAATCGTGGAAATCATCCGACGTGATCTGATAGAAATGGGTGGTGTCTCCTTCCTCGTTACCAAGCTTCGCAACCCAGATGTGATTATATATGCCGTTGCCTGTATCAGTTCTTGTCGAGACGAACGCCACAGCACGCGAGTCTGTGGGAGAGACGGCTGGAAACCGGCCTACTCCGCCGAACGCCTTCTGCCAGTAATCGCAATTGTGGCATATGGGCCCGGTACCCTTATCTTCTCCGCAGGAAGTCAGAAGTAAAACCGAAAGCCCAACTACAAGGAGAAGAAATGCAATCGCATGGGTGCTCCTCAAGCTACAGACCTCCAGCGCTACGAACCCCGACGGAAAACTCCTAGAAACCCCTAAGTCGATAACCTGAAACCCATTCACTATAAGCAAGCCCCGATAGCCTGTCAAGCCATTTTTGGCCTTGCAACTCGAGCTCGAAGAGGCGTAAGATGTCGTCAATCTTCTGTGCCGGAAAAGGACAAAATGAAGCCCGGTCTTGTTTCTATTGTGGTCTTGGTATGGCTCGGGATCGTCACCGTGGCCTTCGGCTTCTATCAGTTTGCAGGCTTCACCAAGGCCAATCCCTTGGGAGATTACCTCTCATCCGCGGCCGCGGTTATCGCCATAACGGCAGTTGCAACCGCCCTGGGCCTCCGCCTCGCGCCTGATGCCAGGCCCAACCTGGGGACTGTTGTGACCCGAACCGCCCTGGGGTTGGCCCTGCTGGGTGTCTTGACCCTGTTTCTCGCCGCCCTTGGAATGCTGAGACCCTATGTAGTCTGGCCGGCGGTAGCGGCGCTTGCCGCAGTGTGCTGGCGGCAGATCACACAGGTCACAACGTGGTTTCGCCGGGCAAGGCCTCAGTTGCTCGGCGGCTTTGAGTTCGTGGTGGTTGGGCTCGCGGGTTTCGCGTCGCTGGTCCTCTTGGTCAACTGCCTGGCCCCCTTGACTGCAAACGACGCTCTGGTCTATCATCTCAACCTTCCCAAGATCTACACGGCTGCCTCGGGGCTCACGAGGTTGCCCTACAATGTGTACGCCAACATGCCGCATTACGGCGAAATGCTCTACACCCTATTCTATTCGGCCGCGGGTGAGACCGCCTGCCGGATGTTCTACTTTCTGATGGTGATGGGCGCGACTGCCTCCGTCTATGCCCTGGCGCGCAGATTCATCTCGCGGAAGATGGCCCTTGCCGCCGCGGGAGCCTTCCTGGTCGAGCCCCTGGTGCTCGATCACCGAACGGTCTGCAACGTTGACGTGCTGCTTGCCTATTTCTTTGTTTCAGCCCTGATATTCCTTTTCGATCTTACCGGAACCAGGCCGGGCGCAAGGTCGGTTCTTGGTGCCTCGGTGCTTGCAGGCTTCATGCTCGGAACCAAATACACGGCGATCGCCCCTGCGTCGGCGCTCCTCGCCGTCCCGCTCATCAGCTCTCCCAAGCGGCCGAGCACCAGGGTCTTTGTGATTGCGGTCCTGGTGGCTGCGGCCATCTTTGCGCCCTGGGTGATAAAGAACGAAGCCTACGTCGGCAGTCCCTTCTATCCCCTCTTCGAAGGCAGGTTTGACGGAGCGAACTGGGACAGCGCCCAGGAGCGGGAGTTGGTGGCGTGGCAGCGAAGCATGGGCATGGGGAGGAGCCTGGCCGACTATCTTCTGCTGCCGCTTAACGCCAGCGTCCGAGGCAAGCCGGAAATGGGGTACTCCCGGTTTGATGGGACGATGACTCCGCTGCTGCTCATCCTGCTGCCCCTCGCCCTGCTCAAGCGTACCAGAGAGGTGATCACGCTTGTCGTCATGATGGTGGGAACTTTCGTTTTCTGGGCTTTGGTCTCTCAGCAGCTGAGGTTTCTCTTGCCCACGATTGCTCTCGCAGCCGTCCTTGCAGGCATGGGTCTCGCGAATCTCCAGGAGCGCATCGGCAGGAGGCAGATGAGCGTCGCCCTGGCGGCTACCGCGGCCATCATGGCCTTTTCCATTATCGTTCCCGACCAGTACGGAAAGCCCTTCGTAGTCGCGGGGGCAGGTGACAAGCTGGGAGTGGTGCTTGGGCTCGAGCCGCGGGAGCAGTACCTGGAGAGAAACATCCAGTCGGTCGCGATGTCGAGCCACGTCCGCAAGAGCCTCCCCCGACGGGAACCGATCTTCATGGTTTGGGAGAACCGAGGCTACTATTTTGACAATCCTTACTTCGCCGACAGTTTCTTTGAGGTATCAACCCTAATGCGGATGGTGTCCCGGGCGCGCGATGGGGATGAGCTCGCGCGGGCAATCACGGGGATGGGTTTCAGGTACGTCGTGGTCAATGATTGGCTGGGTGACTACTTCTTAAGGTACTATCCGCCCGCGGACGCGGCGAAACTCAAGGAATTCATCATGACCAGGCTTCAGCCGGTCCATTCTGCAAACCGGATGACGCTCTACAGCATCCGCTGATCCCCTCCCGGGGCGCCGGATCGTACCCCACTCGCCCTGCCCCACTCGGCCTACCCTACTGGATGTAACCCAGGGCCTTGAGCTTCTGCTTCACTTTGTCATCCACGGGAGACTCAATCGGCTTGCCGGCCCGCCTCCCGCCGGTCTCGTATGTGGGGATGGAGGCAACGGGATTTGACTTGAGGACCCTCGCGTCAAAGGCATCCGTAATGACGCTCCCGTCCATGTCTCTGCCCACAGGAAATCCGAGGGCATAGAGTATCGTGGGTGTGATGTCGAGAACATCGGCATCGGGTATGTGCGCACCCTCGCGCACGCCCCCCCCCAAGAGGCCGATGAAGCCATAGTCACTGTGCATATAGACGCCAAGCATCAATCCGCCGTCATCGGTATGCCACGGGCCCCGGAAGCCGTGATCGGACGCCACCACCAGCAAGGTTTCTCGATCGACCAATTCCATGAATTCGCCGAGCACCCCGTCGATCCAAACATAGTAATTGTCGATCACCTTGCTCAAAGGATGCCCGGGCTCGCTCCGGAAGCCCCACATATTATGACACAGGGCATCCACCCCGTTGAAGTAGACCGCGAGGAATTGCACGCCCTTCTTCTGGATGTCGAACGCGATCCGTCTCATGGTCTCATCGACGGCATAGACCATCTTGACGTAATCCTTGCGCCACGCTTCACCGCCGATGCTCTCCGCAGGCGCCGTGACGGGATATATCCCGGCAATGGCGGCGTCGCTAACGGCGGCAGCCGTGAGCCTCAGCGCATCGATCTCCTCAAATAGATCGTCGGGATAGGTTTGTTTTTCGAGCTTTATGCCCCGCTCGGTCTCATACTGGACGTAGTCGCTCACCAGGAAACCGTTGACCGGTTCGGCCGGCCAGGTGACCATCCATCCCACCACCCCAACCTTCATACCTTTCTCCCCAAGGACGTCCCAGATCGCCTTGACTCTTCTGGTATTGAGCGTATAGGGCACCGAATCGCCACGCGCTGTGGGGGCCAGGAAGCCCCCAATCCCGTGCTTGTCGGGAACCATCCCGGTGGCAATCGAAGTCCAGATGATCGGCGACTTCTGAAGCGGCTGCAAAGTCGCCAGCCGGCCGGTTGCGCCCTTGGACACCAGCCTGGCAAAATTGGGGAGCTTGCCCTGGTCCAGCAAGGGCGCGATCAGTGCCCAATCGGCTGCATCGATCCCCACAAAGATCACCTTGGTCGGATGCCGGAGCTTGGGCGCACACGAGACGGCAGTAAGTGCAAGAACGGCGACGAGGAAGGCGCAAGCCGCCTTCCGAGCGGAGCCTCCGAGGGCGTATGCGGTCATTTTTCGGCCTACCTTACGGAACCCGAGATCTTGGTCTCCAGGTTCTTTAGATGATTGCGGAGCTCCGGGGTTCCCCCGGTCAGCTCGATGTAATGCCTCAAGTGATATGCTGCGAGATCAAGGTTCTTGAGACGTTCTTCATAGCACATGGCAAGATTGATGTGGGCCGAGCCGGACCCGGGGTCGACCTTGATTTCCGCTTCGAACTCCCGGCATGCGAGCCCGACGTCCCCCTTGCGATAGGCCACAACGCCTCTCGCAAAGTGAGCGCCACTATAAGATGGGGATACTGCGAGCACCCGATCGAATTCCCTCGTCGCCCCGTCAAGATCTCCGCGATCGAAGTAGATTGTGCCGGCCTGAAAATGTGCCGGAGCAGAGAGGCTGTCGATCTCGGCCGCACGCAGGTAAGCCTCAAGGGCTCTCGCAGAGAGCCCCAGCGACGCCAGGTTGTCCCCTCTAAGCAGATAACGATCGGACACCTTCTCGCGGTCGAGCGGCCGAGCGGCGACCCAGGGACGTCTCTCAGGAAGAAGCTTGAGCAGGAATGCGACTTGAGCCTTCGACTGACTGGCGAGCGTGGGATCGTTCCTTAAGGCGACCAGCAGGGACTCGGCATTCGCCAGATCTGCCCTTTCGTAGTATGCGCCGGCCTTGGCAAGTTTGGCAAGGCTGTAGCCGGGGTTGAGCTCGAGAGCCCGGTCAAGGTGGATCATTGCCGAGTCACTCTGCCCGGCCTCCGCGTAGACCAGCCCTAGATTGTAAAGGGCTTTGTCATACTTGGGGTCGAGCCTGGCGGCTTCGCCGAGCTCGCGTTTGGCATCCTCATAGTCGCCCTGGCGTGAAAGCATGATCCCAAGATTGACGTGGGCCGCCACAATCGACGGGTCAAGCTCGAGGGCTTTCCTGTAGTTTGCGAGGGCGCGCGACGGATCGCTCTTGCCCTCATAGATGATGCCCAACCGGTAGTAGGATTGAGCAAAACCGTTCAAGGGGTGAATCCTGTAGAAATTGATGTGAACTATGATGAACAGAACAAGGAAACCCACGAGCGAAGAGGCGACCGATCGCCAACGGCCTTCCGCACCCTGGGAGATCAGCCAGAAAAGGAAGTAGGACGCAAAGACCATCAGGGCGGGAACCATGGGAAGGCGGTAGCGCGCGACCACGAAGAAGGTGACGATGCTCGCCGAATAGGCCAGGATGAACAAGAAGAGCAACCACGCATCCTTGCGCCGGCGAAGGGCCAGAATGATCCCCACGATACCGAGGGGTGCGACCGCGCCGAAGGACGGGGTGGGAAGCCGTAGAATCCACGAGTACTGCCGCTCGAACGGCAGGTGTTCGATCTGGGGTATCTCATATACCGACCAGAAGAAGAAAAACTTCCTCAGCATGTTGGAGACAAAGGCGCCGGGGCGAGCGCGGATATAGGCAAGGCCGCGGTCACGCCAGTAAGTCGACACCTGTGACGGCTTGAGCGGCCGCCCCAGGGAGCGTTCGGCAATCGCCTGCCCCGAGGGATCGGTGTAGATGTCGAGTCCCTCGGGCTTAACGTAGGCGCCCGTCGAGGCGGCGTTGTTGCCGATATAGAAGTTGAGCCCCGCATTTGAGGTGAGCGGCACCAGGTCTTTGCCCACGGCGTAATTCCTGATGAGGACCGGAGCGACCACGACCGCAATGCCTGCCGCGACCAGCAGGGCTCTGCGGATACGGACTTCCAGGGGCAGCTTGCCGTAGACGAGGACAAAGCCCAGCGCCAACGGGGCAAAGGCGAGAACGCTGGCATTGCCGACCGCCGAGAGCCCGGCAAAGACGCCTGCAACCAGGAAGGCGCGCATGCTGCTCCGCCTTATGCCTCGATAGAGAAAGTACAGCATCAGCGTGTTCAGGAGCGTAGCGAGAACCGGCAGCAGAATCATGTTGTCATAGAATATGAAGGGTACGTAGAGCGCGGCAAGGAGTCCGGCAATGATGCCCACACCGACCCCGAAGGCCTCTCTCGCCAGAAGATAGATGAACCCTACCGTGAATGCACCGACCAGGCTCTGGAGGGCCTTTGCGGCAAGCAGGCTGGGACCGAAGATCTTGTAGACCACGGCAAGGAAGTAGGGATACAGCGGCCCCATGAAGAAGACCTCCCTGCCTATCCAGTTACCCGCTGCGATCTGCTTGGCCCAGGAGTCGTAGAACTTGGTATCCAGATCGAGGTGGTCGAAGAAGGGGCTGTGACGCGAACCGAAGGTATAAGCCAGGCGCAGAGCCGCTGCAAGCGCGACCAGAAGAACAAAGTAGAAGGTCTCAGTGCGGATGCCTCCGCGGGCCGGCCGCGCTGCCCCGGCCTCGGAGGACGCCTCAGAGGGTTTAGACTTTGGCCCTGAACTTTGCTTTGGCTGCATACAGGATACCGACCAATAACCCAAGACAGGTCAAGCCAAGCCCGAAGAAAAGGGAGCGCGGCTTGAACGTCATCGTGACCTTGTGGGCGCCGCGAGGAATCTCTATTGCCCGGGTGCCCACGTCGGTCTCGAGCAGGGACACGGCCTTGCCGTCCACATAGGCCTTCCAGCCCGGATAGTAGGCATCCTCGAAGAGCAGAAGCCCATCCTGCTCGGCCGAGACCTCCAGCTGCACCTTCTCGGGCTCGTATGAGGTGATGCGGCTGGCGCCGCAAAGCATGTCGGGGATATCCCCTAGCCTCCCCGCAATCTCAATAACACGCGAAGCCGCCGCGCCTCGAATACCGATCCGCGACCGTTCGACCAAGAGCGCCTTGCTTAACGCCGCCGTATTCTCATAGATACGCATGTCACCGTCAAAGATAAGTTCAAACTCGAGCCGGCGAGGCTGCGGAAGGTAGATCATCCTGCCGGCCGCAGCGGTGAAGCTTGAATCGGACGTCACGGTGACTCTCCCCGGAGGCTCGCCCCCAAGATCGATCAGCACTCGCCTCATCCTTAGATAAGATGGGAAGCTCACTCGGCGCAATGACTTTCGGGAGCCATCTGCTATCTCAAGCGGCAGGTCCCTCGCCTTGCTGGTCACGCTGAGACTAAGCACACCTCCCACCGCACCGTCGGCTCCCGCACCTATCTCACCTCCGGTGTCGCCCCCACTACCCTCTCCAGTGCGCGGGTCGATGGCGTAGCCTGCCTCGATCTGGCTCGGGACGCAGTCACTCACCACAAATTCGAATCCTCCCCACGCTGCAAGGGTCGGACCTGGACGCGACCCGCTCGACTCCGGGCTCGTCGCTGCCAGCGTGAGCCTTCCGGAGCCGGCGCCGAGCGCTCGAAGATCAAGGCTTGCCTCATACCACCGGCCGGGCTTACACCACTTCGTGAACTGAGCCTTGCCAGATACACTCTCAAACGTAAGCGCGAATCCAAGCGAATCCGGCGAGCTCGCGCCGCCTTTTGAAGCGGCGCTCTCAAAGCCGATGAAAAAATCACACCGCTCGGCCTGCGGAATATACAGGTTCGCCGTCACGGTCTGGCCGGCACCGAGGCAGAAGGCCGGCCTGGCGTCATCACCCAGATTGACCATCCTGAAGGCCGCGAGCGTGCTGCTCCCTTCGGCGATCGCCTCGAAAACGGGAGACGCCGCCAGGTCAGGGTTGAAATGGGAGTCGAGCAGGTAGGCCCCGCTCATGAAACCGGCAAGGCCGAGCGTGCCGGCGGGGTCGCTGCGAGCCGCGAGAAACTTCCCATAGGCCCTGGGCATAATGGTCGATCGTCCCTCGAGGGACTGTATCCCGAAAAGCTGATTGGTGTTGGCCGGAAGAACCCAGGTGCCCGATTCCTGACTGAGGGTCCTCCACTCGCCGTGGGTGCCCGCTACCTGCCTCAAGACCTTGATTCCATCGGTCTCAAAGACGCTCGCGGCCGGCTGGCTCACGTAATACTGCTTCGCAGCCAACCCGACATCGAGCGCCACGCATATCACAAAGAGCAAACGGGCCGCAGCCACCAAGCGCCGCCGGCGCTCCGATCGAAGAGACACAACGAGGAGCAAGCCGAGACCGGCCAGGCCGAAGGCAAGCCCCTGGACAAGCTGCCGGTTTTCGTAGGCAAGCCACGGTGCGCCTCCGCCGGCGAGCCACTCCCGGATTCTCTCCGCCCCTATGGCGGGCCAGGTGGGCCCGGTGGAGGCGCGCGCGCGCTCCACGAGGCTCGATACAATCGTGTCGCCCCGGATAGCAAAGACAACCCACGCGGCCACAACTGATCCGAAGACCGCGCCCGCAACGGCGAGAAAAACACGCCTGGCTGCCCGGTCACTCGATCCAGTCCACAGGGAGAAGCCCTTGCCGCCCAGCGCGGCAACCGCGAAACACGCTATCACCGATATCCGATCTATCTGGGAATACCGGAAGAGCGGCACCGCGGCGTACACCGCCTTCAGGAGGACTGCGCTGGTTCCGATCCCGACACTCAATACAAGCAGGGCGAAGAGAGCTCTCAGGTGCTCCGATTGCCGGATGAAAGCCACCGCTGCCAGGGCCACTGCCAGCGTACCGATACCGCAGTAGACGATGAAACCCAAGTTATAAGGATGGACGCCGTGCTGGATAAGAGGCACCCAGTTGGTGCCTTCAATGGGATTGCCGAAGAAGCCGGGGAAGAGGCATCGCAGGAGCATGATGGGTTTGGAGACATAGAGCTCGCGCATATCATCGAGCCCGATCCCCAGACCGATCGAGTTCCGAAGATACTCCCAGAAGGGAACCAGATGGACGCCCACGACCAGGATGGAGATGAGTCCGGCAAGGCCGACGGCTCTGGCGTCGGCGAGGCCCTCCGCCCGAGCACCAGGGATGCCCCGCACCGTGCGGTCGATTCCCAACCACACCGCGTAAACAACCAGGGACATCACCCCGAACACCAGTATCTGCGGAAATCCCGCGAGATACCCCGCGACCAGGAACGCCGCGAGCATGATGGTGCCCGAGCGTTCGCTCCGGCGGGCCCGCTCAAGGCCATAGAAGAAGAACGGTATCCAGGCCGCGGAAGCGACGAATGTCGGGTGACCCATCCGAGTGAAAAAGAAGGATGAGAAGCCGTAGGCAAATGCGCCCAGGATCGAACCCAGAGTGGAAGTGGAGATGATCCTCAAGAAAAGATACATGCCCGCCAGGGCCAGAAAAAAATGCAGTGCGATATCGTACCCCATCGCCTTCTCGGCGCCCACGGGAACCAGCGCCAAGGTAACCGGGTAGAGCACCCGCGATTGGGGGTCCGCAAAGAAGGGCGCTCCGCCAAGGATGTAAGGGTTCCACAGGGGAATACGCCCGGCGCCGATCGCGCGCGAGAGCTCTGTCTGCCTGGGCAAGTAAGTCAGGATCGAATCGGTCCGGTAGGTCTTGCCGTGAAGAGCGTCGGCGGCCGCGTAGGCTCGCCACGGCTGGTAAAGCGCCGGGTTGGCCGTGAGGAGAATCCTGGGACCCAGGATCACGTCTGAGAAGAAAACCAGAACTGCAATTGCGAAGATGGCGACGATCGCGATTGTTTTCATGATTCGGGATTGCCCGGGAGCGGCCTGGCGGCTCGCCCCAGAGTGCGAATGCCATACAGGATTCCACCAAGCAGTGCGAACACAAAGAACACGACATAGACAACGAAACCGAACGAGAAGCCAAGGCTCTTCTCGACCCCGAATTGCTGGAGCATGGCGACGAAAGCGCCCTCTCTTACACCGATCCCGCTTATCGAGAAGGGCAACATCCGCGCCAACTCAACGATAGGGACGACCAGCGTGAGGACCGCAATGCTCAGATCGAGCGAGAACGCCATCGCTACGAAGTAAGCGGCCCCGATCCAGAGCAGCCGGGATACCACCGACAGGGCGATTCCGCTGGCCAGGGCTCGCCTTGAGCCACGGTAGATGATGATCGATCCGTACAGGCGCTCGAGCCTGCCCCGCACCCTGAATCTCTTGAGAAGGTTAAAGAGCGGATTGAGGATATGCGAGAAGGTCCTGGCCACAGGTCGAATGAGCAGGATAAGAAAGCCCACTATCAGCACCACTCCGATTGCCTCGGCGCTGAGCACGAGCTTCCATTCCTTCAGCTCGCCGGCCACAAAGGGCAGGGCAATCAGACTGACGGGCAAGAGCACGAAGAAACCCATGATGCGCTCGACCACGATTGAGGCCACGGCATCAGCCCGCTTATCGGTAGCGGTCGAGACCGCGGCTATTCTCGCGAAGTCCCCGCCAACGCTTGTGGGAAGGAAGGCGCTGAAGAAGATGCTCACCAGGTAGTAATACACCAACTTGGCCATCCGGATGCTTATTCCTCTGGCCTTGAGCAGGATGTTCCATCTCCAGGCCTGGACCAGGATCATCAGGAAATCCATGCCGACGGCAACGAGAAGCGGCCCGAGGGCAAGACCCTTGAGATGGGCAGCAATGTCCCTCCTATCGAGCCTTTCTACAAGAAACACGATGAGGCCCACGCTGACGCCGATTCTCAGGATCTTAAAGGCGATGGAAAGCAGCGTCGCTCTCCGGCGCCGCACCTGCGGCGGGAGTCCAGCGATCACGCCCACGCTCTTTCCCTTACCTGGAGTCTTCATGGCTTCTTGCGCAACACCTTTACCCAGCCGATATGGCTGATCGAGTCGTAATTCTCAAGGATCCACTCGCGCACGGGCCCGGCGTACTCGCCGAAACTCTCTGAGGTCTGGCCGATCTTGGCGCCCTCGAAGGGCTCGGTGAGGAGAATGTACCCGGTGCCGTGCGATCTTATGTCATCGATGTAACGCAGCTCCTCATCGGGGGCGAGCCTCCGCCGGTAGTGAGCATAACGGGTCGGGTTCCGTCGGTCGAAGAGAAAGTAGAGCGTCTGGAGTTGGGGCACCGCCAGTACGTATTCGCCTTCGGAAGTGTTGGCATCCAGAAACCTCTTGATCTCCGAGAAGAAGCGGGCCTCTCCAGGCGTGACATAGAGCGGCGCCCGCTTAAGCCCGAGCGGAGTATTGTTTCCGACACGCACCAGAGCGGATCCCAGGTACTCGGTATCGCCGATGCTTACTCCCTCCTGTTGGAATCTGGCAGCGGCCCGGGCATCGGTGGCAGCGCTCAGGCAGGCGATTGTCGCCCAGAGAAGGGCTACCGGTACCAGGGTCAAAATCCCGTACTCGAGCCCTGAGGCTCTCCGCCCAGCGAGGCCGGACTTTCGAACCAGAAAGAAGTGGCCGGATGCGACAAGAATGGGAACCAGCAGAAACACATACTGCATGGTCTGAAGCAAATGACCCAGATCGGCCCGCCACGCGCTCTGATTGAATGCCAGGGCCGCTGTAACAAGAATCACCAGCCAGGCGGTATGTTCCTGGGTCCAGGTCCGGCGAACAAAGGCCCTCAAGAGAGCTGCAGCCGAAACGGCATAGGCGGCAAACGGCAGATAGAAGAGGGCCTTCACCGGCAGGACGTCCGCGAAATAGAGCCGATCGAGGCCGCCCCTGGCGCCGAGCCCCGGAAAGGGTATGCGATTGGTCATGTTATCCAGCATGCCGTCCACCGTCAGTTTGTGAACCATGGCGCCCAGGGCATGTTCCCGAGAGAAATAGATCACGACCGGAGCGACAGCAAGAGCGATGCCCGCAAACAGGTACCCCACCTTCTTAAGCTGCAGTACCGGGCCCTGCCTCTGGCGGAGACTTTCGACCGCGAGGGCGACCAGGCAACCTGCGGCAGCGAAGCCGGCGACGTCCTGCCTGAAGACAGCGGCAAGCCCGATCGCGGCACCCGCTGCGAGGTACCACCGGGGAAGCCTCGCCATTACGGCGAGCACTGCATACAGCGCGAAGAAACCGAAGCTCGGAATGAAGACCTTGTGCCACGGCCCGGGTGCGATCACGATCAGGACCGGCGCAAGATAGGCAAAGCGGGACTTGGTCACCGTGCGCACCACAAGGAAGGCCAGCGCGCACCTCAGAGCCTCGAGCAAGGCAAACACCAATCGCTCGATGAGAATATTGTGCCCGAAGATCCTGAACAGAGCCGCAAGGAGGTAGAAGCCGCCCGGCGCGTAGGTGTGATGAAAGTCCCGGTAAATCACCTGGCCGTCCAGAATTCGTTCTACGCTGTCGAGGAGATAGCCCTCATCATAGGCCAGACCGTACCTCATGTATGACAGGAAGTAGGCCAGGCTTACCAGGAATATCAAGAGCGCAGTCTTCGAGGGAGTCAGCTTTGGCGAAGTCAAACTTGGCCTCCGCTTGCGCCGCTCGCGGCATGCTTTGACCCAATCATCACGGCAAGCAGCGCAAGGCCCGCCGCCGAGAAGAGCAGGCCCAGAGTGAAATAGGGAGGCCTGTAAGTCATTCGCACGGTATGGGAGCCGGGCTCTATCGCAACCGCCCTGAATGCATAGTCGGCGCGGAGAATGCCGGTCTCCTTGCCGTCAACATAGCTTCGCCAGCCGGGATAGAACACATCCGAGAGAAAGAGATACCCTCTCCTCGGAGCTTCCACCCGTATGGTGATCCGATTGGGATCGTTTTCCGCAATCTCGGCGCGCCCGAACATCATGCCGCCGAGGCTGTCCGCGGGAGACCCCGGCATATCACCTGAACCTTCGCCACCGCTCGCGCCGCGGAGCTCCTCGCCGTCCTCGGCCTTAAGCAATACCTCCCGGCGCGGATCGAACCGGCCGGTCTTCATGTAGGCCAGTACGTCGTCGTAGGTTGCGAAGAGATGGGGCCTCTCGACAAGATAGGCCCTTGGAAGAAAATCACTGTTAAGGAGAGCTCGAGCTTCGGGTCGGGCCGCTTCGCCCTTGACCACGCTCAGCACGTACTTGACGTTCAGGAGATCCAGAACACGCGATTCGAGAGCCTCACGCGAACCGATCGGCCCCACTCTCCTCCTTAAGGCGGCATTACTGACGGAAACCATGGAACTGTCGATCGCTCCAAGGGCCTCAATGTAGTACCTGACATTCAGAGCATCATAGCCGTGCATATCGTCAATCCCGATAATCGTCGCGGTGTTGGAGGGCAGGATATCGCCGCCGAACTTGGCCACCCTCCAGATTCCCTCGTCGCGCACGAGATCGTCCACGAATGAGCTCTTCGGCAGGACCCGGTCCTCAGGCTGGGACACTTTGAACTTGTGGCTGTTGGGCAAAACGTCGGCCAGTAGGATCGCGAGGGCGGCCACGAAGAACGTCCTGGGAGAGAGCCACTTGAGTCCCATCAGGACCAACAGAGTCCCGCTCAGGGCGGCCATCACCAGGAACGCCAGTATCTTGCCCGATGCGTAAGCCAGGTAGTCATCGAGCGCGAGATTGGTCCCGGCCTCTTTGAGGACCAGACCAAGGCCCGTCTGCCTAAGCCACAGGGCCAGCACCGCTGCAAAAACCATGAAACCCGCCCCGCACATGATCATACGGCCGCGAGCGCGCATCGATCGCGCCAAATCAAAACCATATCCCGCAAGCACCGAGAAGCTGAACATGAAAACAACCACGACGCGGTCGATCCTCGAGAAATTGAATCCCGGTAGCGTGTGATAGAAGATCCGCAAGAGCGGAGAGCCGAACACCGCAAGCAACGCCACGAGAGCAAGCACCCCGAATGGCGCAAGCCTGCGGTTAGGCTTGGTGAGAGCCAGAATCCCCAGCAGAAGCGGCAGGATCCCGATGTAACCGGTGGTGCTCACGTAGTTCTGAGCGAACCGGGGCCCATGCTCCACCGTGGTCAGAGCCTTGCTGATCACGCCCATCTCCAGAGGGTCGCCGAGGATATCGGGTATGAAATACTTCAAGGCTACGAACTTATGGTGGGCGCTCGAGAGGATCATGTTATAGGGCAGCACCTTGCGGTAGGAGAAAGTGCTGAGCTCGTAGGTGGGGAGCAGCTGGAAGGCGCACACCAAGGCGGCCGTCACAATCGAGCCCAGAACCAGGAACAGGGTTGCGGCCCGCAGCCGTTTCGAGGTCGGCCCCACCAGGAGGACCCTGAGCACTATGTAAGTGAAGACCGCGTAGAAGACGAAGAAGACCAGCTGAGGAAAGCCGGCGAGAATGCACAGTGAGAGCACCAGCCCGAAAAGCCCTGCCCTTCTCAAGCTCGGGGCTTCGGCCAGATGCTCCCCGAAATAGACCACCGCCGGAAGCCAGCTGGCCGTGGAGATAAGAGTCGGCTGCCCGAATCGCGTGACCATGAAACTGGAGAAGGTGAAACTCAGGGCCGACACCAGGGCTGCCCCGACGGAGAGTTTGAGTTTCCTCCCAAGCAGAAAACCGAAGATCGCAGCAATCATGAAATGAACATAGAGGAAGACATCCATCTGGTCGGTCGGCTTCATCCAGTAGATCGCAAGGTTGACCGGATAGAGGACCGCCGACTGGAAGTTCGCAAAGAAGGGCGTCCCGCAGAATTGGTGCGGATTCCAGAAGGGCATCTTGCCTTGCCTGATCATCTCAGTAGCAAAGACCCGTCTGGGGTAGTAGGAGAGTGTGCAGTCTGAGGTGACCGAGGGCTCGGCCAGTTCCTCACGCGTCGCTTCGCCAAGCCACGGAAAGACGTTGGCGAGCCTGTAGGTCACCAGCGTCGCATCGGTGAAGAGCTCCTTCGCAAAGAAGACGGTCACCAGGACCGCAAGGAAGGCAACAGCAATCAGGACGTTTCTGGGTCTGGTCATAGCGGGACTATTTTCTGCCCACTCCCATGTAGATCTCAAGCCACATCTTGATGAGTTCCCTCAGGGTGCTCACAACATGGCTCGCTCGCACGGTGCTCCTGCCGCCCGCCCTGGGATAGTGCCTGACCCCGATCTCGGTCATCCTGAAACCATGGTGGCGCGCCTTGGCGAGAATCTCGGTATCCACGAAGAACTTCTTCGATCTTATCTGGATCACGTCGAAGACCTCACGCCTGAAAAGCTTGAAGGCACAATCGATGTCTCTCACACGGAGTCTGAAGACGGTTCGGGCAACCAGGTTATAGCCCCAGGCCAGGAAGAGCCGCGTAAGGGGATCGTATCGGTAGATGCGGAAGCCGCAGACAATGTCATAGTCTTCGATCGCGGGAAGCAGGTTCTTGACCTCCTTGACATCGAACTGGAGATCCGAATCCGTATAGAAGACCAGGGGCAACTTCGCGCTGGTGAAGCCGGTCCGAAGCGCATCCGCATATCCGAGATTCTTGGGATGATGGATCGGCCTGATGTGCGGATTCTCCACGCGCAGGCGCTCGAGGATCTCGGCGGTCCGGTCGGCGCTGCCGTCGTTGACGACGACAACCTCGTAGTCCTCGATGTCGATCGTCTCCGCTGCCTGAACAACCGCCCTTACCGCTTTCTCGATGTTGTCCTCTTCGTTGTACGCTGGAAGCACGAACGATATCGATTTTGGTTTCACGGCCCGCCTCATCCGATGTAGCCGATGCCCTCAAGTCGTCTCTTTATGTCTTCGCTCTCCTGGCTGGTAAGGGAACTGCCGCCTGCCCGCCCCAGGAGATCGACGTCCACGTATTCAACCGGATACTCGATCAGGCGTTCCTCCTTGAGGGCATCCACAAGCACCTTGCCGTCCATCTGGCGCGGAACCGGGAGCCCTAGAAGATAAAGCACCGTGGGAGCCAGATCCATTATGGAAAGCCCCGCGATGCTTACCCCTTGACGAAAGCCGCTGCCCAAGCCGAGGAAGATGCCGTTCATTCGATGGTCGCCTGAGTTGCCGTAAACCGGGAAACTGAAACTGTTGCTGGTGAAGTCAAGTGTCCCGAGCGCCTTGTACCTCATGTCCCTGGGTAGGAATACCAGGTCAGGCGCCTCATCGACGTAGGGACCCTGATACAACTCCTCCCTGAAGTAGACCCTGTCGAACATCTTCTCACCGGTCGTGGGGCTATCAAGCGCCAGCAGATCCCGCTTGATCGAATCTCTCACGGTTTGGTATTCCTGGCCGGGGTTGACCGATCCCCAAGGCTCCCGGCCCTTGAGATTCACGTAGATCTGGCCGTAATTGCCCTTGGAATAAGCCTTGCTCCTGGCCCAGTCAACGTTATCAAGCGAGAGAAAGAACCGGTTGAGGAGCATCTGCATCCTCTGCCTCGAGTGGAATCCGCCCGAGAGCCTCAAGCGCGCAAGTCCCAGTGCCATAGAAAGCCTATAGAAGAACACCGGCGTGAGCCCCACCGCGTAGGCCAGCCGTTTAAGCCCCGTCGCAGGGTCGCCCCTGAGCCTGAGGTAGCCGCGTGTGAGGAGCCAGCTGTTGAAGGCAAGATAGGTATGGATAGGGCCGAAGCCGTGATCGGAGGCCAGGATCACCTCACAATCGCCGGCGTCTTCGAGTATCTCACCTAGGCTCCGATCGAGCAGAGCATAGAAGGCCTTGAGCCGCGGACCGTGCTTCTTGGCCTCCTTACGGTCGTGGCGCGGATGGTGCTCGTCAAGCAGGTGCCACAGTTCGTGCTGAGCCCGGTCGGTTCCCCAGAAATGGGAGATGAAGAGGTCCCAGTCGGTCGCCTTGAGGAGATGGCGGGTGACCTTGACGTTGAAGGTGAGAACATCAAAGAGCTCATCGATCACACGGCCGACCCCGCGTTTGGAATACACTTCTCGGTGGTAGAGCTTATAGGGCCCAAATCTCGACTCCAGATCATCGAGGAGCGAGGGCGGCCAGGTGAAGTCCCGCTTGCCGTAGGGAGTAAGGAAATCGCTTATCATGCAGCCGTTGATCTGCCGAGGGGGATAGGTTATGGGGACGCCTATCACCACCGATTTGAGCCCCGCACGTGAGGCAAACTCCCACACAGGCACCCCGTCCAAGAGGGTGGAATTGACCGGTATCTCGCCGAAGGGATTCCCTTTGGAGGCGGCCGCTTGGGCCAGGCCTTTCCTCCGCAGGAGAAACTCAAAGACACCATGTTTGCCGGGGTTGAGGCCCGTGACGAAGCTGGTCCAGGAGGTTGCAGTCACCGGCGGGATAAGGCTCTCAAGAGGGGATGATACGCCGCGGGCGACTAGCGCCGCAAGATTGGGCATCGTGCCGTCTTTCATTAGGGGTGCGAGTATGTCCCAGGTCGCTCCGTCAAGCCCAAGAACGAGGACCTTGCGCTTCCCGGAAGGGGTCATGAGGATGATTCCATTCTGGAGAAGTTGGCGATCTCGAGGAAGCGGCGCGTTATCGTGCCGAGCAAATTCAGGCGGTTGCGCTTCAGGCTCTGGTCTTCGACCATCACCATCACCTTGCCGAAGAAGGTGTCGATCGGGAGGGCAAGCTCCAGAAGGAGATGCATCGCATCCCGGAACCGTCTGTTGGAGATCATGGAATTGAACTGCGGAAGGACCTCCTGGTAGGCCTTGAAGAGATCGGTCTCGGCTTGGTCCTCGAAGAGATAGACCGCCACCTCTCCGGTCACTTCACCCTTGGTAATGTTGTAGGCTCGCTTGAAGGCCGTCACCAGGATCTTGAAGCGCTCGTCCGCCTCGAACTCCTTCACTGCCTCAAGCCTCGATGCCGCCAAGGCCGGGTCGTCTATGCCGGCATCCAGGACGCTCTCGACCATATCGGCGCGGCTGCCGGCTTCCACAAGCAGGGTCGCCAGCCGCTGCCTGACAAACGAGGACACGCTCTCCTTAAGCTCCGTCTCGCTGGCGGAGAGCTTGTCACCATAGAGTCTCGTACAGTCTCGGACCAGATCGCCCACCGAGAGATGGATGCCTTTCTCGATGAGGATTCGTGCAAAGCCGGTCGCCTGTCTCCTGAGGCCATAGGGATCCTCCGAACCGGTCGGCACCAGCCCGACCCCAAAGCAGCCCACAAGGCTGTCGATCTTGTCGGCAAGCGCCAGCACGGTGCCGGCAGCGGTCTCGGGCAAGCTCTCACCCGCGAATCTCGGAAGGTAGTGTTCGAAGATCGCCCGGGCGACTTCGTGGTCCTCGCCCGATGCTTTTGCGTACTCCTCGCCCATCAGGCCCTGAAGGCTTGAGAATTCCTTCTCGCGCACCATCAAGGACGTGAGGTCTGCCTTCGAGAGATGCGCGGCACGTTTGATTTTGACGGGGTCGCCCAGGCCCGTGGTCTTCGCAATCGAAGGGGCCAGCTCGGCGAGCCGCGCGGTCTTATCCCGGAGCGTTCCCAGCTGCTCCTGCCAGACCACGTGGGAGAGTCGCTCGGCCATGGCTTCGAGGCCGTCCTTGAGGTCCTGCTCCCAGTAAAAGTGCGCATCGTCCAGCCTGGCCTTGAGCACGCGCTGGTTTCCTTCTCTTATTTTCCCGACTCGATCCTGATCCATGTTCGCAACAGCCACGAAGTGCGGTACGAGGCGGCCCCGGTCGTCGCACACCGAGAAGAACTCCTGATGTTCTTTGAGATCGGTCACCACGACTTCCTTGGGCATGTCAAGGAACTTGGGATCGAAAGAGCCCGCTATGGCGAGAGGATACTCAACCGTGAAGGTAACCCGTTCGAGGAGGTCCTCATCATCTACGATCCGCCCGCCTACCGAGGCCGCAGCCGCAGTGATTTGCTCCCGGACCAGCCGCTTACGCTCCTCATGATCGACTATTACGAAGTTGCGCCTAAGGTCCTCGATGTACTGACGGATAGACGTGACGGCGATCTCCCGGCTCCCCAGGAAACGGTGGCCGCGCGTCACGGCCCCGACCTCAAGACCGGCCCAGGAAGAGCGGTCGCCTTTGCTGTCGGCGCCCGGCTTGCCGTCGACGACCAGGGTCAGCCACCTCACCGGACGCGCGAAGCGCTTGTTGCCGCTCTCCCACTTCATCGTCTTGGGGAAGATAATCTCCTGAAACGCACGACTCAGCATCATCGGCACATAATCCACGGTGAGGCCGCCCTTGGTCACTTTCTCCAGGCACAGATACTCACCCTTGCCTTTGGTACCGCGTGATAGGTCGGCTACGTCAGCGCCCTGAGACTTGGCAAAGCCCAGCGCAGCCTGGGTGGGTTTTCCCGATTTGTCGAAGGCAGCCGCTACCGACGGGCCAAAGACCAGCTGTTTGGAGTCCCGCGCCTTCTCAGCGAGTCCTTCGACAAGCAGCACAAGACGCCTCGGCGTCCCGAGGGTTTTCAGCGATGAGAAGTCGATGCCTGCGCTCTCGAGGACGACGCGCGCGCTGGCTTCCAGATTACCGAGAGCCGGCCGTATGTAGGACGGCGGTATCTCTTCGGTGCCTATCTCGAATAGGAGTTCCAAACCTTCTCCTTGCACAGCGGAAAGCCCAGGGCTTCGCGTTTCTCAACGTATTTCTGGGCGACCTTCCTGGCCAACTTCCTCACGCGCAGGATATATGACGCCCGCTCGGTCACACTGATCGCCCCGCGAGCATCGAGCACGTTGAAGATGTGCGAACACTTCAGGACGAAATCGTATGCAGGCATCACAAGGTCCAGGTCGGCGAGTCGATTGGCTTCACGCTCGAAAAGCTGGAAGAGCTCGAAATGGGCGGGCACGTCGGCTTCCTCGAAGTTATACTTCGAGAACTCGACCTCCGCCATTCCGCAGATGTCCTTCCACACCAGCGAATCGTTCCACCGGATATCGTTTATGTCGTTTATCTCTTGAAGGCACATCGCGATTCGTTCGAGCCCGTAGGTTATCTCGCAGGTTATGGGATCGAGCTCGATGCCGCCTGCCTGCTGGAAATAGGTGAACTGGGTTATCTCCATCCCGTCGAGCCAGACTTGCCAGCCGAGCCCGGCCGCCCCAAGCGTCGGAGATTCCCAGTCGTCCTCGGCGAATCTGATGTCGTGCTCCTTCGGATCTATCCCGATCTCGACCAGGGTTTGGAGGTAGACATCCTGAATGTCGGCAGGGGACGGTTTGATCACGACCTGATACTGAAAGAACTGCTGAACCCTCATCGGATTCTCGCCGTAACGGCCGTCGCGGGGCCGCCGCGAGGGCTCAACGTGGGCGGCCTTCCAGGGCTCGGGTCCAAGCGCGCGGATGAAGCTCGCCGGATTAAAGGTGCCCGCCCCGACCTCGGTATTATAAGGCTGGTGAATCGCGCAGCCGTAGCGGGCCCAAAAACGCTCAAGGGCCATAATGAGCTCCTGAAGGGTCAGGCCCTGAAGCCGCTTTCCCCGTTCACGCATTGCCCGCGTCCCTTATCCTCTCCAGAAACTCAAGCGATTTCACGGCCGCCCCCTCACCCATCTGGATGCGCACAAATGAGTTTATGATATCTGCGGCCTCCCGGCTTACCTTGTCCGCCAAGTAGGTCTGCCTCAGCTTGGCAAGCGGCTCACTTTCGTAATCTCTCAGAACCCGGAGCGCCAGATCGCTCATCGCAAGCGCATGCAGATCCCTGTCCTTGCACATCGGGCAAAGGACCCCACCCGAGAGGAGCCCAAACCAAACCCTCTCCTCCACCGACTTCCCACAGCGGACACATCGAGCCAATTCGGGCCCATATCCTACCAGATGTAACATTTTCAGCTGGTAGGAGGAAAGAACTATTTCCAGCTGGTGGCGTTCGGCCGCACCTATCTCGCCGAGAACCGACACCAGGAGTGCGAACAATGCCTTGTTCGGCTCCTCCTGGGGAACCAGCCTCTCCACGATCTCGGCGGCGACGCTGGCATAAGCCAGCTTGATGATGTCCTTCTTTACATTGTCAAAGGCGTTCACGATCTCACTGTGGCTGAGGGTATGGAGGTCCCGATTCTCTTTACGGTAAAACATGATCGATGAATGAGTCAGAATCTCGAGGCTCGAGCCGAACTTGCTCTTGGGCTTGAGGCTGCCCTTGGCGATCGTGGATATCTTGCCGTAGCTCTGGGAGAAGAGTATCACCACCTTGCTGGATTCCCTGATCTTTCGTGACCTCAGGACAACAGCTTGGGTGCGGTGGATACTCATCGATCAATGATCCTCAGGTGCTCCTGGCCCGGCTTACTCCCTCCTCGGCTCGAGGGAGAGCCCAGAATCGATGGCTCTCGCCGGCCCACTCACTCCGGCAGCGCCTTCGCCGCCCTACCCAACCCTTCGGCCTTTATCACCACGCGTTCGATTCGCTGACCGGTGACCTTCTCGATCGTGAACCGGAGTCCGTCGGCTTCATATTCGTCACCCTCCGACGGCACCCTGCCGACCAGGTTGTACACGAACCCGGCGATTGTATCATAGTCTTCCTCTTTCTTGATGTGGGTCTTGAAGGCTTCGTTCAGATCCTCGATCCGCGCCTTGCCGTCCACCCTCACGCTGTCGTCGCTTAAGACCTGGAAGAGCTTGGGCTCGACATCGTGCTCGTCGTAGATCTCCCCGACAATCTGTTCAATCACGTCCTCCAGGGTCACCAGCCCGACCACCCCACCGAATTCATCGACAACAATCGCCATGTGGGTCTTGCGGGCCATCAGCTCCTTCATCAGATCCTTGACCCGCTTGGTCTCGGGAATGAAGTAGGCTTCCCGGGTGATGCCGCCGATCGGGGAGTCAAGTCCTCCCTCAGCTACGAACTTGAAGAGGTCCCGAGCGTGAAGCACCCCGGTCACGTTGTCCACCGTCTTGCTGTACACGGGGATCCTGGAGTGCCCGCCCTGGGCGATTATCCCGATCGCCTCGGCGACGGTGGTGGAACTCTCAGCGGAGATCATGTCGATTCTCGGAACCATCACTTCTCGCGCAATCGTATCCCTCATCTCGAAGATCGCGTCGATCATCTCCCGCTCATCTTTGCCGCTTGACTCGCTGTCGGCTTCGGCCCGCGCTATGGCGCGGAGCTCGCCCGCCCTAAAGAGAATCTCTCGAGCTTGGACGCCTGCCAGGAAGAGGCCCTGTGTGAGAAGAAGGATCCCCTTCACCAGGGGATAGATGGGAAGCAGGAGGGCAAAGACCGGCTGGGCCAGATTGAGCGCCGCTGTCTCGGGATTGTTAGCCACATAGATCTTCGGCAAGAGCCTCGCGAAGATGGCAACCAGCAAGGATACCAGGATCAGCACTACCACGGAGGCAATTGTCCTGGCGGATCCCTGGGGAAAAGCGCGCCACGCTATCCGCAGGGCAAAGAGCACGGCCATCACGTTACAGATCGAGGTCCCGACCAGCAGGTTTATCAGTAGCTCCTGGGGCTTCCCGAGCATCCGCAAGAGAAACCGCGAGCGCTTGTCCTCGGTCCTGGCGAGCACGTCTCTCGATGCCGAGAAGAAAGCGAACTCCCCCGTGGCAAGAACCGCCGAGATACACAGGAGAGCGAGCAAGACCAGAACGTCAATCAGGGTCGGCGAATCCAACTCGGTTACACTCCTACTTGTTCAGGAGCTTCTTCACCGTCCGCTCCTGGCGCGCTTCCATCCTTCGCTTCCGGGATGGGGTATCGTCCCGGTATCCGATTACGTGGAGAACACCGTGAACCACAAGCCGTATGATCTCTTCCCTCCGCCCGATCTTGAACCTGGCCGCTTGCTCCCGGGCCCGGTCGAGCGATATGTAGATGTCGCCGACCTTGCAGTAGGCAAGTCCTGCCTCCGACAGGTCAAAGGCAATCACGTCGGTCGTGCCGCGCCTGCCCAGGGACGCGCGGTTGATTCTGGTCATTTCACCGTCCCCGACGAAGGTTATACTGAGGGCATGGGGCCCGACATCGTGCTCCCTGAGGGTCTCGGTTGCGGCCTTCTCCACCAGGCGCTTGAGATGCTTCATCCCGGGCGGCAGGCCCTTGATGTCCAGACAAGAAATCTGTTCGGTCTCTTCCATGTCCCGCCTGGCACGCCTACCGGCCCACCCGCTTGTCGGACCCTCGGCCGCCCGATTCGTGTCTTTCGTATCTATCGAAGGCCCTTATTATCTCCTGGACCAGCCGGTGTCTAACCACATCTCTCTCGCTAAGGTAGATGAACTTTATGCCTTCGATGGTCTTCAGGATGGACTGAATCAGCACCAGGCCCGAATCCTCCTTGTGCAGAAGATCGATCTGGGTGATGTCACCCGTAATCAAGGCCTTGGAATTGAAACCAAGCCTGGTGAGAAGCATCTTCATCTGAGCGAGCGTCGTATTCTGCGCCTCGTCAAGAATGACGAAGGAATTGTTGAGGGTACGGCCTCTCATATAGGCCAGCGGGGCCACCTCTATCACGCCGATCTCGAGGCACTTTTTTATCTTCTCCGCCGGCATCATCTCGTAAAGCGCATCGTAGAGAGGCCTCAGGTACGGCCCCACTTTCTCCTCGAAATCCCCGGGAAGAAAACCAAGGCTCTCGCCGGCCTCCACAGCGGGCCGCACCAGGAGGATCCGATCCACTTCGTGCCGCTTGAGGCTCGAGACCGCATGCGCCATTGCAAGAAACGTCTTCCCGGTGCCTGCCGGGCCAATCGAGAAAACGATGTCATAGGCGTGCATGGCGACGACGTAGTCGTGCTGCCCCACCGTCTTTGCACGCACAACTTTCTTGAGATCGGGATACTCGGCCCGATCACCCTGAAGCGTGCTGAGCCGTTCGCAGTCGTTCTCGCGAACCATCGAGGTCACGTAACGCAGATCCCCCTCGCTGACCGGAATGCCCTTCTTAACGCCGGCGATCAGATCATCCAGGACGCGGCCTATCGCCTCGACCTCGCTCTCCGTGCCCTCGATAATCAGATCTTCACCGCGCGCCACCAGCTTTACGTTGAACCTGTCGCGAAGCACCCTCAGGTTGGCGTCGTTCTTGCCGAAAAGATCCAACTGATCGATGCCGCAAAGACTGATGCGTCTGGTGACAGTGTCAGCCAAGTGATGCCCTCCCAGAAATCAATCCTGCCTGGACCGGACGGCGCCGGGCCGATCCCACCCGAGTAATGTCATCACACTAATAAAAGCTCTTGGCTTCTCTAGCAGGGAAGCCAAGAGCTCTTGTCGCAACCCACTTCTGTCGGATTCTTCGAGACCGTCCCCCGTCACCTATCGAAATCGCCACCGCCCTTTGGTGCTATCTCGGAATCGAAAGCTCCCAACCCGGCATAATCAAGTCGGAGTCTTTTATCTTGTCCTTGTTTGCCTCATATATCTTGGTCCACTGGCGCCAATCGTTGTAAATCTCCCAGTAGCCGGCAATCTTGCCCAGCCACTCTCCCGAGACCACGGTATGGGACATAGGCAGTCCCCTCGGGATGTTGAGCACCCAGCCGACATATATGAGGTTGGGGTCGTGAATCTTGTCCCGGTTCGCCCGGTAGATCCTGGTCCACTTCTTGGGGTCGCTGTAAATTTCGGTATACGCCGAAATCTTGGACAGACACTCACCCTGCTTCACCGTCCACTCGGTGGGGAGAGCCTCAAGGTCCTTGATCTCCTTCTCCAGCCTGGAAACCTCGGCCTGGAGGGGATCGATCTCGCCGTTGACGTTCTTCAGCTGAGCCTTCATCTCGTCGACGCGGGCCTTCTCCTTCTCGAGGTTGGACTGGGCCGATGCCACGAGCTGCTTCTGTCTTTCGGCTTCATTGGCCAGAGCCTCACAATAGGCCAGCCTGTCCTTCTTCTTCAGCTTCTGGTATTCCTCTTCGGTGTAGAACTGCCCCTTGGTCACATCTGCCGCATAGACGCTCGTTACCCAGAGCGAAACGATAGCGAGCGATATCGCGGCAAGTACCAGCATACCCATAGATTTCTTCATCTTAACCAACTCCTTTCGAAATCCATAAGGCACTTACCTTTGGAAATCACCGCCCACTACCTTTCTTCAGATTATCCAGCTCCTTCTCAAGCTCGGCGGGCTTCCCCTTGAGGCTATTCAGCTTTGCCTGCTTATCGGCCAGATCCTTCTCAAGGGTCGCCTTCTCTGCTTGTGACTGGGTAAGCGACGTTTCGACCGCAGCAGTCTTGCTCTGCGCGTCTTTTACTTCAGAAGGCGGGACAGGGCAAGGCGGCTTGGGCCCGCAGCCCACAGCGAGGAGCATACCCAGCACCCCGATCGCCACGAGAACCGCCAGACCACGCCTGGTTGACATCATTTACCACCCCCTTCTCTGTTTACAGTATTATAGACGTATGCCGACACGCGAATCTTACGCTTCCGGCATACCCGTTTTCCACCTGTAACCTGAGGGACATTATCAAGAGCCCGCAGGGATTGTCAAGACAAATCAGGCTCAGTGTCCCGGCTCAGGCCCCCTGCCACCTATATCGAGCTTCAGGTGAAGGTCCTTTAGGTCTGTCTGGTCGATTTCGCTGGGGCAATCATCCATAAGAGAGGCCCCGCTGGTGGTCTTGGGGAAAGCTATGACGTCCCTTATGGACTGTTTGCCGGCAAGTAGGGTAACAATACGGTCAAACCCAAGGGCTATTCCCCCATGGGGAGGGGCTCCGAACTCAAAGGCCTCGAGCAGGAAGCCGAACCTTCGGCGGGCCTCGGAGGAATCGATACCCACCACCTGCATGACCTTCTCCTGCAGGCTCCTCATATGGTTTCGGATGCTACCCGAGCCAAGCTCCACCCCATTCAGGACCAGGTCATAGATCCGTCCCCGCACCTTATAGGGGTCGGTGTCGAGCATCGGACGATCAGCCTCAAGGGGCATGCTGAACACATGGTGGGCAGGGGCCCAGCGGCCTTCCTCCTCATTCCATTCAAACATGGGGAACTCAGTTATCCAGATCAGGTTGTATACGCCGGCGGGAATGAGTTTCAAGAGGGCGGCAACCTCAAGCCGGACCTGACCCAGGGCACGAAGCGAGGTCGGCCGTTCGCCGGCCACAATGAAGACGATGCCCTCATCCCGGATACTCAGGGTCTGCTTGAGCTTGCCGAGGGCGCTCTCATCAAAATACCGGAGGATTCCTCCGGGGGGGGCATCGGCGGCAAACCTGCCCCAGGCAAGCCCGGCGGCGCCGGCCTTCTTGGCCACGGCCTCAAGACCCTCGATGTGCTTGCGCGACAACGCGGTCCCGGGGCTCAAGCCGATGGCAAAGGCACCGCCCTTTGCGGCGGCGCCCTTAAGCATATCCGAGGTGCTCGCGGCGGCAAGCTCGCCTATTTCCCTGATCTCTAGACCGAACCGCAGGTCGGGTTTATCGCTGCCGTATTTCGCGAAAGCTTCCGAGTAGGTCATCCGGGGGAAAGGCGCCTTGACCTTAATTCCCTTGGCCTTCTCAAAGACGGCCTGGATCAGGCCCTCGATAAGGGCGAAGACGTCCTCCTCGTCGACAAAGCTCATCTCGAGATCGATCTGGGTGAATTCCGGCTGGCGATCGGCCCTCAAGTCCTCATCTCTCAGACACTTGGCAATCTGATAATACTTATCGAAACCTGCGATCATCAGGATCTGCTTGTAGAGCTGCGGCGACTGCGGCAACGCATAAAACTTACCGGGATTGAGCCGGCTCGGAACAAGGAAGTCCCTGGCGCCTTCAGGCGTACGTTTCACCAGAAGCGGGGTTTCGATCTCCAGAAGCCCCTTCGAGCCGAGGTATTCCCTGGCGGCCCGGGTGCATCTGTCGCGGAGCACTATGTTCTCTTTCAAGGTCAGGCACCGGAGATCGAGATATCGGTACTTGAGCCGCAAGTCCTCATTGGCGCCGGCTTCCTCTTCGATCACAAAGGGGGGCGTCGCCGCCTCGTTGAGAATCCTTAAGGTGCCGGCGCGGACTTCGATCTCACCGGTCGGGAGATCCTTGTTGACCATCTCGGCGGGCCTAAGGTCCACGGTGCCCACGACCGCAACCACATATTCCTGTTTGAGCTCTCTGGCTCGGTCCATCAGCCGAGCATCATCGGGCTTGAAGACCACCTGGGTCACCCCGTAGCGGTCCCGAAGGTCCACGAATATCACGCCGCCGTGGTCACGCCGACGATGAACCCAGCCCATCAGCGTGACTTCTTTGGCCTCGCTTTGCCGATTGAGTTCGCCGCAGGTGTGGGTGCGCTTAAGCCCGGTCATGCTCTCACTCAACAGATTCACCTCCGCTCTTTCCACTGAGCCGGTCACTAAGCCGATTCTCAAGCCAGACGACCACTTCTTCGGCCTTGACCTCAATCTGGTCTCCGGACGCCATCTCCTTGACTCTGACGACTCCCCGAGCGATTTCATCGTCCCCGATGATCAGGGTGAACCTGACCCCGAGCTTGGCCGCCGTCGCGAGCTGGCGGTCGAGCTTGCGCCGGTCGAACTCCAACCACAGTCTGTGGCGCTTCCTGAGCGCGGCGGCAAGCCTGAAGGCCGAAAGAAAAGCTCGCTCACCCAGGCAGGCCAGGAATATCTCGATTGCATCGTCCCCTGTCTTCATGGCATCCTCGGCCTCAAGAGCCAGCACAACTCTCTCAAGCCCCGATGAGAAACCTACGGCAGGGGTCTCGGGACCACCGAGCTCCTTCACCAGGTGGTCGTATCTGCCTCCTCCACCGAGCGAGTTTTCTACACCGAGGGCTTCATGGAAAACTTCGAAAACGGTTCTGGTGTAGTAGTCAAGGCCTCTCACAAGTTTCGGATCGACCCGGAAATCTATTCCCGCCTCCTTGAGGTAGGTCTGAACTTTTTCGAAGTGCGCCACGCACTCCTCACATAGAATCGTCCCTACCTCGGGGGCCTCTCCGATCATCGCCTTGCAGGCCGCATTCTTGCAGTCCAGCACCCTCAGGGGATTCCTGGCGTAGCGCTCCTTGCAGTCCCCACACAGATCGACCAGCTTGTCCTTGAGGAAATCCTTGAGGATCTCGGAGTACTTGATCCGGCAAGGTCTGCAGCCGAGCGTGTTGAGTCTCGTGCCCAACCTGCTGAGCCCGATCTCCTTGAGGAACTCCCAGAAGAACACGATCACTTCGGCATCCGCGCCTGGGCTGGGCGTGCCCACGACCTCAACGCCCACCTGATGAAACTGCCGGTAGCGGCCGGCGCCCGGCCTGTCGTACCTGAACATCGGTCCCATGTAGAAGAACTTGGATACACCGGCACGCCGGGCGAGATTGTGCTCAAGGTAGGCTCTTATAACCGATGGCGTCGCCTCCGGCCTCAAGCTCAGCCTGCGTTCTTTCTTGTCCAGGAAGGTATACATCTCCTTCTGAACCACGTCGGTTGAGAAACCCGTGCCGCGCTCGAAGAGCTCAGTTGCCTCGAAGATCGGGACCCGGATCTCTTCGTATCCGTAGCGTCGCGATATGTCCGCGAACGCGCCTTCCACGCGGCGCCAGATGCAGGCCTCTTCGGGCAGGATATCGTGGGTGCCACGCATTGCCTTGAATTTCTCTGCCATCTTGTGCTCCCGTTCCTATCTCACTGCCGCTTCACAGCCCCGGCCTCGCCTCGCGAAATCCACCCCGCCAGCATCGGCCAAGCGACAAAGAACCCCACCAGTAGGCCGCATGCGTTGGCCGCGAAATCCCAGACGCTCACGGTCCGCCCGGGTATGAACCGCTGGTGTGCCTCGTCGAGAGCTGCAAGGGCCAGCCCACCCGCGAGAAGCCATGCGGCGATGCCGTGCCCCCCCTTGGGGCGCGCCGCCGCACGGGCTTCACGCGCCGCCTCACAGGCTCCAGAAGAAAGGAGGTCACCTGCGGTCCGCCTGCGCAGGGCGATTCCAAGTATCGAGTATTCTATGAAATGCGCGATCTTATCGCAACCTGGAAAGAGGGGCGGGCCGATCGTGGGACTGGGTATCGATGAGACCGCCATGATCGCAGCGGCCCAGACCAGGACCGGTAGCCACGTCCGGCTGGGGAACATCCCGAGGAGCCGAAGCACCAAGCGTCTCATCGCAGCAGCCTCTATCCGTATGCGTGCAGCCCGCCGAAGATGAGCGTGCTGAATATGGTGAAGAGCGTCAAGAGGAAGCCGGCGATTGAGATCGCCGCCGCAACCCGGCCCCTCAGGTTTCGGACCAGGCGAGCATGGAGATACGCGGCATAGACCAGCCACACCACCAGCGAGAGCACTTCCTTGGGATCCCACGACCAATAAGCGCCCCAGGCCTGCTTGGCCCAGATCGCACCTGCCACCAGGGCCCCGGCCGTGAAGAGCGGGAAACCCATGCTTACTGCCTTGTAGGCCAGGTCGTCAAGAGTCGCGAGGGATGCTGTGTCTCCGCCGGTGCGCCGCGCCAGGTAAATGATACTTGCCACAAAAGCGATTGCGAAGAAGGTCTCGCCCAGGGCCGCAAGCGAGACGTGAATATAGAGCCAGTAGCTCCTCAGGGCCGGCATCATGCCGCCGCCCGGAGGGCTATAGTAGAAAAACGAGGCCCCCAGCATCAGGAAGACCACCGCAAGCACCACGACCGAACCCGCCCGCGGCAGATGCTTGCGGAAGAAGAGAAGATAGGCCAGCACGATCGCCCAACTCATGAAAAGCGTGTATTCAAAGAGATCGGTCCAGGGCACGGCCCTGGCGAAGATGCTGCGGCTGGCAAGCGCCGCCGTGTGAACTGCGAAGCCTATGCAGATAAGAATCAACCACAGCCTCTTCCAACTGGTCCGCGAGAAAATCGTATCCAGTCCCAAGAGCAGGATCGAGACCACATAGCAGCTCGCGGATGCAACCGCCAGGTAAAGATCAGGAAAGCTCTTCAAGCGTCCTCCTCAGCGTCTCAAACTCGCCGGCGAACCCATCCCGGTTGCGGTTGGCCCGCCCACCCATCACGACCTCGGTTCGCTCTCCGGGGAGAGGCTTCACCATAAACATTACCGCCCGATGCGACAAGTAAAGCGAGGCAAAAACCCCCAGTGAGAGCAGCGCAAACCCAACCAGGATCAGCCATTGGCCCGGTTCCTCAACCACCTCCAGGGTCACAAACACCGAAGGCACAGGATACATCATGACGAATTGGTAGCCGGCCGCGGCGCGCCTCTCACTTGCAGGAGTCTGTTGTATGAAGTCGAACTCCATATGACCGTCATCGAAACGCACCGTGACCCTTGGGGCGTTGCCGCCCGCAGCCTGAACGGTCCCCCCGATCTCATCAACATAGCTCGGAGCCGTTATTCCAATATAGAGATGCGGGACTACCAAAGTCCCCGCTGAGTCGTAGAGCGACGTGAAAAACCCTTCGGGCGTTTCCTCGTCCTGTTCATAGGACATGAGATAGATTTCCTTGCCCCCGTACTTAAGCGGATGATTGGGTCGTATCGTCGCGCGGGCCAGAACACCTTGCTCCCCGCGCAGGGCGACATCGCAAATGAAATCCGAGATATTGTTGCGCTGGTCGAACTCGACATCAAAATTCTCGATTGCAACCTTGAGGTTCTCGCCCCCACGGACCGCGAGGTCGAACTCCTCCCCCACCCTGGCGGTCTCGTAGGCTCGGGTTCCAAGCCGTGTGAGCACGATCCCGCCGACGAGCAGGAAAATGAAACTCAGGTGGAGAAGGGAACTGCCGTACCTTGAGAAGCCCGCCTTCGATGCCACCAGCGAAAGCACGCCGTCCTTGGTCCGGGACCGGACACCATAGAACCGCTTCCTTGCGATGTCCGCGATATGGAGGCGTGCCTCCTCACGATCAACGGCCAGTGTCAGCTTTGCCGAGCATGTCATCGAGAGCAGGGCGTCCGCATCATAGGTGAATTTGGGAGGCCTCGATGCTCGTATCTTGTTGGGAAGGCCTTTGAGCGAGCAGGCGACCACCATCACACAGAGCACCACCAGAAGTGCCGTGTAGTAATCCGTGCGGAAGATGTGATCGAGGCTGAACGCGCGAACCAGTCCCGCGAAAGGCACGCCGTAGGCTCGCACGTAGAAGCCGTGATCCTGCCCCTGAGGAATGGTCGCCCCCAGGAGCGACACCAGTGCCAGGACGATCATCAGCCCCACGGCCACCTTGGTGGAAGTAAGCAGGTTCGTACGGCGATCGATAAACTTCAAGGAATCGGCCTCCCGCGCGCTATCCCGAGCGCCATCCTAAGAGAAGCTCTACTTCACCGAGCGTCTGAACCCGGCAGCCGATCTGTCGTAAGTTGCCTCGGCGTCCTTGGAGAAAACGCAGCCAGGCAGCTCGCCGGCCCTCCGATGATAGGCGATGCATTCGCAGCACTTGCCCTTCCTCGAACAGGACTCATAGGTGCAAGTGCAGGCGGCGATGTTCTGTTTATAGTTGGGACACTCCATCCTCGGCACTCCTTATTCTAAGATACCGCGCGACGCCGACAAGCACAATCTCGACCAGGCAAAACCCGAGCATAACAAGAAAGATCGATCTCATGCCGAATCTCTCACCCACAATCCCTCCGATGCCCGCCCCCAGCGCACCTATGCCGAACGAGACCGCGTAGTTTATGCCGAAGACCCTGCCACGCTCGGTGTGATGCGACGATATGGCAACGAGCACATTCTGCAAGGGTTGGAAGCAATATAGGAGAAGCACGGTCGGGATGGCAACCAGAATCAGCGCGGCCTCTCGCGCGAAATAAAACGCTGCGGCCAGGAGCGCCAAGAGCGAGAAGAGCACCATCAGGTTTCGCTCAATCGCTCGCCTCGTGGAAGCAAGATAGCCGCCCAAGAGCGGGCCCGCCAGCGAAATCACCAGGATCCCCGAGGTCACCCATCCCAGGCGGCTCACGTTGTCGCCGATTGAGGTAACCCGGTCCGAGAGATAGGACGGCAAAAAAGTGACGAGCACCCGGTAGGTGAGACCGTAGAAGGTCCCGATGGCATAGAGTATCAGGAGCTCGCCGCCAAGACCTTTTGTAGCGCGGCCGCTCGCGGCGCCCGGATGCAGCGCGTGCCCTTTCGCATGAAGCTCCGGAATGTGCTCGCGCTTCAGGGTTCTCATCACGAAGATGAGGGCCGCAACGCCCAGGACCCCGAGTGCAAGATAGGAGTATGACCAACCCAATCTCGCTGTGACGATCCCGGCCAGAAGAGGCGCACACGCATCCCCGATCGTCCCGGCCATGCCGTGAATGCCCAGGGCCTTGCCCAATTCCTTGATCGAGTTGCTCAAGAGTGAGAGACCCGCCGGATGATAGAGACTTCCAAAGAGCCCCAGGAGTACTAGCGCAACGACCACGCCAGTCTCGTTTGTGGCGAAGACAGCCACCACCGAGGAGAGGATCATCCCCGAGATGCAGACCATGAGCAGCACCCGGGCTCCCAGCTTGTCCGAGAGGAACCCCGTCGGCAAGGCTCCAAATCCGAAAGCGAGATAGGACGCCATCCCGACAAAACCCACTCCGGCAAACTTCAGGTTGAGCGCGGTGCCGAGGGACTTGTAGACGAGCGGAAAGACCAGCATGTAGCAGTGGACCAGGCCATGGCAAACCGAGACTGCGGCGAGGATCGATTTCTCTCTTGAGGTCATTCCATCACCAGAGCCCTCAGAGGCCGGTTCCACCGGCCTCCGCCAGGACGGACATGACCTCTGCGGGGGAGCCGGCGGCTGTGATTCTGGCTATTGTGCCGGCGTCCCTGCCGATCACGGCGACGGCCGACAGGGCCTTGAGATACTTAGTCGATTCGTGAGGAGGGGCGGCGATCAGGAAAATCAAGTGACAGGGCCGCCCATCGTTGGAGTCGAAATCTATGCCCGTCTTGGAGATGCCGAGCGCGGCTACGACCTCGGCGACTCCGGTCGTTCTCGCGTGCGGAACGGCGATCCCATCGCCGATGCCAGTACTGCCCTTGGACTCCCGGTCGCGGACAGCTGCCAAGATCGCCTCCCTATCGAAACCTTTGCCGGTCTCGACCAGGAGATCGACCAGATTTTCGATTGCGGTCCACTTATCAATCCCCGCAAGCCCGAGCTTGATCGTGTCCCGCGCCACTACCTTGGCGAGCACCACTGCGCACTACCTCCGAAATCTTATGACCAGAGCGTCTCAGGTCAAATATATCGAGCCCGCGCCCGGCAGTAGGGGCCTGCTGCCGACAGACACTCTACTATATCGCCACCCCGTGGAGCAAGTGCACGCAAACCCTACTTGAGTTCCAGCACGCCGTAGGTGACGGGATCGTAGCCCACCGGCACCTGCCAATCGGCCGAAGTGCCGAGCCGCTTCTGCTTGCGGCGGAAGTTTAGTTTCCAGTGCTTCCCCGGCTTGGCGGTCGTTGCAAGGGCCTTCAAGGGTATGCGCGCCTCGATCGACCACGAGTCGGCGCCCTTCGAGGTTTTCACTTCATATCTGCCATTCCACTTGGCGTCCGCCTCGACCGACCAGCCGTTCTTCACGGTTATCTTCTGGTCGAAGGCCGTTCCGAGGGGATTGAAGTAGATCTGGTACACGGGCCCGTCGGCGGTTTCGGGTTCTAAGAAATAGCCGACACAATCCTCGATGTAGACTGCGGAGTCCTGCACCTTGCAGTCGGCCACGATCGAACCCATTTCCTTCTCCGTACACTTGGCGGCCACATAGAGATTGCTGCGGTCCCAGGCAAAGTAGAACCTGACGGGATCGGTAGCCACGGGCGCGCCATCTGGGGCGAAGAAAGCTGTGACTGGAGCTCTCCAGACATCCTCATCTATTACGCCGTCGATCTTGGGAGGCCTGCCGGCTTTGCAGGCATAGACGGTACGAGCTATAGGCAGAGATCGCTCGAGTTCCCGAGTCAGGCCGTCGGCTATCGTGTAGTCAATCGACACGATCGGCACGGGATATAGGCTCGCCGTGGATGCCACCGTAAACTCGGCGGTGCCGCTTCCCAAGGGCGCGATCTCAAGGGCCCTCTCCCCAGGCGTGACCGTCCAGCCGTCCGGGGTCTGCCATTTCACGCTGACGCTGAGGGGACGGTCGCTGTGGATGTTCTTCACGGTGACCTTAATCGGTGTCTCGGGACAGGTGAGAGCCTCCCCCACCGGCACCTGGCTCACCTCGATAGCTTCGCTTTGGATCTTGTAGACTAGGATAATGTCCTTGGCGGTGACCTCCTCCCAGGGACGGACCGATCCGATCTTTATCGGGGCGATCGCGATCCCGGCTGCTCCGACCGTGACCCACACAAAGTGATGCTCCAGCCCCGTGAGGCCCGGCGTGGCCTCAGCGCCCGAGGCGCCTACCCCCGTGTACATAATGCCGTCATAGCGTCCGCTGAAGTAGTCGTGATTATGGCCGGTGAAGACGCCATCCACACCGTACCGGACAAAGATATCGTGCAGCGGATCGGACGCTCCCTTGGCTACCGTGTCCAGCCAGTAAGGGATATGGAAGAATACGAAGGTGTAGGCCGCATCCTGGTGCCGCGCGAGATCATCGGTGAGCCAGGCCAGCTGTTCCTCTGGGAAATCCCGCACGGTCGGGTAACGCCCGTTGTCCAGGACCCCGAAGTGGACGCCCCGGACATCGAATGAATGATGGGGCTCTCCCATCATGCGCCGGTATTGATCCATCACCTCGGGCTGGGTAATATCGTGGTTTCCCGGTGTGAAGTAGAGTGGCATCGTCAAGGGTCTTACGATCTCACGGTACTCCTGCCACTGGCGCTTGATTTCGGTGGTATCCCCGGTATAGCCCTCGATCATGTCACCGACCGTTATCGCGAGTTCCGGCTGGAGCCGCTCGACCTCCAAGAGGATCTCCTCGTACTTGCCGGCGATCGCCGTCCCCGTGCGGTCGCCGATCACCGCAAACCGCAAGGGGCAATCGCCGAGCGAAGGCGCTGGCTCAGCACCACTCGCTCCCCAAAGAGCAAGCACCGCTGCGGCATACAAGGCGGAAAGCAAGCACAGGTTTCGTGATCTCCGATTTCTCTCTGACATTGCAGCCCTCCTTTCAGGGTCGGTCATGCATCGTTCTATCACACGGCGAAGCCCTCAACAACACCTAATTCCCACCGACCCACCCCGCCCTGCGTGAGCCTGTTTCGACCTTCTTCATACCGCGGCAAACTACGGTTTGGCTTGACCCCCGGGCGCGTTGCAAATACAATGTTGGGCGCGATCGCACGCGGTCGGGGGTAGACTTGAAGTCGATTGCCATAGTAAGCGAGGACTTGGCCCAGCCTTGGGACGAAGGGTTCAAGAAGGCATCGGCGGCTCTTGCCCTTTCAATGGCAACCCTTGGGATAGAGGTTTCGGTCTTCGCGCGAAGGGCGCACGGCCTCCCGCTGCCGGCCCGAGCGCTGCCTCACAACAAGCTGCTCCTAGGTTCTGGCTTTGCGCGGGAGCTCAAGCAGGCCGACCCTGAGGTTATTCTCTATATCCCCGAAGCTGCGGCGACTCCGATGAGCCTCGTGAGGGCCCGCCTCATTAAGCGGCAATCAGGCGGAAAGCCTGTCGCAGTGCTATCGCTGCAGCGACGTGAATATGGCAGTGCGACGCCGCTGGTCAGGTTGCTCGCGCCCGATCTCATGCTTGTCCTCTCGGAGCATAGCCTCGCGACTGCGCTTGCGGCAGGCCTGCGGGCGGAGATCGTCCCACTTGGGGTAGATGTTTCGGCATTCCGGCCAGCCCGGCCGGATGAGCGCAAAGCGCTCCGGGCAAAGTACGGTGTCGGTGACGCAAAGGTGATCCTTCATGTGGGCCACATCTCCCGGAGCAGGAATCTCGGCCTTCTCAAGCAGATTCTCGCGCCCGGAAGGCAGATGGTCATCGTCTCAAGCACCAGCACACGCCAGTCCCCCGAGGTAAGGCGGGCCTTCGAAGGCTCCACCGTTGTTTTCATCGATAAGTTCGTCGACGCGATCGATGAGATCTACCGGCTTGCCGACTGTTATGTCTTTCCCACATTCAGCGCTGCGGGCGCAATCGAGATCCCGCTCTCGGTGCTCGAGGCGATGGCGACCAATCTGCCTGTTGTGACCACCGCCTTCGGAGGGTTACCCTGGCTCTTCAAGGATGTTCAAGATCTGGAACGCGAGGGCCTTTTCTTTGCGCGATCGGAGCTCGAGTTTCTCGAGAAACTCGAGCCCGCCCTTGCACGCGCCGATGTGACTACGAGACGCCTGGTCGAGGCTTACTCGTGGCAACGGGCCGCCAAGTGGATTGTGGAGACAATCGATCGAAACTTGAGGGCACAACCGACGGCATGAAACGCAAGCTGATCGTACTTATGGGCCTTGATGGAAGCGGCAAGAGCACTCAGGCCCAGATCCTCGCCAACTGGCTGAGGGAGCAGAGCATAGTGACGGAAGTGGTCTGGATGCGCGGCGAATCGTATCTCACTTTGCCTCTTCTTAAGATTGCGAAGGCTCTGCTGCGGGCGCCGAAGGGCACTAAGCGGGGAGGGGCCGTGGGTGAGGCGGCACCGGCCGGCGGGGTTGCCGGCGCCGAGGCGGCTGGTGGCCGGGCCGGCGATGACGCGGTTCGCGACCACTATACTAAGTATGTTCGAAGCAAGCGATCGCTCTTTAAGAACAGGCTGGTGCGAGCGATCTGGCGGAACCTTGTGCTTTTCGACTTCTTCATCACCTTCAAGGTGGCCTTTGCGAAGCTGCCCAAGGATGCCCGGGTGGTGATCCTCGATCGGTATGTATACGACAGCCTGATCGATATCGATTCGGGCTTTGGCAGCGGCGGCGCGGAGGTCAGGCGGCTCCTCAGGTCACGGCTGATCCGGTTCTTCCCGAGACCCGATAAGGTTGTGCTGATTGAGATCGCACCCGACATTGCCATGCGGAGAAAGGATGACATCCCGTCGATGGAATACCTTGAGGAGCGCCACGGGCTCTATCGCATGATCGCCGGCGAGGTCAAGGGTACGATCGTCGACGGCTCAAGATCGATTGATGAAGTCAGGGCATCCATCATAGATGCAGCGAAGGGAGCGATCCGGTGAGCAAGCTTGTAGTCATCGGAATTGATGCCCTCGATGCGGCGCTCCTCGAGCGTTGGAAGGATGATCTTCCCAATTTGAGAAGGATCATGGACAAGGGTTACTATGCCCCGCTCGAATCTACCCAACCACCCGACTCCATACCCGCTTGGGTCACAATCTATACTGGAATGCAGCCCTGGGAACACGGCATAGTCGACTCGATGGATTACTTCGACATCAAGGGCGGCAGGCCGGCCCTCGACACCCGGATTCTGGTCGGCAGGACCTTCTGGGACAAGGCAAGTCAGGCGGGCAAGCGGGTCTGCATCATCAATCCTCTCCTGGCGTATCCCGTGTGGCAGGTCAATGGAATAATGGTCAATGGGCCGGTCTTTATATCAGGTGAAGTCCAGGCATATCCCGAGGACATTCTAACACGCTTTAAGTTGCCCGAGCTCGGCGGCATGACGGATTTCCCGGACCGAAAGGACCTCGCCGGTTTCCTCGAGCGGACCGAGCAGGTAACACGGGATCTTGCGAGGTTCGGGCTCGAGCTCTTCGCGCTGGAAGAGTGGGACGTCTTCTTCATCTGTTTCCTAACCCTGGACCGGGTGATGCATTTCCTTTGGCGCTACACCGACCCCTCAGACCCCACTTACCCAGGTAAGAACCCCCTTGAGGATTCGATCAAGAGGTTCTTCGTCGTGTTCGATTCGATTGTCGGTGACTTTATGAGCCGGCTCGCCCGAGACCAAGCCTTACTCGTCGTGAGCGATCACGGCCACGGCATGAGACCGCCAAGGGCGCTCTTCGTTAACGAGGTCTTAAGAAGAGAGGGCCTGCTCAAGACCAGGCAAGGCCAGGTTCCGGGACTCAATCCGGTGGCGATCGTGGAGCGGGCCAAGAACTCTTTCCTGCGCGTGATGCAGCGGCTCGACCTCGAAGACCTGGTCTATCGGATCGCCGCTCTCATTCCCAAAGAGACAAGGAAGAGCCTCAAGACGTCGGCTTACGCAGTAGTGCGGGATGGCAGCACGGCCTGGGTATCGGACATCGGTGGGGGCACGTCTTTCAGTGGAATCGAAATCAACCGATCCGCCCTCGACCCGGCGCAGACCGGCAAAGCGTATGAGGAGCTCAGGGACCGTATCATCCGGCTGCTGCTCTCACTGAAAGATCAGACCAAAGACCAGACCGGCGCAAGCCTCGTCGGATGGGCCAAGCGCCGAGAAGATGTCTTCGCCGGCCGTAATGTCGACAAGTACCCGGATGTGGTCTTCGAACTTGCCGAGGGCTACAGCGTCGACCGCACTCTCTTCTGCGGTCTTACCGGAATGACCTCGACCCACAAGAAAGTCTCGGGCGGCCACACCCAATATGGCTCCCTCCTGCTCTGCGGCACCCGTCAAGTACCGTCAAAGAGGGATTTCCACATCACCTCGGTCTATGGCCTGATCAATGAGATCCTGGGCCAGAAGTGAGCAGTGGAATCACGTCACCCAGAGCGAGGACGGAAAGCAGCGCGTAGAAAGATGGGGTGTGTCCCTATCTACAGAACGGCACGCGAGAAAATGGGGTGTGTCCCTATTTTCAATGGAGTGAGTGTGGAAAGGGGTGTGTCCCGATTCACCAGAAGGGGCCGGGAGACCGGCGGGGTTGAGCTCCGAACGGCGGCGAGGGTGACTTTAGAGTAGTTTCTGCTACTCGTACACTGCATACGCTGTGCCACTCTTCAGGACTGAGCTCGGAATTGCTGGAGACTAATGACCTGATATCTAATGAGTTAGGACTTCGGATCCGTGGGTTACTTTTCGGGGGCGCCTCGCTCCTCCCCCGGCTGCGCAAATTCTCCGAGCTCGTGAGCAAGGTTACCCAAGTAGAGTCCGTCTAGAATCCAGGGTGAGTCTGTGAGACAGATGTATGTCTTGCTGAGCTATCCATCGAACCAGATAGCCCTGGGCCTTGCCGAAGCGCGAGATGGCGACAGGCGAGTCACTTGGCCGGCGGATTATTCTCGCTCGGTGTCGGCGCCTAGAAAATGGGGTGTGTCCCTATTTAACGGGCTCGTCCTTGCTCGGGGCGCAACACGCGCCGCCCTTGCGCGTCGACATCTTGAGGGGCACATAGAGCGCGCAGAAACCGGTAAGGCTTGTCAGCAACAGCAACACGCCGATAATGCCCACTATGATCGCCATCACGCCGGTTACTGCTTTGGTCGCCAGCAGGATCACGGCCACGACTACCAGCACCAGCCTGGCGACGCGGTCGACCGTTCCCATGTTCTTCTTCATACTGCACCTCCCTGTGTGAGTTGTGTCTCTCTCGACAACCCGAGCCGCGAGGAGCCTAACCCATCTCCTTCGGGAACGACAAGCATTTCTTTGCGGCAACTGTCACCGGTTGGGGTGTAACTCATAATCCACGATACGACTGAGGAGGACTCCGTCCACACCCTTCTTGATCTCGTCTTTCATCTTTCCGACGACCTGCCAGCCACACGCTTTGAAGAACGATAGAGCCCCACGGTCGGCGTCAGACGGCAGTCTCGTCATGCGCTACTTTGCTTCGCATAAGCCAAATTGTAGGATAGCATCGGCAATCCCGCAACGGGTATTCACTTGGCGGCACTTGCCGGAGCACCATATGAGGCGTCTGCGGTTCGGGCAGGGTCCGGACGCGCCGCTGCCACACAGCGGGCCTCTTTGTATTGCCCAAAGGCGGCGAACCGTGTATAATGATTAGGATATTCATGCCGATTGCCGTCTACAACTGGCATCGCCATAGATCACAAACGGGGGATTATCCTATCTGAGGAGGTACTGCGAATAATGGTAAGACCGCATGGTGGGAAGCTGATCGACCGGGCCCTGAGGGGCAAAGAAGCGGAAGCCGCCGCCAAGAACCTGGCCATGATGAAGAGCATCGCGCTCGACCGCATGAGCGTGGTCGACCTGCGCAATATCGCTGTTGGCAGGTATAGCCCGCTCGAGGGCTTTATCGGCAAGCACGACCTCGAATCGATCGTCCAGAATACGCGCTTGAAGAACGGCGTGGTGTGGTCGATTCCCATTCTGCTCGATGTTTCCGAGGATGAGGCGCGAGGCCTCAAAGAGGGCGAGGACGTGTGCCTGAAGGACGACGCCGGCAAGGCCATCGCTATCCTTCATCTCACCGAGAAGTACTCCTATCCCAAGGAAGCTATCGCCCAGAGCGTGTTCGGTACCAATGACTCGAAGCACCCCGGTGTCAAATCCACCATGGAAATGAAGGACGTTTTCCTGGGCGGCCAGATTGACCTCGTGGATACCTCGCGGGAGCCCTTCCCCAAGTACAATTTGACTCCAATTGAGACCCGGCAGATCTTCGAGGAGCGCGGCTGGAAGACAGTCGCGGGCTTCCAGACCCGGAACGCCCCCCATAACGGCCACGAGTACATGCAGAAGGTGGTGCTCTCGATGGTCGATGGCCTCTTTATCAACCCCGTGATCGGCAAGAAGAAGAAGGGCGATTTCACCGACGAGGCGATCCTGCGTGCCTACGATGTCCTCCTCGAAGATTACTTCCCCAAGGACCGGGTCTTCATGAGCATTCTCCCGATGGAGATGCGCTACGCGGGCCCCAAGGAAGCGATCCATCACGCGATCATCCGCAAGAACTTCGGCTGCACCAACCTGATCGTGGGCCGGGACCACGCCGGCGTGGGGAACTACTATGAGCCCGAGGCCGCGATCGAGATCTTCAAGAACTTCACCGACCTTGAGATAACCCCGATCACAATCAGGGGCGATTTCTTCCACTGCAAGAAGTGTGCTCAGCTCGAGAGCGAGCGCACCTGCCCGCACGGTGACGACCAGAAGATCAAGTTCTCGGGGACCGTGATACGGAAGATGCTGGTCGAGGGAGGCTCGCCGCCGCCCGAGATCTTCAGACCCGAGGTCTTCGAGGCCCTGAGACAGCTCAAGAACCCCTTTGTAGAATAAGCAAGAAGGAGATTTCGATGGAGCCGAAGCGGAAAGTCCTTGTGATCGGGCTGGATTGCGCAGCCCCGAAGCTTGTCTTCGATGACTGGCTAAACGAACTGCCCAACACCAAGCGTTTGGTGAGCGAGGGCGTCTGGGGAAGGATGTTCAGCACCATCCCTCCGATCACCTGCCCGGCGTGGATGTGCATGATGACCAGCAAGAACCCGGGCAAGCTCGGCATCTTCGGCTTCAGGAACCGCAGCAACTTCGCCTACGAAGAGGTCTGGATCGCCAACTCGACCGCGATCAAGGAGCCCACGCTCTGGGACATTATCTCCCGCGAAGGCTACACCGTGGGCATGATCGGCGTGCCGCAGACCTATCCGCCAAGAGCTGTCAACGGCTTCATGGTGACCGACTTCCTTGCGCCCGATACCAGCGCCGACTACACCTATCCCTCCTATCTCAAGGATGAGATCAAGGCGGCGGTCGGCGATTACATCCTCGACTGCGATGAGTTCCGGACCGAGGACAAGGACGCCCTCTTGAAGGAAATCTACGATATGACCAAGAAGCGCTTCGACTTGGTGGAGGCCTTCCTCGCCAAGGGTCCGCAATTCTATATGTTTGTGGAGATGGGCATCGACCGCATCTATCACGGCTTTTGGAAATTCATGGACAAGACCCACCGCAAGTATGTCCCCAGAAACAAGTACGAGAACGCGATCAAGGAGTACCACAAGTACATCGACCAGCGGATCGGCGAGCTCCTTAAGCGCCTGGATGACGACACCGTGGTGCTTGTGGTCTCCGATCACGGCGCCAAGAAGATGGAAGGCGCGATCAACATCAACGACTGGCTGATCCGGGAAGGCTATATGACCCTGAAGCAGAAGCCCGAGAAGCTGGTGAGGCTCGAGAAGGCCGGGGTCGACTGGGAAAAGACCAGGGCCTGGGGGCTCGGCGGCTACTACGGGCGCCTCTTCCTTAATGTCAAGGGCCGCGAGGCCAAGGGGATCGTCGATCCCAAAGACTATGAGAAGGTGCGCGACGAGATCGCAGCCAAACTCAGGGCCATAACCGATGAGAAGGGCCGAAACATCCGGACGCGCGTGATCAAGCCCCAGGAAGTCTACACCGGCTCCAACGTCGAGCAGTCACCTGATCTCATCATCTATTTTGGCGACCTCTACTGGCGTTCCACCGGCAGCATCGGCCACGATTCGATCCACTCCTTCGAGACCGAGGTCGGACCCGACGATGCCGTCCACGACGAGTACGGCATCTTCATAATGTGGGACCCCAGGGTCAAGCGCGGCAAGGAACTCAAGAATCTCAAGATTTATGATGTGGCGCCGACAATACTCACAACGATGGGGATTAAGGTGCCTGACGATATGGAAGGCAAGGCTGTTCAACTTTAGAGATTGTAGGGGAGAAGCCATAGGAAGGGGGATTTAGATGGAAAAGGGTGTGTTGGTATGGTTCACCGGTGTTGCCGCATCAGGCAAGACCACGGTTGCGAGGGCCCTCGAGAAGGTTATGAGGGACCGAGGCTTGAAAGTCGAGAATCTCGATGCCGACGAGGTCAGGGCCAACTTGAGCCCCGACCTGGGCTACACGCCGCGCGACCGGGATTTCAATACCAAGCGACTTGCCTACATGGGCAAGGTGCTCGCGCGAAACGGTGTCTCCGCTATCGTGGCGGCCGTCTCGCCTTTGAGGCAGTACCGCGACCGCGCCCGCGGCATGGTGGATCAGTTCGTAGAGGTCTACGTAAAGTGCCCGATCGAGGTCTGCCGTGAGCGCGACCCCAAGGGGCTCTACAAGCGTGCCGATCGTGGCGAAATCAATGACATTGCCGGCCTGCACCAGCCCTATGAAGAGCCGGACAAGCCCGAAGTGGTGCTCAATACCGACAAGGAAGACGTCGAGGCCTGTGTGAAGAAGCTCCTGCTCACTATGGAGACCCTGGGTTACATCCCCAAGGCCGAGACGAAGGGTAGTAGCAAGCCCTATACCGACGAAGAAGAAGAGAAGGTCAAGGAGCGCCTGAGAGGACTCGGCTATATAGAATAGGTTAGGTGCGCCGAGTAATCGGGCGCCAAGAGATCGCCCCGGGAGATCCTTTTCCCGGGGCTTCCTTTATCTCTCTCCCAAAGGAGAGGGGATCGGCGCACCTGCGCAGCACTGCTGGAACGAGGGCTTGGGGGCACCGCGTTGCTATGGGGGCGCGCTTCCGGCCACCCTGCTCCAGCGGGAGTATCGAAGGAACGCGAGATGGTCCCGCAGCTTCAGTCCTGCACCACAAGTGCCGATGAATCTAAGTAAGATATACTAACAATGACTTGACAATAATTCTTACCTATTCTATATTCTAGGTGTAGGCTGATAAGACAGAGAGAGAGAGACAGAGAGAGAGAGAGAGAGAGAAGGAAGTAGAAGAAGGGAGAGAGGAGTCATGCCTAGCTTCGGAGCGAGAGTGAGGGCATTGAGAGAGTCCATAGGTATGAGTCAGCAGAGACTTGCGACGCTCATGGGAGTTGCGAGACCAACTGTGAGCCAGATTGAGAACGATTCTAGAGATCTGTGTGCCGATGACCTGGTAAAGCTCTCAGGTATCTTCGGGGTTTCCATAGATAGTCTGCTCGACATAGAGAAATCCCCCCAGATTCTCATCGGCGAGCGTCAGAAAGTCAGTGCCAGGAAACAGGACATGAGAATCAACGTGCCCCAAAAGAACGTGAGGAAATTCAGAGAAGTCCTCCTTTACCTCCTCGGCAAGGTTGGATCCAAGCCCAACATTGGAGAAACGGTCCTCTACAAGCTCCTTTACTTCATTGACTTCAATTACTATGAGAGGTATGAGGAGCAGCTGATCGGCGCCACCTATATTAAGAATCGCTACGGCCCGACCCCTATTGAATTCAGAGCAGTCGTCGAGAGAATGATTAGAGACGGGGAGATGGTCAAGGTCAGGGATAGCTATTTCGAATATCCCCAGACGAAGTACCTTCCACTGCGGAGACCCAACTTGTCGGAACTCACTGCTCGTGAGGCGGGCGTGATTGATGATGTGCTCAACAGACTTTCCGATATGACTGCAGCTCAGATAAGCGAGTACTCGCATGCCGATGTACCCTGGCTGACGGCCCAAAAGGGAAAACCAATAGAGTATGAATCCGTGTTCTACCGGACTGCTGGGTATTCAGTAAGAGAGTGTGATGAAAGGATTCAAGAAGATCAAACTTCGCCCAGAGTTCCTGCGCGACATTAGGAGACTGACGAAGAAGTTCAGAACGATTGAAGAAGATCTAAGGATCTTCATAGAGACCCAGCTCGTCTACTTCCACAAGTTGAAGTTGGACAATAGGGGCGTATTCAGAATTCCTGATCTGGAAGCAGCAAGTCCTCCCATATACAAGGCGAAGAAGTTCGCTTGTCGATCCCTGAGGGGAACTGGGAGTAGATCGGGAATCCGGGTGATATACGCCTATTTTGAAGTGGCGGACCGGATAGAGTTAATAGAAATCTACTACAAGGATGATCAAGACAATGCGGACCGTGACAGAATATCCAGGTTCTTTCAGAGCATCCGGGATGAATAACTCGTTCGCCCGCCCGCACCATCGCGGGTGCCAATCGATGGTGGCGAAGAGCGACTGCCGCGAATCTCATTTCTTTGGATTACTAGCTGCCTCCTGTCATGCATTGACTATCTTGAGAGCTGGTCCGGCGGCGTCGGCCCACTCTTTCCCATGCTTAACTTTCAGAATCTCGCCCTGTTCGATCACGCAATAGTGAAATCAAGAGCCGCGAGCTATAAGCGGGAGAGATTCACCAGAGAGTCGCCGGAGAGCCGGCGTTCTCCCTAGGCTACTTGCCGGACAGGATCAGTCCCCTCGAGAGATACCCCCTGGTGGAACTGGATGGAGCGCGTTTTACGGTACCGAACTTCCGATACCTTGAATGTATGTTGACTGCATCATGGACCTGGACACATTTGAACTCGCTGTAGAGATAGCAGCCAACGGCAAGGCGAGCCTATCCGATCTGCTCCGAGGGTACTACCAGAAAGGAACAGAGATGTCTCAGCTCATGTGTGCCAAGAGATCGCCCCGGGAGATCCTTTTCCCGGGGCTTCCTTTATCTCTCTCCCGAAGGAGAGGGGATCGGCCCTCGCCCTGTCCCTCTCCCACAGGAAGAGGAGAATCAAGGGCGACGGCGTAAGTAATGCGATTTATGCGATTCGTGCGGCTTCAGCTATCAACGACTTGCCGTCAAAATCCGACGGCGGCTCGATATCCATGATCTGAAGAATCGTCGGCGCGACGTCCATCACGCTTGCGCCCTCCGCCTTGAGCCCGTGCCCCTTAACAAAGAGCATGGCATCATCGTAAGTGTGCATCCCCACGATCGGCCCCTTGCCGGACAGGGCCTTCTTGCCGAAAGCTCCCTTGGGATCGTAGCCGTTCACCGGGTCCACGATGAGATCGGCGGCAGCCTCGAAGTTCGGTCCGCTATAGATCTGATCCTTCGTGTACACGTCCTTGACGACCTTGTTACCCTGTTCATCGGTGAGGGCGAGCAACGCCGCCCGAAGTTCATCTCGCAAGGCCGGATATGCCGCCCGGCTCACGCATCCTTCGGCTTCTCTCCCCTTGAGATTGATGAAGATCCTGCCCGGATCGAGCGTGTAAGCCCTTGTCCTCGCCGGATCGGTATCCGCCAGCGACTTGGCGTCCCCCGGCTTATAGGCAAGGTAGCCCCGGTCTTCGAGGAATTTGTTGAGATAGATCTCCCGCTTGAGGGTGCAGAAGCCGTGATCCGACATCACCATCAGGGTGACATCATCTTCCAACTCGCCCTCCAGCTTGGCGAAGAATTTATCAATCTCACCGAAGAACTCCATGAACTCCTTGGCGTACTTGGGATGGCCCTGTTCCATGTACTCCCACATGAAATGATACAACCGGTCGGTCTCCATTATGTGCAGGATGGCGAAGTCCCACTTCTTTTCCTTATAAAGGTTAAAGAAGGCGCCGACCCGTGCCTCGAACACGCGCACCAGGTCGGGATAGAGATTGTCGAGATTCTCCCGCGCCCGCCAGGGATCGATGTCGATCTCGTACCCCTGGGTCTTAAGCCGGGGCGCAAGCGTATCCGGATAGGTCGCGCCACCGATGCGCGGCGCGTCGAAACCTGAGACCAGATACCCGTTGACGGCTCGCGGCGGATAGGTGACCGGCACGTTCATCACGATCACGCTCCTGCCTTTTTCACTGAGCATTTCCCAAAGCGTAGTACTGGTCATCGTTGCCGAGTTCGGGAGATAGATCTGGTAAGTGCCCGGCTTCCGATCAATGAAGCCGTAGATATTATGCTTCCCCGGGTTCTTGCCGGTCATCATGCTCGACCAGGCAACGCAAGAGACGCACGGGTGGACCGAATTTAGCTCAATGAGCGAACCTTTATCGAAGATCTTCTTGAGGGCCGGCAGCGATCCCTCAGCCAGCTTCCGTTTCAAGAAACTCAAGGGGGTGCCGTCGAGGCCGATCACTACGACTCGAGGCTTCTTCTTGAACCACATGCTCACACCTGGCCTTCATCAAGGGCTATGGTTGCTGTCCGGCCGCCGAACCTCGCGACGCACGGACAGGAAAGCGATCACACGAATCAAAACAGATTCAGGTGCAAAGTTACGCCCAAGGGCGTGGGCGGTCAAGCCTAAAATGGGATGAGGGCCGATGGAACATCGCCCTCTGCGCCAATGCCTCATGCCGAGCCGGTCAGACCTCGACCACGTCCATCTTCGCCAGGTCCATCACACCAAGGCCGTGCTCGGCGGCATAGACGATGTATTTCACATCCTGAGGCTTGGTGGGCTTGTCCTGCCATTCGACCAGGGTGGTGGCGTAGGCGTCGAGTGCAACCGGATCGGTCGAAGCGACAAGCAGTCCCTTCTGGACTACCGTGCCCGGCCCGCCTGGTCCGCCCGTCTTAAGGCATCGCGTGGCATCGAGAATCGTAAGCTGCGGCCGCGCAACGGTCGCCAGGTCGGCGATTCCCTGGTGGATATCAAACTTCCAGTGAAAGGACGTCCTGTCCTGGATAAGGCCCATCTGATTTTTGAGTCCGAAACTTACGTGCGTCGAACCGTGGCTCTTGGCGACCGGCATATTGATGTAGACGTCGGTCGAGAAGAGATCGTTGGCAAGCTTGACCTTGGTCAGTGCCTTGCCCTTGGGAATCGCGACTTCTCTAAAGTCCGGAGACTTCTGAGGCACAGCGATCTTGACCTCGTCCAGACCCTTCAGGGCGGCCTCTATTCCCGTGCGCTCAAGGCACACCTTGGAGGCCTTAATGGTATTATCGAGTACGATCACGTTGGCGGCGCCTGCCTCACGGCACATCAGAGCGAAAGTTCTTACCAGCTCAGGATCGGTCGATGTCCCGGCCTCAGGCGGCATCGAAAACGAGAAATTCGCTTTGACCAGCACCCGGCTACCTTTCTTGATGAAGTTACCCAGCCCACCGAGGGGTGCGAGCAGCCTGGCGATCGCCTCTTTGGTGCTTCCCTTTGTAACGCAAACCTTAACCTTTTCCTCAGCGGAAAACGGAGCGCTTGGATTTACGGCCGCAAGGGCCGCAACCGCCAGTGAAGCTTTAAGAAAGTCGCGTCGTTCCATCTCGTCCTCCCGATTGATGAATACCAAGCCTTACGCGCCGTGCATGCCGGTCAGGAAGAGGGCAGCGAGCAAGCCGCCCAGAAGAGTGTTGACCAGGTTGGCGACCTGCGTCGCCCGTAGTCCGGCTGCGGACTTGAACAGGCTTTCGGCCGCGGTAGCGAGCGCGCCGGCAAGAACGATGTAGCCGATCATGCCCGCACTTACTAGATGGAAGCCAAAGGCAATAAGTGCGAGCGCCGTGGCAGCGATGGCACCCGAAATGGTCCCCACCACCGAGATTCCGCCGGGCGCACCAGCCTCTCTCACCTTGAGATCGTGAAGGGTGAGACTCTTCCGTGAAAGAGCCTTTCCCACCTCCGAAGCGACCGTGTCAAAGGCTGCGGTGGCAAGGGCCGCCGTGAAGAAGACGGCGAGAACCGGCATGGGTCTTAGGATCGCCACTAGGGCGCCGAACGCAGGAACTGCGAGATTGCCCAGGGCATTCCTCCAGGTCCTTCTGCCACCGGCGGGTTCGCTTATGCCTTCGCTGTCCTTCTGGCGAAACTTGATCCGGGTGGTCGCACTCCCCAGGATCACGAAGCCGAGGAGCACGAGGAAACCTCCGGGGCCGAAGGCGTAGGTCATGACCGAACCGAGAATGACGCCCACGAGCAGGCCCGAACGATCAAAGGCCCGGGCATAGAACCCCACGAGCCCAAGCCCAAGGTTGGGTAGGATGCTTAATCCGATTCTGGCTAGTGGCTGTAGCAGGCTCGCCTCACCTGTTCTCTATCGGTGTTGGGTGCGGAATCCCTATCTCCAACAGGCCCGTATCCTCGCCCGACACCGCAACCGGAAACAATTGCGAGTGTACCATGCGCCACGGCCGACGTCAACCAACCGAGTTGAGATTATGGCGCTCCCGGACAAGGCAAGGGCTTACGCAAAAACAGGTGATGAATCCCATTGACAAGACCGGTCCGGTCGTGGTATAAGTCATGTGGTGATAACTTAGGTGATTGCAGCCAAAAGTGGATACTTCCGGCTCCAAGTCCGAGCCTACAGGGTGATGAGCTTTGGTGCTCATCTAAAATCTCTGTGAAGGGAGGTGAAACATATGGCAATTTTCTGCGGCAAGGGTGCTACAATGCAGAACGACGCGAGGCCGAAGCCGCCTCTTCCTCCACCGCCTCCTCCTCCCGAGGATCCGATTCTATAGTCCGAATTAGGCGGCTGATTATGTAGGCTAGGGACGAGTCTAATCGCTCGTCCCTTGCTTGTTGCAGAAGTGGCTGTGAGAGATGGAAGCACAGAGAGAATTGCTCGTACGCCAAGCTCGGACGATCACTCAGCGCGAGGCCGAGCGGCAAGAACCCATCTTCGCGTTGCTGACCGGTTCCGCCGCCTGGGGTGCGGTCTCGTCGCGAAGCGACATCGACATCATATTCATTTCCCGGCAGAGTGACTTCGTATCCTACAGATACTACATGCCCGGGCTTACGGACGTCACCATTCGGACCGAAGTCGGAAGGATTCCTCTCGCCTACTTGGAGAAGATTCTTGCCTCGGGTTACGCAGACGACATTTCTACGGGAGTCCGCGAGCAGATAAGAAACGCGCGCGTGCTTCTCGGCGACCAGCAGAGAGCCCAGGAGATGATTGCCGGATTCGCCGCCCTCAAGCCCAGAAAGAAGCTCCTTGGGGAGTATCTCTTTCTGGCAGGAGAGGCTCTGGCCAAGACAAGACAGGCCCTGGCCGAGCCAAGTGCCACTAAGGCCGTGTTATGGATGGATGCCCTGTCCAAGAATATCTGGCGACTTGTGCTCGTGGCCGACCACCAGATCGGTGTTCAGAAGGACAAGCACGAAATCAGAGCGGCGCGTGCGGAACTGGACGAGCGCAAGTTCGCTGACTACCAGGTCTCAAGAAGGGTCGCGGGCATTGACAAGCAATCCGCCCTGACCATGTTGCGCGCAGCGCAGGCAGTGATATCGAAGGTATTGAATCTCGCAGGCATAAGCTCAAGCATTGTCGGTGAGATCGAGGAGTGACAGATTGGAGAATCTCAAGGGGCTTTCGGACGGCACCCGGCAATTGATCGCTCAGGCGGCCGAGACGCTCCAGAAGGAGACCGGCGCCACGGCGGTCCTGCTGACCGGCCCTCACGCGCTAGGGCTTGATAGGGCCGAAGACAAGTTCTACTTTGTCTCGATAACCGAGGATCCCGAGGGCGTGATCGAGCATCGCTTCGCGGAACGCTATGCCGGTATCGAACGGCAGATGGAGATCGGCATCTTCCCGCGCAAGTTCATCGAGAAGCTCGTGAAGGATGGCTACTGGGACATGGTCTCTCTGCGGGCAGCTGAGGTCCTGAGGATCGCAGTTCCGCTTTTCGATCCGACCGGATACGGCAGGGCCGCAGCCGAGGCCATGACGAAGTACCTGCCCGGAAAGCAGTTCATCTCGGGAAAAATCCACGGTATCAAGGCCACCTTCGATGATGCGGTCTCGTTGTACTCCAAGGGTGATTATGCGGGCGCGATACTGGTGGTACGCGAGGCCCTCCGGCTTGCGGTCGAACTCCTAGTGAAGCAATCCCCGGAGCCCGATCTGGCCGTAGAAGAGGTGGTCAAGGCCCGGCTTGGCGAACAGGGCTACACCTGGCTGCGCCAGGGCCTTGGCATTGACGGCGTCAGCGAAGCCGATCTAAGTCGTCAGCTGGACCGGCTGATCGATCTGAGCCGGCGAATCCTCAAAGATCTTGGCATCGCGGATGAGATTCTAGACTCGTAGCTACGGGCGGTCCGACCTCGCGGCCGGCTGGAGCCCGTCCAAGAGTGGCTAGGCCAAACAGGAGTCCGCAAGCCTTATGCCGATAATTGATGCCAGCCTCGTACACGTAGCCAGAGATCGGGCTCACGTTTTCTTCAATCCCATCACCGGGGGCTATGCGGTCACCGATGATCGCGGCGCCGCCCTTGTGGATCTCATGATGCGGACCGATGATGAAGATCAGGTCATAGACAGGGTAGCCGCCGACCTTCCACTCGATCCGGTGGCTGCGGCCGCCCGATATGTGGCATTCACCGAGAGACTCCGGAGCCGCGGCATCTTTGAGAGGATCGCCAGGTCCGCCGACGGAATCCCCACACCCTTCTTCGGATTCATCGAGGTCACTCGGAAGTGCCCCACCCTGTGCCGGATATGCGCGATCGATACCGGCAGAGGTTCCGAGGACGTACTCACCCTCGATGAGATCAAGGGCGTGATCGATCAGTTTAAGGAGCTCGGCATCAAGTACGTGGCCCTCACCGGCGGCGACCCGCTTCTAAGGAGCGACCTCCTTGAGATTCTCAACCACGCGGCGAAACGGGAGATGCCATCCGGGTTCTCGAGCAGCCTCGTGACCCTGACAGAAGACGTCGCGCGCGCGATCGGGGAAAGGGGTGTCCAGGTCCAGGTCAGCCTCGACGGAAGCTCGCCCGAGGTCAACGACTATAACCGCGGACCGGGCTCCTTCGAGAAAGCGATGAGGGGGATCGAGCTTCTCAACAAGCACAAAGTGGAGTTTCGGATCGCGTTCTGCATCATGAAGCACAACATAGGCGACATCGCGGCGATGATCAAACTCGGCGAAAGGCTTGGCGCCAAGGAGGTGGCCTTCAGGAAAATCAAGCTGCTCGGCAGGGCCCTCGATCTCAAAGAGCAGGTCTACCCGACTCCGCAGGAGATGGCCGGGGCCTATTCCCTGCTCTATCGGGAAACCTTCGGGCGCGACCCCGAGGCGATGAGGATCAATTCCAAGTTCACCGAGGTGCTCTTCGGCGGCCGCGGGGCGATCTTCGATCGTCTGCCCTGTGGCGCAGGCAGGAACGTCATCCACATCACCTACAAGGGGGACGTGGTGCCCTGCTCGCTCTTCACCGAGGACAAGTTCGTCCAGGGCAATATTCGCAGGGACCCCATCGCCAAGATCTGGAGGACCTCCGAAATGCTGGCCTTTTTCAGAGACACCCGGGTCGACGACATTCCCAAGTGCCGCGATTGCGCAGTCAAGTACGTATGCGGCGGCGGCTGTCGGGCCGAAGCCTATCTCCTGCACGGCGATCTCCTGGCAGAGTGCTGCGACTGCGAGGACCTCAAGGTCTTCTATAATCATGTGTTTGGCCACACGGCCCAGAGTGAGAAGCCTCTGACAGTCTAGGGCCGGCATCCGGGAAGGACCGGCCACCGATGGCACAGTGACGATGCCTGGGGCAAGCAGTGCCTGAGAAGACGGGATGAGACGCAGATGACGACGCCGCACCTGGTTCACTACTCGTTGCCCGAATGCGATCGCTACCTCCTTTTCAATCCGGCTTCCGGAGCCTGGCTCGTGACCGATTCGCGCGGCGACGGCATGATAACCGAGTACCTTGAGCGCAGGGGGCCCGCAGGTCCCTTCATTGAGAGACTGGCCAGGACTCCGATCTTCAAGCAGATCGAGGAGGGCTCGGCCTACGGGCTCGTGCCCCAGAGACTTATCGTGGAGCTCACCACCGCCTGTAATCTCAGATGCAAGACCTGTTACATGTCGGCTTCGCTTTCCCGCGACAACGAGATGAAGTTCGAGGAAGTGACAAGCCTCTTGCGGGACGCCGCTGCGGGCGGAACCGAGACCGTTGCCTTCATAGGCGGCGAGCCCTTGATGAGGAGCGACCTTCCGGAGGTTCTGGATTTTGCCCTGGCCAACTTCGCGGATGTGATGCTCTCAACAAATGGGACTCTCGTGGATCAGAGCTTCCTTTCCCAATTCTCGAGAAGACGCAACCTCCTAATCCAGGTCAGTATCGATGGTCCCGATGAGACCTCGAACGACGCGATACGCGGCCGCGGCAGTTTCGTCAAGGCCACGAGGCTCTTGGATCTTGCCCGAGAGTGCGGCATTCGGACGGCTGTCTCCAGCGTCCTCAACCGGTGCAATTACGATCTCGTGGGCAGGACCTGCGATCTCGCCGCCGCCAAGGGGGCCTCGCTGGCGATCTTCCACAAGGTCCACGTCTTCGGCCGCGCCCAGGACTTCCCCGAGATCGTGCCCTCCAAGGAGCAGGTAATGCACGGCATGGGCGTGCTGCTCCAGAGATTCGATCAATACGAGCGGGCCGGAAAGATGATTGTCGATTTCCCTCACAACAGGTGCTTCCGGGGAGATTCGGCCCTCGATACGGCTTTCCTGGGATGTCATTTCGGAAGGGCGTCGGCCTATGTCACCAGCGACGGCAATCTGGTGTGCTGCTCCCATCTGCGCGACGGCGAGTTCCGGTGCGGCGACCTGAGAGAGCGGGCTTTGCTCGAGATCTGGCAGAACTCACCGTGTCTTGATAGAATGCGAAAGATGACCGTGGAGGACATACCCTCCTGCCGGAAGTGTCAGTTCAAGTATATGTGCAGGGGAAGCTGCCGGGCGGACGCCCTCGGTCACAGCGGCGATCTTTCCGGCGAACCGTACGATTGTGACGCCTTGAGAAGCTACTATGCCTACGTGCTCGACTACTATGCACGTCATTCTGAACCCGTGATCCCTTAAGGAAGGATACAGCCATGTTCATCGTGATCGACGGCATAGACGGTTGCGGCAAGTCCACCCAGGTCAAGATGCTCTCCGAGCTCTACGAAAAGCGAGGCACGAAGATGGTGACCTCAAAGTGGAAGGACTCGGAGTATGTCCAGAAGCTCTTCATCGGTGATCTTCTCAAGCGCTTCCAGGATGGCACAGTCAAGATTCCGCCCGAGGCACGGACTTTCCTGCTTGCCGCCGACATATCAAACCGGCTCGAGGGTTCCATTAAGCCCGCGCTAAAGCAGGGTCTGACGGTGCTCGGCGACAGGTACATCTACAAGGTGGTCGCCCAGGGAATTGCGCGGGGCCTCGGCGCGCAATGGCTCGACAATCTCTTCTCGTTTGCGATCGAGCCTGAGATCAAACTGTTTCTGGACGTGGACCCTGGGCTGGCGGCCGAGCGGATCGTGGCCTATCGGGAGATCTCCTACTACGAAGCCGGAATGGACGTTCTTCCAGGCGCCGATCGTAAACACAACTTCATCGCCTTCCAGACCCGGGTGCGCCAGAACCTGCTCGCGATCGCGGATAAGGTCAAGGGGCTGGTGGTCGATGCTTCGACCACACCCGACGAGCAGCGCGACCGGATCAGAGCCTATATCGACAGCCGCACCGGGGGAGCACCCAGATGAGGGTGGGTCTCGTCGGCAGCCAGGCCTCGCCCGACCTGCGCATCTTGAGGCGTGAGATCGAAGACCGGGGCCACAAGGCCGCTTTCATAAATCTCCGCAAGTTTCCCCAGTACGTGATGGCCGGCTTCGAGAGATCGTCCGCCCGCTCGGCCCTCGCCGTCGACCACGCCGACCTCCTGGACTTCGCGTGTTTCTACGTCCACGACCTGGAGGGCCGAGACGGGTTCTTTCGCGGCGAGTTCGGCCCCGAGATCTGGGCTCAGCTCAGAGATCGCTATCTCGAGTTTGCGAGATGTGAGGCCGATAACCTGGCGTTTACCATGGGGCTCGTCATGTGCTTGGGCGGCGCCAGGCCCATGGTCAACCGTCCTGAGGCACTTGTTCGAAGCCGCTTCAGACCGTCGATCCGCTTCAGACTTGCCCGGGCAGGGATTCCGCTCTGGCCTCTTCTGCCGGGCCCTCGGGCTTGGGATGCCGATCGCGGCGACGGTGCCGGCCCGCCCCTGGCGATGCGCATCAGGATCGTGGAGGAGTTCACTTATGATGTGCCCTGCTTTCCGCGAAGATACGTAAACGCTCTCTCGCTCTTGGGCGGCCGACCCGAAGAGCGCTGGCGTAGTCTTGTGGTCAAAGAGGGCCTGACCCAATCGATGATACGCTACGAGGACGGCCGGGAAGAGCGGGCCGCTCTCCCGCGGGAGGCCGCCGAGCTCGCCGGCCGGGTCATCTCGGTGCTTGATCTCGATGTGGCGGAGGTCCACCTCGTACCCCAGGGCGGCACCCTCAAGGTGCTCGACGTCCTTCCGTTTCCCTGGATCTCGGATTTCGAGGAAATAACGGGCGAGGGATCGGCTGCTCCCATCGCCGAACGAATCTTATCGCTGGGGGGATCAAAGTGAAAAACGGCAAGATCGGGATTTTCGGGCGGGACGATGATCCTGAGGTGGAACTCCTCAAACGCCGAGTCGAGGACCTGGGGGCGAAAGCGACCGTGATCGACCTATGCGGCTTCCCTAGGTTCACGCGTGCCTTGATCGAGGACGAGAGAATCATATTCGATGACCTCGACCTGACCTCGCTCGATGCCTTTTACCTGCGGCAAATGGGCTATTTCAGCCCGCTGCCCGAGAAGGAGCTCAACAAGGAGGAATGGGCGGACTACTTCGGCAAGTACAATGACTACCTGGCCAATGAAAGAGAAACCAGGTCGTTCACCGAATCGGTGATTCAGATACTCTGCGAGCTCCGGCCAGTCGTCAACCCATATCGCGCGGCTTTCTATCACAAGCTCAAAGCCTATCAATACTGGACCCTGGCGGCCAGCGGCCTTGCGGTACCGGATTTTGCCGCCGGCAACGACTTTTTCGAGATCAGGGATTTCCTGGGCCGTATCCCTTCTGTGGCGAAGCCCTTGACCGGCGGCTTTGTCTCGAAGTACGCCCCTCAAGATCTCGACAAGGACAAGGAGAGTCTGCGCAGCCACCCGATGCTCGCTCAGCGGCAGATCTCCGGCAGGATGCTTCGCAGTTTCGTCGTCGCAGGCCGCTTGATCGGCACCTGTGAGATCGTCCACGCCGAGGGCGATGCTGACTCGCGCCACAACATTCTGGCCATGAAGGCTTACACGCTCAAGCCGGCGCACCAGCCGATTCCGGTCAAGGCCTGCGCGGTCCTGGGGATGGTGTTTGCCGGAGTCGATCTCATTTTGGATGAGAAGTCGGACACACTCTATGTGCTCGAGTGTAATCCGGCGCCTTTCTTCCGGAACTTCGAGGCTCAAACGGGACTACCCATAAGCCAGGAACTCGCCCATTACCTGGTTGAGAAGGCGGCGAAATGAGACCCAGTCTTGACGAGATACGAGCGACCCTCGCGAGGAGGCTGGAGCTTGAGGCCCTTTATCTATGCGGACCCTTCGATGTCCAGGGTGAGCCTGCTTCGCCGGATATCCACGTACTCGCCGTCGTCCGCAGAGGGGACCTCAAGGACCTCCATCTGGTACCCGGCGTCTCGGATCTCACGCGGCGGGTCGAGGTGAGCGTGATTCCGTTATCCGGCCTCAAGGCGGCAATCGAGGGAGGCATTTCGACCTGGCTGATGTTCTATACGCTTGATAAGATGAGGCGGGGTAGGCTTATTATGGAGACAGCAGATTTCGCCGCGCTCAGACAGAGAGCCGAGCAGGACTTGAGGTTAAGGCCGTCGTTCTATGCGTCGGCCCTGCGAGACCTGGTCGCGGCCCTCGGAGAGGCAGGGCCTGCAGGCCGGCCTGCAGGCGGCCGAACGGTGCCTGCCGCCCGAGCAGTACCCGCCCGACCAGTACTCGCTCGAGTGATGGCAGCCAACGCGGCGGTCCTCATCTCGCTTGCGCTTCGTACGATGGTGAAATTGCGGCGAGCGTTCTCAAAACATTCGGACCTCCTGAGCGAGATGAGTTCCGCACCCACCGAACCCCCGCTCCGGTTGGATAGACCCATGGCAGGCAGTACGTCCGCGGCGTCCGCGCAGGCCTTGATCGGCGCCGGCCGCTTCATCGAATCGCTCTTTAAGACGCTCGGCATAGACTCCACCAGAATCCTCACTCCGATCGAGTGCAGACCCGCACGAGGGCAGATCTCGTGACCACTCGCCAGAACCTCGGCCGGATCTTCGCTCTGCTCCGCCCGTACCGGGCCAAGCAGATCCAGACCTTGTTCTCGATGATCGCTGGGATCGCTCTGTCTTTGCTCTTGCCGCTGGTCTTGAAGTTCCTGGTCGACGATGTGATAACCAAGCGCAGGGCCGACCTGCTGGTGCCCCTGGTTCTTGTTACGCTGGTCATCTTCGCGGGCGGCGCCTTCTTCAATTTCCTCACCAGCTATCTCTTCAACGTGATGGGCCAGAGCATCGTGCGCGATGTCCGGAGAGGTCTCTTCGCCCATCTCACGCGGCTTCCCTTCAACTTCTTCACCGAGCAGGGCACCGGCAGGATCATGTCGCGGGTCCTCAACGACGTGAGTACGATCGGCGGGGTTGTCTCCTCGATTCTCGTCGATCTCCTGATCCAGTCATGCACGCTGGTCGCCATCTTCGCGATCATGTTCTACTTCAACTGGCGGCTCACCCTGATCTCTTTCGTTTCGATTCCGCTCTACATTCTGATCATAAGATTCTTCAACCGGCGCCTCAGGCAGACCTCCTACCTTACGATGGCCAAGCACGCCGAAGTCTCATCATCTCTTCAGGAGTGCCTGTCGGGCATCAAGGAGATCAGGTCCTTTAACCGGGAGGCCAGCGAAGTCGGCAAGTTCACGGCGAAGCTGACCGACTTCCTCGTGACGAGGGTCTGGCTCGGAATCATAAGCAATGCGGCAATCCAGATCGGCTTCCTGGTGAGCTCAATAAGCACGCTCCTGATGCTTTGGTTCGGCGGCAACCTGGTGCTCTCTGGTGTGGTCTCGCTCGGGACCCTGATGGCCTTCTGGTCGTATCTGGGGCAGCTCTATACGCCCATAAACAAGCTGATGAACGTCAATGTGCAGTTGCAGGAGGCTGGCGCGGCCTTCATGCGGATAGACGAGATCTTGAGGGTCGAGCCCACGGTCACCGAGAAGCCCGGCGCCGCGAGCCTCCTTAAGGCGCGGGGCAAGATCGAATTCGACGGCGTGACCTTCTCCTACGATGGCGTGACGCCCATTCTCAGCCGGCTCACCTTCAGGATAGCGCCGGGCGAGAGAGTGGCGATTGTAGGCCGGAGCGGCTGCGGCAAGACCACCGTAGCCAGCTTGATCTCGCGGTTCTATGACCCGCGTGAAGGCCGCGTCAGCCTCGACGGCGTGGACTTGCGCGATCTCAAGATCTCGGACTTGCGCCGCAGCGTCGCCCTGGTCTCCCAGGACACCTTCCTCTTCAATGCCTCCATAAAGGAGAACATCGAATTCGGCCGGAAGGGCGCGACCGAGGCTGAATTGGCGAGCGCCGCGCGAAGCGCGGGCGTCACCGACTTCGCGGATAGACTACCGCAGGGACTCAATACCGTGGTCGGTGAGCGCGGAGTCTGTCTGAGCGGCGGGGAACGTCAGCGCATTGCACTGGCGCGGGCCATCCTGCGCGATCCCGCGGTGCTTCTCCTGGATGAGGCCACGTCTCAGCTTGACAGTCAGGCGGAGAAGCAGTTGCGGGTGACCCTGGAGCAGGCAGTGAGCGGGAGAACCTCAATCATGATTGCCCACAGACTCTCCACGATCTCCGGGGCGGAGCGGATTCTGGTGCTCGAGAATGCCAGGATTGTTGAGGAAGGTACTCACCGAGCCTTGATGGACAAGCGAGGCATCTACTACTCGCTCTATGAAGAACAGGCTAGAGTCCAGGAACCGAGCTGACCGATCTTCCCCGGCCGCCAAGCGCGGCGCAAAGCGCTACCGACTATTAGGCCATATGTCCGGTGAGTGGTTTTTGATCGCTTTCTCATCCTCTGCTCTCGAGACCTCTTTGAGCGTTTTTCGACTCTTGGAAGCAGCCGGTCTTCGAATCGGCTTCACCAGAGTCTTTACGAGCGA
>JAZDEY010000057.1:0-28849 GCA_043808325.1 Candidatus Eiseniibacteriota bacterium
ATCACTCGTTGAAAAAATCCAGCTCTATATCGATAACTATAACCTCCATCCAAGACCTTTTGTCTGGACGGCAACTGCCGACTCAATCCTTCATAAGCTTGAAAGACTTTGTCAACGTATTTCTGGGACACGACACTAGGAGACGGTATCACGTGACCATTTGTGACCGCAGTGCGGTGTCAGAAGCGGGGACTGCAGCATGAGGCTCCTGAGGAAACTTCCCATCCACGTGCTTCTCATAATCGGCGCCTTTACCATGATCCTGCCGTTCTTCTGGATGGTTACGACTTCGCTTAAGACCCCGCAGGAGATCTTCAGGTTCCCGCCCACCTGGGTACCGGAGAAACCGATACTGGCCAATTACGTCCAGGCGTGGCGCGAAGTGCCCTTCCCGAGGTATTTCCTAAATACCATCTTCATCGCATTCTGCTGCCTGGTCGGGGACATCGTGACCGCCTGTCTTGCGGCCTATGCCTTTGCCAAGTTCGATTTTCCCGGCAGAGAGCTGATCTTTATCTTCTTCCTGAGCATGATGATCGTCCCCGAGGCGGTCTACCTGGTGCCTTCCTTCATAATCCTTTCGGGGTTGGGCTGGGTCGACACCTATGCGGCTCTGATCGTCCCGTGGCTTGCCCAGATCTTTAGCATCTTCCTCTTAAGGCAGCAGTTCCGGACGATCCCGAATGATTTCTATGACGCGGCGGTGATCGATGGGTGCAGCCGCATGGGCTTCCTGTGGCGGGTGCTGGTTCCGCTGTCGAGGCCCACGATCATAACGATCGGGCTGTTCTCAGTCCTGGGTTCGTGGAACAGCTTCATCTGGCCTTTGATCATGACCAACAGCGACAAACTGAGGCCGATTCAGGTGGGACTGTCTTACTTCGCGCAGGAGCAGGCTACCGAGCACGGGCTGATGATGGCGGCGGCGACCTTCTGCATCACCCCGGTTATCATAATCTATTTCATTGCCCAGAAGCAGGTGATCGAAAGCTATGCCAAGAGCGGTCTCAAAGGATAAGCCTGCCGGCCAGCGACGGGCTACGCGAGCGCCTCGCGGGCCTGGTCTCCGGCTCAATACTACATTCGCCTCCGATCCAGGCCACGCTTCGGCTTCTCTCAATGTGCCGAGCCGACGGAATGCCCGGAGGGCATGTAGTTCTAACCGAAGGGCATCCGGCGGCGAAGCACTCAAGCCCTGGCGCCCGGTGCTGGTGGTCCTGGCGTGCTTGGTGCTGGCGCTGGTAGCTTGTTCCCCTCACCCGAGTGACGGCAAGGCGGTCAGAGTAACCTTCTGGCACGCGATGGGCGGCCCCCTGGGGCGCGTGCTCGAGGTCTTGGTCAAGGAATTCAATGCGACCCACCCCGACATCGAGGTGGTGTCAGTCTCGATGGGAACCTATAATGCCCTGAGCCAGAAGATAATGGCCGCAGTCGCGGCGGGGAAGCCCCCCGTGATCGCCCAGGCCTATGAGAATTGGACCGTGGAGCTGATCATTAGCAAGAGCATCGTTCCCGTCCAGAAATTCATCGATGGGCCGAGCGGCCTGAGCCCCGAGAGTTTCGCCGACATCCTGCCGGTCTTTGTCGAGAACAACAAGTGGGACAATGTGATTTGGTCCTTCCCGTTCAACAAGAGCGTGCGGGCCCTCTACTATAATAAGAAGCTCTTTGCGGAGTCCGGGCTCGACCCCGAGCGCCCCCCTGCGACCTGGGACGACTATCTCAATTACGCCCGCAAGATCACACGCGACCTGAACGGCGACGGCCGCCCCGACATCTGGGGCACCGCGGGCCAGATAAATGCCTGGACCTTCGGCAATCTGCTGCTCGAAAACGGCGGGAGGTTTCTCGATCCCAAGACCGATCTTGTCGCCTTCAATGGCCCGGAGGGAATCGGCGCGCTCAAGTTCATGAAGAAGCTCCTGGCCGACAGCGTGGGCTTCATCGCCTCCGGCTTCGAGTACCAGAACGATTTCCTGGCCGGCAAGGTGGGAATGATCGAGGGCTCGACCGTGTCAATCGCCTTCATGGCGGGCAAGTACAATTTCCCGCTGGGAGTTGCACCTGTGCCGGCCGGCAAGGTCAAGGGTATGACCATCGCGGGCACCAACGTCGTTATCTTCGCCAAAGCGAAGCCCGTGGAGCAGGAAGCCGCGTGGCAGTTCATAAAGTGGTTTACGGATACCGAGCAGACCGCGAAATGGGCCGCGGGCACCTACTACGTGCCGGTCCGGCGAAGCGCCCTGGAGACCGATATCCTCAGGCAAAGGTTCGACCAGTACCCCGGCTTGAGAGAGACCTTCGGTCAGCTCGATTACGCGAGTTTCGAGCCGAAGATCGCCGGCTGGTATGCCGGCAGGAGATATCTTGACGAACGCGCGATTGAGGTGGTCCTCAAGGGGAACTCGGATGTGGCCACGGCGCTTGACAAAGCGGCCGCGCGTGCCAACGCGGAGATCCATAGACTTAAGAGGCTTCAGGAGAAGCTGGGACTCAGTTCCGGCAGTTGACCTTGGGGGAGCGTTCTGTTAGTATACATGAGCTCAACATTTCAGGGGTTAGGCCTTGAGGAATAATCCAGCAATCCTTATTACTATCGTGGTTTTGTTGTCGCTCGGTGCGGGCCGGCTCCACGCCACGACGATCTGCGAGGTCCAGGCCTACGATCCCGGCACCGGCTTTTCTCCGTTTAACGGCCAGACCGTGACCCTCAAAGGCATTGTCACCGTCCCCGTCGGGGTCTTCCAGCCCACCGCGACCTCGATCTACATCCGGGGATTGGGCGGTGACGACTGCGGGATCAATGTCTATTCCAGTACGCGCGTTGAGGACATCGGGCTTGGGGACACAGTTACCGTGACGGGCACGGCGATGGAGTACGTCTCGACTGCCGGCAACGGTGCTACCACCGAGATAACTTTTTCCGCGGCTTCAGCGGTCACCGTACGAAGGGGCAATGCCATTCCCGAACCCGTCGAGATGTCAACCGGCCAGGTCGGGCAGGAGAGTAATGAAGGCAAGTTCGTGAGGATCACGGGCAATCTGGCGAGCGGCGTCCTGGGCAGGAGCTTCATCGTCGACGACGGCACCGGTGAGCTTGAGGTCTTCGATCTAGGCCGGACCTTCACCGCCGATTCGACCTGGAGGGGCCTCACGTTTGGGGACCAGGTCACCGTAACGGGCATCGTGTCCCAGTCGGATCCCGACATTCCTTTTCTGAGCGACTACAGTCTGATCCCGAGGAGTCCGCGCTTCGGCGATGTCACGACTCCGCTTTGCATTCCGGGGGGAAGTGCCGGGGCGGCGCTGAGCCTAAGCGGCAGCGTCTTTAGCCCGCTGGATGGAGAGAAAATAACGATAATCTACAATAGCCCCCATGGCACCAGGATGAGACTCAGGATCTATGATGTCTACGGCCGCTGTGTGGCCAATCTCGATGACCGGATCTCGGTCTGCGGCGAGTCTCAGATCGCCTGGGATGGAAGGAACGAGGTCCTGGAGGAACTGCCGGCAGGGCTCTATCACGTAGTGGTGACCGCTGTCAACGCGGGGACCGGCCAAGAGACTCAGGAGACCGTGCCTGTGGTGATAGGAAGAAGGCTTAGATGAAACGGGGACTGTGGCTCCTCGGATTGATCGTACTGGTGGCGGCATCTTCCCACGCAGACGTGGTGCCCATCGCTGATGTCAAGACGATCTATCCCAACGGCGACGGTGTGTCGAACGGCAAACAGGTCACCGTGAGCGGCGTCGTAACGGTCAGAAGCGACATCTTCAGCAAGACCGATCTTGATGTCTACATCCAGGATGCGACTGCCGGCATCAATGTCACCAAGAAGAATGCCGGATTCTTCAAGCTAAGACTTGGCGATAGCATAGTCGTGACCGGCACGGTCGATCAAGGTGGTGCGCCTCCATCCAAGGGGACCACCAAGATCTTCGTGGCCGATCTTAAGGACATTTCGATAGTGGGCAGGGGCACGGTGCCCGAGCCCGCAATCCTTGATGCCGCGAGGCTCAACCGGGATGGCCAGCCTCCGCTTGAGCTCTATGAGGGCAGGCTCGTAAGGGTTGAGCACGTGACCATGAATCCTCTCGACTGGCCGCCGGCCGGCATCGATAAGCTGATTACCTGCGAAGATCCTACCGGAAGCCTCAAACTCAGAATAGATCGTGATACCGATATCGGCGGCACCCAACCGCCGCGTCAGCCCTTTATTGCCATAGGTGTGGTCGTACAGGATGACCAGACCGCACCAACGCTTTCCAACTACGTGGTGTGGCCCGGCGCCAAGCAGTCGGACTTTCTGGCCATGGGCAATGGCAGCGGCGTTGCCCGGCTTGACCCGGTTGTGGTCGACAATAGTGTCGGGTCTTTTGATCTTGCGGTCACCCTGACCGGCAATGGCACCGATACGATTACGGCGTTTTCGGTGGACCTGCCCGTCTCCGATGGCTGGGGATGGCCAAGCCCCGGGGTGGAGCTCGCCGGGCCCGGGCTTACCGGCGCCACGTATGAGATCGGGTCCGCCGGTGTCACGGTGTCGGGCGCATCGATCCTGGACGACCGGGCTACCTATGGCACGGTCACTCTCAAGAGGATCTCTCCACCCGCTACGCTCGTTTCATCATCGGTCGTGGTCAAGACCTCGGTGGACGGGACCTCCTTGGTCGATATCGCTGTTCAGCCATCCTTGAGAAGTGTTCGTCCCAAGCCCCTTGTCGTAATCAACGAGGTCTACCCCAACGACGGGGCGGCCGCCAAGAGCGACGCCTTTATCGAACTTCATAATCGCGGCGCCTCGACGGCCTATCTTCAGGACTTCGTGCTGTGCGAATCGAGACCGGTCCCCTATTGCGACGTCGAAGTACGCTGTACCTTCACATCGGCGGATACCATACCTGCGGGCGGCTACTTCGTAGTCGCCGAGGCAAGCCTGGGCCTGGCTCAGCGCTTCGGGGTTCAGCCCAATCGCCAGGCTGCCATCAATCTGCTCGGTAAAGTAACCGGTGACGGCGGCATCTGTGACGGCGAGGAGACCTACGAGGCCATATCGCTTTGGCGTGATGGTTCCCTCTCCGATCTTGTCGACTACGTGGAGTACCGCAACGCGATCGGCTGTTCGACGGACATGTGCGGGGACTTCGGCGCCGCCGGCGATGCTCTGCCGTGCATACCGCCCGTGGGATACGCGATCACGAGCAGGGAATGGTCCGCGTGCTGTCCTTACGAGGCCCTGAGCGCTGCCCCGACGCCGGGGGCCGAGAATCGCCAGGTTTATCTCAATCCGACAATCCTCAAGGTCTCATCATACAGTCAGAATATCGTGGAAGTCTTCTTCAGTGAACCGATCGATCCGCGTACAATCGCCGAGAAGTCGAACTTCCGTTTGAACGGCGAGGAGGCCATTGCCGTGTACGCCTCGCTTTCGGGCGACAAGGCCCTCTTTCTTTTTGAGGATTCCCCCCTGGGCTCCAGCGCAGCCTTGGAGCTCACGGGCCTCGCGAGTTGGGCCGATATGGCGATGCGGGATACGGTCTACAGCCTCACGGTCACCCTGAATCCGTGTACCAAGGTTTGTGACATTCAGGCCTTCGACACCAACGGCTACTCGCCCCTGAACGGCAAGAGCGTGACCATGTTCGGCTTCATCACGGTGCCGCCGGGCGTTTTTCAACCCCAATACCAATCCATATACGTCCAGGGTCTCGACGGGTGCGGGACCAACGTGTTTTCCTATTCCGTCTCGTCTCCGCGCCCCCGGCTGGGCGACTTCGTCTCGGTGAGCGGTGAGGTTACGGAGTACATATCGTCCAAGGCGGGGAGCACCACCGAAATCTCAATGAGCTCGCAGAACAACCTGACGATTTATTCAAGAGGCTACCCCGAGCCTGAGGCGCTTGTGCTCTCGACGGGCAACGTCAGCCGGGAGCAGTACGAGGGGAGGTTGGTCCAGGCCGAAGGCGCGGTGGTGACCGCCTCGGACTTCAGCTTCTACATCGATGACGGCTCCGGCGGCATCCAGGTCTACCAGAACTATCTGCCCATCGATTTCACCAGATTCCACCAGGGGATGGATGTCCGAGTAAAGGGAGTGATACTCCAATACGACTACACGCTCCCCTTCCTCGAAGGCTACGAGCTGGTGCCGCGCTACGATAGCGATATCGAGATAGTCACCGACGCATTTCCAGGCAAGGCAAGCCTGGATGTCGAAGCGCGGGTCTTCTGCCCGTCATGCGGGGAAGAGAGCTTCCCGATAAAGTTCGGTGCGCCGCCCCAGAGCCTCGTGACTCTGAGGCTCTTCGACAGTGCGGGGCGGCTTGTCTCAACCCTTTATAGCGGCCTGAGCCTCGGTGAGCGCGAGATCGCGTGGTCGGGCAGGGATGCCGACGGCAAACCTCTGCCCGCAGGGCTTTATGTTTGCCATGTAGAGGCCGTCGAGGCGGTCTCGAGCGCCGAGAGTCGAGCGAGCGCGCCGATTGTGATTGGCACCCATCTTAAGTAGGAGGAGACTGAAGTGCGGGTCAAGAGCTTTTCACTCTGGCTGATGATGCTGTGCCTGTGGGCAGGCTTAACACAGGCCTATGTCTTCGATGCGATAGACGTGAGCAGCAAGGCCCGGGGCATGGGTGGGGCGTGGGTCGCCGGCGCCGACGATGCCACAGCCATCTTCTATAATCCCGCGGCCATTCTCGTGGCCGACCGCGGCTGCGTGTCCGCATCCTACTTGAAGCCCAATTCCCAGAGCTATGAGGGGCTGACGTTTCTGGCCGTGGGCATGCCGATCAAGCAATCCCAGAGCCTGGCAGTCAGTTATCGGAAGTTCGGTGTCGAATACGGCGGTGAGAATCTCCTCGATGAATCGACCGTCAGCGTCGCCCATGGCTTGATGCTGATGAGCGACATTCACTCATCCCTTGCCCTGGGATACTGTCTCAATATTTACAGCCTGGAATTCGGCCGCACGCAATACTTCGACCTGGGAAGGCAGACCGCCTACGGGCTGGACCTGGGTTTCATGGGTACGCTGCGGGACCGCACGCGAATCGGTTTCTTGCTTAAGAATATCAACGAGCCGTCGGTCGGGAAGGTGGTGGAGGAGCCGCTCCCCCAGTGGATAACTGCGGGTGTCGCCTACTCGCCCTATTATGGTGTTCTGACCGAGCTGGACGTACGGGCACTGAGGGGCGAGGATGCCGAAGTCCACATGGGCATGCAGTTTGCTCTGACCCAGTTCCTGGACATGAGATTCGGTTTCCAGACCGGGCCCAACTCCTTGACCGGCGGGTTCACGGTCAAGGTGGCGCCGGTCGAGCTGGATTACTCCTATTCCACGCACTCGGTGCTGCCGGGTACGCATCACATCTCGGTGCGCGGCTTCTTCCTGGGGAACAAGGTGCGATGAAAGGTGCGATGACGAGAAACTGGTCGGTCCTGGTCTGCCTGGCGGCGGCTTGCCTTGTGCTGGCCGCGGCCTCAAGGGCGGCCGATGCTCCAGCCGTCACTTCAATAGATCTTAACTCTGCCACGCTCGAAGAGCTATCGGCGCTTCCCGTCTCGCCCGAGGCCGCCCGGGCGATCTACGAGTACCGGGAATTCCGCGCATACTTCAAGAGCGTCTACGACCTGATGAAGGTGCCTGGAATCGACGCCGCTGCTCTCGAAAACCTGAAACCGCTGGTGCGGATCGAGCCCGTTGAGGCCGATCAACTTGCCCGCGACATAAGTGAGGCCCAGCGCAATATCAGAAGCTGGGGCTCTTCCGAGGGCTCCAACGAAGGCCTGATCGATCTCTGGATAGACATCGCGAAGGACCGCCCCAACATAAACACGGCGACCGTCTATGAGCTTATGAATCTTCAGAATGTCTCGGCGGTGGACGCGGTCGCGATCGTCAACCACCGCAAGGCGATCGAGAGCTACCGCTCGAGGCGGGACCTCCGCTATACTCCCAACCTTTCAGGCTGGGGCTACATGAATGCTCGGGGCCTCGTAAAGTACGAGGACACCGAGAAGACCGGCGATCTTCACGGCCGCTACCAGGTGAGATCGAGAAGCTCGATCTTGGATAGCGACATCTCCGAGCTTCTCTCGGAAGATGTCTACCCCGCCGAGGGTGTCTACGATTCCTGGTACGACAGGCTCGGGATGGATAAGAGCCGGCCGGAGATCTCCCAGAAGCTTTTCCTTAAGTACTATGTCGGCCAGAAGACCACCCTCCACGGCGGCCTTCAGGCCTGGAGACTGGGTGGCGAGAAGGACCCGATCGGGCGCCGCAAGGGCTTTGCAGGAATCGAGGGGCTCAGGCTCGGCTCGCTCACGATCGAGAAGGTCTACGTCGGCGATTATCTGGTCTCCTTCGGCCAGGGCCTGGTGATGGAGAACAGTGATTACTTCAAATCGAGAAAGTCGGGCTACTCATTCGACACGCGTTACTACGGCATACTGGGGGACATGTCGCGGACCCAGGAGTACAAACTCTCGGGCGCGGCGGTCCAGGCGACCTGGAAGAATCTCAAAGGCATCGGCTTCTATTCGAATGATTGGAAGGACGCAGTCTTAAACGAGGACGGCTCGGCTGCCTCCTATATCGTCCTCGATCCGTCGATCGATAACGACACGCTCAAGCGTTATGGGCTGCGGCCGATGAAGGACGTTCTTCACGAACGCACGTTGGGCGGCAATTTGCGATACGTCTTCTATCCCGGCACCCACATGGGCGTCTCGGGCTATGAATCGCGATACAACCGCCGGTTTGATCCCGCGGGGGGCGCGAGCCTGATCGAGCGATTCGATAAGATCACCTGGCCCGACAATGAGATCTTTGCTTCCTATCGGAGCCCGGGCAAGTTCAGGCGGGTCTATGGGCTCGAGATGCAGAGTGTCTACGAGAATTACTGCCTCCAGGCCGAATATGCCGAGCTGGACTTGGGCGGCAGCGTCGCCAAGATCGGGGACGACCCGCACGGCTTCGTGGCATCCCTGTGGTCGCAATTCAACAACTTCAATCTGCTTGCCCTTTATCGGGATTACAGCATCGGGTTCGATAACCCCTATAACCGCGGGTTCGCCAACTACAGCCGCTTCAAGGGCACAATCCTCGAAGATCAGTATTATCTTACGGACCCACTCTACGGCTTGATCTATGACAACGCGGTCAATCCTCAGGCCGAGCGCGGCCTCTATCTCTCATCGCGCTACCGGCTCACCACCGGGTTGATCCCGCGCTTCGAGTACGACCGGTGGACGCGCGTATCGGACGGCGCCAGCTACAGCAGGTTTGTCGCCAATGTGGAGCTGAGACTGGTTTATCCCTTGAGGCTCAAGCTTCGGCAGCAGTTCCAGGGCAGAAATCAGGATGACCAGATCGCTCCAAGCCGTTTCGATCTTACGGAGACCAGAATCGAGCTTGAGATGAGGCTGTCCGCATACGATATGATTGAGTTCATGTACCTCACCGGCGGGACCAGATGGCCTCCGAGGCCGAGACTGGTGGGCGGCGTTACACCCGACGGCGATCACCCCGCCGAGGGCCAGTCCTTCCAGCCGGCGCGCGCCCTGTTGCTCCACGCGGTACACAATTTCAACGATGCCTTCAGCATGAGCGCCGGAGCGATAGCCTACAGCGGCTTCGTGTGGTTCTTTGAGGAGAGCGATTTCAAGGCCCTCAGCCGCGACAACTCGATGCGTTTCTGGTTCTCGATCGAGGACAGGCTCTCCGACCAGCTTTGGATCGAGGCCAAGGCGGCCTTTGACCGGGGACTTCCGGCCACCAATCTGGACATCAGGCGCTATAACCAGCCGTTCGGCGACGCCATAGATGCCGACTATATGGTTAACAAGGAAAGATACTTCAGAATCCAACTTGATTACATGTGGTAGAAGGGGGTAGGCACTATGAGAAGCGGCGGGATCGCGGCGATACTGGCACTTGCCTTGGTGTCGTCAGCATGGGGCTATGGCTATCTTGGGGTCGGTCTCGGCACGGGGGTCTTCCAGGGTTCCGCCAGAGGTGGCGGCATGGGTGAGGTTACCATGCTCAGCGAAGACGGCCCGCTTGCCGTTAGCCTGAATCCCGCGCTGCTGGGGCTTATGAAGGACGGCCGCGTGGAGGCCACCTATCGTGGCGCGTCCGTTCGCGAAGACTGGGCATTCCCGGTTCATGACAGTTTCGACGCCCTCTTGGGCTACAACACCTACTCGGCGAACTCCAATATTTACCACGCCTTCTCGGGGCAGGCCGCTTCGGGGCCATTGACCAGGCTCGGCGGCGTTTGTTTCGCCTTGGCGTCACTTCCTGTCTACGACTTCAGGTACGATTATGAGGAAGAGGTCCGCGATAGGAACCCCAACGCGCAGCCACCCGATCGGGTGATCGCCAACAACTTCATTCGAGGCGATGGCGCCATCGCCTCGCTTTCCTTCGGACTCGGTAAGGCCTTCTATCCAAGTTTCTCGCTTGGGGCCGGCCTTGATTACCTCTTCGGCAAACACGATCTTGAAAAAGGCATTTCCTTTGTGGATGCGACGCGGATCCCGTGGGCCAGTGGGAACCCGGACACTTCGGGCACGTTTTCGGCATCGGATCTCTCAGGAACAAGATTCACCCTGGGTGCGACCTGGGTCTTGGGCGAGAGGGTTGAGGTCGGCGCGGCCTATAAGAGCCGGGCCGAGCTCGAGGGCGATTTCTCCGGAGAAAACTCGAGCCTGCTCGGGTTCGGGGGAGCGTCAGGGGCCGATGGCGCAAGGATCACCGTCAAGTACCCGGCTTCTTATGCTCTGGGTGTTAGCATCCGGCCCAGGAACGTGCTGGTCGCCGTCGTCGAAGGCGACGTGGTCTTGACCAAGTGGAGTGATGTCAGCGATGCAGCCGGCATCGCCGGCACCTACCTTGACGATACCTACGAGTGGCATCTCGGAGTGGAACACATCTTCTATAACCGGCAGGCTTTGAGGTTCGGTCTGCTCTACAGGCCCTCACCCAAGGAGAAGGAGACCAGTGAGGCTGCCGTGACCGCCGGGACCGGCTTCACGATTGCGGGGATCGGGGTCGATCTGGCCGCCAAAGTCGGATGGCGCGAATACCGCCAGCCCGACATCTTCAGCGATGAGATCTTTGGAGCCAAGCTCAGGGGTTCGACCGATCTGGTGAAGGAGAGCATCACCGGCGCGGTCATATCAGTAAGCCGGAGATTCTAGCAAGATGTTATAGGAATAAGCGAGGTTGGGAGGTCCTGTGGTGGACTTGATCAAGAATCTATCAGGCATCGTGCTTGGGCTTATCATGTGCCTTGTGGCCGCCGGCCTGGGGTTTGCCGGCGAGGCCAAGCCCATAGACATAACCATAATGCATACCAACGATGTCCACGGTGGCATCGATCCCACGGGTGCGACCTTCATGGATGAGGAGTTCCCGCCGCTCTTGGGGGGCGGCGCCTCGCTTGCCCGCCTTGCCGATGACGTGCGGACCAAGGCAGCCGCCGAGGGTCAAGGCTTTCTCCTCCTCGATACGGGAGATATCTGGCAGGGTACGCCGGTCGGGAATTACCGGGCTGGTGAAGTGGTGATCGAGTTTATGAACCGGGTCGGGTACGATGCCTGGGTTCCGGGCAATCACGAGTTTGACGCGGGTCTCGACAATGCCTTCAAGATCTTCAAGATGGCGAAGTTCCCGGTGCTGGGAGCTAATATCGTTGACAAGACCACCGGCCAGATCCCGGCCCCGTTTGTGCCTTACATCATCAAGGAAGCCGCCGGCGTCAAGATCGGCATAATCGGGATCATAACCGAGGAAACCGAGTTCTATTCCACCGAGCAGAACCTGGGCAATTTCGATCTCATCGCCGTCAAGCCCGTGATCCAGAAGTACATGGCGGAGCTCAGGCCCAAAGTCGACCTGATCTTTGTCCTGGGCCATATCGGTATCCCTTTCGATGTGTGGTCGGCCTACCGGGAGATGATCGAAACCGGGTCCGAGCAGAAGATCCGGTACGGCATGAATGCCATGGAACTTGTTCACTATACGCCGGGTATAGATGTCCTGATCGGCGGCCATATCCACGTCGGGCTCGAGGGTGGTTGGGAAGATCCCGTGACCCATACGATCTGTCTCCAGACCTACGGTAGGGGTACGGGCGTAGGCGTCTACGATCTCAATCTCGATCCCCGGACCAGGCAGATAATCGGATACACCCTTCCCGAGGCCGACGGCTCGATCGTCACGCTCTATGAGGACGAATACTGGCCGAAGCCCGAGATAAGCGAATTCCTTTCGGAGAAGATCGACAGCGCCGAAGTCGGCATGGACCAGCCCATCGGCAGAGCCCTGGTGGACCTCACCCGGGTGGGTGTGGGGGAGTCGGTGCTCGGTAATCTCGTGACCGACGCGATGGGGGAGGCGGTGGACGCCGACGTGGCTTTCACCAATCTTGGCGGCATCCGAGCCAATATCCATATGGGGGTCATCACGGCGCGCGACGTCTTCAATGCCGTTCCTTTCGAGAACCGGCTCGTCTATTACGACATGACGGGTTCCTTCCTGAAGCTGGTACTGGAGTGGCGTGTCAAGGGCATGCGGCAGGGGGCCTATGTGTCGGGCATCAAGATCGTTTACAGCCGGGCGCTCCCCGATTTCGACCGGCTAACCCTGCTTACGGTAGGCGGCAAGCCCTGGGACCCCGACAGCCTTTACCGTGTGGCGACCACGGATTTCATAGCCTCCGGCAATATAGGGCTTGAGATTCTTACGCAAATAGATCCCAAATATGTCCACAAAACCGACATCCTGGTAAAGGATGCCATCGTGGACTATATTCAGCGCCATTCACCCCTTGACCGCAAGCTTGAAGGCAGGTTCTTGAGGGACGATGCGGCGCAGTATTCGCCCGAGATCCTCAACGCCAGCAAGCGGATCAAGGACATCAAAGACCTTACCCACTAAGGCCTGGACGCCCCGCCTCCACCCCCATTTATTAGGTTGAAATCCTGTAGCCGGTATGATATAGTATATCTGTAAGGTGTAAGTCGCACATATTGGACAGCGGGGCGTAGTACCCCCAAAAACGGAGGTTGCAATGCGAGTCATTGCCGCTACAGGCGTTTTGTTCCTATTTGCAGTCGTCGCGCTTTCGGGTGTCGTCCTGGCGGCCAGCGCCGGGGATGTTGTCATAAACGAGATCTGGGTCAATGACCCGACGTACTTTGACGGCGGGGAGTACATTGAGCTTTACAACCGCACTGCTTCCCCGATCAATCTTGCCGGCTGGGTAATAAGCGGGACCGAGTACGACGGCCTCTGCGGCGAGCATCATCACCAGATTCCCACCGGCATTACGATAGCGGCTCACGGCTACATCGTGATTGCCCGCGATGCCATCACCAATGATGAGGTCCCCGGTGGCAGCACCGGTTACAGGACCAAGTGGGGCGCCGCGCCGGATCTCGAGATGTACGACAATAGCCGGACCTACGAGGTTGACGATCCGGCTGTTCCCAATACCATCTGTCAGAATCCGGATGCTAATGACGACCAGATCAGGCTGATCCCGGGCACCAGCGATTATTCCAAGTCCTGTTCGGGCTCTTACAACAGGTACGAAGTGCTGTATCTTTACGATACGGCGGCGCGGACCAACCTCATAGATGCGATGGAATACCGGGACCCCGCGTACTGCACTGCGGATCAGTGCCTGGGTGTCAATGTATCGGACAACGATGCCTTCGCCGGCATTCCCGACGTGGGCATAAGCCTGGGCAGGGACGCGACGGGCACCGATACCAATAACTCGAGCGCCGACTTCCATTATGAAGTGGCCACGCCCCGGGCAGTGAACATCGTGAACACTCCGCCGGATATTTGGACCTTGCGCTACAGCCCGTGTGAGCCGACCTCTTCCAGTACGGTCACAATCACCTGCTACGCCAAGGACCCTAACGGCGTCACTTCCATGAAATGCTATTACAGCGTGGACGGCGGGGCCTATACGTTTGTGGCGATGTCGGCAGCTCCCGGCGACAGCCTCTACTCTTGCGTCCTGCCGGCCCAGGCCGATCAGAAGGAAATCACTTTTTATGTCGAAGCTACCGACGGCTTTGTGCCTCCGGCCACCAGCAAATACCCTGCGGATGCGCCGGGTGGCGCCTATAGATACCGAGTCGGCACGCAATTGATCTCGACGGTCCAGTACGTGGACATCGGTGGGGATTCCTCGAGCTATGCGGGCCACGCAGTTAACGTCAGCGGTGTGGTGACCGCGGGCCGAAGTATCTTCAACGCCAATATGTTTGTGATCCAGGACGGCAGCGGCCCCTGGAACGGCATTTGGGTCTACGACCCGACCGCCTCGGTGCCGGCCGAAGAAGGCGACCTGGTCACAGTCTCGGGGAAGGTGCAGGAATACTACCTGCGCACCGAGATCTATATGTTTGTGGGCTGCTACAACGAGGTCAGCTCGGGTAACGCTCTGCCGGCGCCTGTGACCGTGGCAACGAGCGCCATGGCGACCACGTCGACCCTTGGGGAGCGCTATGAAGCCGTTCTCACAAAGGTTGCGAATGTGACCGTCACCAACGATAGCGCCGATGCTTACGGTGAATGGGAAGTCAACGACGGTTCGGGTGCCTGCCGGATCGGCGCTGCCGGTTTCTATGGCTACACCCCGAATACCGGCGACGTGCTGGACGGGGTCCAGGGCGTCGGCGACTACTCCTACAGCAACCGCAAGATCGAGCCCAGGTGGAGCGAGGACATCATCGGTCCGCCTATAATCTCGAGCTTGGTTTACGCGCCGCACGCCCCGCAGACCGGGAATGCGATCACGTTTAGCGCAACCGTGACCGGTGCGAACCCGCCGTTCACCGTGAAGCTCTTCTGCAGCACCAACGGCGGCGCCTCCTTCGACAGCACGACGATGACCACTTCCGACAGTGTTTATACGGCGGTCAAGGGGCCTTGGCCGAATGGCACGACGGTCGACTACTATGTCAGAGCCACTGACGTTCAGCCAATGACCGCGCGCAAGCCTGCCTCCGGGACCTACGATCTCTACGTGGGCAGGGTGACCATCTATCAGGTCCAGTATGTTGCTCCGGGTCTCGACAGCTCCAGCTATGCCGGTAAGCCCGTTAACCTCGGGGGCATCGTGACCGCCGCGAGCGGAGAACTCGGCATCAACTACTTCTATATCCAGAACCACGGCCTATCATCCGATTTCAGAGGTGTTAAGGTGTATGACCGGACGGGTACCGTGAGCGTAGCCCGCGGCGACAGCGTCACAGTTTCGGGAGACGTTCAGGAGTACTACAACAACACCGAGATTGCGATGTTCTTCCCTGCGGCCGTGACTATCCATTCTCACAGCAATAATGTGCCTGCCGCTACCCCGGTCACGACCGCAGCGGTCAATATCTCCGAGAAATACGAGGGTGTGCTGGTCCAGGCCAATACTGCAACAGTCAAGGCCGCCAAGGACCAGTACGGCGAGTGGCTGATCTCCAGCGGCGGCGCTGCCGATACCTGCAAGGTCGGCGATTACGGCACTTACGCCTACGTGCCCGTGGTCAACGACGTGGTGATCGTCCGCGGCGTGGTCGACTATGCATTCAGTCAGTACAAGATCCAGCCGCGGCAGGACGACGACGTCTGCTATCCTGCCAAGGCCGGCACTCCTGACGGCACGACCGTGCCTTCGAGGGTGATGCTGGCGGTAAGACCCAACCCAATGCTGGATGGCGGCGAAGTGAGATTCGCGCTGCCCGTGACGGGTAACGTGGCCCTCAAGGTCTATAACGTCAAGGGCGAGCTGGTGCGGACCCTGATCGAGGGCGCGAGCCCCGCCGGTGAGTACAAGATCGACTGGAACGGCGCCAACTCGAGGGGCAACCGCGTGACCTCGGGCATCTATTTTCTAAGACTTGAAACCAGAGGTGGATCGGCTGTAAGCAAAGTGGTCGTTTCAAGGTAACTCTAAGCAACCTTTAGGTGTGAAGGGGGTGGTTTGAGACCAGCTTGATTCAGGGGTGTGGTTGGGAGGTTGTGCTAAGTCCGGTGAGCCCGGCGAGGCCTGTGCGGCCTCAAGAGGTGCCGGAAGTGGAAGCAGCAATTCTGGGGCGAGTCCCAGGAAAGGGAGGTTGTAGAAAATGAAGAAGTTGCTCTTGGCTCTTGCAATGATTTGCCTTTTTGCCACCAGCGGTTGGGCCCTTACGGCCACCTACGGCTGGGAGGACTGCGGGACGGTATTGGGCAGATTTCCGGTCGCTGATCCCAGCGTGATCTGCACCAACGTTGTGGCTAGCGCGCTTCCGGATTACGTTCACAGTGGCCTGCGTTCGCTGAGGCTTGAGCGCATCGCTACTGTGACAACCCAGGCGTATGTGGCGTGGATCAAGGGTTTAACCACCGGTGATATCGTCACGGTCAGAATCTGGGTCTATGACGTTACGACCAGCAACCCGTCGGGTCGTCTTTGGGCCCATTATGCCAACTCGACTGATCCGGCATCCTACGGTGGCAGCGCAAGCGGCCCCGGAGAGTATAGCGGTTCGACTGGCTGGGTCCAGATGCTGGCAGCCGGTCCGGCCTCCTGGACCTTCGGTACACCCGCGCCCACCGATCCGCTGGCGGATGCCATCATGATTGAATTTCGTAACTATGGCAATATACCCACCAACATTCTGTGGGTCGATGACATCGAGGTCACAGCCCCGACTCGCCCTGGCGTCTCGATCGTGTTCCCGTCTCCCGGCCCTTCGGCTACCGAGCCGAGCACCTGGGGTGGCATCAAGGCGTTGTTCCGGTAAGAGGTTAGTGTAAGTAAGGTTTTAGGCCCCGTCTCGGCTGAGACGGGGCCTTCCTTTTGGCCACAAGAAGAGGGGCCGCCCAAGAAGCATCTGCTACTGGTCGTTCGGCTTCTTGTCCTCGCCGGTTCCCAGGTGCCCTTGACACCTGCTCGCGTGGTTGGGTAACATGGACCTGCGGATTGGCCGGCAGCCGCCCTGCGCGAATCCACCCGGTTTCGGCTCGGCAGATGTTTGTGGGCCGGCCTGAGGTGCAGTCAAATCTATGCACAAAGCCCTTGAGAGTATCTGGTTGCCGTATCTTGTTGTCCTCGTCATAGGTTTCGCGCTGTATGCGAATACGATCCCGCACGATTACGCGCTTGACGATAAAGTGGTCATCGCCGAAAACCCGTTCACCCAAAAGGGCCTCAAAGGGATCGGGGATATTCTCTCGCACGATACGTTCTCGGGTTTCTATGGCGGGCAGGTGGCGCTTGTGCGGGGTGGACGTTACAGGCCCTTGTCACTGGTAACGTTTGCAGTTGAGCGCCAGCTCTTCGGACAGAATCCGCATATCAGCCATTTGATCAACGTTCTTCTATATGCTCTGACCGGCATTGTGCTATATGGCCTGCTTTCCACATTGCTTGCCCCTGGCCGGTCAAAGCGCGGGTGGTATTTCTCTCTCCCCTTCGTTGCTACCCTGCTCTATGTGGCTCATCCGCTCCACACCGAGGTCGTGGCCAACATCAAAGGGCGTGATGATATCATGGCTTTGCTCGGTGCCTTGCTCGCCTTGCGCTATACGATTCGCTATCTTGCCACTAACAAAGCCATCTACCTCGTTACCAGCTTCGTCGTCTTCCTTCTTGCCTTGATGTCAAAGGAAAACGCGATAGCATTCGTTGCGGTGATTCCACTGACCGTCTTTTTCTTCACCGATCACAAGGCCAGGAGAAACCTTGTTTCAGCCGCGCCGCTCCTCGTGGCAGCGGTTGCTTACATGGCTTTACGGCACGCAGCTCTGGGGGGGCCGAGAGTCGAGACCGTTCCAGACCTGATGAACAACCCGTTCCTCGATGCTTCAAAGGGAGAGGAGCTTGCGACCGTAGTCTATACCTGGTTGATCTACGCGAAACTGCTGATCTTCCCTCATCCCTTGACCTTCGACTACTACCCCAAGCAGATTGCTATCATCGGCTTGGCGAACCCGAGAGCGATAGCGTCAGTTCTGCTCTGTTCGGCCCTCGTCGCCATTGCAGTAGCTGGTTTCAGAAAGAAGGGGCGGACATCCTATGGGATATGGTTCTACGCGCTCACGTTCTTGCCGGTCTCCAATCTCGTATTCAACGTTGGCGCGTTCATGAATGAGCGATTCATGTATATTCCATCCCTGGGTTTCTGCCTCGTCGTTGCATACCTGCTGGTCGGTTGCGCCCCCAGGCTCTTCAAGAGCGAAGAGATTGGCAGGTGCGTTCTTGCGGGGGTGGTGATAGCGATTCTATGCCTGTACGGTGCTATCGTGACGGGCCGCAACAGGGTGTGGGCGAATGATTACACGCTATGCACGCACGATGTACGTGTATCATCCAAGAGTGCGAAGAGCGCGTGGTCGGCGGGACAGCTGCTTGTCGAGGAGGCTGTCAAACTGCGGGACATCAGGACGCGGGGTAACTCGGCCGGGGAAATGATTGCGAGGATCGGCAAAGAGACGCTTCTGCCGAAGGAGGAGAGAGCTGAATTCCTTGCTTCAGATAGTCCCGATACGCTGAGATCAAAGATCGAGCGACGTGAAAGCGAAATGCACGCTCTCGCGTCGAAGTATCTAAACAGGGCCCTTGAAATCCATCCGACCTATATCGGTGCCCTGCTGGCGCTGGCCAATGCCCATTGTCAGTATGATGGGGATTATGAGAAAGCGGCGGAGATCTGTGTAAGAGTATTGTGGATAGACCCAAATTCCGACATTGCGTATCTCGACCTTGAGAGCTGTCTCGAGCAATGCGACGTCGATCTGCAAATAAGGATGTGGGAAGAAGCTCTGCGGGTCAATCCTAGTCGTTTTGAACCCAATTTTCATCTGGGCATTCTATATGGCCACTACAAGAACGATCTCGGGAAGGCAGTTGCCTTTCTCGAGAGATCGGTTCAATTGAACCCCATGAACTCCGAGGCCTATAACAATCTTGGGGTGGCGTATGGATTGGCAGGGCGCTCCGAAGACGCCATCCGAACTCTGGAGCGTGCGGCCCAGCTCAATCCCACTGATGCCCAGGTGTATGTCAATCTCGGTGTTGCATACAGTTCTCTGGGAAATGAAGAACAGGCGCTGCGGTGTTCTCGAAAGGCAGAGGAGTTGCAATCGAATCCCCAGCACGGGGGAAACGGCAACTGATTGGTGGTAAGTGATAGAGGGGTCGAGGTTGCTCGGGAATTGGGGACCAAGATGAAGCAACGCGCCCAGCCCAGGTCTGCTGCGTGGTTTAGGTATTGGGCTTGGGCAGTGCTCGTCTTGGCCATCGTGTTTTCCGCGGCGATCCGTTTTCGCCTGCTGCAAGTTCCACTTGAGCGCGATGAGGGCGAGTACGCCTATGCCGGGCAACTCATCCTGCAAGGTATCCCGCCCTACAAGCTTGCGTACAACATGAAACTGCCGGGCATTTACTTCGCCTACGCGGGCATCATGGCGGTCTTTGGGCAAACAATAGCCGGGATCCACCTGGGGCTGATCGCCGCTAATGCGGCGACCATCGTTCTCCTCTTCTTGCTGGCGCGGCGAATTGCCAACGAGACCGTGGGGGTTGTGGCGGCTGTGGCCTATGCCTTCGTGTCATTGAGTCCGGCCTTGTTGGGGTTAGCAGCACACGCGACGCACTTCGTGCTGCTGCCTGCGCTTGGCGGTTTGCTGCTGCTTCTCCGTGGCCTTGAGCGCGACCGTCTCGGCGCGATCTTTGGGGCCGGGCTTCTGCTCGGTTTCGCGTTCTTGATGAAACAGCAGGGCGTCTTCTTCGGAATATTCGGCGGCATCTACTTGCTCTATTGCGGACTTTCCAAGAGACCCGTTCGGTGGAATGGCATGCTGACGAAGATTCTGGTCTATTCTGCCGGGGCGGCCATTCCGTTTGGCGCCAGTTGCTTGGGGCTGCGGGCGGCTGGCGTTTTTGACCGTTTCTGGTTCTGGACCTTCTCTTACGCGCGTCAATATGCGAGCGCCCTTGGCCTTGGCCGGGGGCTGCGGGAGTTCTTAGCGAACTTCCCTGCCTACGTCAAGCCGACGATTCTTCTCTGGATCGCAGCCGGTTTGGGTGTCCTCGAGCTTGGCGCCGAGTGGAGGAAATGGTCCCACAGTGCTTTCATCGCGGGCTTCCTGATCTTTTCCTTCCTCGCGGTCTGTCCCGGTTTCTACTTCCGCAACCATTACTTCATTCTGCTGCTGCCTGCAGTCGGCGTTCTGGCGGGTTTGGCCGTTGACCGCGCCCGCGCGCTGTTTGTGGCAGCACACTCGCGGCTCGGGTGGCTGGCCGCAGCCGGCTTCGTTGCGATTGTGTGCTTCGGCGTTTTCCAGGAGCGCGCGGTGTTGCTGCAGCTTTCCCCAGCTGCAGCCTGCCGTGCCATATACGGAGCGAATCCATTTCCAGAATCTTTGGAGATCGCGCGATTCCTGCGCGAGAATTCCTCCAAAGACGCGCAGATCGCCATCCTGGGCTCGGAGCCTCAGATTTACTTCTACTCAAATCGACATTCATCGACAGGCTACATCTACACATACGGACTGATGGAGCCTCATCCTTATGCACTAAGAATGCAGCGGGAGATGATCAATGAGATCGAATCTTCGGCACCGAAATATGTGGTGGTGGTGAACGTCTCCACCTCCTGGCTTTTGAGGCCGAATTCGGAGAGACTGATTTTCAACTGGTTAAATACCTACATAAGGCAACATCTCGAGCTGCAAGGAGTAGTCGATATCCTGCCCAATGAGAAAACCGAGTATCGCTGGGGCAAAGATGCGGAAGGTTACACCCCGCGCTCTCCATATTCCTTGACCATCTTCGGGCAAAAGGCCGGCCCATAGTCTTCTCTTGGCATGGTGGATTGCACGCGCATCAGTTCGCCCGAACTCGACAGCCAGCAATATGACGATGAGGAACGGAAGCACCACCACGAGAAACCGAGTTCTAGGAGAGAATCTTTCTACCGTTCGGGTCATAGATCGCGAATTTCCCCAGGCGGCGTTTCTGTAAGAAGAACTTGAAGGAGGTGACCAGCACACCCCAGCCATAGACTACGCTCCGACGAAAACCTATCGAAGAGCAGCCTTTTGAGTAGTTGGTGGGCGAGGTGATCTCCCCGATCCTATAGCCGAAGAAGGCCGCCTGCGCCAGCATCTGGTTGTCGAATACGGAATCGTCCGAGTTCTCAAGCAAGGGAAGATTGGTGAGGACCGAGCTCGAGAAGGCCCTGTAACCTGTATGGTATTCGGAGAGCTTCTGACCCATCAGAAGGTTCTGCAGCAGAGTGAGTATGCGGTTCGATATGTATTTATAAGCGGGCATTCCCCCCTTACGAGCCATGCCGCCCAGTATCCTTGAGCCGAGCACCACGTCGAACATGTCCGAGCATATCAAGCCTGCCATTGCTGTAATTAGCTTAGGAGGATATTGGTAGTCCGGGTGCAACATTATGACGATATCGCCCCGTTTCTTGAGGGCCTCGCGGTAGCAGGTCTTCTGGTTCGCCCCATAGCCCATGTTGCGCCGATGCTCGAAGACCTCTATGCCGAGTTTTCGGGCGACTGCAACCGTATCGTCGCTCGAGTGATCGTCGGTAAGCAGAATCTCATCCACGATGTCACTGGGGATATCGTTACAGGTCCTCTTGATGTTTTCCTGCGAATTGTAGGCAGGCATTACCACAATTATCTTCTTGCCGTGAAGCACAATCTCTCCCTGTTCAAAAATGTACAGATCGATGCGAGGAGCGCCGCAGTCGTGCGCTCCATCTAACAGTTTAAAACACAAAGAGTGATTATGGGAGTGCTATTATTGGGTTGCTGCGGTTTCCTCCATTCTTGACTTACCGCTTGGCTGTAAGGGCAACCCGTCCTATAATCACGGCATCTTGCGAACCGGATAGACCATATAGGAAGTGACCACTGTGATGAGTGCGAGACCAGGAGCAGCCGGAGACGAGCGGGCGCACTCCTTCCGGTGGCGTTATGCCCTCATCATCTTGTTTGTGGCTCTGTGCCTGCGCGGCCTATACCTCTTCGAAGCCGCGCCAAGGCCCGATTTCAGCATCTTCTACATGGACGAGGAGTACAATCTTGGGTGGGCCAAGAGCCTGGCATCGGGAGTATGGAATCCGCCCTACGACCAGCTCCGCATTGCCCCCTATTTCCGGGCGCCGCTTTATTCCCATTTCCTGGCTGGCCTCTTCGCCCTGTTCGGCCCCAATATGCTGCTGGCGCGGATCATCCAGATCATCCTGGGATCGATCTCCTGTGCACTCGCCTACGGTGTCGCCGCCAGGTGCTTCGGTCAAAGGGTCGGGGTGGTCACGGGAGTTATATGCTCTCTCTACTGGGTCTTGATCTACTTTGACTCCCAATTCCTCCAACCGGTGCTCCTGGTCTTCTTGCTGCTCGGCGGGTTGCTGCTTGCCTTCGTGGCGGCCGAGCGGCGGAGCGCCGGGCTCGCAGGCCTGGCCGGGCTCGCGTTTGGCCTCTATGCCATCACGCGGCCCGAGATTCTGGTCTTCTTTCCATTTGTGATCTGGTGGGGAGTGAAAGTCGCCGGCGCTCGGGCCGGTGCCGGGGCCGGCGAGCGCGGCGCTCATGGTGCCCACGCTGTCCACGGTGCGCGTTGGTTTATTGCGCTGCTTGTGCTAGGTTTGGTCCTGCCGCCGGCCGCCGCCACGGTAAGGAACGCGGTGGTGGCGCGCGATCTCGTGTTTGTCGCCTCCCAGGGGGGCGTCAACTTCTATATCGGCAATAACCCCAAATCCAACGGCATGCAGGCCGTGGTGCCGGGGACACACGAAACCTGGTGGGGCGGGTTTGCGGACACCAAGGCGATCGCCGAGCAGGCCGCAGGCCGGAGCCTCAAGCCATCGCAGGTCTCGAACTACTGGTTTCGGCGAGGGTTCGCCTTCATACGTCAAGAACCAGGACGCTGGCTCAGGCTGACCTTGAGCAAGGCCGCTCTTTTCATCGGAAATATTGAGATCCCCAATAACGAACCCTACGAGGCGCGGCGCAAGGAATACCCGGTACTCAGGATTCCTCTGGGCTTTGGCCTGCTGTTTGGGCTCTTTGCGGTCTCGCTGCCGGGGATGCTCGGCCTGCGGCGCCGCAGTGGGGCGGCCCGCCTCAAGGTGAGTGCGCCCGGCGGCACCGGGAGCCCGGACGGTCGCGCGGGCCAGGGGGACCGTGCTGAGTACCTACGGCGCTCTTTCATAAAGCTGATGCTTCAGTTCATGCTGCTCCATGCGCTCACGACGATCGCCTTCTTTGTGACCGGCCGATACCGTGTGCCCCTGGTTCCACTGGTCGCAATAGGGGCGTCGGTCACGGTTGTGAGCGCCGCGGAGCTTATACGCGCGCGAGCCTACACCCGCGCTCTTGGGATGGTGCTCGTCGCGGCCGCGATTGCCGGAGTCCTGAGTGTTGACTATTTCGGGGTGAGGCGCGCGACCAGTGGCTTTGCGGCGTATACCGATGCCCTGGACCTGCTCGAGACCCGCGACTACGACGGCGCGATCACACGGCTTGAAGCCATCCGGCGCGAGCAGTCGGTCCGAGTGCCGGAACTTTACCTCTCGCTTGCGCGCGCCTATGCCGGAAGGGCAAGGCCCGAGGACAGCGGCTCAATCCTTCGAGTCGCCGAGGAGGGGCTCGCTTCATACCCGAATGAACCCGAGCTCTTGTGGTATGCGGCCCTCGGCCACCTAGCCGCGCGGCAGCAGGACCTTGCGCAGGATCGGCTTGACCGCTTGCTGGCTCTCAAGCCCCGGGACATGAAGGCTCTCCACCTGGCCTTCACGCTGGCGCTCGTTCAAGGGCGAACCCAGGAGGCTCTGGGTCTCCTCGCGCGGGCCGAGGCGATCGACCCGGCCGACCCTCTGGTAGCCGATATGCGCAGCCAGTTCGCGGCCCGCAAGTGACGGCGCACGCAGCAAGCGATACTCGACCATATCTCCAATTATGGTCACTTAACAAGCGTCGGTTCCAGATTGCGTTCTAAGGCGCGCTGTGCTATTGTAGTAACTGAGCCAACCCCAAGAGGAGGCATATATGATGCCAGCTCGCCGTGTACGCCTTGCTTTGATTGCCTGCGTGCTACTCGGAGTCGCGCTGATCCTCTCATCGTGCGGGCATGACCGCTCCGCCAATCCCGACCCCGTTTTACCGGACCGACAGACCCCGCAGGACTTGCTCGAGTTCTTCACCAAGAGCTTGGAGAATCGGGACATCGCCAAGTACGAGAAGTGCCTGGACAGCGGCTATCGCTTCCGCTTCATGCCTCAGGACTGGGCAGTAGTGGGAGTCAGCGCCGATCGCCCTTACTGGGAGAGAACTGAAGACATCACGCGCACCGGGGCGATGTTCCTATCTACCCAAATCGAGTCAATCAGGTTTGAGCTGGGGGTGGCTGTGGTGGACTTCTTCGTTACTGGGGACACCCTGCTTGAAGCCGTGTATCGGCCGGACATCCGCGTGATCGTCAAGATAGAGGGAGAGGAGCCCATGACCTACTGGGTTCACGAGTCGTTGCTCACCATCTTCGTGACGCCGGATCCCGGGGATCCCGCTCTTTGGGTGATCAGGCGTATTGAAGAGACTCCCACGGCGTATGCTTGCGCCACAGGCCCGGCTTCATCCGGTGCGGACACCGAACCACACACCTTCGGCAAACTCAAATCGATGTTCAGATAGGGGCTGCCCTCTAACGGGGACGAAGTTCGATGGGCAGGAATCTCAGGGTGAAGAAGTTCAGACCCTCATCGTCTACCGTGGCAACAGCCGCCTTTGCCTCGGCATCGGGCAACTGAGTAACGAAGAGCAAGTCTTTGTACCCCCTGGACCCGAGGGTCTGGATAAGAACGTCCAACTCCTCATTCGTATCGGCGAGGAAGATCGCTTTGTTCGAGAATTCCAGGCACATCTCGGAGGGTGCCCACCGTATGTCGGTGACCACTATAGTCTCGGGGCGCTTCGCGAGCGCCTCGTTGAGGCGTACTGAGAAATCCTCCTTCTTGCGCAAGATCTCGATTGAATACACCTGGGCCGCCAGGCTCAACAAGATCACCAGGAGTACCGGAACGAGCCGCCAGTCCGGTCTTTGCCCGATTCCCCGCGCCCATTCGGTGAGATTGACGGCAGCGAGAAGTCCGAACATGGGATAGAGGCCGAGCAGAAAACGGTTGCCCCAATGCATGCCGATTGAGGCCTGGTTGGGTGCCAGGAGACCGTAGGCCACGGAATAGGCGAGTGCGATGGTCCAGAGTTGCGCTGCCTCTTGCGCGCGGGCCGCAGAACCGCTGGCGTTCCGTGAGCGCAGGAACCCCAGCACGAGCACCGGCGCCACGACCAGGAAGCTATTGCACGACTCGGTCATGTAACCGATCACACTCGCTGAGGTGAAGTAGCCCGCCAGGGAGATTACGGAACAAGCCAACGCCACTGCCGCAACGATCGGTACCGCGGCGCCGAATCTTGGCCGGGAGAGCTTAGGATTCACCAGAAACGCGATCAGCGAGGGTCCCCCCGGCAAGAAATGACAGCCAAGAGTGTGACGTCGAATTGATGAAGAGATTGTAGAGGACCGCAGGCCTGCCCGAAATGTGGCCTCGTATTCCACCCTCCGAGGCCAGCAGGCCCGCAGCGTGGTGCCCCCAGGGGAGACCCGTGGCCCTCCATTGGAAAAGCCAGAGCGGCAGAAGCGTAAGAATCGTGACTGCGCCTGCAGCGAGGAGCGTTCGTAACCTCCGCGGCTTCTGCCAGAAATAAGCACAGGCAGCAAGAACGACGCAAAACAGATATAGCTCGTCTCTAAAATAGACTCCGAGTGCTGCCAGGACGCTTCCGAGAACAAGATCTCTGCCGGAATTGCTCCTGAGGAACCCCAGGTAGGAGCTGATGGCCCAGACAGATAAGCACACGGCGATGGTGTGCTCCCAAAAGACCACGCTGTAGAACCATATCGGCGTGCACAAACCGACAATCAGGACCGCGGCGTGTCTGACAGCCACACCCTGGTTCATTCGGCGGGCGATAGCTGCGACTCCAGCAAGCATGAGGAGTGATGAGACCACGGGTAGCAGACACAGCCCGCGAAATCCAAAGGCCCTGAATAGGAAGGAGGACACGGTCGGGAAGAAAGGCGGATAAAAGGAGAACATCTTGCCGCGGTCGACATAGGAGAAGGGATCGGGAATCGGCTTGAATCTGAAGTCAGGATCGATCTCGCTGCCCGGCCAGGCAATCGAGTAGTCGGAGTAGCCGCTGGCGATAACGGACTTCACCTGTAGGAATTTGTCGGCATTGTCGATCACCCAGAAGCCCTTTGCCGGGAGCAGGGAGAGGGTCACAACATAGATCGCGCCCACCAGCACTATTGGCAAGAGGGCGGACCTCGATGGATGAAGCCTGCGTATCAGCGATCCCACCGTGATTCTCAAGTTCTCGATTCTTAGTCCCCCAAGTGACTACCGCACCGGACCCGCCTGCAGTCGCACTCGGGCCGTCAAGGGGAGCCTATCCCAGTTGATGCTTTTCGTCAATCCGGCTCGTCATAGCACACCCTTGGCCCCGGAAGCGCATCCTAAGTCTTGTAGAACCATAAAAGTATAATGGAGTAATTATGATCAATTGAAGATCGGCCTCAAATGAGGTATAATTAAGGTGGATAAATCGTGAGGTGAACCTTGAAAATCAGATTGCTAATGGGTATCGCTGTGCTGTTTGGGGTGATCGCCCCCTGCCAGGCTTACAATGTCTACTATGGTAACCTGCATGCTCACACATCCTACTCCGACGGCATCGGGACCCCCACTGAGGCCTATGCCTATGCCCGGGACTCGGCGGATGTAGATGTTGAGGCTCTTACCGACCACACCAACATGATGACCTCCTCGGAGTACACGAGCATGAAGTCGGTTGCGGCCTCCTTTACTCAGGACGGCGTCTTCGTGGCTCTCGCGGGCCAGGAGCACGGCAGTCTGAGTACCTCGACCCCCGGATCCTTCGGACACATAAACTTCTACGAGGCGACTTCGCTGATCCCGCAGTACGACAACGGAGGTAAGGACTTCCGTTACAATCTTACCGGCACCTACAACTGGATCTTCACTCACACCGACGGCATAACGGGGGCCAAGCTTTTCGGGGCCTTCAATCATCCTTATCCCGGCGCGGGGACCGGCGCCGATGCTCAGTTCCACGATTTCGCCTACTCGGTGACGGGCGACTCGGCGATGTCCCTGTTTGAAATCAGGAACGGCAGGCGCACCGAGACCTACGAAGCAGAGTTCCTCGAAGCCCTCTCGCGGGGCTGGCATGTGGGTGTGGTCGCCAATCAGGACAACCACGAAGGCATGTGGGGCGATTCTCCCAATCCCAACAGCGGAAACGATATCTATCTCACGGGGATAGTGGCAAGTTCGCTGAGTAAGGCCGACATCCTGGAGGCCTTGAGGAGCCAGCGCACCTTCGCCGTGGAAGTCAATCCGGCGACCGACCGGATGGCGGTGCTTTTCCAGTGCGAAGGCCATTGGATGGGCGAGACTTTCCCCTCCGCAGCCGATACCGTCCATTTCGACATCACCGTGTCGGCCGTGAACAACTTCGTCACACTCGAACTCGTCCGGAACGGCATCCAGATCGCCTACGTGAGCCCCGGCAGCAACACCTATCACTGGCTTCCTAAGGATCGCCCGCCGATGGGCGAAAGCTCCTACTACGTGAGAGCCCAGCAGTCCGACGGTGACTATATGTGGTCGAGCCCCATCTGGGTAGTGAGCTCGAGTGGCGGCTGGAACCTGATAAGTCAGATCAATGCGGACAACGCCAACGGCGAGCCCGTGATGCTGGGCCAGCAGGTTACGATCAAGGGCATCGCAACGGTCGCCACGGGTACCTTCTCCACTGTCGATAACGACATCTTCGTGCAGGATGCGACGGGCGGCGTCAATGTATACAAGCGCAATACGCAGACCCCGACTATCGCGGTTGGGGACAGCCTCAGGGTCACGGGCTATGTCGACCAATATTTCGGCTTGACCAGAATCACGAGCCCCACGATCACCAAGGAAGCTACCAATGTCGGAGTTCCCGAGCCGAGGGTGGTCACCACTACCGAGCTTGAGACCGGCGGCGAGACCTACGAGGGCTCGCTGGTCCAGGTCGTGGGCTGCCTGATTACCGGCGGCACCTGGCCTCCGGCGGGCTCCGACGGCAGTGTCACGATCGATGACGGTAGCGGCGGCTGCACGCTCCTGATCGATAAGGACACCAATATCGATGGAACCCCACAGCCTACCGGCCGGATCGATGTTGTCGGGGTCCTGACTCAGTATGACACCACGATTCCATATTTCTCAGGCTATAGACTCCAGCCACGCTCCACCGCCGATATCGTGGAGTCGGTTGGGGCAGGAGTGACTCCGCCTGAGGCGGGCCTTGCCTTCACGATCCTGCCCAATCCGGCACGAGGCGATCTCAAGCTGGTCTTCGGTAAGAGCGGGGCGGTGGGTCCCACCCAGGTTCGTTTCTTTGATGTCACGGGCCGCCTGGTGCGTGAAGCCGTGGCTCAGCCGGGCGCCGCTTATCTTGACTGGAAGGGCGACGACGCCCAGGGCCGGCTCCTGCCGAGCGGCATCTATTTTGTTGCGGTGAAGACTCCGGCCGGGGAAGAGACAGCGAAGGTTGTGCTGGTGCGATAAGGCCATATGTCCTCCCACTTTCCGTTGAGAGTGGTGTGGTTGTTGTATAGTGTAGTGCGATTAGACCACATCTGGACGGAAGTAGAAGGAGGGCGCGATGGCACGCACAGAGGCGGAGCGGCTAAG
>JAZDEY010000058.1:0-5306 GCA_043808325.1 Candidatus Eiseniibacteriota bacterium
TGTACATCACAAGCGTAGAGATGGGGGTAACGATCTAAGCAATGCTGAGGTGCTATGCCCTCCATGCCATGCTGCAACATCAACCTATGGATCTCCAGGCAAAACTCCACCGCCTTTTTCAGAACAAACAAAACAGGCTGCGTTTCGCGAAGCCAACAATCAGTGTGAGTGTACACGAACGGGTGGTTGTCATTAAGTATGTTCAATGAAATAATCTAAATGTTGACCTAACAAACGACTCAAGGCGGACGCGGGCTAACGCCCGCGCCGCTTAGCCGCAACGTTAGGCACCTGCAGATCCTGGAATCCAAAGCCGAAGGATTGCAAAAAGTTGCGCAGCCAGCGGACAAAGGCGGGGATGCGCGGCAGTACTTGGCTGACAAAACTCCGAGGAGATGAACGCTTATGCACCTCGCCGAGATACGAATCGAGAACTTCCGACTGTTCGGGGCGGGAGACTCCGCCCTCGTGCTCCCGTTTCAGCCCGGACTCAACGTCTTGGTCGGTGAGAACGACTCAGGGAAGACTGCCATCGTAGATGCCATCCGCTATGCGCTGGGTACCACGAGCCAGGACTTCCAGCGCGTCACCGACGAGGACTTCCACGTCAAGAGCGGCCAGCGAGCGTCCGAGTTCAGCGTCCGCTGCCGGTTCACACACATCGACAAAGAAACAGGCGGTGCGCTGCTGGAACACTTATCCTACGAGGACGGGGCCCCCTGCCTGTACGTCACCTTCCACGCGATGCATAACGACGATGATAGCATCCGGCGCCGGATCACGGTGGAGGTCCGCTCGGGCCGGGATGGCACGGGTCCAGTGCTGGACGGCAACGTACGGCTGTTGTTGCAGGCAACCTACCTTCGCCCACTGCGCGATGCCGAACGCGAACTCGATGCCGGCCGGAACTCACGACTCTCGCAGATTCTTCAGCACACAAAGGAGATCGCCGCGCACAAGGATGAGGAGTTTGATCCGACCACCTTCGTCGCTGCGGTGGAATCCAAGGAGGGGGCTCAGTTCCCGAAGAGCATCGCCAACGTTTCCCGCCTCGCGGACCACCTCATCAGGGAGAACGAAGGCGTCAAGCAAGCCGGCGATCGTCTGGACAAGAGCTACCTCGCCAACCTTAGTTTGGGCGATGAGCCCCTCGGAAGTAGAGTGTCCGTCGGCGAAGGCGCGACGATCGAGCAACGACTGCGAGCGCTCCTGGAGAAGCTCGAGCTACGCCTCTCGACGCCGGCCGATTCCGGCGGTCAGCTTCCGCATGGGCTTGGCTACAACAACCTGCTCTTCATGGCCTGTGAGCTCTTGCTGCTCGGTCAGGATCGCGACACCCTTCCTCTGCTGATGATCGAGGAGCCCGAGGCGCACCTGCACCCGCAGCTGCAGTTGCGGCTGGTGGAGTTTCTTCAGGAGCAAGCCGCCCAGGCCGTAGGGAGGCCGGTCCAGGTCATCGTCACCACGCACAGCCCGAACCTCGCGTCGAAGGTCAAGCTGGCCAGCATGATCCTCGTCTCCCAGGGCAGGGGGTTTCCGATGGGGCCTGAGCATACCTTGCTCTCCCCGACCGACTACGGTTTCCTCGAACGTTTCCTCGACGTTACCAAGGCCAACCTCTTCTTCGCCCGAGGAGTTCTCATCGTCGAGGGGGATGCGGAGAACCTGCTCCTGCCTTCGCTGGCCCGGCTGCTCGGGAGGGATCTTACGCGCTACGGCGTGTCCATCGTCAACGTGGGCACTCGCGGACTGCGCCGCTATGCGCGCATTTTCCGCCGCAAGCCACTACCTGACAAGACGCTGGCACCCTCCATCCCGATACGGGTGGCTTGCATTGCGGACCGTGACATCCTGCCCGATTGCGCTCGCGAAGCCTTGGATCTCGAAGACGGAGCAGGCAAGGAAGAGAAGGCGAATCAACAGCCGAGGTTCGAAGCGGATCTGCCGGACGAAGACGCACGCGCGAAGTGGTTCGACGGGCAGTGTCGGGACGACGGCGAAAACGTGCGTACCTTCGTGTCGGATCATTGGACGCTGGAATACGACCTGGCGCATGCCGGGCTCGGCCCCAGTCTGCATACGGCAATCGCTTTGGCGAAGGGGGAGGCAAGTCGGGACAGAGAAGGGAGATCTCCCACAGACGAGGAGCGGGTGGCGATCAACAGAGCGGCGGAGAAGGTATGGAACGAGTTGAACCAACAAGTCGGCAATCGCCCGGATGCCCGGGAGTACCTAGCTTGCATGGTCTACAAGCCTCTGCTGCGGAGCGTGTCAAAGCCGATGACCGCTCAGCATTTGGCTTCCATCTTGGAGTCGGGGGCCAGGGACAAGCTCTTGGTGTCGATCCCGGACTACATCCGGGGCGCGATCGAGTACGTAACCGGGTTTGGCCGTGCTGAAAGCACAGCCGGGGAAGAAATCAACAATGAGGGTAGCGTGACTCCGTGAGTGCAGCCGCAGTCAATCCGCCGCTTCCCATTCCGGTGGTAGCTGACGCCGACATCGAAGTCGCCGAACGGTACCTTGGCGTGTCCTTCGACGAACCACGCCGTCAGATCCTTCGCTCGAACGACAGCTTCGATGTCCAGGCTTGCCCCGGCAGCGGCAAGACGACGTTGCTGGTCGCCAAGCTGGCCATTCTCGGCGCCAAGTGGCCGCACGCCCGTCGGGGCATTTGCGTGCTCTCCCACACGAACGTGGCCCGGCAGGAGATCGAGAGCAAGCTCGCAGGAACCGCCGTTGGGCACCGACTGCTCGCCTATCCCCATTTCGTGGGCACGATCCACGGATTCGTGAACGAGTTCCTGGCTCTGCCCCTGCTGCGTTCGGAGGGGCATCACGTGCGTCTGATCGACGACGAGACCCACGGAGAGTTTTGCAAGGGACGGCTCTACTCGGTTGGTGCATACGCGAAAGCCGAGCTCTACCTGAAGAACAGGGAGCAGCACAGCCCGGACAGGACGATACGGGCGCTCAGGTACGAGGGTAGCGATCTCACGTTGGGCTCTGCCGCGGGGAGCCTGCCATGTGGCGCTAAATCGGACAGCTGGAAGATCCTCGACAGGATTAAGAGAGAAGCAGTGAGCAAGGGCTTTTGGCGCTTCGACGACATGTTCGCTTGGGCCGAGAGGCTACTGGCGATGCACCCGAAGGTCGCAGAGTTCGCGCGCTGGCGCTTCCCTGCGGTCTTCCTGGACGAGACGCAGGACACGTCGGAGCTTCAAGGAAGCCTGCTGAACAAAATCTTCCCGGTCTCCGCCTGCGACCTCCGCCAGCGGTTCGGGGACTCGAACCAGGCCATTTACGACTTTGGCCAGCGGGCGGCAACTACCGACCGATTTCCTTCCGCCGGTTACCGGTCACTACCGAACAGCCAGCGCTTCGGGCCGAGTATTGCGGCCAAGGCATATTCGCTGGCAGTCGTCCCGACGAGCCCATCTCTGACGGGAAAAGGTCCGCGGAAGAACGTGTTACCGCGCGCCCTCGACTCAGCCGCCATGCCGCACACGATCTTCCTGTTCGCTCCGAACTCCGCGCAACAGGTCCTTCCGGCGTTCGGCAGCCTCCTGCTTCAGACCTTCCCGGACGAGGTGCTCCGCTGCGACGCATTCCTCGCACGGGCCATCGCGCGGGTGGGGAGGTCTGAAGCATCTGACGAGAAGGTTCCAAGACATCTCGGCGACTACTGGACAGCCTATGAACCACGCGTGGCGAAACTGGAGCCCAGGCCAGAGCACCTGGTCGACTACGTTCATCTCGCTCAGCGCAGAAGAGTCGCCACAGTCGATTGCGCCGAATCAATTAGGATGGTGGTCAAGGGTATCTGCGAACTTATCGAGATCGTCCAGCCGGCCGCGATCCCGCGCGGCGGGCACGCGGCTCGATGGCTATGGGAAGCGCACCAGAAGGATGAGTCGTCCGTCGTCTCGCTTCGTCGCCTTCTCTGGGAATGGTGCATCGAGACGACGCCCATTGTCGAGGAGCGTTGGACCGACAAGGTTACGGAGCTGCGTTGCGCTCTGAGTCAGATGATCGGGAGGGACTGTAACTCGGGCGCGGACGCATTCTGCGAGTGGTCGATGGATTATGCCGAGCAGACGTCGAGCCCCAAGCCCGAAGGCCCCGCAGCGCCGAACCGCTACCGATTGCATCAAAACGGGCGCTATGTAGACATAGACGTGGGCACCATCCATAGCGCCAAAGGCCAGACGCATACAGCAACCTTGGTCCTGGAGTCTCTCTTCAAGAAGCATGATATGCAGGACCTCCTGCGGTGGATCTGCGGTAAGAATTGCAACGCGGGTTCCAGGCCAGGCACGGAACTAACGGAGCGCATGCGCCTCGTCTACACAGCCATGACCCGCCCGAGTCATCTCCTCTGCCTGGCCATGCGAAGGGATGCGGTCACACAAGACGGCGCGGAAGCCGAGACGCGACAGCAGCTTGAGCAACTCGGTTGGACCGTAAAGGATCTCGGTACCTGCGAAGGAGCTTCCTGATGGCGAAAGCTGAAGCCACCGTCGAAGAATTGGTCGGTATGATCGAGTGCGGCGAACTGCGTCTACCAGAGATGCAGCGCTGCTACGTCTGGTGTTCGACCCACGTCCGCGACCTGCTCGACTCGCTCTACCGCGGCTGCCCCTCGTGGCCGATCCTGCTGTGGGAGACCGATGAATCAGTCCCTCTGCAGGAGTTTGCTGTCCCGCACAAGAGTTTCCTTGCGGAGCGGCGGAAGGCCTTGAGCCGGCGACTGAATGAATTCCTCGGAGTGGCACAGCCATGATGTGCATGCTGCTTGAAGAAGCGCCGGCGCAGAGCGGGCTGCGGACGCGACGATGCTTGGGGATACACGAATGCGGGGCGCCGAGTGTGGGACAGCGTACCCAGGTGCCTAACAACAGTATGCAGCGGACGGCGATCCGCGCCGCCGCTGATGCCGAGCGTTACTCTCTTTCAAATCGTAATTCATAATGCCAAGGCTTTTCAAAATCGTTTAGTAGTAGTTGCCAATAACCGGCATGTTCCATTTTTCCACTGATCCCATTTGCGCATTTCCAAAAGAAATAAACTCATCGCCCCTCACCGAATCGTTTCATAGCCTCCGGGGACGCCATGCTTCGAGAAGACGATTTGCCACAGTTGAACATGCCGGGCGCGAAAGGACCCGGCGCAGTAAAGCAGGTAGTATTCCCACAGGCGGTAGAACCGCTCGCCGTATTTCGCCTTCAATTGATCCCAGCCCGTGTCGAAGTTTTCAAACCATGCCATCAGCGTCCTGTCGTAATCGGGGCCGATCATGTGCCAGT
>JAZDEY010000059.1:0-125752 GCA_043808325.1 Candidatus Eiseniibacteriota bacterium
CAACCCGTGCTGTAGAACATGGTGGGGTCGCCGATCGTGAACATCTCACCTATAACCGAGTTCACGGGCCACTGGTTCATTGACCAGAACCAGGATGAGGTCGGGCAAGGAATGTAGTAATAGTAATGAAGCGTAGCATTGAAGAGTGGCTCGGTCCCGAAATCTTCCTTCATCTGGAAGGCCCTCTTCTCAAAGGCGACCGCAGATGTGGCCAGGACGAGCACAAGCGCCAACGCAATTAGGCACCGCATTTTGAAACCTCCTCTTGAGTACTCAGCTCGTGTAAACCTTAAGTGGCTGTATACTCAAAGTTGCTGTTAGACCATTCAAAAAAAGGGTGATTCGGAAACGACCAGAGCAGTTACAACTGTCTCGACTACTCACCCCCTCTCACCCCGCTCACTTGGGCGAGGCTTGTTTAACCTAGCTTCCCTCGACAATCTGGATTATATCATAATCGGTTTTGCTGTGTCAAGTGAAAAAGCACCGATGTGGTGGCGGGATTTGCGGTATCGAGTGCGGCCTTGCATCATCCCGCAAGCCCGGCAGGCAACAAGAAGGGGGTGCCGTAGGGCACCCCCCGAAAAACCGGATTGTTAGCGGTACATCGACTTGATGTGGCCCCAGGTACTGGGCTGAGTTGCCGTTGGACCACTGTTGACCAGGTAGATTCTCCAGGCCAACTCGATGAAGCCCGTCACGTCACCGACCGTGTCGGCGCCATCCAGGAACCACTGCGGCGGGCAATAGGCAAAGTTGATGCCATAGTACCCGGAGTGGATCGTGTTGTAATGGCTGACATACGGCCTCGGATACAGAGCCGGGCAGCAACCGTAGTCGTGCATCTGGCATGCCGCGTTCACGTGCGAACCGATGTTATCGAATCCCCACTGCGGATACACGGCACTGCTGCCGATCATCTTGGCCGTGACCAGAATTCTCGGATAGCTGGGCGGATCGACAACGGTCTTGCACTTTGTGACACAGATCGGAGGCTGACCGGGCGGAGGAGTTACGAGAACGTAGTTCCACCCACCGGCGCAGAGCTCAGCGGGACCGCTCGACCAGAGAGCCGGACCAACGGGGCAGCCACGCTCGTCCGAACACCAGATCTGGAACTCGACTGTGAAGAGCCCCGGATAGAGCGTCCCGTAGCCCGCGAAATCAAGCACACGGAGCTGCTCAATCTGGTGCGCGTTCAGCGGATCACAGGTGGTGTACGGCGGGCAACCCTTGCTCGTAAACATGCTGGGGTCGCCGATCGTGAACATCTCACCCACAACCGAGTTCACAGGCCACTCGTTCATCGACCAGAACCAGGATGAGGTGGGGCAAGGAATGTAGTAATAGTAATTCATGTAGCAATTGTAGAGCGGCTCGGTCCCGAAGTCTTCCTTCATCTGGAACGACTTCATTTCCATGGCCGATGCAGACGCGCCAATAACCAGCACCAGCGCCACTGCCAAGACTGTGTAAAGCTTCATTGCGTTGCCTCCTTCTCTTGAAAAGTCCCCCGGAACCTTGAACGATCCCGAAGGAAACTGCGACACCCCATAGATCCTCTCAGGCTCACCCCCTTCCACAAACAGACCTCTTTCCCAAGTAACGGCTCCTAGTTGTTACAGCCCGTGCAGGCCCATCCCTCTTCCGACTCTTCGCCAGAGCGCGGTCAAGTCGGTTTACAGCACTCTTGTCTCAATATCGGAACGAGGTCCGGCGATCTTTAGGAGTTAATACCGGGCGCCGCTTGCTTGACATCGCCTTCGAGGGCACGCATAATAGTGGTGTCGGACCGGTGTGTACGAGAGGCGTGCCGCTTGGCAAAACAGCTCACACGACGGAAGCTCTACCTGATATCGACCTGCATCTTCGTGCTCGCCCTGGGCTTGAGGCTGATCTACCTGGTTCATCTCAGGAAGCTGCCCTTCTTCGACCACCCCGTTATGGATGCGCTCTATCACGATACCTGGGCCAGAGAGATCCTTTCAGGCACCACGCGCCATGACCCTTTCTTTCGGGGTCCCCTCTATCCCTACTTCCTGGCACTGATCTACCTGGCTGGTAAGGGCTCTTACCTCGTGCCGAGACTGGTTCAGTTCATTCTGGGGGGCGCTACGGCTGTCATCACTTTTTCCCTGGCCAGGAGATACTTCGGGCTGCTGGCGGGCGTGGTCGCGGGCGTCCTATGCGCGGTGTATCCGGTGATAATCTATTTCGACGGAGAGCTCCTGACCGAGACTCTGTTCATCTTTCTATCGATGCTGGGGCTCCTGGCCATTGAGACCGCCGGCGAGCGAAGGGCCTGGTTCCTCTGGTTTCCCGGCGGGCTCATCCTGGGGCTTGCCCTGATTGCCCGGCCCAATATCGCCCTGTTCCTGCCGGTGGCGGTAGTAGGTGCCGTCATTCGGTCCGGGCGGAGAATGGTCCCAGGGCTGGTGCTCCTGGCCGGCATGGTGATCCCCCTGGCGCCGGTCACCATCCACAACTATGTCGCCTCGGGTGAATTGATTCCCCTGGTTTGGCAGGGAGGCATAAACTTCTACCTTGGAAACAATGCAACAGCCACGGGTTGGAGCGCGACAAGCCCCGAAATCCGAAAGGACTGGTGGGGCGGCTACAACGACATGATAGCCATACCGCGGGAGGTGCTGGGAAGGGAACCATCTTATAACGAGGTATCGGACTACTGGACCAGGAAGGGATTGACCTTCATCAAGACCCAGCCGCTTGGGTGGCTCAGACTCATACTTAGGAAGACGGCCCTGTTCTGGAGCTCGATGGAGTTTCCCAACAATCAGGATTACAGCTTCATGAAACTCTACTCCTGGGTGCTGCGAAATCCACTAGTGACCTTCGGAACCGTGGCCCCACTCTCCCTGGTCGCGCTCTTCGTCTTCTGGCGGGACGCCCGAAGGCTCGGTTTCCTCTACGGCCTCTTCCTGACCTCGTTCCTGGGCGCCGTGGCATTCTTCGTCTGCGATAGATACCGGCTACCTTCGCTGCCTCCCATGATGATCTTCGCCGGGGGTCTGGTCGCCTGCCTCGCCCGCCTGGTCGCGGCCAGGCGCAGGGCGAGATTGGGGTTATATGTGGCCTGCCTCATCGCGGCCGCGCTGATAATGAACCTTAATCTGACCGGCGAACGGCTGCCTGATTTCGCGCAGTCCTATTGCGGCTTGGGCAAGGTCTATGTCTCGATGGGCAATGATGCCGAGGCTATGGCCTATTTCGATAGGGCCATAGCGGTCAACCCGACCTGGGGCGAGGCTTACGAGCAAATCGGGCTTCTTAAGATGAAAGAGGGTCAGAACCAGGCGGCGGTTGCCTATCTGCTCCAGGCGGCAAAGGTGTGGCCGGATTTCGCCACCGCACACCGGGCCCTGGCCATGATCTATCTATCTGAGGACAGGCTGGCCGAAGCCCGGCAAGCGATCCAGAATGCGCTCAGGTTGGCGCCCTTCCTTGAGGACGCCTACAACGTTCTGGGTTCGATCCAGGGGAAGGCGGGTGAGCCCGACAGTGCGATCGCGGCCTTTACCAAAGAGCTTGAGATAAACCCCTCGAGCTGGAGAGCCTACGCCAATCTCGGGAGCGTTTATGAGGAGACGGGAAAGAGCGATCAAGCCGTGGAGGCATACCAGAAATCTCTCGATCTCAATCCTGACAATCCCGACGTAGCGCTGGCCCTAGCGACCATCCATGCCAAGAGCGGCAGATACGATCTGGCCCGTCCCCTCCTGGACCGGGCAGGGTCGGATTCCGTCAGCAATCTCAACCTTAAGTACAACCGAGCCGCCATTCTTCAGCAGGGCGGCAAGCTAGATGAGGCGAGGCAGATCTACGAAGGCATCCTTAAGGAAAACGAATACCACGAAGGTGCGCTAGTGAACCTGGGCGTGATCTATGCCAAACAGGGCCTGACGGCCGAGGCCCGGGGCTTGTGGCAGAGAGCTCTTGCAATCAATCCCGCCAACCAGACGGCAAAGCGCAACCTTGAGCTGTTGGGCGAGCCCCAGTAGGGCGATATCGGCCCGCCCGAGCCTGTTTTACCCTTCGGTTTCGGTCGGGCTCTCCTTAGCCACCGACTTCCTCCAGGCGGGTTCAGGCAGGTCGATCTTCTTTAGCAAGTCTTCGTCGAGCGTGTATCCGACCTCGGTCTTCTTCGCATCGACCCAAGCCGCCAAGACTCCATTGATCTTTGACTCAAGCAGGTCGCCCTCGATAGACTCCCTGGCCTCTTCGAAGGAGAGCTGACTGGGCTCGATCAATTCCTCGACTTTTATTATCTCGAATCCTTCCGAGGTGGCAAACGGAGAGCTGATTTGTCCGGGTTTGAGAGCGACCAGGACCGAATCGTACTGCCTGAGCATACTCGCGGCCACATAACCGAGATCCCCACCTTTGGGAGCGGTATATCCGTCGCGGGAAATCTCCTGGGCGAGCTCGGCGAAGTCCTTTCCGGACTTGAGCTCTTTCATCGCCTCTCGCGCGCTTTCCTGGGAGTCCAGAAGGATTCTGCGGAGTCTGTAGGCCCGTGGCGTCATGAGCTCACTCCGGTGCTCGTTGTAGTAAATCATAGGGTCGTCAGCCGCGAGCGTCACCTGACTTCTGAACGACTCCTCGATCTTACCTATGAGGAAGTCCTGCTCGGCTTTCTCCACGTTCCAGATCACATCCCTGGTCCTAGCGAGGTTCATGTCGTATCCGGCTGCCTTCTCAAGATCGAAAAGGACTGTATCCAGAGCGAACTCCTCGATGGCGTGAAGATCACCGACATACGGCTGCGACTCCGGAGGAAGCGTCCAGTAGTAGTTGAAAAGATACCCGACCGTGATGCTTCCACCCCGGTAGCTCAGTAGCTCGAAACCCAGGAGGGAATCAGGCGGTATGCTTCCGCCGAAAGCGATCTCGAAGGACCTGAGGGCCACCCAAGGGCCAAGCGGTGAGTACCGGACATCGTAGAGGCCGATCAATTCTTGTTTCTCTCTATCGATCAGTTCCGCTTCCCTAAGAGCTCGGACGTATCGCTTCGATCTCAGGTAGATTAGCTTGGGATCGGCTCCCCATACCTGATCTTCAGCCAAGTAGTAAATGCCATAACCCATTTTGCCCATGATTATGCCGGTGGTCTGCCCGACCGAGAGATGGAAAAGATCGGGGGCCAAATTGCGGTCAAAATCACGCCACACTTTCCAGCCATGATCCCGCACGCTGACATCCGGCTGGCCCTCGAAGCTGGCAGCTATGTCGTCGAAGGACGCCCCCGCCCGCAACCTGGCTAGAGCCTCCGCGGCGCGCGGGTAGACCAGGAATACCATCTGCTTCAGATGCAACTTCCTATCAAGCTGGTCGTAGGTTTGTTTGGATTCGGCCCTGGGGACACGCACGCTCTTCTGGATTTTCCACGCGTGGTAGGCCTCTCCAACGGCCTGGGCCTCGGCCGGCTTGGTCTCCGCTGCCAGGTCCTCCTCTCCGTGACCTCGCTTGAGAGCTTCCTCGGAGAGGAAGAAGCGCGCGGCCAGATGGTCAACCAACTTCTGCCTGTCGGCGAAACTGTCGGTGTAATCATAGGAAGGCCCGAGCTTATAGACTTCAAACCGCAAATCCTCGGGCAGCAGGACGAAGCCTCCGCCTTCGGCGACGGCGCCGTCGCGGCTGCAGCCATAAGAGGTCAGGCATAAGAAGAGCAAGCCGGCAATCAGAACGCCCCTGAGCATTTTACCCTCCCGGATAGAACATACTTCAAGCATCGCAAGGATGCTCGAACGGAAACAATCCTAGGCAGGATGTTCATACCATATCTGTGTCTTGGTCTCAATCTCTATCGTAACGCCACTGTAACGCAACAGTCTATCTTGTCAGCACCAGCTTACTGACAACCCTGGAGTCGCCGGCTATGAATTCGATGAAATATATCCCGCTGGGCGCAAGGCGTCCGGCGGCGTTGCCGTCCCACGCAAGCCTTCCCGGACCGGGGCTGCGCATCTCTTCCATCAGGGTCGCGACCTGCCTACCCTTGACATCGTAAACGCGCATCGAGGCGGGCAACGCCTTGCCGTATTCCCCGGGCACGCTGTAGGTGATTTCCACCCTGGTACCGAATGGATTGGGAGACGCGTTGACGCGGATCGCGGTCACGGCAGCCTCCGGACCAACGCCCGAAGCCAGTTCAATCGTGAGTGTGTCCACGGCGGGCGTAAGATCGATGTTACCGTAACTGTGGTAGGCTCTGGCTTCGAAGACGTGAGGACCCGTTCCAAGTGGGCCGGCGGTGAAGTAGTAATTCTCGCTGCCTCCGCCCCAGGCGCCGTCTGTCGGAATCGCATCCTGCCACGGCTCGCTGTCCACCCGCCACTCGACCTTGGATATCACGTTGAGCGTGATCTCGTTGCCCTTCCCGTAGGGATTCAGGTTGGTCAGCTTGGTAACGCTGGCCGAGCCCGAAAACGTGGGCGTCGATGTGGAGCAGGGATCAGGCGAGTAGGGATTAAGCACGGTCTCAGGGAACGTGTCGTTGACGTCGGCTATGCTGTCATTGTCGGTATCATTCCAGCCGAGGTGTCCCTTGGTATAATTGCAGACCCTCGCAACGCTAAGCTGGACGCTCCTCATGATGCAGTATCTGACATTGATCAGGCAGCCGCCGGGACCGCCCGGGTATTCGCTGTTCTGGTTCTCGATGTTGAGGTATCCGCATGTCTCGGTGCAGCCATGCCCGGCTTCCTGATACTCATCCAGGGCATAGAAACTGTGCCCGACCTCGTGGGCAATCACGGCATCCATATTGGCGATTCCCCAGCCGTCGTTATCATAGGTCATGACGGTCTTGGGGCCGCCCAGGGTCGAATAACCGAACCTGCCGTCGCTGAACATGCCGTCGCCGTCAGCCAGGCTATTGACCACCCACACCAGGGTCGCCCAGTCAGTCCCTGCGGAATCCCGGAGCGCATTGACGTAACCGTAGCCGGGGTAACCATTGGTGTATCCCAGCACGCCCAGGCACTGGTTCTGCCAATAGCTTTCCTCACCCGACGAACGGCTTATGGGCTCGTAGCCGGTCGGCACCGCATAGTTGAACACGGTATAGAAGGTAAGTGCCCGCCATTCTTTCTTGGTGTAGTACCAGTTCAAGCCGCCGATAACCTCGCTCGTGACCTCGTTCTCCAGGATGGTGGTCCAGTTCTCGGTGTTGGGGTCAATCGTACCGTTGCTCTCGGGAAGGATAATGCCCACCATCACCGTGCCCAGCATGAATTCGCTGACGTCGTAGTACTTGGCTCCCGGGGGCTTGAGCGGCAGCACGTACTTGTCAAACGGGGCGGCATCATTGATCAGCGGCAGGCGGTCGGGGCTGGGGTCTTCTTCAAGCCCGGCCTGGGCAGCCTTGCCCTTGAAAACGTTGTTCCAGGCAGCGATCACGTGCTCGGCGGCCTTGCCATACGCTGCAAAGTCGGCGGGATCGGCGACCTGGTCGGTGATCGCCGTAATGGGGCTCGCGGCTATGAGCGCGGCCTCGGCGCCATCCGGAATGTCCGCAATGATGAAGTGCGGTGGGATCACGAACTTGGCGTGGCCCCCGTAAGCCTCGATCGCCTCCGCAGCGTCCTTGACGGCGCTCCAATAGGGTGAATCGATTGTGACCAGTTTATCGGAAGCCAACGCATTGAATGCAAAGCAGATACTCAGCACAACGAGCGCTGTCGCAACTCTCGAGAATGACATTCTGACCCCCTTGCTGAAGGACGCTATGGCTCGTGCTGTATATACTCCATCGCTTACTAGTCTACCATAATTGGATGCCGCTGTCAAACCCTAAGGTTCTCGTGGAGTTACGAGTTTAAGGTCAGTCGCCTTATTGCTTATTGCAGGTCGCCGGCATCGGAGGAGGATCGCGCCTTCACGATTGAGGAAAGCATGACGGCAGCATTCCGCAAGTCCCGCCGCCTCATGCCAAGTATAGTGAAGAGAGCCCAACTGAAGCCGGCAGCGACCAGGAGCCTGGCCGGCGCGCCACCTGCAAGCGGATATCGCGCGGATGCCAGTTCCACGGCGCCGGCCGCCGCAGCGGCCAACGCCAGCGCCCACACCATCGGCTTCACCCGGAAAGGAATCCTGAATCGAGCTTGCGCCGAGGCCAGCACCGCCGCCATCATCACCAGATTGGTTACCAGCGTGGCCAAGGCGGCGCCCTGCTTGCCCAGATGAGGAATAAGAGCGATGTTCAGGACCACGTTGAGAACGCCACACACGGCGACAATCAGGGCGAGAATCCGCGTCTTCGCAGTTACGTAGAGGCCCGACGCGAAGATCACCGAGAATCCGTAGAACACCAGGGATCCCGCCAACAAGGGAAGAACCTGGGCGGAGCCCTGATAGTCGGCGCTGCCGACGAGCCCGATTATCTGCCGCGCGAAGACCGCAAGCAGAAAGCCGATCTCGATCACGAAGAAGGAGAAATACGAGTGAACCCGCGCAAAGAGCTCGCGTCCCTCCGGCTTAGAGTAGTTGGAGAACAGGAATTGGGGCCAGGCCAGGTTGAGAGCGCTGATCGGGAGCACAAGCACCAGACATATCTCCTGGGCATACTGGTAGAGCCCCACCTCGGACAGAGCCTTTGCGGACACCGCAAGCCGCCTCAAGAGGTAAATGTCGGAAGAACATAGCACCCACATGGACAGGTTCATCGGCACCAGCGGACCTCCGAACTCGAACACCGAGCGGAGGATTGCTCGTGAAAACCTGATGCCGCAGCGCTTGAGCAGCCGGACATAGATCACGATCCCGATCACGAAGGGCGGCAGGGCCGCGCCCACAATAAGCCCGCCGGCCCCCTTCTTGAGGAAAACCACCAGGGCAATGGACAGCACCAGCGAGAGCCCGCCCTTGAGCAGCGTATAAAGGAAGTATCTGAAGGATCTGGCGAAGGCCCGCTCGAAAGAGAGCCCGACCTGGAGCATGGCGTTGCCGACCCCGCCTGCGACGCCGACCAGAACCAGAGCGCCATACTGGGCCGAACCCAGGAGCAAGCGCGAGAGTTGACCGAAGAGCAGACCGCACACCAGGGCAATCGGCAAAGCGAGCACCAGCGATCCCACAAGTATCGTTGCCACCAATCTCTTTTTCTCCTCATCGGTCCGAGCCTCGTTTACGAATTTGATCAACGACGAGGAGAGCCCCATCTCGAACATGATCGACAGGAGCGCGATGAAGATCAGAACAACCGAGGCTTTGCCGTACTCTTCAGCAGGGATGTATCTCGCGATTATGGGAATCAGCGCGGCTCGCGCGATCCCGCCGACTATGGTACCCATTCCATAGACGCCGGCGTGCCTGGCGAGTGAGCCTATCTGAGTTGCCATGCGCTGCCTGTGGCGGGTATAAAGTTGCCCTGGGTGTCAACCCAGCCCAACTCGCGATAAGCGGCGTATATGGTCTTTACCACCTTCTCGGCGCTGTGGTACTTCTCGACGAACTTGCGGCCTTCGGCGCCCTTGCGCCTCCTCAAGTCCCGATCCACAATCACTTGCTCCAGTTTGTCGGGCAGGTTCTCCGGGTTCACCACTATGAAGGGATGGTCGCTCAGAAAGGCCTCGAACTGGGGCGTGAAGCTGGTAAGTGTGGGAATGCCCATCGATAGAGTCTCGAGGGAGTTCACGCCGTAGCCTGTTCCTCCGATGTCGCCGATCTGATCTATCGCTATGTCGCAGGTCTGCTTTATCTCGAGGGCTTCCCGGTGCGGCCTCCCTTCAATCAGCACAAACTCGATGCCATGCTTGCGCTCCATATCCTTACAGGTCTCCATTATTCTCGCGGTCCCCTTGAACAGTCTGTTCCGTGGCGCATGGCATATTCGCAGCCTCCGGTTTTCAGTCTGCCGGGGGCTAAAAGCTTCGACCTCAAAGGGCAGGAAACCGAATCTCAGGTTGGGATGGAGCGCGAGATGGTCAAACTCGGTGGTTATGTTGAGGTCGCTCAGAGCATCGATGTCGGGAATCACCCCGCGGTCTCGCAGGTCGGTGCCGATATAGTAGCACACAATCCGTTTGCCCATCGCCTTGATCTTCTTTGCTATCCGCGCGTCTCTGAAGAACTCGGTCCCGCTCTCCAGATGGTAGATGTCGAAATTCAAGAGATCATAGCGTTCGATGGCACTATAGATCCTGGGCGCCGTCAAGGTATCGCGCATCGTAAAGAGGAACGCTTCGAAGCGGCTTCGCGGCCTCCACTGCCTGATGCGCTCCCTTTCCACGCTCTTCGGGGCATTCCGATGAAGCAGGCTGACAACCCGCTTGAGGGCCATGTCGAAGCTGCTGCCCCGCATCATCGGAAGGTTGAGACATATGTCCTCTTCGAACTCGGTCCTGCAACGGGACAGGGTGACCATGCGGCTGTAGTTTCCAAGCTTGTTGTGGTACTTCACGAAGGTGGACGCCGTACCCACCCAGTTCTGGTCGCACAGGTGGAGGATCCTCAGCATCTACTCCACCTCGCCCAGGAGCCTCAGGATGTTGCCTCCGAGCACCAGGGCCCGTTCTACCGCGGAGATGCGCAGGGCATCAACCAGGCCGAGGTACATCTTGGGATGCCCCAGCGGATAATCGCTGCCGAAGATCACCTTCTCCGCGCCGAGCTCGGCAATGGCCCGCTCTACGGCCCAATACTCCCGCACCCCTTCGATGCCGAGGTAAGCGTTTGAGAGCCTGGCAGCCCGGATCGCGTCGATTGTCGCCATCTCCAGCTCGGCGGTATCGCCCCCCATGTGCGACAGAATGACGTTGACACCGGGGTTCTGGCCGGCGGCCTCCAGCGCGAAGGTGTAGCTGGCCATCTCCTGCCATCTGCCGCAGTGGACCACCACCGGCAGGTGCTCGTCCCGCGCAAACTCAAGGAAAGGTTTGGCACGCTGGTCGGTTATCCTTATCCGGTCGCATGATGGGTGGAACTTGAGCCCGTCAATGTCCCCGCGGTGGCTCTTGAGGTAGGTCAGGTCATCGCGTATGTCGGGATTGATCCAGGGGAAGAACCAGTAGCGCTTGGCCCTGGGCCGGCGCACAAACTCACCCACCAGCAGGTTCTCTCTAAGATCGGTCGTGGTGAGAACGGCCCCGTCAAGCCCACATTCCTCAAGGCAGGCCTCGAGCTCCTCAAAGGGAACCCCCCTGCCAAGGAACTTCTGGGGGCTCCACCGGCCCGCGTGGATGTGTCCGTCTATGATCAAGCTCGCGTCTCCTTGAAGCTCAAAGCGTAGTGCTCCCGCACGTAGGTGGTCGGCCGGAACTTGGTCTTGAACCGCACCAATCCCCAGTTGACTTCGTTTCCAAACGACACCGTGCCGAGATCCAAGTATCTGTAACCGGAGCGCTTGAGCAGGCTCAGCGCACCATATAGGGTCGCCTCGGCGATCCGCAGATCGCCGTGGTCCCGGTCATCACAGATGTAGAATGCGAGCCCTACCCGCGGATTGCAGAGAAAGAGCAGGCAGCCTCCCACAACCTTCTCCTGGAGCGCCGCCTCCAACAGGATCAACCTGTCGGGGAAAATTCCGAAGAGTTTCTCCAGCTCATCCAAGGTGTGGGTGGGCGTGGTTCCCTTGGCGGTAAGACTGCGGCCCAGCACCTCGTAGAAACCGCCGAGAGCCGTAGTGGCGTGGACATAAACCCCGCCCTTCTCGGCCCTGCGCAGACTGCGACGGAGCACAGGATCAAGATCATCCTTCTCCGGCGAATCGAGATCCACCACCAGACTGGCGTCCCGGGACACCAGCCGGTAGCCCGCCCTCCCCAACACGAAGGCCAGCCCGTGATCCTGGCTCGACGAATAGCATAGCGGAGGCAGGACGATTTCGATACCCGCATAGCCCATGCCCCTGACATACTCGGTCAGAGCGTCGACAACATCGGCCATCGGCCTGAGGGCGCGGTCATCCCTGAAGACCGGTCCCCCGAAGGAAGATCCCACGGGTGACCTGAAGAACCGACCCTCGGCCTCGTCGACGTCACCTCCGGCGACCACGCACACCAGGTCGTTGCCGTCCTTGACGGCAAGATTGAGCCACTTGAATCTTGAGGAAGGATGATAGCTCAGAAATCTCAATGTACTGAAGATCGTGCCCCCAGGACTCTCCTCCACAAACCTGTCCCACTCCTGGTTGGCGCCCTGGACACGCAGTATCTCCATAGTCTTATTTCCTGCTGATTCAGCGTCCTGCGGCTGCCTGCCTGAGACACTTCTTGAGACTCGCCGCCACCTGCGCCACGGTCTCTTCCCCCATAGACGGATAGATCGGCAGGGCAAGCGAATGCTTGAAAGCATGGCTCGATTGGGGAAGGCTGCCGGGCCTGTAGCCATACTTGTCCCGGTAGAAGGGCTGGAGATGGATTGCGTAGGTGCCGATTGCCGTTTCAACGCCGTCGGCCTTCATCGCGGCGATCAAGCGATCCCTGTCTATCTTAGAGTGAACCAGCACCACATAGGATTGATAGGTGTGGAAATAGCCGCTGGGTTCGACCGGAGAGGCAATCTCGTCGACCTCGGCGAGCAGCCTGTCATAGATCCGAGCGACCCTTCGCCGCTTCTCAACCAAATCGGCGATTTGCTCCATCTGCACGATTCCCAGGCAGGCTTCGATCTCATTCATCCTGAGATTGTATCCAGCGAGCACGAACTCCGTTATCCCTCGTGTGGTATCGATGCCGTGATTGCGAAGTCTCCTGACCTGATTGGCCCAGGCTTCGTTGTCGGTGAGCACCATGCCGCCCTCTCCGGTGGTGACAATCTTCCTGGGATGAAAACTGATTACCGAAGCCTCCCCGAAAGAGCCGCACCTCCTGCCGCCTGCCGCGGACCCGAGGGCGCAGGCCGAATCCTCAATAACCGTCAACCGGCCCCGGCTTGCGACGCTTCCGATAGCGGCCATGTCGGCAGCAAGGCCAAAGAGATCGACAGGCATGACGGCTCTGGTCTTCGGTGATAGCTTGGCCCTAACCTCTTCCACATCCAGATTGAAGGTCGCAAGATCGATGTCCGCGAGCACCGGCACTGCCCCACATGCGACCACCGCATTCGCAGTCGCGGGAAAAGTGAAATCGGGCAGGATCACTTCGTCCCCCTCCCCGATGCCCAAAGCGGTCAGCGCACACTGGATCGCCGAGGTTCCAGAGCTGACCGCAACCGCGTGCCCACGTCCTACGTAGGAGGCGACCATCGTTTCGAACTGCAGGACGCGCTTTCCCTGGACAAGGAAACCGTCTTGGAGAACTGCCTTTACCGCCTCGATGGCTCCTTCGATCTCAGGCCGCGTGAGTCTGATCATTGATTTGCTTCCTGTACCACTCGATCGTCCGGGCCAAGCCATCCTCCAGGTCGACCTTCGGCCAGTAATCAAGAAGGGTCTGAGCTTTCCTTATACTGGGGATGCGCAGCTCCACATCGACATAGTCCTTGTAACCGTAGACGATCTTGGAATTGGAGTTCGCGAGCCTGCGCACCACCTGTGCCAGGTTGGCTACCGTGACAGTCGCTCTGGGGTTTCCGATGTTGAAGACGTGCCCGACCGCTTCTTCCTTCTCAAGGCAAAGCAGGGCCCCGTCAACCATGTCGTCGACGTAGCACCAGGCTCTGATCTGGTTACCGTCTCCGTGGATCACCAGATCCTTATCCTGAAGGGCATCGACCACGAAGCTGTGGATCGCCCCCACCCCGACCTGCTGCGGGCCGTAAACATTGAAGGGTCTAATGGTCACCGTGGCAAGGCCATGCTCCTTGTGATAGGAACTGACAAGATGTTCGGCGGCAAGTTTGGAGACTGCGTAGGTCCATCGCGACTCTCCCACCACGCCAAGGGCTGTCGCGTTATGCTCTTCAGCCATGTAGACATGGCTTCCAAAAACCTCGCTGGTGGAGAAGTCCACGAACCTTCGGACACCGGCCTTGACCGCAGCATCAAGCGCATTCAGGGTCCCGAAAAGATTGACCTTCATGGTCAAAGTCGGCATCTCCATAACGGTATCGACGCCGGCAATCGCGGCCAGGTGGATCAATATGTCGCAGCCCCCCGCCGCAGCAAAGAGATCATCCCGGTTGAGTACGTCCCCTTCAATGATGCGGACATTGGGAAAGGAGCCGATGCTGGTATATTTGAGAGCATTCCGGTGAAGATTATCGTAAACAACAATCCGGTTCTTCGCGGCGAGCCTCTTGACAAGCTGCGTGCCGATAAAGCCCGCCCCGCCCGTCAACAGTATCGTCCTGTTCTCCAGCAGCATCGCCCCTCACCGTACGATTACGAATCGCCCCTTGAAATCACTGCCGTCCTGGGCCCGTCCGACGTAAACATAAACGCCCGAGATTATCTCCTTGCCCGCGGCGTTGGTAGTATCCCAAGGTTTCTCAGGATCGAATTCACCGAGAAAATCGCCCGCCAGAGTATAGATCCTTATCATCGAACCCGGGCTGAAGCCCGAGAACCCAATTCCCCGCTTGCAGCCATCATTGTCGGCGATATATGGATTGGGATATACGTTGATCCAGACCTTCGGCCGCGGCTCGGGGACCTCATGGTGATACCTGTAGATGCCCGCTCCCGCGGTCCCTATCCATAATGCCCCATCGGCATCAAATGCAATTGCCTTTACCGGGGCAGCCTCAAGAGGGCTATTGGAATTATCGAAAAACTCGATCTTCCCGAAATGACCCCAGTCCACCCCATAGCCCTTGAGAACATAGAGCCCCAGATCACTGCCGACCCACTTGTCGCCGTGGCGATCGATCTTGACATCCCAGACCGAGCCCAATCGGGTATAAGTGCGGTGCCATCTGCCGCATCCGGGGTCATAGGCGCCGAGACCACCACCGCTGCCCAGCCACACGATGCCGTAAGGATCAAGTGCGAAGGCATAGGTAGCGATTCCCTGAGGCCAGCCTGCCGTTGACCCCCATACCTTGCACAGATCGTCGTTCTTGTTTTTGAAATCCCCACCCAGGCCCAGATTCACCACCTCGGCCTTGCACTCCGTGTCTCCAACGAAGTAATTGCCGATCATGTAGGTGCCGCCGGGCCCCGGGCCGACCGCAGTAACGCACACGCTCGACAGGCAAACCGGTATCTCGTCTTTCGAATAATGGACGAAGGCCCCGTCCGCACGCCTGACCCCCATCCCCTGGAGGTATTCGCCGAACGCCACGTTGCCCCGGCCATCGATGTAAATGTCGGAGATCACGCCGGTTCTGACGCTATCGCGGTACGAGGTCCACACGGAGGCCTGGGGATCGTACTTGATCAGGCCGCCAGGCCGATCAGCCGTGCTTTCCCAGAAGCCGAACCATACCGAGCCGTCGACGGGGTTGGTCTCGCAAGGGTAGGCTCGGTTGGAGGGAATGTCGGGGTGCATGAGTTGGTTCCAAGTCAGGGTCGATGGTCGGTAACGCAGGATTCCCTGGTCGCTTCCCGTCGGGCCGCCCCTGAATCTGTAGCCCGTGGTAAACCAGACGTCACCGGTCCCATCGATGCACAGATCCTCGATGTAGTTGCTGGCAGGACCCGCGGATTGCACAAGCGTCCACGTATTGCCCTGGAGAAAGGCTGCTCCATTCTTGGTGCCAATCCAGGTCTGGCCGCCGGCAAGGCGCACCCGGTGCATGTAGTCGTCCGGCATGCTGGCCGGCAGGCCATCCTTGACCTGAACCCACCATCGGTTCGCCGAGTCATACCTCCACGGCCCGCTGTTGGCCGCCACCCAGACCGCGGAGCCCTCGGCCCCGATGTCGCGGATGAGTGCGGTCTCTATGAACCTTCTGGATATCACACGGAGCAAGCTCCCATCGTAGGTGTACACGGAATCTGAGGCGACAATCCAGAACAAGCTCTGGTTGTCGTATGCGATCCGATAGGCCCGCTTGCGCTGGATCAGCTGATTCCAGGTCCCGGTGTCGAAGCTGTAGGCGAAGAGCCCGCAGCCGGTTCCCACCAGGGCTGCCTGATCGTTCAAGCCGACCGCCAGCACCGAATCGCACCCTGAATTCCCCCAGTCGTTTCCGTTGAAAAAACGGATGAACTGGTCGTTTTGGAACAACGAGACGCCGCCGGAAGTTCCCACGGCCACCCTTCCTCCCGAGACCGCAATGTCCAACACATCGTCACTCAACAGGTGGAGGTTCCCGGTGTTCTCAAACTGCCAGCCGCTGTTATCCGAAATGCATACGCCCTCGTGAGCCGTGCCGATCCAGACCCTACCGCCCGCGTCCGTAGCCACTGCGTTTATCCGGTTGCTGCGCAATTCGCCAACCGATTTCAAGGTCTTCTGGAACATTTGGGTTGCGGGATCATAAGTCACCAATCCACCGACCGATCCCCACCGGACCCGACCCTCGTCCAGCCACAGCGTTGTCACTCCGTTGGAGTTGACATAGACCTCCCAGTCGGCAGCCCTGGCCGTCGAGACAAAGACCAAGATCCCCGCAAGCCCCACCATCAGATGCCTCATGCCCTACCTCCCGGAATTTAGCTCTATGGCGTTTTCGAGCTCCGGAACAAGCGTCCGAGCCGTTTCAGAACTTCAAGCATGATCTCCATATCATAAGACAAAGACCAGTTCTGAACATAATATATATCAAGTCGAGTCTTCTCGTCGCCACTGAGATCGGCCGCACCTAGCCAAGGTCCTATCACTCCCGGCCTCAGGCTCTCTCCGCTGATAGGTTGGCTCGGTCCCGCGAGGCTCATCCCACCACCCAGCACCAGCGTCAGGCGCTTCAGGGAAGCCGACCATGGAGAATAGTTACGGAAAGACAGCATCTGTGCAAGGAACACCACGGGCGAGATCGCCGCGAGGACCGCGATTCCGAGCAACGCAAAAACGAAGTCGCTGACGCGCTTGGTTGCAAGCCGTATCCCGGCCAGACTTGCGGGAGGAAACACCACAACCGGAATGCCGCCTATTTCCTCCAGGAGCGAGCCCCGTATCAGGATATCGGTGACCTCGGAGACCACCCGGACCTCGGCGCCCGACCTTCGAGCAGTAACCACAACGGGTCCGATCTCGGCCCGGGAAATCTGCCTATCGCAGACAAAGACCTCGTGGAGGCGCTGCTCCGCCACCAGAGCGCCTATGCTTAGGGTGTCGCCGACCAGGGGCTTCATATCGGGGCGCACCTGCCGACCGATAGGAGCCACGTAACCGACAAAATCGTATTCCGCGCCACGGGATGCAAGCAGCCGTTCCTTGAGATCTACGGCATCCTGGTCTTCCCCAACGATTACTATTCTCCTAAGGTCAAAGAAGCTTCTCCTCAGGGCATGATGGATGGATCTGCCCACAGCACGGCCCAGCGTCACCAGGACTACCGATATCGGCCAGAAGATCAGGATGATCGCTCGGGAGTAGGTTATGGTTCGGGTAAGGTACGTGGCAGCCATAATCACAAGCGAGGCCAGAAGCAGAGCCCGCGCGATGCCGACCAGATCCCTGGCAAAGGTCGTCGACCTCGGCTTTCGGTAGAAACCCGAATACACCAGGGAGACCAGGCATACCGCGTTGACGAAGACTATTAAACCCCTGTAGATCGCCAGACCGTAGAGCGGCTTAACGAAGAGGTCCCTGATGAGATATCTTACCCAGTAGGCCGATACAAAGGCCAGGCTGATCAAGGCCAGATCGGTTAAGGCCGTCGCTGCCAGCGAAAAGATCCACCTCTCACGTTTCATGGCAAAAACCGCCGAGCTCCATTTGTCGAGAAAACGGAATGTGCTGAAGAGATGCGCGACCAGCTTGCGATCCGGAAAAAGCCTCGCGCTTTCACGTCTGTGGAAATGTTTCATCACGGCGGAGGGCACATAGTATACCTTCCAGCCGTGCTTCTTCATCCGGTAGCACCAGTCCACGTCCTCAAGATAGAGAAAGAACCGCTCGTCCATTCCCCCAAGGCCCTCGTAGGCTTCCCGCCTCACCATCATGCACGCCCCCAACACCCAATCCACCTGGCGCTCCGAGTTGTGGTCCCAGTCCAGCATCAGGTGATCCCTCACCGCTCCGGCATTGGGGAAGATCTTCCCAAGCAGCGTGCGCCTGAGGAGCACGGTCTTGAGCGTATAGAAGGTGCGGCTGGACATCTGAAGCGAACCGTCGGGGTAGACTAATTTCGCTCCGGCGATCCCCACCTGTGCGCTCCGTTGCATAAAGGACCAAAGGTGCCCGACCGAGCCCTCGGTCACTTCGATGTCGGGATTGAGGATCAGGAAGTAGCGACCCCGGGAACGGTCGATTCCCTGGTTGACCGCCTTGGCGTAACCGTGATTGACAGCGTTCTTGACAAGCGTCACCTCGGGAAACTCGCGCTCGATCATCTCTGCGCTTCCGTCGGCCGAGGCGTTGTCTATGACGATCACCTCGTAGCTTACATCATGCGTGCGCTCGCGCAGCGCCCTGAGGCAAGTACTGAGGAAATCGCGGGTATTGTAGGACACGATTATGATCGAAACTTCCACAGGTCTTACGGCTTCCATAACCCTCGTCCGTGGAGCCATCCCGCCACATGGCAGGAAAGACACCCCGCCTTGCCTACAGCCGGCCCAAGAGCGCCTCGAGCCTCAGCCACCAGACCTTCCACATCGCTTCCCAGATTATCTTCTTCGACATCTTTGAGGCCCCGGAGTGCCTGTCAACGAAGACAATCGGTATCTCGGCTATGCTGAAGTGCTTGCGCCACGCCCGAAACGTCATCTCAACCTGAAAGCAATAGCCGTCCGAAATCACGTCGTCGAGACTGATGGCCTCGAGCACCTTCCGCCTGAAGCACTTGAAGCCCGCGGTGGCATCACGCACCGGCATCCCCGTGATTATCATGGTGTAGAGATTGGCGAAGTAACTCAAGAGCAGTCTCGACATCGGCCAGTTGACGACGTTGACACCCTTAATGTAACGGGAGCCGATCGCGACGTCATGATCCTTGATCGCCTCCACGAGCTGCGGAACGTACTGCGGATCATGTGAGAGATCCGCATCCATTTGGACCACCACTTCCGCCCCTCCTGCCAGTACGTTTTTGAACCCGGTGATATAGGCGGAGCCAAGTCCGAGCTTTCGGGGCCGCCGAATCAGGCGCACCCTGGGGTTCTCCCTGCCGATCCTCTCCACCCAGTCGCCGGTGCCGTCGGGCGAGCTGTCATCGACCACCAGGATGTCGATGTCCGGACTCAGATCCAGAAGCCGCGCTATCACGCACTGGATATTCTCAAGCTCATTGTAGGTAGGGATCACAATGCTGATCTTAGCCATCACGTGATCTCCGTCCGGGCCGCCTGAAGGCAGTGACCGCGCTCCCGACCACAATCAGGCATGACACCAGGCAAACATAAGCGCCGATTCTGTACCACTTTGAAGAGAACTTCATTTCGATCGAGTGTTCGCCCGGCTCCAGGTGGACCGCCCTCATAGCTATGTCGCACCGCAGGAGCGGCACCTCTCGGCCGTCCACATAGGCTTTCCAGTAGGGAAGGTAATTCTCGGTGAAAAAGAGATAGCCGGGGCTTGCGGCCCGGGCCCTGACCTTCACCCTGTCGGGAAGGTAGGTCTCGATCTTTGCCCACTCTTCGGCTCCGGCGTCCCCGGTTCCCGACATGGCGGCGGCGAACTGATCAGCCGCCAGAACGATGGTGGTTGAAGGGTCAAACGATGGACTCGTGATCATGTTGAGCGCCGCGGAGTCGCTCTCCGCAACAAGGGCATTGTGCACGATGGAGGCCCGCGGCACGAACCCTCGATTCCTGTAAAGGAAGAGGTTCTTGAAGTCACGCTCCAGAGCGAGCAAGGGGTGGTTGACCCTCTGGCTCGTGACCACATACTTTACGTTGGTGATGCGCATGATGTTGGGATCGGTGAGATTCTGCTGACCGGTCCCCGTCAGGGTCTCGTAGTATCTGATCCGGTTATCATAGAATCCATTGGCAGTCTGGATGCCGAACAGCGGCAGGTAGTTGCGGTTGTAGTAGTCGGCACTTGTAGCCGGCAGAACCCTCGAGATGTCCTTATCGCTTCTGATCTGTTCGATCACGGGATCCCGGCGAAGCCAGTCGCCGAGCCTCAAGTACTGGATGAACCGCATCGACTGGGGGAGGCTGGTTGCAAGCACTCCGGCCAGGAGCACCCCCAGCAGGATCTTTCCTTCCCGTGCGCTGCGGTAGCGGCTGGCCGCGAGGAGAAGAGCTGCCCCGGCACAGAGCCCGAGAATGAGAGCGTCACGTGAGAGTTCTCCGCCGTATTTTTGTATGATCGCGACCTTCTCGCTGCCCGGATTTCCATACAGGCCTTGCCACATACTGAAGAGGGCGCCTCTCCCCGCAGTGAAAAGGATCGTCGTCGCCGCCGCGAGGACGAGAAGGGCGGTCAGAATCTTCTTCTGATAGGCCGTGATCTGCTTTGACAGCAGGGAATCCACCAGGAAGGCCGCAAGCACGCTCGAGGCACAGGAGAACATGAACATTATGATGCTCGGAGCCCGCAAGAACTTGGCTCCGGGCACGGTGTAGAATGCCGCCTTCAGGAGCGGAGTGTGGGCGCCCAGAGCATAAAGCGGGCAGAAGATGAAGAGCAGGAGCCACGGCCACGCATCCCTCCTCCTTAAGAGGTATATGAATCCGCCGATCGCCAGCAGCAACACCAAGGGTCCGGGCGATTCCGCATTAAGCTTGAAGGGATTCCGGCCCCAGTAGGAATCGAGGTACCCGCCGAACATCGGATACATCAGCGAGACGATTTCCTCGGGATGGAGCGACCAGCTTGAGGCGAAGGCGAAGGTCACCCCCCCGGTCCTCGGGGAGAAATTGGTCGTGTAATAATAAGTCGGCAGGAACTGAACGCAGCCTATGCCGATGCCGAGAAGGAGGGCAATCACTAGGTAAAGGCTGCCCCTGGCGAGCATCTTGCTCCTCGCCAGCCCGGGGATCTTGAAGAAGAAGTAGATCGCAAGCCCCCACGCGGCGAAATAGGTCATCTGGGGATGCGCCGTGAGGAACAGGAGCCCCAGCACCGCGCCGAAAACAACGGCGTAGATATATTTTACGTATCGAAGCAGAAGCTCCAGGGCCGCTACACAAAGGGGGAAGAGCGCCGTAACGAACATCTTGCCGTCGTGGCCGGCGTAGATCAGGGATAGGAAATAGGGAGCCGTCATGTAGCATAATCCCCCCAGGAAAGCCGGCCATCTCTTCAAGGCCAGTGTTCTGAGGAGCACGTACATACCTATGCCGGCAAGCCAGACGTGCAGCACGATCTTGTATCCCAGAGCCTTGTGCAGGGGCATCACAAGATAGAGCAGCGCCGGCGGGTAGAAGAGATCCCCATGCATCGCATCGACAACCGGAAGCCCGCCAAGAATGTAAGGGTCCCACAAGGGTATAGTGCCATTGGCCCGCCAGTAATCGGCGACCACCTGGCGCATCATGTAGCCCATCGGTATCATGTCGCTGCCGAAGAACATCTTGTCGGTGAAGATGAATCCATGAAAGATTATCACTACCAGCACCGCGAAAGCCACGGCGGCATACCAGTCCCATCTGGTAACGTGCTTTGCCACAGACTTGAGCTTCATCTCCTCGTCCTCAACATCAAGACCAGTCCGATTGCCCCAACCTCGGCTACGGTCACCCAGACCCTGGCGACCAGCGGAATGAGGGAAGGATAAGGCTTATCAAGCAGGCTTAAAAGCAAAAAAGTCGCGACGCCTTCGCGAATACCCAAACCCGCGGGAGTAATGACGCTCACAAACCCGACGGTCCAGGCAAGCGCGTTGATGCCGATCATCTCGGGCAGCAGCCTCGCGGTGAGGACCGAGTGGGGACCCGCCGCGGTCCCCGTGACCACCAGTGATGTCCCGATCAGATAGAAACCGACTCCATAGATGCACCAGCAGACCACGTAGATCACAAGAAGCTTGAGGATGTCCAAGTAGCTCATCTTGAACTCCCCATGGCCTTTGCCCAACCGGGCAAGCACGGCCTTGACGATCCTGGGATGGACGCCGATGACGATCAAGGGCACCAGGCCTAGGCTCCACGCATAAGGATGGCCGGCCAGAGACCCCCGGATGTAGGTTGCCAGTCCGAAGACCAGAACGGAACTACCAAGAACAAGCGCAAGTTCAAGCGCCATCGCGACCGTGGTTACGCTCTTGGGCACTCCCTCACGTTCCGCCAAATAGATTCGGCCAAGCGCAAACCAGACCTTGCCGGGCACGTACCGGCCTGCCTGGGAGAGCAGCCATATTCTGGTGCTCTTGGCAAAGCTCAAAGGGTAACCGAATTTCCGTGTGATGTATTGCCACACGGCGCCGTAGATGGGGAAAAGCAATACAAAGACGGCGAAGGCCCCACCGATCCTCCATGGCGATATCGCGAACCGGTAGCTGCCCAGTTCCCCGAGACTTGACCTGAGGCTTCGGACAATGAAAAAGAGCGCCACACAGGCAATTATGGTTCCCAGTGCGCTCCGCCAGGTCAGCCTCACTTGCGAGATCCTTTCCGCTCGCCCAACCGATCCAGGATTATTTTGACGATTCGCCGTGAAGTCTTGCCGTCGCCGTACGGGTTCCTGCCGATCGTCATCCGCCGATACTGCTTCCCGGAGTCGAGCAGCGAGGCCGCCGAACGGACGATCTTGTGGAAATCGGTCCCGACGATCTTCACGGCCCCGGCCCGGACCGCCTCAGGTCTTTCGGTAACCTCGCGCATCAACAGCACCGGCTTCTTCAAGGAGGGGGCCTCCTCCTGGATCCCACCCGAGTCGGTTATGATCATATAGCAGGACCGCAGCAGTTTGACGAAATCCCTGTAATCCAGGGGCTCGGTCAGCACGACTCCCCTGGCGTTGCCGAGAATCCGTGCGACCGGTTTCCCGACGTTGGGATTGGGATGGACCGGAAACACCACGAGGACGTCATCGTGAGTGGCCGCAATCTCCCTCAAGGCCCGCAGCATTCTCTCGAAGGGCCTTCCCCAGCTCTCCCTGCGATGGGCGGTGACCGCTATCACGCGCTTGCCTCGGAAATCAAGGTCCCTCAGCACCCTGTTCTTGAACGGATAGCGCTTGGACGAGACGTGGAGGAGGGCGTCGATCACGGGATTTCCGACAACAAACACGTCACGCTTAGGTACGCCTTCCCTCGCGAGGGCGCGGGCCGCGACCCGGGTCGGTGCAAAGTGCAAATCCGCGATCGCGCTTGTCAGGCGCCGGTTTATCTCCTCGGGAAACGGACTGTATTTCCTGTAGGTCCGCAGGCCCGCCTCAACGTGGCCCACCGGTATGCGCAAGTAATAGGCACAGAGGCTTCCAACAAAGGTGCTGGTGGTATCGCCCTGGACCAGCACGCAATCGGGTCTCTCTCTTGAGAGCACACCTTCGAGCTCTTCGACAAGACTTGCCGTCACCTGGAAGAGCGACTGATTGGGTCTCATTATGTCGAGGTCGTAGTCGGGTTTGAGGGAGAAGACATCGAGCACATCATCGCACATCTCACGATGCTGTGCGGTAAGCACGAGGATCGGCCTGGTCCGCCTGTGCTTCTTCAGCTCCAGCAGGATCGGAGCCATCTTGATGGCTTCCGGCCTGGTTCCAATAATGACCGCGACTTTAAGCATCGCGCGCGACTTCATGATAGATCTCCTCATGGATGTCCGTCATCCTTGCTATGCTCCAGTTGGCCTGCACTCGCCGCCGGGCCTCTCTTCCCAGATCACTTCGGTCGGACCGCCGCGCCATCGTCAAGACGGCATCTGCAATCGCCTGCGGCGACCCCGACTCAAAGAGAACTCCGACGAGATCGTCTATGATCTCGGGGAGCCCTCCCACCCGGGAAGCCGCGACCACTCTCTCACAGGCCATCGCTTCCAGGGCGGCGATAGAGGTCGCCTCGACGAGCGACGGTATAACCACAAGATCGGCCGAGGCAAAGACCGAGGGCATTCTGGCGTTATCGACCGAACCCATGAAGACCACCTGGTCTGCGACGCCCAGCTGGCGAACCAGCGCCTCAAGATGATGTCTCAGGGGGCCGTCTCCCACGCTGTAAACCTTGACCCTGAGCCTACCTTTAAGCAGAGGAAGCGCTCGCAGGAGATACTCCACGCCGTTCTTCTCCACCAGCCTGCGCGGACAGACGATCACAAACTCCCCGTCGTCCTTGGCAAGACCCGGGGCAACCGCCTTGAACATCTCGGTATCGATGCCGTTGACGATAGGCAGAGTCCGTGCCCGGGGAAGCAGTCCACGTGTGACACCGTCGATCTCCTTGCTTGTGGAGAGCAGTATAGATGCCCGCCTGAGCGGCAGGCGTAAGAAGGGGCGCATCAGCTTCTTCTTGGCAAACCGCAGGAAATGCGATTCGTGAACCGTCACCACCAGCGGGCGGCGCGCAAGCAGGTTGGCCACGGTGCCGCTCAATGCGAAAGCGAAGGTATGGCAATGGATCACGTCGCACTTGCGGGCAAGCGAGAGCACCTTGGGGATGATGTAGATACTGCTTAGGACCCAGCCCAACGGATGCTTGCCGAATGAGGGCAGTCTCAAGACCTTTATACCGTCGATGGTTTCGACCTTCGGAGACGCCTTCTCGGTCCGAGTCGTGACGATTTCGACCAGGTTGCCCCTTCGTGCCAACTCCTTCGCCAGGTAATAGACGTGGCTCTCTATGCCGCCGACGCGCGGCGGGAAATAGATCGAAGGCATCAGGATACGCAAGTTGCGTTTCATCTGCCGCTCCCGGGGCCGGAAGGCAAGTGTCTCAACACCAGATTGATGGGTTCGGGGGTCGAGTAGACCGACGTGATCCTGTCCGGCATCGCGAGAAGCACCGGCACCAGGTAAGTCGCGGTCTGCGGGAAACCTATGCTGTTGTCGACCACGATGTAGTCGGGGCGCCACCTGTCAAGATACGTACGCATAGCCTCGGCGTCGCGCGTGAACGGGTACTGGATGGTCCTTCTTTCACTGAAAATGTAGTAGAGGAAGGGACTTCGGGTCAGTACCACCGCGTCAGGTTTGGTACTATCCCGCACCCAGATCGCCGTCTCAAAGTAGTTGTTCCAGCCCGGTGGGTAGCCGTGCGGCCGGCTCGCGTATTGCACCAGGGAGTAGAGATTGGTGGCGGCAAGGCTTATGCAGATAAGGAGGACCGCCATCTGTCTTAGGCTGAAATACGCGCAGATACGCTCGATGCCTGCCAGAAAGTAGACCGCGACCAGCGGCGCAATGGGGAGCATGAAGCGCTCGCTCCGCCAGACCTCAGGCCACACCAGGCAAACCGCCATGTAGGCCAGCAAATAAAGATTGACGAGGGCAGCCCTCTTCCGCAGGGAGAAGCCCCCCAGGCCCGCAACTCCAAGGAGCACCAGCGAAACAAATGCGCGTGCCGAGAAATCCGTGATGTATCCCACAATCGAAGGAAGGAAATCCAGCGGGAGCATGCCGGTTATATAGGTCCAGAGATTGACCATGACCCGCTTGAGGAAGCCCAGGATCGTGATTCTCCCCAGGTCAGGCTCGTAGGGGTTCGCGGCAAAGAAGACGCTCAGGTAGCGGCTGCCTTCGCCCGCAGCCAGGCGATTGCGAAGCATCCATGCGGCGGAGAAGATGACAAAGGCGGCGATCAAGAGACACGCCTCTCTCCTCCTATGCCTGAGCAGCAGGAAGAGAGCGACTGCGCCCACCAGACTCACGCCTGCGGTCCTTACCACATAGGCCCAGATGCAGACCGCCAAGCCTATGAGGAGCGGCATCCGCCTCGCATGGTAGTTGATCACCAAGAGCAGCCCCAGGAGGCTGAAGAGGGCATAGGGCAGATCGGAAAGCACCTCGTGGGAATACGGCAGGACCGCCGCCGATGTCGCGATCATCAGAGCCCCGATCAGGCTCAGATTCTCTTCGATCAGTTTCCTGCCAAGCAGGAAGGCGACCATCACCAAGAGCACGTAGCAGACCACCACCTCGACCTTCATCACCACCATCGAACCGCCGAACAGCGGAATCAACATTGCGAGCATCAGCGGGAATCCCGGCGGATACTTGGTCGCCGGCAGAAGAGCGGGATGATTCAGATAGTGGAGACCCTCACCGGCAGCCAGGGACCTGGCAAGGATTGCGAATTCAGCGTTGTCCCCGATCGTGGACGGCAGGCTGTCGAACGATATCGCACCGATCAGGGCCGAGACGGCGCCGAGCGAGAGCAGCACCAGAGCAAGCCGGCGGCCACCACGACGCTTTCCCTCCGTCGCATCAGGTGGCCTGGGTATCAGCATCGCTCCCCACCTCGCCATGCGAAAGCCGCGCCTTGACGCTGTATTCCTTCTTGCCCCTGTGGCCGGCTCGAGTTATCAACTCCGCCAGGAGCCCCGTGGTGACCAACATGACGCCCAAGATCATCAGGAGCACTCCTAGCATCAAGAGGGGCGTCCGGCCCTGGATGTTGTGATGCTTGAGCCATATGCCCAGGAGGACGCCGTTGATCCCGAAGCCCACGAAAGCAAAAATCCCTCCGATCGTGCCGAAGAAGTGGAGCGGACTTCGAGTGTAGCCTGTCACCATTATCACCGTCAGAAGGTCCAGGAATCCGTGCAGGAACCTGCGGATGCCGTACTTGGTCTTGCCGAACTTGCGCGCATGGTGGGTCACCGGGATCTCGCCGACCCTGAATTTTTCCTTGTACGCGAAGACCGGCAGGAACCTATGGAGCTCCCCGTAGAGCTTTATCTCATCGGTCACCTCTCTGCGATAGGCCTTAAGCCCGCAATTGATGTCATGGAGCCTGAGCCCGGTCGCCCACGCTACAACTGTGTTAAAGATCTTCGAGGGAATCGTCTTGGACAGGGGATCCTCCCGGTGCCTCTTCCAGCCCGAGACCAGATCGTAGCCGCGCCCCAGCTGCCGGATCAGGTTGGGAATCTCGCGCGGATCGTCCTGGAGATCGGCATCGATGGTCACTATTATCCCGCCCGAGGCTTCCTCGAAGCCAATGGCCAGGGCCGCGCTCTTCCCATAACGCCGTCTGAAGCTCACCACCTTGGCGTGCGGATCCTGTTCGTATATCTCCTCGAGACGCTTGAGCGACCCGTCACGGCTCCCATCGTCCACATAGACGATCTCATAGGAACGTCCGAACTGGCTCATCACATCGGTCAGCCTGCGATGAAGCTCCACGAGAGAGCCTTCCTCGTCAAACACGGGGACAACGATTGAGACATCAGTCATTGGCTTCGCTCCCCTCATAGCCCAGTTTGCGCAGAAGCCTGCGACTGTCCGGATTGAGCCGGCGGGCCCGCTCGAAGGCTCCTTGCGCCAGGTAACGCTCGCCACTGGCACTCAGTATATCGCCGTAGAGCTCATAGGATAAGGCATCCCGCTTGGTGACTTCAAGAGCTCTTTCCGCCGTAGCCTTAGCCTGCAAGTCTTCTCTCATCTGGAACTGACAGACTGAAAGCCCCCAGAGCGCTTCATAGAAGTCGGGCTTCTGCCTGACAAGGCCGCCGAAGATGGCCTCTGCGCCCTCAGTCTGCCCGGCATTCATCAGGTCGATCGCCTGTTCATATTGGCTTGGGCGGTAGCCTGACTTGGCGTATCCGGGCCACTGTTCGAACCTGAGCAAGGTGGCTTCCCGACCGCAAAGCCCGAAGAGCCGAATCGGTGCGGCCTGGGTTGAGAAGTCAGGGTAGTTCTGCGTCAGGTACTCATAGAGCGTGGGAAAACGCATCAGAAAGTGAGTGATCGGATACTGCTCGAACTCGCTTGTCTCCTTGTATCGCATAAGGTCCCCGTAGGCAGGAAGCGTCTTAAAATCGGTCTCCAGAGCAACGGTGGTCGCGCAGTCCCCGACCAAGAAGACATTGCCCGAGAGAACCCGCTTGATGCTCTGCGCCGCCTCTATGATCGAGTACTCCCTGTGGACCGCGTATCGCACGAATCTGGCCGAATTGAAAGCCACCACGGCGATGATGCATGCCCAGAAGATCCGCCTCGCCGTCCGGCTGGAGAGGCTTGTGACCGCAGCCACGATCCGCTTCTTGAAGAAGAAGGTGACGACGAAACTCGCGCCTCCAAAGATCAGCAGCTGGAGCGTGGTGGCGAACTGATAATCATAGAGCGCCTGCTGAAAATCGCTGAGAGCGCCGATCAGGACGTTCTTGCCTCCGGTCATCATCGTGAACGCCACGTCCTGTTGGAAGTGAAGCAGGAGCGAAGCAAGCCAGACACCGAAGGCCCAGATGAACCATCGCGGCCTCGGCGAGCCCAGGATAGGCTCGCCCCGCGCCAGCCGCAGCAGCAGAGACGATGCCAGCAAGCAGACGCTGGGCGTCAGCAGCACAAGATAGCGCAGGGGCCTGTAGCCCAGGAGGCTCATCGCGAAACCAAGCCCGACGAACCAAATCCCGGCCAGCACCTCCCATCGCGCAGCCGTGGGCTTCTTGAAAGAGAATCGCGACATCACTCCCAGTAGCCCCACGAAGGCCAGCAGCGACAGTTCAGGCATTTTCCCGAAATAGCCGTCTCGGCCGCTACCGACGTGCATCAAACCGTCAAGACGTCTCACCAACGCGTCCCTGAGCGAGAGATCGCGATAATCGGCGCTTTGCGAGAGCAGGATGTTGCTCTTGAAGTACTTCGCCACGACCGCGGGATGCTCGGCATAGACAGTGGCCAGCCATAACCCGACGGCCACACCCAGGCCGCCGAGGAAACTCAGGATCAGGTGCGATCTGCGGGCCCCGTCATGACGGCCTTGGGGCGAGCCGATCAGCATGAAAACCAGGACAATCGGGACGAAATGAAGGGCGTGCATCTTGACCATGAAGGAAGCAAGCCCGACCAGGAGCCCCGAAAGGAAAAGAGCACGCCTCCCGCCGAAAGCGAGCCAGAAGGAGCCCAGGAGCATCAGCACCAGCAGCGTTTCGACAAGCGCCACCCGGCTGAAGATAACGTGGACATATGAGAAGCCGAGCACCACCGCCCCGATGAACCCGGCGAGGTTGCCCTCCAGTTTCCGCATCGCCAAATAGATCAGGCCTAACGAGGCCAGCGCCGGCAGGGCGCCGGTCAGATTGGCCTGTAGAAGGCCGACGCCCGCGATCTTGAAGACCACCCAGGCTATCAGACTGGAGATGGGATAGAAGAGAAACAGCGGCGAGCGGCGATCGATTATCCAATGGCCGAAAAGCAGCTTGTTCCGTGCGGCGTCAACCACTCGGGCTCCATCGGTGAAAAGATCCTGGCTCCAGGTAAATTCCCAGGGCGGATCGGCCGCCAGAAAGGCAAGTCTGAAGAAGGCGGACGCCGCAACGGCAAGCCCTAAGATGATCCAATAGTTGCGCCGGTTGTCCTCAAAAGCGACCGTCTTCCCCACCGGCTCGCCGGCCACACCGGCAGGCTCCTGGGCCTCGGACCTATGGTCGCCCGGTCTCCGGGCTTCAGATCCCGAAAGCCCATGCCCGTTGCTCTCCGGTATCTTCTTATCGGCATCTCGCGCAGTCACTCTCTTGATCTCTCCTCGGATAGAAGCGTGATTGTCTGTGCCAGATCCTTCACTTGCTCACTCAACTCCGATATGCGTGTGGTCATCCAGAGCGATGTGAATATCAGGAACATAAGAGCGCCGAAGAACAGGACCGAAACCGGGTAGGTCGCTCCTATCAATCTGGTGAAGAGCACCAGGGGTTTTACCCAGATCGCGATCACAAAGATCGCGAGGCCCGCCAAGATCCATAGGAAGGAATCGGTCTCACGCAACTTCCGGTTTCGCACAAGCCAGATGACGTAGACCACGAAGAACACACTGATCACCAGAGACATGATCCTCACCTGTAGAATCACCCGGCATCCCCTCCCTTCTGAGTGGTTGGGATTCTTAGGATCGTCACCAGAATGGCAAGCGGCATCTTGACAGCATACTTGAGTGACGAGCCTATACCTGAAATCATCGACTTGCCTGCAACCCTGGGGTGCATCACCACCGGGATCTCGCCGACCCTGAGGCCGTGCCGCGCGACCCAGACCAGGGTGTCCGCATCGGGGAAGTCCACGGGGTATGAGCCCAACGCAAAGATGGTGAAGGCCTTTCTCGTGACTGCTTGGAAGCCGGAGCTGGTGTCCGTCAGCTCGAGTCCGGTGATAGCCGAAGCGATCCGGCTGAAGAGCTTCATGCCGACCAGACGCACAAATGAAATCTTGTATGACGCCTTGCCCCTGAACCTGGAACCTACCACCAGATCATATCGGTCGGACGCTTCAACCAGCGGCTGGATGTAGTCCGGGTCATGCTGCCCGTCCGCATCCAGCAGCACCACGAGGTCGTACTCCCGGGCATAGGCATACTTGAAGCCGGTCTGAACCGCGCCACCGTAACCCAGCCTGATCGGAGCTCGCAGGATCTTGGCCCCGGCCCGGCCGGCGACCTCGGCGGTCCCGTCCTGGGAGGCATCGTCGATTACAATCACGTCGAAATCAGGGTGCAGGGTCCGCACTTTCGAGACCACGGACGCTACCGAGACCTCCTCGTTGCGTGCCGGGATAACTACGGCTACTTTGCGTTCGGGCATCCGGCCTTCCTGTGTGCTACCTTTCCGGCGCAATACCGGGCTCCGGCGTGGGTTCGGTTCCCGTCTCGGCTGCTTGCGGTCCCCCCGACCCGGCGTGCACCGGCGCATGCGGTCTTCTGTAAAGTAATCTCGATAGACCGGCAAGCACAAGGACCGAGAACCAGATGGCCAACCTCAGCGAGACCAGGTACGGCACGACGTCGGCCTGATCGACCCTGATCTTCATCAAGATCAGCGACCACAACCAGTCTACAATGCCTATGCCCCCGGGCGTAACTGCAAAAACAGCTGCGGCCTGCGCTCCGGGAGTAAAGAGCAGCATATCGGCGGTGCGGCCTATCATTCCCATTGCCAGGGCTATCGAAGCGAAGCGGAATGACGTGCACAGAAATTTCATGCCGCTCAGGAGATAGAGCTTGGGCGTGACCGATGGAAAGCTGCTGGCCACCAGGAACTTGCTCTCGGCATCGGCGTCGACCCTGCTGCGGATGCCGGGGATCCTGCAGACGGCCTTGAACAGGAAGTGAAATATCAGAACAACAAAATCCATGCTCTGGCGGCCCCAGAGGACGAAACACAGGTAGCCCGCGGCGAAGGCGAGACCGTAAAGGACCAGACCCAGTCCCGGCTGGATCACACCCAAAATGAAAAGCAGCGACGGCACAAAAAGAAACGCGGCCACGACCACATCGAAGGTGCGGTCAAGGTAGACCGAATACGAGGCCTTCCCTATGGGTATGGCGTGGTCGAACTTGAGCGACATAGTGCGTGCCGCAAAGTCACCGAAGTCCATGGGAACAACAAGCCCGAGAACACGGCCGATCATGAAGTAGTGCAAGAGCGACCCGAAGTGTGTCGCGCGCGCCTCGCCCATCGAATGGAGACAGACTCGCCACTTAAGAGCCGACGACAGAGCGATGCCCGCGGTACACAGGAAGCAAACCACGAGAGGCATAAGATGGAGCGAACCGATCTTGCCGAGGTCGTGGCGCCCCCAAAAGAGGAGCGCCGCCATCAGGACTATCCCCAGCACCCACAGCCGGCGATTCCTCACTAAGCCTCCCGTCAGGAAATATAGCCCAAGCCCTTCAGCCTCTGTTTGATGCTCTCATCATCGGTGGTCTGCCGTTGCCCCCGGGGGGGGACGGGAGTGTCTTCCATCTTGAAGTAGGCCGGGGGCCGCCGCGCTATCTCGGCCTGATCGATAATGCCGACAGGCAGTTTGCCATCGAGGCCTTCGGGTATGGGAAGACCCATCAGGTAAAGCACCAGCGGGACCGTGTCCAGTACTGTGAGGTCCTTAACCTCGGCTCCCCGCTTGATTCCGGGCCCCTTGGCGATCAGTATGCCGTCCATCCTGTGTTGTGCCGATATCGCATGTGAGGCCGCCTCCACCACCTTGTTTGAAGAGAACTCAAAATCCCCAAAGACCGCCTGGGTAGGCTCGCTCGGAAGAAAGTAGAGGTCCGGCAGCTCGCCCAGGTACTTACCCTTGTAGATCTCCTCCCTCATCACAACCTGCTTCATGAGAGGCTTGCCGGTCCCGGGATGCCGCACCCCAACCAGCATGCTCCTCAGGGAATCCCGCGTGCGCTCATATTCTTCTTGCGGGACCACGCCCGAGGGCTCCCGGCCCTTCAGGTTTATGAAGACGCCACCGTAGACCCCACCACTCATGGCATAAGCGGTCGATCGCTCCCAGTCGATATCCGAGAATGAAAAGAAGAACCGGCGCAAGAGACCGTAGCCCTTGCTGGTCCACCTGAGACCCATCCTCACTTTGCCGAGCTTCGCCGCAGCCCCCACCCGGTATACATTGAGAGGGGTGAGCCCGGCCCTGAAAAACGCGTACTTGAGCCAGGACCGAAGACTCCGTCTCACCTTAAGCACGCCCTGCTTAAGAAAGAGATTATTGGCATGGATGAACTCGTGGAGCGGACCCGCGCCGTGATCCGACAACACGATCACGGGGACATCCTCTCCCACCGACTCGGTAACGTCCGCGAGCATCGTATCGATCGTCTTATAGAAGTCAACTATCCGCCGGCCGTACTTTTTCGCGTCCTTTGCCCGGTAGCGGGGATGCGCCGGATCGATCAGATGCCACAGGGCATGCTGAAGGAAATCCGTCTCGCTGAAGACCTGCATAGCAAACGCCCAATCCACCTGCTTCAGAAGCTCTCTCAAGACACGCCCCTTGATCTTGAGAATAGCGGTCACTTCATCCAGGAAGGCGTCGGCCCGCCCCGGAACATAGGCTTGATCGGGGACTATCCTGTAGGACGGCTCGATCGTTCTTATTGTGTCGAAGAATACCGGCGGATAAGTGCACTCGGTACTCCCCAAGGGCGTCGTTAGCCCGGTCACCATGTAGCCGTTGACTTCCCGTGGCGGGTAGGTCATCGGCACATTGAGCACCAGGACCTTGCCGCCGAAATGCCCGACGATATCCCAGATCGCAGGTGCTCTCAAAGAAGATCCGTTGAGAAAGGCCAGATCATAAGAGGTCTCGGCCCTGACGATCAGATCGGCGATCCCGTGGTTGCTTGGATCGAGGCCGGTTACGATCGACGACCAGGCAGGCCCGGTGCCCGGTGGGACAACGGTGCGGAGCCTGCCCCAAACACCGGCATCCATAAGCGCCTTGAGAGCGGGCATCTCGCCTTTCTCAATCAGGGGCAAGAGCAGATCAAAAGTGCCCCCGTCGAGCCCTATCACGAGTGCCTTGCGCAAAGGGGTAATTGTAGCTACTCTCCTCTTACCTTCTTCTCCAGGGACTGCAGTAGGTTCGCGGCAGACTTGTCGTTGGGATGGAGGTCAAGCCAGCGCCTGACGATATCAGCCGCCTTTACGTGGGCTCCTTGCTCTTCGTAGAATGAGGCAAGCATCGAAAATCCGTCGGGATTGTCGGGGAGTGCGTTGATGAGGCGCATCAGGATGCCCTCGGCACCTTGCTGATTGTTGGCCCTCCGGTAGACCCTGAAAAGCTGCAGATAGATGTTGACGTTCCTGGGCTCCGCGGCAAGGAACGAGTACGCCAGACTCTCAGCCTTGGCAATCTGGCCGGCATACCCGTAAGTAGCCACGGCAATCTCCTTGTAGCCTTCAAAGCCCGGGGAGACTAGAATCGCCCGTTCGAGCTCGCGCATCGCATTATCGAACTCGGCATTCTGAAGGTAATAGACGCAAAGTTTAAGGTGGGCAGCGGCGTAATTGGTCACCAGCCGCTGGGTGTTTGTGTCCTTATAGACCTTGGTGTCGTACACGTACCTGGAGGCAAAGTCCGTAGAATCCGCGCCGCCCCATTTTCGGACATCGGTGAACTGGGGAGCCGAGGCCGGCCCGCCGGCCGCCGGCAGAAGCAGTCCTCGATACTTGTAAACGCTGTAAAGGTTGTATAGCGTCCGCGTGAGATCGATCGACTCCGAGACTTCCTTGGGTTCGTACCTGAACGCAAGACCCTCCAGTACAAGATGCGGATCATAGCCCATATAGTCCGCCACCGTTACCGCAAAGTAGATCGGCCGGTTGCCCTGGTTCCGGTCGATGATGTCCTTGGCGGCGATGTCTTTCACCATCACGATCTTGCCGTCTCGGTCCCTGAAGGGCCGCAGCTCGTTGACTTCCTTGTCGGTGAAGCTGATGTCCAACTTGGGCTCGATATGCTTGAGCTGCCAGATGTACCACGGCGTATTGAGCAGACTCAGATTGACAACACGCACATCCTTCCGGAAGTTCTTGACCTCCTGGATGAACCACAGCGGGAAAGTATCGTTGTCCCCGTTGGTGAATATCAGGCCGTTAGGGGCAACCGTGGCCAGCATGTTGTAGCCGTAATCGTGGGCGTTATAGTCCCCCCGCCGGTCATGGGTCCTGAAGTTCACGAAGTAGGATGAGAAGGTAAAAGCGATCATCACCGCCAGCGCGACCGGCGTGAGCCACCGCGACCACTTGGTGGAGGCGGTAAGATCGGCCAGATAAGCAAAGGCTACCCCGATCCAGGGGCAGAAGAAAATGAAACCGTGGGCATAGAAGTAATCCCGATCTCTGACCTCGTGGTCGGTGAAATTCATGTAGACTATGAGGAACAGAGTCAGCATCAGGAAGAGGCCCGCAATCAGTATGAAGGTTCTCCTGTGCTTGAGGTAGTGAATCACCGCGCCGAATGCGCCTGCGAGCATCAGGAGGATCGTCCAGCTGCCTCCCGCGCCGGTCCACTGCTCACTGAAATATCGCCAGAACATGCCGAACTGGAACGACCAGGGGGCCTGCCTCACAAAAATCGTCATCGGCTTGTACTGCTTCCTCAAGATGCAATCCTTGAACGCCGCCCATCTCTGGGGATCAGCCTCGTCTATCCTGGGGTTAAGCGACGATCGAATGGGCAGGTAGAGATGATCGCTGAGTCCCAGAATTATGGCAAAGACCGCCAGCACGACCAGCCTGGCGTCGGTAAAGATCCGCCAGTCCACCACGAGAGCGAATACGACGAACGCGGGAAACACCAGAGCTGTCCCAAGATGAAGCCCGACGCTGATCGCGATCAGAAAACAGATCAGGACCAGGCTGTTCCGGCTGCCGGGCTCGCGATAGCGCTCGCCCCACCTGACCATCAACCACGTGATGAAAGTCATGATGAACGCTGAAGGCGCATAGACTTCGGCCTCTATGGCGTCGGACCAATGGCTGCTGGAGAAAGCGGCCGCAAGCGCCGCACAGGCCGCTGACGAGTACATGATCATCCGGTCTCGCGGTCCTTTGGGTGTTCCTCTCCACTGGACCAGGATCTTCACGGTGATCAGGTAAATGAAGAGAGCCGTGAGAGCTCCCGTGATGGTGGACATCAGGTTGACGCTAAAGGCCTTCTCCTGGAAAGGCAGCATCGTGAAAAGATGCGCCACAAGCTGGTAAAGAGGGGTGCCGGGCGGATGCGGGACACCCAGAATGTAGGCGGTTGCTATGAACTCTCCGCAGTCCCAGAACGCAAGCGTTGAACCTATGGTAGTGAGATAGCAGGAGAAAGCCGTGACGAAAACCGCGGCCCCGGCAATCATGTTCCATCTGCGATGGCTAGCTTCCATCTCCGTCACCGAGCTTCCCTCCTCGAAACTCCCGCTCGATCTGGGCCGGCGCCAGACCCCGAATCAGATATGTCAGGCCGCCGGCCAGGCTCACTATGACTCCGACCAAGTAAGCCAGCAGTCCCATCACCAAGGCCTGTTCCCGTGTCACACTCGGAACTGCCGTGCAGAAAAAGAGTATCCCCAACCCTTCCCGTACGCCCAGTCCGCCTATGGATATGGGCAACGCTATGAAGATAGCAATAACCGGCACAAAAAGGAAGAAGTAGATTGCCGGAATCGGAAGGCCCATCGCCATCGAGACCTGGTAGTGCACCAGGGTTCTCAGTGCCTGGACCACGAGCGATACAAGGAGCACCCACACAAGTGTGCTGCCGCTCTTGCTATATAGGTAAAAGGACTCGTAGATCCGCTTGAACCTGTCGTGAAGGCCCCGGATCAGTATCGGCCGGGCCAGGTTGCGGAGCGTACGGGCAAGCCGCCTCGAGAAGAGCACCAGGAACGCCAGGGCCAGAATACCCATAAAGGCGAGCACGATAACCAGACTTCCCAGTCCGAATCTCCGCTCGAGGCCGAGGGTCCGGTAGCTGGCCGCAACATAGATGCCCGCGGGCACAGCCAGGAGCGCGAGGGTTACCATGCCTACAAGCCTGTCGGTCACGGTTGCAGCTATGGCCTGGTCCGGCTGGCCTGAGTCCTTGTAGACATCATAGATCCTTACCACATCACCCCCGATGTTGGCCGGCAGGAAATTGTTGAAGAAGGCCCCCACGAAGTAGAAGGAGAGCGTCCTGCGGAACCGGATGTGAATGCCCTGCAGCGCGAGGAGCATCGCCCATTGGACGTTTCCCAGCACCAGGGACGCCGCGAAAGTCACCAACGAGAGCACCAGCCAGGGCCAGCGTACGGTCAACAGGGCCTGGGCGGTCTGCCTCAGATCCAACTTGGTAAGAATCAACAGGATCAGCGCTGCGCTGATCGCGATCCGGGCATATCGCGTCTGGAAGTATTTCACGGCTCTCAGGTGACCTGCCTCCTTCCAATCCCCAATCCCGAAGGGTATCCGGGGCAACCACACCCGCCTATGGCGGGCACCGACCGTCGGCAAGCATACAGTTTATGGGTGCGATAGTCACACTTATTTTCCACAGCCGGGGCCGAGCACAGTTCCCACCGGGCGCGCCGCGCCTGCAACCGGGGGAACGAGGGTTACCTGTCTCGCGACGTGCGGGGACGGAAGGTAGAACTACTCGTTCTTCTGGAGGCGATCTATAATGCCGAGTATTGCTTCAGCCGAGTGGTCCCAATTGAACTTCTGCGACCAGGTAACGGCGGCGTCACTCAATCTCTCGCGCAGCGCCTGATCGGCCAGGATCTCGGCGATCCGATCCGCAAAGCCCCGGACATCACCATGGGCAACCAGGAAGCCTGTCTTGCCGTCAAGGATCGCGTCCCTCAAACCAGGAACGTCGCTGGCGACCACCGGTGTGCCGCAGGCATTGGCCTCGGTCACGGTTACCCCCCAGCCTTCCTTGCTCGAGGGATTGACCACGACGTGAGCCTTTCTCAGAATCTCGATCTTCCGGTCCTCGCTCACGAATCCCGGGAAATCGACGCGGTCGGCGATACCCATGCTCTTGGCCTGACGCACAAGCGCCGGCAAGTAATCCCCCGAACCGACTATGACAAGGCGAGCCGTGGGGAACCTCTCGAAAACCAGCTTGGCAGCCGATAGGACCAGGTTGACGCACTTGTAGCGCTTGATTCTGCCCAGATAGGCAATCAGCGGCTCGGGTGATTTCGGCAGGTCGCCCGGAGTATACCGGGTGTGATCCACCGCGTTATGAACCACCTCGATATTGGCGGCCGGTATGCCGCGTCGCACGAGTTCCTGCCTGGTGCTTTCGGAGACTGCGACAAACCTGGTCTTCCGGTACACCAGGGGGATCAGGGCTTCGCTCAGATAAACATAAGCCGCCAGAGGAAATGCGGTCTCAAGGAATATGGTCCCGGCAAAAAGGTGATGGGAGATTGCGAGGATCGGCTTCCTGATGTAGAGCGGCGTATAGAAGGGAATCTTGTTGATGTCATCGACAACCAGGTCGAAGCCGTGATCCCTGATCAGAGTCTTGGATGCGGACCTCACGTGGAAATTGAACGAGTACTTGCCGCCCGATCGCACGATCCTTACGCCATCGATCGTCTCCTCGGCAGGCGCCCCCTCAAACCGGGAAGCAAGCACCGTCACCTGGTGCCCTCGAGCTGCGATCCGTTTGGAGATCTCGTGGAGATGGACCTCGGCTCCTCCGGCTTCGGGGTTCCTGATGTCTCTCCAATTGATCATGAGAATCTTGAGCATCGCTATTCCCCATAGGCAAGGCGATTGGCGAGGACCGCAGGTAGTCCGGCACTGATAATCCTCTTCTGGGCGGCCTTCACGTCATAATCGACTCGGACCATCGCCACCCCGCCGGTATCGCTGTCATAGGTGCACAGGCAGGCCCGGGAGTCGCCGTCCCGCGGCTGGCCGACGCTGCCGACGTTGATTATGTACTTCCGCCCCGCAACCACCTCGATCGTGCTCACATCCCGTTCGACCCCTCCGTCCTCATCCATTCGAAAAATGCCGGCCTGATGCGAGTGGCCGACAAAGCATATCTGCTCGGGGAAAGCACCGAACTCCCGGAGCGCCTGCTCCCGACTGAAAATATAGTCCCAGATGGCGGGATCGGAAGGTGTGGCATGAACGATCCTGAAGCGGCCGTCTTCAACATGGGTCAAGGGCAAGCTTCCCAGATAGGCAAGGTGTTCAGGCTCGAGAGCCCCCACCGTCCACAGCACGGCATGCCGCGCATAGCTATTGAAGTATCTGATGTTGGTTCGGCCCGCCACCCCGAAGTCGTGATTTCCGGCGACGGTAACGCCGGCCAGTTGCTTGACCGCCTCAATGCACTCGACGGGGGAGGCTCCATAACCCACGATGTCGCCCAAGCAAAGAACCCTGTCGGGTGAAATCCTCTTGATCTCGACCCGGGCAGCCTCAAGAGCTTCCAGGTTGGCATGTATGTCAGATATCATTACGTAGCGCACGCTTCATCCTTGCGACTTTATCCAGAATGCCATTCACGAACCTGCCCGAGTTTTCAGTAGAGAACTTCTTCGCAACCTCGATAGCCTCGTTTATGGCCACCTTAGCCGGCACGCCGCAAAACAGGATCTCCGCCACACCCAGCCGGAGTGTGTTTTTGTCGATCACCGCCATCCTCGAAAGATCCCAGTTCTCGGCGACCTCCGCTATTATCTTATCAATCTCCGCCAGATTCTCAAGTGTTTGATTGACAAGAGTCAAGGCAAACTTGCGCTCTTCGGGCCGCCTGAGCCTCCGGGTTACCCTCCCGGCGGCCTCCTGCGGGCTGAGGTCGCCCATCTCGGCCTCATAGAGGGTTTTGAGTGCCACCTCCCGGGCGTGGCGTCGTAGCTGCGCTAATGAATCCCTCTGTTTCACTGTCCGCTTCCGTTCTCCCGCGCCTGCCTTCTCCAGGCCTGGGTAGCTTCCTTGTGCAGGCGCGGTTCCACCCAGTTCTTGGTCTCAAGTAGATCCGATGACCTACCGTGACTTCCGCTTCATGCTTGCAAAGAGATTGCTCATCTCGAGAGCCGCCAGAGCTGCATTCCATCCCTTGTTGCCGCTCTTGCCTCCCGATCTCTCAATAGCCTGCTCGATCGAGTCAGCCGTGATCACCCCGAATATCACCGGGACACCGGTGTCCTCGGCGACCCGCCCTATTCCCTTGGCGACCTCGTGGGCGATTATATCGAAATGGGGAGTTGCACCGCGCACCAGGGCGCCGAGGCAAATCACCGCATCGTAGCCGCCCCCGTCTGCCAGCTTGCGCGCCGCCAGCGGAATCTCAAATGAGCCGGGCACCCAGGCGATCTCAATAGCATCGTCCTCGGTATTGTGCCTGCGGAGGCAATCGAGGGCCCCGTCCAGCAGCCTAACCGAGATTGCCTCATTGAACCTGCTCACCACAATCGCAAACTTCCTGCCTTTGCCGTCAAGCACACCTTCGAACACCTTGGCCATACTGCGCCTCCTCTCCGGTCTCTCATCCGATCTTCGGTCTCTGCTCTTCTGTCTCCGGTCCGGTCTCCGCGGCTCCCCCGGTACTTCTCAGCCGCCTACTCGTCAACTGAGATATTCTCCAGCAAGTGACCCAGCTTCGCCCGTTTTGTCGCCAGGTAATCGGCGTTGTTGGGATTGGGACAGATCTCGATCGGCACTCGTTCCACCACTTCGAGCCCATAGGCCTCCAGGCCCACGATCTTGCGTGGGTTGTTGGTCAAGAGCCGGATCTTGGTGAGGCCCAGATCGGCTAGAATCTGAGCGCCGATGCCGTAGTCTCTAGGATCGGCGGGGAAACCGAGATCTTCGTTGGCTTCCACGGTGTCCCGGCCTTGGTCCTGCAACGCGTATGCCTTTATCTTGTTTGCCAAGCCGATGCTGCGTCCCTCCTGGCGCATATAAAGGAAAACGCCGGCACCGCTGGCTTCGATCATCTTCAGAGCCTTGCCCAGTTGCTCGCCGCAATCGCACCTCAGGGAACCGAAGATGTCGCCCGTAAGACACTGGGAGTGCACCCTGACCAGAGGCTTGCCCGCCTTGGCCGGGTCGCCCTTGACGAGCGCGACATGGTGGTGATCGCTTTCCTCACTCTCGTAGAGATAGAGATCGAAATCGCCGTACTTGCTGGGCAGCCGGGTCTTGGCGATACGCTTGACCAGGACCTCGCGCCTTCTTCGGGATTCAATCAGATCCGCGATCGTTACGATCTTGAGGCCGTGCTCCCCGGCGATATCCAAGAGCCTCGGAACTCGGGCCATTTTGCCGTCCTCGTCCATAATCTCGCACAGAACACCCGCCGGATAGAGCCCGGCGAGCTTTGCAAGATCCACTACTGCCTCGGTGTGACCTGCCCTGCGCAGGACTCCGCCATCCATCGCCCGCAACGGAAATATGTGTCCCGGCTTAGCGAGATCGGTGGGCCTGGTCGCCGGATCGACGAGAGTAGCTATTGTGACCGCTCGATCGTGCGCCGAGCTGCCGGTCGTGGTGTTGCGGACCGCGTCGACCGAGATTGTGAACGGAGTCCCCATCTTGGACGTGTTATCGACCACCATCGGAGTGACGCCGATATCGTCGAGCCTCTGCTTGGTCATCGCAACGCAGATCAGTCCCCGGCCGTACTTGGCCATGAAGTTTATGGCCTCCGGCGTTACCTTCTCGGCGGCCTGAATGAAATCACCCTCGTTCTCACGATCCTCGTCATCGACCACGATCACGATCTTACCGTCCCGGATGTCCCCGACCGCTTCCTCGATTGTGTCGAATGCTTTCACCCTTCCCACCTCACTTTGTCCCAGGCTTCGGACTCAGATACTTCGCAATCTGATCCACTTCCACATTGACCACGCTCCCAACCCGCCAGTTCCTGATAATTGTGCCCTCAAGGGTAAACGGTATCACCGTGACTTCGACCATGGAGCCGCGGACCGCCTTCACGGTGAGGCTCACGCCGTCCAGGCTTATCGATCCTTTCTCGCGAACGTAGATGCGGCAGTCGTCCGGCACCTGCACGGCGAAATCGTAGTTATTGTGTCCGACGCTGCGCTTGGCCCTGACAGTGCCCGTCCCGTCCACGTGCCCGGAGACCAGGTGACCCGAGATCCGATCTCCCAGGCGAAGTGCCGCTTCCAGGTTGACCGGCGAGCCCATGGCGAGCAGCGAGAGATTGGTCTTCTTCAGGGTCTCGGCAACCGAATCGCAAGAGAACTCCCGTTCTCTTACGCCTGTCACCGTCTGGCATGCGCCGTTTACAGCGACACTTGCTCCCGGCTTGAGCTGAGGTGCAACCTCGGGAGCAGCAACCGTGAAGCAGACGGTCCCTTCCCGTCTGGCAATCCCGGTAACCTTGCCGACCTCGGCAACGATTCCGCTAAACACGGCGCCTCCTTCCCGGGCTCGCGCCTGTACCGCCGCCTTTGCGCAGTTTGCTCCCCACCGGCCGGGTCCCCAGGGGATAAACGGTGACCATAAGATCGCCGCCCACGCATTCAAGCGCCTCGATCTTGAAATCCCGGCAGTCATCCGGTACCCTCACCCTCAGGTCGCCGAAAGATCCCAGGCTCTTGCCCCCACCCATAATTCGCGGGGCGACAAAAGCGATCATCCTATCGACCAGCCCACCCCTAAGAAAAGACGTAAAAACGGCACTGCCGCCTTCGACCCAGATATGCATCGTTTTCATCGCTGCGAGAGTATCGACAACGTCCTTGAGATCAAGCATCCCTGGGCGAGCCACCCTTACCGGCTCGACAATTGCGCCGCTTCGCTCCAGCCGGTGTCTTCGCCTGGCGAATTCCTTGGCGTGCCATCGATCGGGCTTCCCCGAGAAGACGACCAAGGGGAATTCCCCGGCGCTCCTCACGAGAGCGCTTCCCGGCGGCGTTGAAAGATAGGTATCCAGAACACACCGATAGTAGTGGCCGGCTCTTCGGGGCTCGGGTAGCAGCGTGGGATCATCGAGGATCACGGTTCTGGCCCCTACTATGATTGCCTGAGCCTCAGCCCGCAAGGCTCGGACTCGCCTCCGGGAGGCCATCGATGTGATCCATCTCGCATTTCCAGTGGACGTCGCGATCTTGCCGTCAAGCGTTTGAGCCACCTTCAGAGTGACAAAAGGCTTCCCCGTTTTCATGAACTTGAAGTAGGCTTCGTTAAGCGCGGTCGCCGCTTGAGCCTCCAGGCCGACGTCGACGCGAATGCCCGCAGCCGCAAGGGCCTTGATTCCTTCTCCATTGACCAGAGGGTTGGGATCGAGCGTCGATGTTAAGACCTGCCTGATGCCGCTTCCTTTGACGGCCTCGCTGCAGGGCGGCGTCTGCCCGAAATGGCAGCAGGGCTCGAGACTGACATAAAGGTCCGCGCCTCGGGAGCGTCTGCCGGCATCCTTGATCGCCTCGATTTCGGCATGATCCCGGCCCCACCCCCGGTGGAAGCCGCGGCCCACAATCTCACCGTTCTTAACGAGAACCGCTCCCACCGCAGGATTGGGATAGGTCTTGCCCTTGCCCAAGCGAGCAAGTTCGAGGGCGGTCCTCATCACGCCGTGCTGCCATTCCTGCCAGGGTCCCCTGGTTCGCACGCAAGCCTTCTTTCGTAGCTAGCTCACTCGTGATCCCGCGGCCGGCCCCCAAAAACGCAAAACCCGAAGTCGGCCTTCGGGTTCACACACACTTCACCAGAACCTTCTCCCTTCCGGACTCTACCGTCGGCCCCGGAATTTCGCCGGGTCTGCGGTCCAGCGTCTGGACCGCTCGCGGGCTCTAACCGCCGGTGGGGACTTTCACCCCGCCCCGAAGGCCCCTATTTCACGCTCGAAGTTAACACACCGACCGCAAGGTGTCAACTACAGATTGCCCGTCGCACTCAAGTGTTGGCACCTGCCGGGGATCCGGACCAACGGCCGTTCCGGGTGTCCCCTGGGCCCCCAACAAGCTCACCCCAGCAGAGCCTCCGCAAAAGCTGCTGCATCGAAGGTCTCGAGATCTTCAAGAGACTCGCCGGTCCCGATGTAGTCAATCGGTATGCCCAGCTCTTTGGCGATCGCGACAACGATGCCGCCCTTGGCAGTGCCGTCCAATTTCGCGACCACGATGCCGGTGACGCCGCAGGCTTTGGAGAAGGCCAGAGCCTGGGAAATCGCGTTCTGCCCGGTGGTCGCATCCAGAACAAGCAGAACCTCTTGGGGGGCACCCTCGACCACCTTGCCCACCACCCGACCGATCTTGGAGACCTCCTCCATCAGGTTCTTCTTGGTCTGGAGTCTTCCGGCGGTATCTATGATCACCACGTCCGTCCCGCGGGCCTTGGCCGCCGTGCACGCATCGTAGGCCACCGAGGCGGCATCTGCCCCGAGCTTGTGCTTAACAACAGCGGCGCCTACTCGGCCGGCCCAGACTTCCAGCTGTTCGATCGCGGCGGCCCTGTAGGTATCTGCCGCAGCCAAGAGGACGCTCTTCCCTTCACTCTTGTAGCGATGGGCAAGCTTGGCAATAGTTGTGGTCTTGCCCGTGCCGTTGACGCCCACAACCATGACCACGCGGGGCGTGCTCTCGGAGGCCGCGGCGCACGGCTCCGCCGAGTGGAGTATCCGTACAATCTCCTGCTTGATGGAGTCTCTTATGGCGTCGGCGTCAGGCGGCACCTGACCCGATTTGACGCGCTCTACGATCTCGCCTGCCGTGCGGACTCCAACATCGGCGCCCACTAGGAGCTCCTCAATGTCCTCGAGGATCTTGCTCTTATCCCCGCCGGAGCTCAGGATGCGGGTGAGTCCGCCGGTTAAGGCTTCACTGGTCTTCTTGAGGCCGGCCTTGAAGATCTTGAATCTCTTGGAGAAGATATCGACCACGGCTATCAAGCTCCCGGCGTTCCGGCAACCGCCTCCTTGGCACGCTCCAACTTGACCGAGACGATCCGCGAAATCCCGGGCTCCTGCATGGTGACGCCGTAAAGACTCGATGCGCTTTCCATGGTTCTCTTGTTGTGAGTTACCATCAAGAACTGAGTTCTGCCTGAGAAATTCTTAAGCAGATTGATGAATCGCACCACGTTGGCATCATCAAGCGGGGCGTCCACCTCATCCAAGAGACAGAACGGGCTTGGCTTGGTGTAGTACACGGCAAAGATGAATGCGATCGCCGTCAGGGCACGTTCCCCACCGGACAGGAGCGAGATGTGATCCAATTTCTTGCCGCTCGGCTGGGCAAGGACCTCAACCGGCGACTCCAGCGGATCATTCTCGTCCTGGAGCCTTAAGTCGGCATCGCCCCCCGCGAAGAGAGTCTGGAAGTTCTTGCGGAAATCCTGTCGCACCTTGGCGAAGGTATCGGTGAACTCAGCCCTGGCGCGTTTGTTGATCTGGAGGATCGCCTCATCCAGGCTCTCACGGGCCTTCACCAGATCGTCGCGCTGGGCCTTAAGGAAGTCATAGCGCTGTTTCTCGACGTCGTATTCCTCAAGCGCCACGAGATTGACCGGCCCAAGATTCCGCAGGTGATCCCTGAGCTTTCTCAGTTCGTCTTCGCAGTTGTCGATCGCCTCGAGACCTTCGAAATCGATGGAATCGATATCGATCTCGTACTCCTCGAGCATCCGCTGCTTGAGGGTATCGCACTTGACCCCGAGAAGATTAAGTTCCGATTGGAGAGACTGCCTGGCGGAAAGAAACTGCTCTCTCTCGGCGTGGGCAGTCCTGATCCGGCCGCGCGCACCCTCAACCGCCACTTCGAGATCGCGTTTCTTCGCAACCACGTCGTTCCGCTGGCGTTCAAGATCGCTCAAGGCCCCGAGCAGTCTATGGATCTCGGCAACCAGTTTCTGATGGCCCTCCGCAAGCTGTCGCTTTTTCTCGACCATTTCCCGCTCGATCTGATCAAGATCGGCGAGTTCCCTATCCACGGCCTCGATTTCGCCCTTCACGCGCGCAATGGTGTCGTTTATGAAGCTCCCGGCCGCCTCCAGCCTTAACATCTCCACGTTGGTCTCCTCAAGCCGCCGCCCCAGGGCGTCCACTTGCTGCTCGAGGTCGTCATGACTCTCAACCCTGGAAAAGAGGTCAGCCTGGTCGGTCGACGGAAGACCTGGATCGCGGGCCAGGTTCGCGATCTCCTGATCGGCCGCTCCAATCAGGTTCCGGAGACGCTCAATCTCGCCGTCAAGTTCTTGGCGCGATCTCTCGAGTAAGTCTCTCTCCGCGATCCTGCTTTCAAGCAGCTTCTCCAGATCGGTAAGCGATCGTCTCCCGTCCTCATGACTCTTCTGCTTTGCCTCACGCTCGGCCTGTAAGGCCGCCCGGCTCGCACGCAACTCCTCGAAGCCCCTTTCCTGCTCCTCGGAGAGCTTCCTCAGAGCCTCGACCCGGTCGGCGAGCTCACACAGCTTCTGCTTCCGGCCTATGAAGACGCCCGAAGAGTCCCCGTTGCTGCCGGCCCTCACTATGTTGCCGCGGAGCACCGCATCGCCGTCGGGGGTAACGTAGTCATGGTCGCCGTTGCCTTCTTGCCTGGAGAGCGTAAAGGCCCGGTCGAGATCCTCCACAATCACAAAGTCCCGGAGCAGATATTCGATGGCCCCTCTGTATCTGGGTTCGCAGTCGACAAAATCCGTAACTCTGCCCATGATGCCTTCCCCACCGGGATCGGCAGACCCGCCCCTGCCCTCGGGAATTCTATCCAGTAAGAGTAGCGTGGCCGGTCCCTTCTTCTCTGCTTTGAGCATGCGGACCGAGTCGATCGCATGTTCTTTGCCGTCCACAATCACATACTGAAGGGCGTTATGCAGAGCGGCAGCAAGCGCCGGCTCGAAACGCGGCTCGGTGCACCGCACGATGTCGCCAACGACCCCGTGTACGCCCCGGCGCTCAGTCTCGCCTTGCATCAGCGCCCGGACACCGTTCTCATACCCTTCATAGCGCTCCATGAATTCCTTGAAGAGATCGTGGCGTGACGACGCCCGCGCTCCTTCCTCGGCAAGTTTCTGGAGCTCGTCCCTTATCAGATCAACTTTGTGGGTCACCTCGTCAATCACGCGTGCGAGATCGTCGATGGCGATCCCCTCGGCCGCGAAGGCAGCGCTGAGGTTCTTGAGGTCACCCCCGGCCCACTCGATCTCCTCATCCAGGTCCTTCAGGCGGCCTACCACCGCCCCGCGCTTGGCCAGGGACTTCTCGAGCGTCTCCTCCAGGTGACCCTTCCGGGCCCGCATCTCGGTGAGCGAGGAGGCCGCATCTATGGTGCGTTTCATGTCTTCAAGGCGCTTCCTCGCGGAGGCCACCGATTCCTCTCTCCGCGATCTCAGCTCCGCGTCAAGCCGCCGGTATTCATCCTGAAGCTCGCGATAGGTCTTGGAGAGCCCTTCGATTCGCCGGGCGGTCTCACCCGCTTCCCCGGTCTTGGCAGCGGCCAGATCGGATTTGGCCTTGACGAGACCCTGCTTCTCACTTCTATCTCGAGCCAGCTCGGCAAGTCTCTCATCGATCGATCGAGCGCGCTCAGCCAGGACGCCCTTGTCGCTCTCCAGCTTCTGAGTCTCCTGAGTGGTCCGGGCGATCCGCCGGCCTTGCTGGTTTATCTCTTCATCGAGGCCCACGATCGCAAGCCGGGAATTCTCGATCTCCGCCTCAAGCGTTGAGATCCGGCCGGCTTGCTCGGCCATACTGGTATCTATGGTTTCCTGGTCCTTCGCCACTTCACCCTGACGCTTCTTCATCGAGTCGTATTCTTGGGCCGAAGCATAGGTGGCGACCTGCTTGATGCGATCGGTCAGCCGCTCGTAACGTCTTGCCTTGGCGGCCTGCCGAGCAAGCTGGCCGACCCTGCGTTCGACTTCGCTTATCAGGTCGTGGACACGCTCGAGATCCCGCTGGGTGAGCTCCAGCTTGCTCTGGGTTTCCCTGCGGCGCGACTTGTACTTGCTGATCCCGGCGGCTTCCTCGATGATCTTCCTGCGCTGCCCCGAGGTGTCATCCAGAATCCACTCGATCATTTCGCGTTCCATCACCGAATAAGCACGCCTCCCCAGGCCGGTACCAAGGAAGAGGTCGACGATGTCCTTGAGCCTAGATGGAACATTGTTAATCAAGAAATCGCTGTCGCCCGATCTGTAAAAGCGGCGTGTGATTGTTACATCGTTGTACTCCACCGGGAGGCAATCCCGGACATCGGAGAGTGTGAGCGAAACCTCGGCGAAGCCGACGGGTTTCCTCAGCGCGGTCCCCGCGAAGATCACATCCTCGACACGGGTGCCCCGCAGCAGCCGTACGTTCTCCTCACCCAGCACCCATCTTATGGCATCGCAAATGTTGGTCTTACCACACCCGTTGGGGCCGACCACTGCGGTAATCCCCGATTCCAAGTCGACGACGGTCTTGTCCACAAACGACTTGAATCCGACCATCTCGATCCTGCTAACAATCACCTGATATCAGCTCCTCTCTCGCTCCCGCCTATCCTGCCGGCCTTCCCCCCTGATTATTCCCCCCCCCCGCAAACGCCGTCGTGACCTGCCGGGTAAGCAGGTCGTCCTCACCGGGCTGGACCGTCCTGAAATCTATGTAGACTCTGCCTTCAACTATCCTTGCTATGATCGGCACTTCGCACCGTCTTAAGATGTCGATGATCTCATCCGCGGAGTGCTCGCTCGCCTCCAGGCTCACAACGCAGGTTTCGAGATCGGCCAGAGGAAGCGAGCCTCCGCCAACCTGAGAAGTGGATCTAGCGACCCCAACCTTGAACGCCTTCCCCAGCTTCGGCGCCAGGGTCTCGGCTGCGCGCCTCGCGCGATGCTCGAGATCGCCAAGCGGGCATGCCAGCATCCTCAAAGTCGGAATCATCTGGGGCAGGTTGTCGGGTTCGAGATAGAGCCGCAAGGTCTCCTCCAGGGCAGCAAGGGTCATCTTATCAAGGCGAAGCGCTCTGGCGAGCGGATTGAGCTTCATCTTCTCGATCGCACTCTGCTTGCCAACGATAAGGCCTGCCTGCGGCCCTCCCAGCAGCTTGTCTCCACTGAAGGTCACCACGTCGGCTCCGTCGGCGATGCAATCCTCGGGCATCGGCTCCCTGGGGATCCCCATCGTTGATAGGTCAACCAGCGCACCACTGCCGAGATCCTCGATCAGGACGAGCCCGTGCCCGTGCGCGAGACCCGCAAGTTCCCTGCGTGAAGGAGACTCGACATATCCGGTCATCGCGAAATTGGAATGATGGACTTTGAGAATCACTGCGGTCGCTTGGGTGATTGCGGCTTCGTAGTCTTGGAGCCGCGTCCGGTTGGTGGTGCCCACCTCGACCAGCTCGGTGCCGCTCTTTTCCATCACATCGGGAAGCCGGAAGGATCCGCCGATTTCCACCAGCTCTCCACGGGAGACAATCGACTGCTTACCGAAGGCCAGCGTGTTCATAGCCAGGAGGAGTGCGGCTGCATTGTTGTTGACCGCAAACCCGTCCTCGGAGCCGGCGACACGGGAGACGAGAGCATCGATGGTTGCTGTCCTCGAGGTCCTCGTTCCTTCAACCAAGTCGAATTCGAGACTGGAATAGGATCGCGCAACTTCCTTGACCGCGGCGATCGCGGCCTCCGCGAGGATCGATCTGCCGAGATTGGTGTGGATCACCACCCCGGTCGCATTTATCACTCTGCGGATTCCGCGCTGTGATAGGATGCGAGCTTTCACTCTGACCTGTTCAGCAAGATCGTCCGGTTCCGGCGCTTTGGCGACTCGGCCCTCGGTTATGGCTTGCCTGGTCTCAGCCAGCACGTCCCGCACCGCGTCCACCACAATCCATCGTGGCAAGCTATCAGCGAGGCCCACAATCGCTGGGTCCCCCAGCAGGCGTTCCACCGACGGGATCGCCCGCAGAAGCTCCGCTTTAGGCCCGTTTGCCACTTTTGCCGCAACCTCCTTATTTTTTGCCAATTTAACAGAACCCTGCTGATCCGTCAAGTCAATAGATTTCAATAAATTGTGTTGAATTTGTGCATAGCATTCTGATAATAAGTTTGTAACCCTTTGCGTATTAAAGGAGAAGATTGCGTTGATCAAGTTCCAGATTACGACGATGGCGATTCTGGTGGTTTTTTGCATGCTCGGATGCGCGCCGGGCCCCAAGCCGACGATCAAGCGTTTCTACGAGGGTCTGAGAGAACCGCTTGAGGGGCTCGACCTTTCGGGCCTCGAGGCAAGGAAGATCGTGATCGATCCCGGACACGGAGGCGCGTTCCGAGGCGCCCGTGGAATCTCGGGCACGGATGAGGCCGACGTCAATCTCGGCGTGGCGCTTCACCTGGCGGCTCTGCTTGAGAAAGCCGGAGCCCGGGTCACGCTCACGCGAAGGATCGACATGGATTTCGTGGGCGGTGATTCACTTCGCCTCAGGGACGATCTTCGGGCGCGTGTCGAGATTGCCGGCAAGATCGATCCCGACGTTTTCATATCGCTTCATCACAACGCCGACCTCCGGCGCGATCCAGCCTTCAATGAGGTCCAGGTCTACTACAAGTTCGGCGACGACGGGCCGTCGCTGGACATTGCTCGAGCGATCGCGCGGCACCTTCTTCAGAATCTCGGCGAGGACACGGGCCGGATCGTGGCCGGCAATTACTACGTGCTGAGGAACCTCGCTTGCCCTGCTGTCCTGTGCGAGCCGTCGTTCATCACCAATCCCGAAGTTGAGAATGAGATCAAGATTGCCGAGAAGCAATGGCTCGAGGCAGCCGCCTATTTTCTTGGGATAGTGGATTACTTCTCCAGGGGAGTGCCGCAGATAGTGAGAGTCGCGCCGGCCGGGGAAGCCAAGAGCGAACTGCCGACGATCGAGGTCGTGTTCGACGATAAGACCATAGTTGATGTCTCGACTGTCGACATCCGGATCGATGATGAGAGCCTGCAGGCGGCGCGGGCCTTTCTCAATCGCTTTGTGGCAGCACCTGCGGTCCCTCTGAGAGGCGGAAAACACACGATCCGCGCGAGCGGCAGAGCCTTCAGCGGGAACGCGAGCCGCAAGGCAACCTCCCGATTCCAGGTTCACACCGACCCCGCCCTTATTGAGGTCATGGTCGATCCCGAGGTCCCGGCGGAAGGCTATCCGCAGAAGGTGACAGCCCTTGTCCTTGATCACAACTGCAATCCTGTCGCGGATTCTACTTCGGCCGTCTTCTCGTGGAAGACCGGGTCTACGACCCGAGCGACGAGATCAGGAAGAGCTTCGGTTTTCGTGGGCAGGGATCTTCCTTTGAGGGAAAAGGAGATCGCCGTGAAGTGTGGCGGCCTTGCGGCAACCATGAAGCTTGGTGCAAGCCTCCCTCCTGCCTCGCCGACAGCTTCAAGAGCCAACGAGAAAGAGCCTTCGCCATCTCAGCCCGGGGCCGGCGGGAGTATACCTCACTACATCTCGGGCTTCGTTGTCGATAGTGAGGGCGAACCTCTTAGAGGAGCGACGGTTGTCGGTCGCGGCGAGGATATCAAACCCGAAACTTCGCCTGCCGCCGTCGATAGCGCTTCCGGCAGATCTGCCGCCACCGACGAGGACGGCTTCTTTGTGATCGCCTCCGAAGAGAAGATCCATGCCCTGAGCGCCTCCAAGCTCGGGTTCAAAACAAGCTCCGCACGTCTCGACGATACGCACTACCCGACAATCCGCCTTGACGGATTCTATCGCGGCCTTGCCCGCGACATTTCCGTGGCAATAGATGCCGAGGGTGGTGGCGAGGCAACCGGTTGGGTCGGTCCCACCGGTATCACGGCGTCGAATCTGAATCTTGCTGTGGCCAAGAAACTCCAGAGGCTGCTGCAATCTGTGGGCATCAACGCGCATGTCACGCGAGAGAGTGACCGGAACGTTGCCAAGGAAGAGCGGGTGGCCGAGGTTGAATCTCACCCGTCCGCCCTGCTGATCTCCGTTGCCCACGAGGTCGGCGAAACCCAAGGGGCGGTGGTCGGCCGCTACCCGACAAGCACCGGTGGAGCTAGCCTTTCCAAGTTTCTCCAGGAGGAGATGAAGTCCTCATTCGGCTATGAGGTTCCGGTAGCTGACAACGCTGAATACGTCATACGGCAGACCAGCTGCCCCGCAGTCAAGATCACCTTTGTTGCTCCGCGAACCATCGGCGAGGATGCGGTGCTCTCAGAACCTCACCAAGTGTGGATGCGCTCCTACGCCCTGCTATGCTCAATCCTTCGATTCCTCGGCCTCGACGAAAAGGCCACGTTCTCCGTCCGGGGGCGCGTTACCGAGGCGGGCATGCCGGGTGAGGGCGTTCTTGTCATTGTGGACGGCACATTGGAAACCACAACGGACGCCAACGGGGAATTCGACTTGCGTCTTCTGGAAAACTGCCCTCACACCGCGCGCATCTTCCCAAGATCAGGAAGGGCGAGCAGCATCGCTTTCGATGAGAAGACAGGTTCAATCCGGGTCGACCTGGATTGACAAGCCGATTCCTACATCCACATACCGGCCGGATTGGCACAACGGACCCTGAGGGTCATTGGTGTTCGACGCGCTTCCTCTTGAGAACTTTCCTCATGACCGTGATGAGGCCAACAATCACGAAAACGACGAAGATGACAAGCAGAACCCAGTTAGGCATTCCTACCGCTTTGCCGAACACGGCGAGGATATAGAACCGGGGCGTGCGCGAGGTCGCAACGGCGAGGATGTATTTCCATAGAGGATACCGGGCCAGGACGACCAAGAACCGACATGGGTAAAAGGGGATGGGCGTGAAACCGGCCACCCAGAGAACCGCGAAAGGGGCCTTCTTGAACCAAAGCAAGGTTTTGCGAACGATCCGACTCTCGAGCATTCCTTGGAGGATCTTCAGGTCCGCAACGTATTTGAACATGGTATAATTGAGGATCTCGACCAGGATTGTGCCCGCGAGGGAAACCAGGCAGATCGTAAGCGGCGGGTGGAACCTGCTGAAATAGAGGAGAACGGGCTCAATAGGCACCGTCGCGACAATGAATTGTGCCGGAAAGCAGTAAAGGAAGAGAAACCAGAGGTTCTGGCTTGCACGGGCCGATTCTGAGCTGAGCCAGAAGACCAGGAGGCCCACAACGAAGGCCAGCTCGGCAGCGAAAATAATCGCCTTGAGCCGCGCGGACCAAGGCTTGGTCTCCGGAGCCGGGAACGTTTCCAATCCGGTCTTGCCGATTGCACCGGTCGATTCGGTCGGCATAAACTTCACCTCAGCGGCGGCGCTTAAGGTTGTCGGTGATGAGATACCGCAGCGGGCGCTCGGTCCCGGCGCGGATGCTGGTGTAGCAGTCGACGCAGGCGTTGGATTTGGAGAACCTTTGCTGCACATCCTCGAGACTACGATAGTCCCGCATGATGAGACCGCACGGGGAAAGCGTTCCGTCGGCATTGACGATGCAGAAGCGTTCGCCGGCAAGGCAGTTCGGTAGCCCGCCATTTGTGAAATACTCGACCATCTTCCCAAAGATGTAATCGGAGGTGGTGACGGTACCGTCGCGCTTCCTGAACTGCGATAGGCTATCCAGGACCCGCCGGAACTCGGGAAGATCCTCCTTGCGAAGCATGTAATCCTTGTTGCCAGTGCGGAGCCACGTATAGGTGCTGAGATTCACGAGCATGCCCCAGTCGCGGGCGGTCTCAACCAGGCGGGGAATGTCGCGGAAATTGTCTCGCTGGATGACGCAGGATAGGGTTATGGCGCACTCGCCATTCTCGGCAAGATCACGGACCAAGGACTCAATCTTCCTGAAGAGGCCCGGAATGCCCCGGAACTCGTCGTGACGCTCATCGGGGTAATCGAAGGACACCGAAAACTCGTCCACACCGGCCCGGCGCAGGGCATAGTACTTCTCGCTGGTGAGCAGGGCGGCATTCGTGGTGAGAGCTATCAAGGGCTCCCGGTTTGGCTGCCCGATTTCCCGGATGATGTCCTCCAAGTCACTGCGAAGCAGCGGCTCACCGCCCGAGACCAACGCAACCAACGGCCTGAGCTCGCGGCGCAGCTCGCCGTAGCGGCGGGGCTCGATTCTGGTCTCCTCAACCTGGCCTCCAAGATGGCAGTGCTTGCACCGCGCGTTGCAGGCGTGGGTGACCTCAAACGAGACACAGACGGGGCGCTTCGCGAGAAGATTCGCGGCCCCGCGGCAGGCCATTGCAAGGTTGCGGGCGAGACTCATGCCGGGCTTCCTTCGTTTCCAGCAGGTCCACCCACCAGTGGCGGGTGCCCCGGTCTTCGATACAGGCGATAGATCGAGTAGATCTTCACCCCGATCAAGCCCGCGGCAAGGACAGAGGTCGCCACGATGGTGAGCCCAACGTGCACCTTCGGTAAGAAGATGAGCATCCCGGCGACCACGGCTGAGTTCATAACTTTAGCTGTCCAGCTGTAGTTAAGACGAAAAACGACATCATCGACCTTGTAGAAGTAGTTAGGTGAGATGATGCCGAACTTGAAGGACTGGTTGCTCAGGTAGAAATCTATGAACGCGAAATCGACTAGGTAGATCACGACGGGCAAATAGAGGATAGGATGAAAGAAAAGGAAATTCACATAGAAGAATATGGCTTCCACCCGATCGGCGATGATGTCGATCTCTGCGCCGAAGATGGTCTCCTGCTTGAAAACGCGGGCAACCTTACCGTCCACCACATCACCGATCCAATGGATGAGGATGCCGATGAAGTTATAGAGCTCCCGCTGCTCCGTGACGGCGAGCACAAAGAAGACGAGGCAGGCGACAAGGCGCACATATGTGAGGAGGTTGGCCTCACTGTGGAAGCTTGCGGGATCACGAGGCTTGAACCACACCGACCTGGCTTCTCGCGCCACCTGCTGCAGTATCCTCCCTCATCTGAAATGAATCTGGTATGAGGTTTCATTTATACGGGGACCGGCGGCAAAAGTCAACCCAGAATCTTGCGTGGAGAAGAGGCTTGGCACACCTTCGTTACCCCGGGTGACGCTCCAGGTGACGGCGTGAGGCCGCGGGATCATCAGGATTCACCACGTATCGGCAGACATGGAAGACAAGAAATACACGAGTATGCCAACAATCTGTACCACCACTAATATGGGGGATGCCCAGCTGCCGCAGCGGACGCCCAGATACGGGCACAGGCGCGTGCCCCCGTGCCTCCGATTCACCACTTCAGTCCCCAAGGTGGCTGCGACTATGTCGCGATACGTGAGCCCAACCCCAATCGCCCCATTTAACCCGTCAGACCGTAGTACTTCCGGGATTACGTCCAGACCGACCTCGGGAGTCAACCATCTCCGGTAGCGGAAGGCCACTCCTGCGCGCGCAGCGTCCCAGTCACCCCGAAGCACAAGGCTTCCGCCGAGCGCCGTATTCGGACTGCGGTTGAACATCAGACCGAGATGTGCATCCACAAACGGCACGATGTTATCGCTCTCGCCGTAGGTAAGATGGAGACCAAGGCCCGCCTCGGTCACAACAAAGGTCTTACACTCCGGGGCGGGATGCCCCCCCCAACACAGATCGGCATGCGCAGTCACAGGGGCAAAGACAGCACTGACTACGAGTATGGCTAGGCTGGCCTTGGTGAACCGCCAGGGCTGCGCGGCCGAAGTCGCACTAGATCTCGAATCCCGGATCCGTCTCACCAAACCCTCCTTTCACGTCCTTCTTCAGAGATCACCTCGCTGAGGATCTCAGATACTCCAGGGCGTATTCCGAATAGATCCTTGCGGAGTCAAGGATGGCGGCAATTTCGTCGTTGGTGAGTTCCCGCTTGAGTTTCGCAGGCACCCCAAGGTAAAGCGTGCCGGGAGGGACGATGTCATTCTGTTTCACGAGAGAGCCCGCGCCGATCACCACGTCGGGGCCTACCACGGCCCCGTCGAGGATCACCGATCCCATGCCTATCAGGCACCGGTCCTTCACGGTGCAGCCGTGCAAGATACAGCCGTGACCCACCGTCACATCCTCGCCGATTACCAGCGGAGTGTCTAGGTTGACGTGCAGGACGGCGTTGTCCTGGATGTTGGCGCGCCTACCGATCCGGATCGCGTTGACGTCACCGCGAGCGGATACACCGGGCCAGATGCTGGCATAATCGCCGATCTCGATCCGTCCCGTGAGGGAGGCACTCTTTGCAATGAAGACGTCTTTGCCGATCCGAGGCTTGCTATGAAGAAAGGTTTTCCAGTCTGTCAATCGGAGCTCCTAGGGGACGCGATCCTCAACCCGCACTCTGCAGCACGGCCCCAGGGCCGGCCCCTCCCGGACCCGAACCTACAGCGGGAATTTCCCAAAATCCTCCGGGTTTAGCTCGTCCAAATACTTCCTGAGGGCCTCGGCTCTCTCGTCCTCGCTAAGTTCTTCGGCGGGCTGCTCCCGAAGCAACTCCTCGGCGACGAACACGGGCGCCTTGCTCTTCAGGGCCAGTGCAATCGAGTCGCTGGGCCTTGCATCTATTCCAATTATCTCCTCGCCTTTTTCAATAAAGAGCTTGGCGAAGAAGGTGTTCTCCTTAAGATCGGTGATCACTATCTTCCTGACCGCACCCTGGAGGCCATCAATTATGGTCTTCAGAAGATCATGCGTAAGCGGCCGCTGGAACTTCTGGCCCGCCAGTTCCATGGCGATCGCCCGCGCCTCAGAGCGTCCGATCCAGATGGGCAAGACACGCTTCCCGTTGACTTCCTGAAGCACCACCACCGGAGTATCGGTCCTGCCGTCGAGCGCCAGCCTCCACACTTTCATTTCTACCACGCGGCCTACCCCTCCCGGACAACCTTACTTCAGGTCGGGATGCTTACCCGACCGCATGTTATCGACCATCCACTTGGCATCATCGCTCAGGTCGGTATTTGGGTACTCCGCCAGGAAATCCTTAAACTCCTTCTCGGCGGCATCGTAATCCTTGAGCTCCTCGGCCTGAGTGAAACCGATCATGAACTTGGCCTCGTAGGCCCGCTCGTCGGTCGGATATTTCTGAATGAATTGCCGGTAGTACTTGATCTTGTCCTTACCATCGGCGGTCTCACCGGCCATCCGGAACAACTCCTCAGGAGTTGCCGGCGCTGCCGAAGCCTGCTCCGACTCCGTCATGTACACGACCTTGTACTTCGACTTCAGAGAATTGATGGTCTCATCCCGGACGGTCTTCCGCTTGGAATACGTCAGCTTCGATACTATGTCGTTCCGCGCTTCCTCCAGGCTTTTTGTGGTCTCGGGAGTGCGCTTTTCCACCCGAAGGATGTCATATCCCTTGGAGGTTTTGATCGGTTGGCTCATCTGGCCTTCCTTGAGCTCAAAGGCAGCGGCCACCAGTTCCGGCATGGCCCCCAGCCCCTTCACGTTCGCACCGCGCTGAATCGGTCCCCCGATCAAGCCGCCGCTGGACTTGGAGGATGCATCGAGAGAGTACTTGCCGGCTTCCTGGGCGAAATCCGCACCCTTCTCGAGTCCCTTCCTTAGCTGGGCAGCTTCCTCTTTGGTCTTGACCAGGATGTGCCTGGCGGTCACGCCCTCGGGAACCATGAATTCGCTCTTGTTGGAGTTATAGTACTGCTCGACTTCGGCATCGGAAGGCACCGCCTTGGCCTCGACAACTTTGTCGTAATAAGCTCGTATCAAGAGATCCCGCCTCGTTCGTTCGAGCTCCTTACTGTATTCCTCGCTCTTATCGAGGCCCATGGCCGTAGCATCCCGATAGACCAACTCTTCCTCGATGAGGGCATCGAGCAGGCGCTTCCTGCCGTCGGGGGTACTAAGCTGCTGCTTCATAAAGGGCGGCATCTCCTGAAGCCTTGACTGCATGTCGGCCTCGGTGATCGCCTTGCTGCCGATCCTGGCGACCGTCTGACCACCGCTGCCTTTGTCCTTCCCGCAGCCGCCGAGAAAGGCCGCCAGGGCCAGCGCCGGAAGCACAAGGCCGATTGCCAATCCGATGCGAGCTAATCTCTTGGTTCCCATCAAACGCCTGACCCTCCTTCTTTCAGACCCACTCTCATCAAACGGATTCAGCTCGGACTTCTCTCTTGCAGGCTGCGTTGCCCCCAGCCAATCATCTGAGATTAGGGTACCGCAGCCTGACTTCCACCAGGGTGATTCCCGCAAAATGAGGCCAACGGGTCAGATGGACTTCTTCACCACCCAAACCTTGACCTTGGCCTCAACATCCGCGTGGAGCCTTACCGTGATGGTATAGACGCCGAGGGCCTTCAGAGGTTCGTCGATCACGATCTTGCGCTTGTCGATGTCGAAGCCCTGGGCTTTCAGGAGCTCGCCAACGTCGGCGCTGGTGACCGACCCAAAAACGCGGTCATCTTCGCCGGCCTGGACTTCGGCGGTGCACGAAACCTTGTTCAAGGCCTTGGCAAGTTCCTCAGCCTCCCTATGGACCTTAATCTCCCGCACGGTCCGCATCTTCTCCGCCTGCTCGAGCATCTTGACACCCCGTGGCGTGGCCGGCAGAGCAAGCTTCCGCGGAAGCAAGTAGTTCCTGGCAAAGCCGTCCTTGACCGCGATCCTTTCGCCTCGCTTGCCCAGATCTTTAACGTCCTCAAGCAATATCAGTTCCATCCGGGGCCTCCCCTACCTAAACTGTTCTGAGGTGAAAGGAATTATGCCGGCGTGCCTTGCCCGCTTGATCGCCCGGGTCAGTACCCGCTGGTGCTTAGCGCAGGTCCCCGATATCCTCCGGGGCACGATCTTGCCGCGGTCGGTTATGAAACGGGACAGCCTCCGGTCCTCCTTGTAGTCGATCATGGTCTCGTCGTGAGCGCAGAACCTGCAAACTTTCCTCCGTCGTCTTTCTTCCCTCGGCATCTATTACCTCCACTATAATCGGCCGCTAGAACGGAACCTCTTCGTCGGCATCCGGTGCCGGTCCGCTCTCTCCGGCTTCAACAAACTCCTCTTCCATCCCTTCAGGCTTGGCTATCCGATCGAGGAACTGGATTCTGTCGGCCACTACCTCGATCGCGCTTCGCTTCTGGCCGTCCTCAGTCTGCCAGCTGCGGCTGCTGAGCCTGCCTTCGACAAACGCGGCGCTGCCCTTCTTCAAGTACTCGTTCGTGAGCACCGCCAGCTTGCCCCACGCCGCCACGTTTACAAAGGCGACCTGCTGTTTCCATTGGCCGTCCTGGCCCTTGTAGCCCCTGTTTACCGCAAGCGAGAATGATGAAACAGATGCTCCGTTCGGGGTGTACCGCAGCTCCGGATCCCTGGTCAGCCTACCGCTGAGCAACACTTTGTTGAGTTGAGCCAATCTTACGTCAGCCATCGTCAACCCCCCTGTCCACTACCACACTTGAGCCAACCTACGCCCTGGCTTCCTTGCTTTCCTCAGGAACCGCCGGTTTCTTGGCCGAAACCACGACGATGTGCCTCAGGACCCGTTCGTTGAGTCTGTAGGCTCTTTCCATCTCGGCTATCGTGGTGGGCTCCGTCCTGAAGATTATCAGGGCGTAATACCCTTCGGTCTTGCCTCCGATTTCGTACGGAAGCCTCTTTCTGATTGGAGGTTCGGCGCTAGTGACTTCGCCACCCAGGCTCGTGATGAGAGTCTTGACCTTGTCGGTCTCTTCCTTGACCTGATTCTCATCAAGAGTAGGATCCAGGATGAACACTGTTTCGTATTCCCGCATTCTATCCCCCCTTCACTTTCCAAATTTGATCAACACAATGTCCCCATCCCTGACGATATAATTCTTACCTTCGGTTCGCACAAGTCCTTTCTCTCTTGCCGGACCCATGCCTCCGCAGGCCTTGAATTCCTCAAGCGAGATCGCTTCAGCGCAGACGAACTTGTCATACATGTCGGTGTGAATCTTTCCCGCCGCGTCTCGGACTGCTGTTCCTCGCTTGACCGTCCAGCCTCGGGTTTCTTCACCCTTAATCGTAAAGAATGTTACCACTTGGAGCAGGTCATAGCAAGCTCTTACGAATCTATGGATCGCGCTGGCATCAAGACCCATCTCCTTGAGGAACGCCTCTGCTTCCTCGGCCGGCAGCTCCCCCAGCTCGGCTTCCAGCTTGGCGCAGATCGGTATCACGACCGAATGCCGGTCGTGGGCAAGCCTCTCCACCTTGCCCAGGAGCGCGCGTGTCGCAGCCGAGCCCAGATTCTCATCGACGTTGGCGACAAAGACCACAGGCTTGGAGGAGAGAAGCTTCAAGTCCTTGAGCGCGGCGTCAATCTCGTGGTCCAGTGCGTCCACGCCCTCAAACCGTTTGCCCTGATCAAGCATTGCCCTCAGGGAGGTGAGGAAGCTCAATTCCTTTCGGGCGTGCTCGTCGCCGCTCTTGGCGAGGTTGTGTATCTTGGCGATCCTCCGATCGACGATCTCGATGTCGGAAAGAAAAAGCTCGGCCTCGATGATCTCGATGTCACGCTGGGGATCGATCTCGCCTTCGACGTGGATCACGCTGGTATCCGCAAAACAGCGGACCGTGTGAGCTATGGCATCGACATTCCTTATGTGGGATAGGAACATGTTGCCGAGGCCCTCGCCTTTGGATGCTCCCCTGGCGAGGCCCGCGATGTCGACGAACTTGAGCAAGGGATGCGAGATCTTCTTAGGTCTGACCAGCTGAGCAAGGATATCAAGCCTCTCATCCCTGACCTCGACCACGGCGATATTGGGATCGATCGTGCAATAGGGGTAATTGCTGGCGGCTGCCTGGGCTTCGGCAAGTGCATTGAAGAGAGTGGATTTGCCTACGTTGGGAAGCCCTACGATTCCGATTTCCACGTCGCGCTAAGCCTCTTGGCTGTCGGTATCATTCCTCTTATTGAAGACGTTCATTGCGCTGTCAAGGCCGTCGGCAGCAATCCCAAGTAACGCCTCCACCGCGGCGGTCTTAGCCTTTTCAATCAGGGCCTCCTCCTCGGGCTTGAACCCGAGGAGGACGAAGTCCACAGGATCAACGCCACCTGACAGGGGGCCGATGCCTACTCTCAGCCTCGGAAAAGCTTGCGAGCCCAACTCGTATATGATGGAACCCAGGCCGTTGTGCCCGCCGTCGCTGCCCTGCTTCCTTATCCTCAGCGTCCCCAGGGGAAGATTGAAATCGTCACAGACCACAAGCAGGCTTTCGGCCGGCGCGCCGTAATGCCGGAGCACCTGGGAGGCAACCCGGCCGCTGGTGTTCATATAGGTTGCCGGTATTACGAGGGCAAGGTCCCTCGAATGGTCCTCGGCGTAGTAGTAGTCACCGTGGCCGGGTGAGGCGCGCAGCCCGAGCTTCTCTATCGTATATGCCACGACCCCCTTGCCGACATTGTGTCTTGTCCCCGAGTAACGCTCGCCAGGATTCCCAAGCCCCAATGCGACAAGCACACCCCTACTTCTCCGCTCCGCCCTTGCCTCTCGGCTTTCCTTCTCTTGCTTCTTTCCCTTCCTTCCCCTCTCGCCCTTCCTTGCCTTCCTTCTCTTCCTTCTTCTCGCCGGCCTCGCCCACGGCCTCACCTTCGGCAGGCGCAGCCTCGGCGCCCTCGGCCGCGGCCTCAACCTTGACCTCTTCAATCACGGTCGGAGCGACCACCGTCATCACGGAGGAGTCGGGATCGGTCACCAGCTTAAGGCCTTCGATCATCAGGTGCTTGACCTGGAGCGAGTCGCCGATATCGAGATTGGAGACGTCGACCGTCACCTGATCGGGTATCGCGGTAGGAAGACACTGGATCTCAATCTCTCTCAAGAGGTGTTCGAGGATGCCGCCGTGGGCCTTGACCCCGACGGATTCGCCGACCACTACGATCGGCACCTTGACCACAATCTCTTTGGTCATGGAGATGTGCTGGAAATCCACATGAAGGATGTCCCGCCTGACCGGATGATACTGAATCTCCCTTATGATCGCCTTATAGTCTCCGTGGTCGGCCCCTTCGATTGCAAGATCGAGGATCACGTTCTCACGGGCGCGGGTGTGGAGAACCGGATAGAACTCCTTGTAGTTGACCGCAAGCGGGAGCGGTTCCTCCCCCTCACCATAGAGGACAGCCGGTATGAAGCCGGCCAACCGTACCCTGTTCGCACTCTGCTTGCCTACACCCTCTCTGACCTTCGCTTTAAGTCCTACTGTCGCCATGTTGTCCACCTAACCTCAGATGAAAAGTGAACTGACTGACTCTCCAAGGTGAATCCTCCGCATCGCTTCACCCAGAAGATCAGCAACCGATAACACCCGGAGCTTCCCGGCGGGCCCTTTGGTGTTGAGCGGAATCGTGTCCGTCACCGCGAGCTCCTTTATGGGTGAATTCTCTATGTTGGAAAGCGCATCTCCCGAGAAAACCCCGTGAGTGCAGCCAACATAAACGTCCTTCGCTCCTCGCTTGGCCAGTTCCTTCGCCGCGAGAACGATGGTCCCGGCGGTATCGATAAGATCATCGACCACTATCACGTTCCGGCCGTCGACATCGCCGATAACACTCAAAACCTCCACGGCGTTAGGCATCGGCCGCCTCTTATCTATCAGGGCAAAGGGCGCCCTCAACTTGCTGGCGAATGCCCGCGCCATCCGGGCGCTGCCGATGTCGGGTGCGACAACCGTCAGGTCCGCAAGCCCGAGGCTTTTAAAGTAATCAATTAGCACCGGGGATGCAAACAGATGATCAAGGGGTATATCAAAGAAACCCTGGATCTGCCCCGCATGAAGATCCATCGTAAGGACCCTGTTGGCGCCGGCCACCGTTATCAGATTGGCGACCAGCTTCGCGGTTATCGGCACCCGAGGCTGGTCCTTGCGATCCTGCCTGGCGTAACCGTAGTAAGGTAAGACCGCCGAGATTCGGGAAGCGGACGCACGCGAGGCGGCATCTATCATTATCAAGAGCTCCAGCAGATTCTCCGCGGGCGGGAAGGTCGACTGTATGATAAAGACGTCGACCCCTCTGACGTTCTCGTTGAACTTCATGGATATTTCCCCGTCGGAGAACTTCCTTATCTCACTATCACCGAGCTTGGTCCCCAGATACTCGGCAATCTTTTCTGCAAGAGATCTGTTTGCCCTGCCTGCGAATATCTTCATGGTCGCTCTTCCCTTTCTTACAGCGAACAGTTTCTTACAGTGAACAGTCCGGGGGACCTATGGCTGGGGCGGGAGGATTCGAACCTCCGATGCAGGATCCAAAGTCCTGTGTCTTACCACTTGACGACGCCCCAAGGCAGCCTTAAGTTCCGTTCAGTTGCCGTCCGTTCCCTCCAACGCTTTCTTGAATTCCCGAAAGATCGTCTCTTCAATCAGCTGCCTCGTCTCGGGCTTCGTCGGAAAAGCCAGGTCGCGGAGCTTCCCGCTTTTCCTTCTAACATTAGGCATCTGAACGAAGCTCTTGCGCTCGCCCGCGATTATCTTGATCCCGGTTATCGCAAGAGCATCATCAACCACAAGGGAGGCAAAGCCCCGGAGCTTTACTCCCTCAAAGCACCTGACGCGGACGTTAGTTATGATGAAATCCGCGCAATTGCTGCCGAGGTAACACAGTCCGTCGGGCCCGCTTGAAACCCCTGCAAGTCTCCGCTCATATTCCTTTACTATGATTTCTTCCAGTCCGTCCCGTGTCTGCTTGTTGATCGGGTGGAAGACTTCGAAGATCTCTCCCGTCTTCGATTGCCTGATCGGCATAGCCACATACTTCCGCTGGTGGCCGTCGACAAGACGCATCGCCCGCAGAACGAAGCAGTCGCACAGTGTGACGCTGGCAACAGCCAGCAGTCGGTCTTTCCCGACAGGCGTGACTCTGACAGATGTGACAACCATTGTGCCCTCCCGACGTCTGCCACATGAGGCCCTCTTCGCAAGAGCCTCTCCGTACCAGCGGCAATACCTCACCTGGGAGTCGTCACGCCCCGCACAGCAAGACTTGCAACAAATACCTTGAGGCCGTGCCGCACCAAGACCTCGCCGGTAGCCTTTGCATCACCTGTCTCTGAAAATATCCCGTACACGGACGAACCCGATCCCGACATCAGCGCCCCTCGTGCGCCCAGGCCAATCAGTTCGTCCTTGATTCTCTTGACGATCGGGAATCTTCCGAAAACCAGCCTCTCAAAATCGTTTTCGAGGAGGTCGCACAAGCCGGCGACGTCCTCTTTCCTGAGAGCGTCCGCCATCATAGTAAGATGGGTGTCCTCTCTTGTCAACTCCATTTTGAGCGACTCATAAGCCCAAGCGGTGCTTATAGTTAACTCGGGCACAACAACCACGATCGGCAAAGGAGGAAGTGCGGGCAGCCATTCCAGTTCCGCGCCTCTCCCCCGACCGATCGCGCAGCCTCCTCGTACCATGAACTTAACGTCCGATCCGATCGCCTCAGCCAGCCTCTCAAGCTTCGATGCGGTAAGGCCGAGGCCAAAGAGGCGGTCAACCGCAACCAGGCTCCCTGCCGCGTCGGCACTGCCTCCACCCAGACCCGCCCCCATGGGAACTCGCTTGGCTATATCTATGTGGAGCCCGCGAACGCCGGCAGCGCCGCTCGGCCCGGCAGCGGCCTGCGGGAGAGCTTCTCCGAGCGCCATCGCCGCCGCTCGAACCGCCAGGTTTGAATCGTCTCGAGGCACCGCATGGTCATCACAGGAGACCGAGAGCCCGGTCTTACTGGGGGTCACGGTCACAATGTCGGCCAGGCTTATGGAGTGGTAGACAGTCTCGATTTCGTGAAAACCGTCGCTGCGCCTGGCTTTTACCCTGAGGAAGAGGTTTATCTTGGCGTTACACAGAGCGGTAACGGATTGAGGTAGGCCGTTAGGTTCCATCGTCAGGACTTATAGAGCACGATGCCGACCGTCGCTATCCACAGGAATATGTCCGCGACTATGGGCAGGTCGGATACCAGCACCTCTGAGGGGCTCCCGCCTTTGTTCTTCACTATAACAAGATACATATACCTGAAGAGCCCAAAGACCACGAAGGGCACGGTGTAGATCAGATTGGAGGAATGGAACTTCGCAACGGTCGCCGGCCATATGGTATATATCGCGTAGGCAATCACGGTTGCGGCAGTCACCACAGCTATCATCGCGTCCAGGAATTCCTTCGAATATTCGAGCAGGCTCCTCCTGTGATCACCGGCATTGGCCGCAAGCAGGTCGAGTTCGTGGCGGCGCTTGTTGAAGCCGAGAAAGAGCGCGAGAAACAGGGTACAAACCAGCAGCCAGGGCGACATCAGGACACCCGCGTCCAGAGGCTTAAGGGCCTCCACACCCGCCATGGCGCGCAAGACGAAACCTATCGAGATGATCATTACGTCCAGGACAACGATGTTCTTGAGCTTCAGGGAGTAAAGGCAAATCAGCACGAAGTAGGTGATGCACACGATGAAGAACGACCTGCCCAGTCCGTGGGCCAGGAAGAGCCCGAGGGCAGCGCTAACCACTCCCAGGACGAGCGCACCCTGTCTTGAGACGCGGCCGCTCGCCACCGGCCGCCTGCACTTGACCGGATGGACCCTGTCCTTCTCGAAGTCAATGACGTCATTGAAGACGTAGATCGAGCCCGACAACAGACAGAAGATCGCGAAGGCCTCGAGGCTCCGCAAGGCCAGACTGCCGACAAACATGTTTCTGGAGAAGATAACGCCTGCTAGCACCACAAGGTTCTTGGTCCATTGCGGGGGGCGCATACATTCGACATATGCCGCGACTTTACGCATCGCCACTGTTCCTCAGGATGTCACGTATCTTCACCACGAGCAGGTCTATAGCGACCGCGTTGTGCCCTCCGCCGGGAATGATTATGTCGGCGTAACGCTTGGTCGGCTCGACGAACTGGAGGTGCATCGGTCTGACGGTTCCGGCATATTGCTCAATCACCGAGTCGGCGTCGCGCCCCCGCTCCTTCATGTCGCGGAGCAGTCGCCTGATGAACCGCTCGTCGGAGTCGGCCTCGATGAATATCTTGATGTCCATGAGCGACCGGAGCATCTCGTCGGCAAGCACCAGGATACCTTCCAGAATGATTATCTGGGCGGGCTGGACCGCTCGACGCTGGGCCAGCCGCGTGTGAGTGGCAAAGTCGTAGACCGGCATCTCGATCACCCGCCAGTTGATCAGATCGCGCAGATTAGCTACAAGAAGATCATTCTCGAAGGCCGACGGATGGTCGTAGTTCAGTCTCTCCCGATCAGCGAAACTCAAGTCGCCCCTGTCACAGTAATATGAATCGTGATGAATGGTAATCACGTTCTCCTGTTTGAAGCGGGACCCGACGATATCGGCGACCGTGGTCTTGCCCGAACCGGTCCCACCCGCTATGCCTATCAATACCGCCTTGTGCTCGCTCAAGACTCACGACCTCATCAAGAGAACCACGCCCGCGCAGACCAGCGCCGTTCCCGCGATTCTGAACGATGTTACCGGCTCGTTGAATATGTACCTGGAAAGCACCACTATCAGTATGTAGCCGATGCTTATCAGCGGATACGCAAGGCTGAGATCGACTCTCGTGAGGATTATCAGCCAGCTGAGGGCGCTCACCAAATAGAGAATGAAACCCAGGATCACGAACTTGTTGGTTGCGGCGCTTTGGAAGAAAGCCAGCATCGATTTCGAATCCAGCGACTGGACGATTCTCGAGGAACCTTTGGCAGAGGCGAGGCCGGCCCCGTACTTGAGCGCCAGCTGGCCTCCTACACCGAGAACCACGCTGAATATGATCAGCATGAAGTTCTTCATCTTACCGGCGCCCACCAGAACGTTCAGAAAACTCAGGGCAATGCTTTTCATATCAGGTCTCCATTTCCCCTTGATCGTCACTCTGTCGCCGGAATCTTAACTCGCAGGTGCGATCCGGCGCAACCTACTCCGACGTGTCGAGAAACGCACCACCGCCGGCCACGGGCCTACTCTCCAAAAAGACAAGATTCCGCGTACTCGCAGACGAGGTGGCATACCGCTATGTGGGCCTCCTGTATCCGCTGAGTCTCGTCCGACGGAATAACGATCGCGATGTCGCTCTTGCGGGCCAGTTTGCCCCCACCGCAACCCGTAAGCCCGATCACCTTTATTGCCATCTTCCTGGCGGCATCTACACCCGCAAGGACGTTGGGCGACATCCCGCTTGTGCTTATCGCGATAAGCACGTCACCCGCGCGGCCAAGCGATTCGATCTGCCTGGAGAAGACCGTGTCGAATCCAAGATCGTTGGCCTGTGCAGTCAGGAGAGAGCTGTTGGTGGTAAGGGCGATCGCGGCCATCGGTGAGCGCACCTTCTTCATCTTGACCGTCATCTCCGTGGCAATATGCTGGGCATCTGCGGCACTCCCTCCGTTGCCGCAGAGCAGCACTTTGTTGCCGCGCTTTAGGGTCTCGGTCACAGCCTCAGCTGCGGCCTCAATCCCCTGGTGGCACGAGAGCGCGGTCTTTAGAAAGACGTCGCTGGCCGCCTCAAGGGACTGGCGAATCCAACCATCAGGCTTCACGTCTTGCCCCCCCATCAGTGCTCTCCTTGGGCGATCATGCCCTTTCGTCGAAGGTGGTCTCTCACCCCATCGGTCCAGGGCGGCAGCGCCTGGAGGCCGCTTGCCCCCATCACGAGGCTCCCCAGGACCGAGTAAGCCGGCCGCTTAGCCCTGGTAGGATAGAGCTCGCTCGGGACAGGGTCAATCTCAGCTTCAATCCCGGCCTGAGCCAGGGCATACCGCGCCAGATCAAACCAGGTGGCATCTCCGGCGTTGGTCATGTGAAGCAACCCTTCGAGTCTGCCGGCCACAGCCGCCTTGATGCCCCTTGCCAGATCTCGGGTGTAGGTCGGGCATCCCCGCTGGTCGTTTACCACCTGGAGCCTCGCACCCGAGGAGGCCTTCGCAATGATTGTATCGATGAAGTTCCTGCCGTTCGGGCCGAAGAGCCAAGACGTCCTTATGATCAGGTGCTTGGTGGTCAACTCCCTTACGTACCGCTCACCATAGAGCTTGGTAACGCCATAGAAATTGACCGGCGACGGCTCGTCGATTTCCAGGTAAGGTTCGTGCTTGCGTCCGTCAAAAACATAATCCGTGCTGGTGTACACCAGGTAGGCATCGGCCTGGCGTGCGCCGGCTGCGACATTCATCGAACCGAGAGCATTGGCCCTGAAAGCTTCCTGCCGCCTGTCCTCGCAGGCCTCCACATCGGTAAAGGCCGCTGCATGAACTATCACGTCGGGCCGGGCATCGAGGATCGCCGCCAGCGTCGCATCGTGGTCGGCGATATCGAAATCGTCCATGTCCCGTGCAATCACCTCATGGTCGTCGCCGAGCACGGTGGCAAGATCGGCTCCCAGCATGCCTTTGGCGCCGGTTATCATCACTCGCACGCGGGCCCCTCCTACTCCAGTTCAATGCGGCTGTAATCGCCGACCATGAACCGATTGGCTTTGGGGGGCGCACTGTGTCGCTCGATCGTGACATTCTTGCCGACCAGGCTGCTTTCGATCCGGCCCCGCACATCAATGATCCTGCTATTCTCAAGCACGATGCTGTGCTCGATCTCACTGCCCCTGATCTCGACACCATAAGAAATCGACGTGAAGGGCCCGATGTAGGAGTCGGCTATCCGGCTGCCTTCCCCGACCACCAGGGGACCACGCAGCACGCTATTGGCCACGGTCGAGCCTTTCTCAATGACCACTTTCCCGTCGACCCGTGACTTACAGTCGACCTCCCCGTCGATACGGCTCTCAAGCCGCCCCAGGAGCATGCTGTTGGCTTCGAGGATGTCCTCAATCTTGCCGGTGTCCTTCCACCAGCCGCTTATCACTTGGAACTGGACGTCGAGACCCTGATCGATCAGATGCTGAATCGCATCGGTGATCTCCAGCTCGTTGCGCTCGGAGGGCTTTATCGCCTCGGTCGCTCCGAACACGGTCTGGTCGAACATGTAGACCCCGACCAGAGCGAGATCCGTCTTGGGCTGGCTGGGCTTCTCGATCAACCTCACCACCCTGTCACCGCTCAACTCGGCAACACCGAAATCCTGCGGGTTGGGAACGTGCGCCAGGAGTATCTGGCAGTTGGGTGAATTGGTCTCGAACCTGCGGACAAAATCCTTTATGCCTTCGATGATAAGGTTGTCACCGAGGTACATCACAAAACGCTCCCCGCCGATAAAGTCCCTGGCGATCTTGACCGCGTGGGCCAGACCCAGGGGAGCTTCCTGTTTGATGTAGGTCACCTTGACCCCGAACTTGCTCCCGTCTCCGACCGCAGCCTCGATCTCCGCTGCCGTATCACCGACAACTATGCCGATGTCGGTTATACCCGCATCCCTTATGGCCTCTATGCCGTAAAAGAGGATAGGCCTGTTGGCGATTGGCACCAGCTGCTTGGCGCTGGTGTGGGTTATCGGCCTCAATCTTGTGCCCCTGCCGCCGCTCAGGATCAGAGCTTTCGTTGTGATCAGCCCCTTTCTTCAATCCCGCCGCAACTTACTGCGCATGAATCGCTGCCGCGAATTCGCGCAGCAGCTCGATCGAACCATTCTTCTCTATGATATCTCCGGTAACCACCAATGACGCCCCAGCCTGGACCATCTCGCCGGCCAGGCGCGGGTCCCTTATGCCTCCGCCCACGATGACCGGGATTGAAACGTAGCTCGCAACGGCCTTTATCATTTCAAGCGGCACGGGCTCCCGGGCCCCGCTGCCGGCCTCCAGAAATACCGATTTCATTCCAAGATACTCCCCCGCAAGCGCGTGCGCCATCGCAATCTCAGGCTTGTTCCTGGGAATCGCGAGCGACTGACTGATGAACTGGACCGATGTGGTCTGCCCGGATTCCACCAGCATGTATGCGACCGGGATCACCTCGAGCCCGTGACGCCGAACGATCGGAGCGGCCTTCACATGCTCCCCGATCAAGAGGTCGGGATTTCTTGCGCTCACCAGGCTCAGGAAGAGCAGGGCGTCCGCGTGGCCCGAGACCTGTCCGGAATCACCGGGGAAGATCACCACCGGCACTTCCGAATTCTGCTTGATCGCTCCGACCGCTTGATCGAAGTCATACCTGACACAGATGCTCCCGCCCACGAAGATGAAATCGGCATGCTCGCTCGCGATCCGGGCCTCTTCGCCCAGATCATTTGCGGATGACCTGTCGGGATCAAGCAGGACCGCATAGGCCGCGCGGCGCGATCTTATGACCTCGAGCATGCCTTGATACACACCTGCCATTTCAGACCCCTACCAGATACTTGGCCAGCCGGAATGCGGTCGGCATCGACTTGGCCAAGAACTTGAGCAGCGGAAGCGGATCGCTCCTCACGGCCGCCCCCTTGGAGACAAACTCCCCGATCAGGGAGATCATCCGTGAGAGTTCCTTGTCGGTCATACCAGCGAGTACCCGTTTCAGAGCGAACCGCATCTTTCTGTTCTTCAGACTGGAACGCAATGCCTCCGCAAAACGCTTTTCCACTATAGCAGGTTCTTGTTCCCCAGTCGCGTAAAGAAGCGCGTGGCTTCCGGCGAGAGCTCCGGATTCCATCCCCGGGACTATTCCCGCACCCGACACCGGATCGGCCACCCGGGCCGCGTCGCCGGCCAGAAAAACGCCGCCGCAGGCCTTGTAGGGCCTCAGCTCCGAAGGCACGCCGCCAACCACAGTTCCGAGGATTCGGGCCCTGGGTGCTCGCGCCTGCTTAAACCTCATGAGATACTCCATGGGCGTCAGGCCTTGGTGCCCATCAGTTGCGATTCCCACACCCATGTTGGCCACCGAATCACCCTTGGGAAACACCCAGGCATATCCGCCGGGGGCAACGTCCCTTCCCAGATAAAACTCAACCCGCGTCGGGTCGAGATCGATCGAGGCTAAAGTGTACTGAGCACAGGAGACCACGTCCTCGCGACTGAGGGCGCCTTGGAACCCAATCTGCCGCCCGATGCGCGACTCTATGCCATCGGCGGCAACGACCGCACCGCATCGCAGGGAGCGCCCGATCTTCCCGCTCGTGACGTCGATTGCCAAGCCCCCGCCGGATGTCGGTCTTACGGGGCCTGCCTCAGCACCGAGCCAGATTTCAACACCTTCTGCGGCAGCACGTTCGGCCAGGCCGCGCAGGAAGATCTCTTTGTTGAGGATGAAACCACAGCTCGGTTCCTTGACCTCTACGCAAGTGTGATCGGGCGCATGAAACCGTATGCCATCGATCGACTGCGCGATCCACTCGGGCCTGAGGCCGACCAACCTGGCAATTCCCCGCGACCCGATACCTTCAGCGCAAACGATGCGCTCGGCGACTCTGGCAGATCGCTCGACAAGGGCAACCCTCCCGCCACCCCGGGCCGCCCCTACTGCAGCCCAGATGCCGGAGCATCCGGCCCCGACTACCACCACGTCAAAATCACGCAAGCGCGTCTTCCCCTATCAAGCCTGCCGGGCATACCCTGACACAGGCCGCGCACTTGGAGCACGTATCCAGGTCTATCCTAACGCCGTCCCCTTCCAGGTTTATCGCCTGCCCGGCGCACACCGCGCTGCACACGCTACACTTCCAAATGCAGGGTATCTCCAGGTAGGAACCCGGTGCGGCTTCACTTGACAAGATCGGATATCACCTCTCCACAGCGCCCGAGAGCCTGGTCCAGCATCTCGGGATTCTTACCGCCCGCCTGGGCAAATACGTCCTTGCCTCCCCCGCGACCGCCTACGATCTCGCCCAACCTCTTGGCAATCGCCGAAGCCTTGAGGCCCCTCGACTGGACCAGCGAGGGGCAGACGCCGACTATGATTGCCGCCCGGTCGCCGATCGCGCTGCCCAGGCAGACCACTCCCTCGGGAAGTCGCTCTCCGAGCCGGTCGGCAAGATGCTTCAGAATCTCGGTATCGGGTACTCGGACTTTGGCCGCAATGAACCGTATGCCGGCGGCTTCTTCGGCGCCCTTGAGTAGGTCGCCGACTTCCGAGGCGGCGAGACGCTCGCGCAGCTCGACGGTCTCTTTCTCAAAGGCCTTCAACCTCTCAACCGTCTTGCGAGCGCCGCCTTCAAGGTCATGGACCGATACCTTGAGCAGGCCGGAGATTCTCTCGAGCTCCTTCGACGCTTCGCGGCCGAACTCAACCGCAACGTAGCCGGTCACGGCCTCAATCCTTCGGGTGCCCGCAGCGATTCCAGATTCCCAGACTATCCTGAAGCTGCCGATGTCGCCGGTTCGCGCAACATGGGTGCCCCCGCAGAGTTCACAACTGGCGGCCTCGATATCGACCACGCGGACCTCCTGGCCGTACTTCTCCCCAAAGAGCGCCATCGCGCCGCGGGCCTTGGCTTTCTCGAACGCTTCCATCACCGTCCTGACAGGGATATTCTCCAGTAGCTTGCCATTTACGATATCTTCAACCGTCCGAATCTCGTTGTCGGAGACCGGCTCGTAGTGCGTGAAATCGAAGCGCAGTCTGTCGGGCGCCACAAGCGAGCCCGATTGCCGCACATGGCTTCCCAGCACGGATCTCAGGGCGGCATGCAGCAGATGAGTCGCGGTGTGGTTCCGCTGAGTCGCCTTGCGCCTCTCGGAATCCACCTTGGCCACCACGCCGTCTCCAAGAGCCAGAAACCCGTGCTCGACAATCACCCGGTGTGATATCCTGCTGGCGCCAAGCCATCTTACTTCGCTCACGACGCAGGCGCCGGTGTTCCCGATGATCGCCCCCACGTCCCCCACCTGGCCGCCACCCTCCGGGTAAAACGGGGTTCGCTCCAATTCGACTTCGGCCTCTTCGCCCTCTTGCACCCTGGATACCTTGCCGCTCTCGGCAGTCAGGGCGGATATGACGGTGGGGACTTCGAGGGTCTCGTAGCCGACGAAATTATCGGGAACATGGGTCACATCCTCGGCCACCTCGAATTCCTTGCCGATCTTGCTGGCCTGCCTGGCGCGGTGTCGCTGGTCCTCCATCTCGCGTTCGAAGCCTTCGAGGTCAACCTCAAGGCCATGAGTAACTGCCAGCTCCTGCGTTATCTCGAGCGGGATACCGTAGGTGTCATAGAGTGCAAAGGCATCCGCCCCGGACACCACCCTGGCGTGCTTGGCAGCGAGCGCGGCTGCGACATCCTTGAAGAGGGCCATGCCTCGTGAGAGTGTTCGCTCGAAGCGTTCTTCATCGGACCTGATGATTATGGCTATCTTCTCCTTCTTCTCCACCAGCTCGGGGTAGGCATGCCGCATCACGTCGACGACCGCACCGGCGACCTTGTAAAGAAAAGCCTCCTGGATTCCGAGGTCCAGGGCCTTGACAACCGCGCGCCGCAGGATTCGCCTGATCACGTAGCCTCGACCTTCATTGGAGGGCAAGACCCCTTCACTCAGGGCAAAGCACAAGGCTCTCACATGATCGGCAATAACCCGGGCGCTCGTGAGGCCGGCCCGGTCGTTGATGTCACACCCGGCCGATTCACTTATGAATCGGATGATCGGCGTGAAAAGGTCGGTCTCAAAGGTTGAAGCCACACCCTGGGATACAAGCGCTAGGCGCTCAAGCCCCATGCCGGTATCGACGCCCCTTCTCTCCAGCGGACGCAGGCTCCCGTCCTCTTCCATGAAGAACTGGGGGAAGACCAGGTTCCATACCTCTACGAAACGATCGCAGGAACAGGCAGGCGAGCAGTGAGCACCAAGGCAACCGAATTCCTTGCCTCGATCGTAGTGGATCTCCGAGCACGGCCCACAGGCGCCGGTCTTGCCGGCGGGCCCCCAGAAGTTGTGCTCTTTGCCCAGGCGAAGGATCTTCTCGCCCGGAACGCCCATCTTGCGTTTCCAGATGGTCTCGCTCTCGTCGTCATCCTGATAGACCGAGACGCACAGCCGCTCTTTGGGAATCGCGAGTACCTGGGTCAGGAATTCCCAGCCCCACTCGATCGCCTCTTCTTTGAAATAGTCGCCGAAGGAGAAGTTGCCGAGCATCTCGAAGAAGGTATGGTGTTTGATGGTCCTGCCGACCTCTTCGAGGTCGCTGGCTCTCAGGCATTTTTGAATTGTGACCGCGCGCGTAAACGGTATTGTCCCTCGGGACGCATAGAACTGTTTGAACTGGACCATCCCCGCAATCGTAAAGAGAAGCGTGGGGTCGGTCTCCGGCACCAGCGAGGAACTGGGCACAATCGTGTGACCCAGCTCGCGGAAGTAGTCAATGAAAGCACGTCTGAGCTGGTCCGATTTCATCAAGCACCTTTCACGTCAGAGCTCCGCAGCGCATAGTGCACGGCCTGGGCTGCAATGTCCGAGTCAAACCCCCTTCTAAGGAGATGCTCATAGATCCTGTGCCTCTTCACATCCGCAGGAAGGTGCCCGAGTTTCGCGAGCCTTCTTGAGGCAACCTGCCTGGCGATCTCGGTCTCGTCCTCCCGCGTGTAGACCCGGTCCAGTTCCTCCGCGGCCGTGGCGGCATCGATTTGCTTGGCCCTCAGCTCCGCGAGGATTCGTCGCCGGCCGCTGGCGCCCTTGCTCAGTTTCTCCATGGTCCAGAGCCGAGCGAAGAGGCGGTCGTCCACGGCCCCCGAACGCTTGAGCTCCTCCACCACCCTGGCCGAGGCCGCCGGGTCAAGGCCCTTGCGCAGCAGGCCGCTGCGAAGCTCACCCTCGGTCCTGGGCCTCACCTTCAAGAGCCTCAGCACCGAGGCCTTGGCCCGCGAATACTCATAAGCTCGCGCCAGGTCGCTTACGAGGTCCCGCCCCAGTTCTGACCCCTGGGCGAGCGAAAACCTCGAGACGTCCTCCTCCGTAACTCTCAGTTCGGTGCCGTCGGAGAGCACGAGCAAGTACTCTTTCCTACGGGGTATCTTCTCCAGCGAGGATATCGTGGGCGAAGATTCAGACCGAGTCATGTCATCTCGTCGGCTCTCTGGTCCCGGCTAATTCTTGTGCTCAATCTGCTTCAGCTTCTTGCGGACGGATTCATCTATGGGAGCTGCCCCCTGGGACGGCTCGGCGGGCCGAAGCGGATGCATGCCGTAGGACTCGCGTATCCGGGCATCCAGTGCCGCTGCCAGCTCGGGATTGTCCTTGAGGTACTTCTTGGCATTGTCCCTGCCCTGACCCAACCGTTCCTTGCCGAACGTAAACCATGTCCCGGCCTTCTCAACCAGATTGAGATTGACGCCCAGATCGATCAACTCCCCATGATAGGAGATGCCCTCACCGTAGATAATGTCGAACTCGGCATCCCTGAAGGGTGGCGCAACCTTGTTCTTCACGACCTTGACTTTGGTACGGTTGCCGATCGCCTGCTCCCCGTCCTTTATCGAGCCGATCCTTCTTATGTCCATCCTGACCGAGGAATAGAACTTGAGCGCCCTGCCGCCGGAGGTGGTCTCGGGATTGCCGAACATCACGCCTATCTTCATCCTGATTTGATTGACGAAAACCACACAGCTCCGCGACTTGCTTATGTTACCGGTAAGTTTACGGAGAGCCTGCGACATCAGCCTGGCCTGCAATCCGATCTGGGACTCCCCCATCTCGCCGTCGATCTCGGCCCGCGGCACAAGCGCTGCGACAGAATCTATCGCGACCAGGTCCAGCGCCCCGCTGCGAACCAGCATGTCGGTGATCTCCAGGGCCTGCTCGCCGGTGTCGGGTTGAGACACCAGAAGATTGTTCACATCCACGCCGAGCTTCTGCGCATATGCAGGATCGAGTGCATGCTCGGCATCGATGAAGGCGGCCATCCCGCCAACCTTTTGCGCGTTGGCGATTATGTGCAGCACCAGCGTGGTCTTCCCCGAGGATTCCGGGCCGAAGACTTCGATAATCCTTCCCCTCGGCACACCACCCAGGCCCAGAGCATGGTCCAGCCCTATCGACCCCGTGGAGATCACGCCGATCTGTTCCGACGTGGGTCCTTCGCCCAATCGCATGATCGACCCTTTCCCGAACTGCCGCTCTATCTGCGTGATCGCAACCTCAAGCGCCTTGTCCTTCGGCTTGGACCTATCAACCATCCTGTCCACCCCACTCCCTGACTTCTCTTTCAAATCCATACCCCCCGCCCCCCTTTCAGCTCTGTTCCAGAGCAACCGTCTCCAGAACCGTGTAGGTAGGTCCCTTAGGGCTCAACTCACTTCTCATCAGATTAACCCGATCGATTTCCACTTTCAAGGGATTAAATTGGTAGCCCGAAACCCGGGCAGCAAGCTCGGCAAGCTGCCCTGATTCCCGGCGCACCCGACCGATCGTGAGGTGGGGCGAGAAGGGGCGCTCCTCCCGGGCAAAGCCCAGGCCGGCACAGCCCTCTTCGACAGCGGCCGCAACCTTGACGAGATCCTGCTTGCCTTCGGTAATCCCGACCCACACCACCCTGACGTGCTTCTTGCCGGAGGGAAAGGTGCCCGTCCCCGAAAGGATGATCTCTAGAGGCTTGACACCGGATAGCGCACTCCTTAGGGCCGCCTGCAGTTGGTCCAACTGTCCGGTCTCGACGTTGCCCAGAAACTTAAGCGTGATATGGATGTTGCGGGCCTCAACCCATTTTACGTCCGCACCGGCGCGCCGTAGATCATCTTCGGCACTGGTGACCGCATCTCTCGCTTGGTCGTTGACCGGAACCGCTACGAAGGTTCTTATTTTGTCCACGGTTCACTCCCTGCTCGCCAGATAGCACCGCACCATGTCAAGTGCGCGCACGGCGGCGCGCCGCTTCACGAGATCTCGCCCACCTGTCAGCACGTGACGCGCGATCTCGCAGCCGCCCCGGTATGCAAGCGCCAGATAGACCAGGCCTACAGGCTTGGTCTCGGTGCCGCCGGTGGGGCCGGCTGTGCCGGTAGTGGCGAGCCCCAGGTCGGTGGCTGCGCGCTCTCTCACGCCCGACGCCATCGCCCGGGCGACCTCCTCGCTCACGGCGCCGTGCTCCGCGATCAGGTCCGAGCGGACCCCGAGAGTCTCTACCTTGGCTTTGTTACTGTAGGCCACGATGCCTCGCTCGAGAGAGGCCGAGATGCCCGGCACCTCGGTCAAGAGATGAGCAACCAGCCCGCCGGTACACGACTCGGCAACCGCAAGGGTTTTGCGGTGTTCGATCAGCATCTCTCCCACTACGGTGTGGATCTCCTCGCCCGTGAGGGAATAAACGCGGTCCCTGATCAGGGGCACAATCTCGCTCACGGCGCTCTCAAGCGCGGCCAGGGTCTGGGCTTCGTCGCCGGCCGTCGCCGTCAGGGCTAGGTCGACACCGGTTGCCTCAGGCAGGAAGGCCAGCCGCACCTTGAGCTCCGGGATCACCTTGGCCAGTTTCTCCGAGATTTCGGATTCCGTGATACCCACGGTCCTCAAGACGCGGGTCTTTATGAAATCCCGGCCGGATCGGCGCCTGAGCTCGGGGGCCACACTGGTCGAGAAGATTGCCTTGGCCTCAGACGGCACTCCGGGAAGCACATATATCTCTGTGCCCCGCTCCACCCAGACCAGTCCGGGCGCGGTTCCCACAGGATTGGCAAGGGTCCGAGCGCCTTCGGGCACAAGGGCCATTGCTTTGACCGCCTCAGGCGCCTCGAGCCCGCGCGCCCTGAAGCGCTCTTCAATGTAAGCCGCAGTGGGCTTGTCAAGGACGAGCCGGGTTCCAAAAGCCTCCGCCAAGGCTTGCCGCGTCAGGTCATCATGGGTCGGCCCAAGGCCTCCGGTCACCAAGACAAGGCGGTAGTCCCGGGCAGCCTCGCGCAGCACCCCGGCCGCCTCCTTGATATCGTCGCCCACGCCGACGATGCGCGCGACGCTTATGCCGATCTCCCCGAGCTCGCGCGCCAGGTAGGATGAGTTAGTATCGATTTTGCGACCGCTGGTGATCTCATCTCCGATCACGATTATGGCTGCATTCACGTGCGGTTATCCCAGAAGGGCTTTGGCCAGATGGAGCACAATGTTGGCATAGACGCCGGCGACGCCGTCATCCAGCATGACGCCGAGGCCGCGGCCGATCTTCTCGGCGCGCCGCCCCGGAAAAGGTTTGACAATGTCGAAGAATCTGAAGGCGATGAATCCGCCGATCACGTAGATGGGAGTCGCGGGAAGCAGGGCCAGTGAGATCATCATGCCCCAGATCTCATCGATCACAATGCGCTTGTTATCGCGCCCGAACCTCTGTTCAAGGTGCCAGGCCGCGAGGAACCCTACGACGAAGACTGCGGCCAGCGCACAGAGCCAGCCCGCGGACCACGCGGACCAGGCGACCCCGAGCCTCACGAGGGCGGCGTAGAACACAACCCACACCACGCTCCCCACGGTTCCCGGGGCAATCGGGAAATACCCGGAGTAAAACCCCGTGCCGATCAGCTCCGCCAGTCTCCTGGCAAAGATCTTCATCAAGCTGCGCTCTTACCTTCTTCAGGTACCGTCCGGCAGAGATTGCCTATCCCGGTAAGCGCCTGCAACTCGCGCCAGCGCCTGTCGATTTCGGCCTGACCCTCAGCCAGCACTTCCGGAGTATCCTTAAGGTGAGAGAATCTGCCTTGCTTGTCGGTCCATTCGGCGAGCGGCAGCTTCTCCTTGGGCACATAGGTTGTTCTCCAGGTTCCCTCGTCGACCTCGTAGAGCGGCCAGTAGCACGTCTCGACCGCAAGCCTCGCCATCTCGATCGTCTTCTCCATCGGATAGCGCCAGCCTCGGTGACAAGGAGAAATAATATTGATGAAACTGGGACCATTCTTGGAGAGCGCTTTCTGGACCTTCTCCACGAGATCGGACCAGTGGCTGGGCGATGCCTGAGCCACATAAGGGATCCGATGAGCCACCATGATCTTGGTCATGTCTTTGTGGAATTGGGTCTTGCCGGGGATCTTGTCGCCCGCCGGGCAGGTTGAGGTCGCCGCCCCGAGTGGGGTCGCGCTCGAACGCTGAATTCCCGTATTCATGTAGGCTTCGTTATCGTAGCAGATGTAGAGCATCCGATGGCCGCGTTCGGCCGCACCGGAAAGGGCCTGAAGCCCGATGTCATAGGTTCCGCCGTCTCCGCCGAAAGCTATGAATCTCATGTCCTTCTTGATCTTGCCCTGGCGCTTCAATGATTTGTAGGACGCTTCAACACCGCTGACGGTGGCCGCCACATTCTCGAAAGCATTGTGAATGTAAGGAACCCGCCAGGCCGAGTAGGGGAAGATCGTGGTCACAACCTCGAGACATCCGGTCGCGCAGCCCACCACCACGTCCGACCCGGCTGCCAGGAGCACCTGCCTCACAACGATCGTCGCGGCGCATCCTGCACAGGCTCTATGTCCACTGGACAACAGCTCTTGTCGTTTGGAAAGTTCTTTCAATCCTAGTTTCACGCTTGCCACCTCGGACCTCCTATTCCCTCACGCCCAGAAGACCTAGCTCGTCTGGGCTCTTGCCGCTAGCGGCCACGGATTTGAGTTCTTCGAAAGCTTGCTTGACCTGATCACCCGACATGTCCCGTCCGCCGAGGCCATAGATGTAACTCTTCAGAGGAACCTGGGCGTGGTGATAGAGCGCGGCCCTCGTCTCTATGGATACCGGCCCGCTCTGGGCTCCGAACGAATGTGACCGATCAAGCACGGCAACTGCCTTGGCACGCCCCAGTGCCTGTCTTACCGCTTCGTAGGGAAAAGGCCTGAAGGTTCTGATCTTGAGGAGCCCCACCTTCTCACCTCCGGCCCTGAGTTCGTCGACCACTGCCTTGGCGGTCCCGCAGGTCGAGCCCAGAGCCACCACGATTCGCTCGGCATCGTCGGTCGAATACCTTTCCACATGCTCGTAATGCCTTCCGGATATCTTCTCGAACTCCCTCGCGACGCCGTCGATTACGCCGAAGGCGCGCTTCATGGCCTGTATCTGAGGAATCTTGTGCTCAAAGTAGTAGTCGTGAAAATCCAGGGGACCGAAGGTGATCGGATTGTCCAGGTCCAAGAGATTATGAACCGGCCTGAATTCGCCGATGAAATCCCGCACGGTCTTGTCGGCCAGGATCTCGACGGGCTCAATGGTATGACTCAGGATGAAGCCGTCGAGGCATACCATTACCGGCAAAAGCACCTGCCGGTCCTCGGCGATCCTCACGGCCATCACCATGTTGTCATAAGCTTCCTGCGAGTTCTCGGAATGAAGGTGTATCCAACCCGCGTCCCTCGCCCCCATCGAATCGCTGTGGTCGCAGTGGATATTTATCGGGGCGCTGAGGGCCCGATTGACATCCGCCATCACGATGGGACAACGCGTCGAGGCCGCAATGTAGAGGATCTCCCACATCAACGCGAGGCCGTTTGCGGAAGTCGCGGTAACGACCCGCGAACCCGCGGCCGAGGCGCCGACCGCCGCGCTCATGGCGCTGTGCTCCGATTCCACTAGCACAAACTCGGTCTTGACGTCGCCGTCTGCGACATAGTCGGCGAACTTGTGCATCAACTCGGTCTGCGGCGTTATGGGGTAGGCGGCAACCACATCGGGATTGATTTGCCGCATCGCCTCGGCCACGGCATCATTCCCGGTGAGGGCCATCACGCTTCTTGTCGAAACGCTTTTCATTACTTGCGCTCCTTGATCTTGGGATCGTGCCCGCACGGCTCGAGCCTGCAGCCCATGGGCATCTTGATTGATATATCCATCACTTACTTTCCTCTTGCCTTGAGCTCGGCTTCCTGCACCATCTGGATTGCTCTCACCTTGGGCGGGCACACTTCGGCGCAAATGCCGCAGCCTTTGCAGTGACTGAGATCGATTCCGGTGACCTTGCCGTCCTTGACCTGGATCGCCGAGTCGGGGCAATAGATCCAGCATCTCAGACAGTGATTGCACTTGGCTTCATCCCTGATCGGCCTGAAGGTTCGCCAGGAGCCGGTCTCATACTCCTGGGCATTGCCTCCCCTTTTTATCCGTCCTCCCGGCGATTCGGTTTCCAGCTCTTTCCAACCCATCTTCTTCATTTCTCGCCTCCGACCTCCTCATATCCTCTGCGCATAGCTCTTATGTTTCCGTCGATCACTTGCTTTGAGAACTTGCCCTCGAACTTCTTCCCCACAATCGCCCCCATGCTGTCTATCTGTGAGAGTTCGGGGGCAACCTTGAGCAGCGAACCTATCATCGGGAGATTGGGAATCGGGCGACCGATCTCCTTAAGGGCTATGCCAGTCGCATCGACCGTATAGACCTTGCCGCCGGCAAGCTTCAGTTCCCGCCTCATCTCCTCTGGAGGCCGCGGAGAGTTGACCAGAACCACTCCCCCCTCGATCAGTCCCGACGTAATATCGTCCGATCCTATAAGGGTCGGGTCCAGAACCACGACGATGCCGGGTGAGCGCACGTCACAATGGTGTCTCACCGGTTTATCGCTGATCCTATTGTAACCGCGTATCGGGGCCCCCATCCGCTCGGGTCCATAGTCGGGAAAACCCTGAGCGTACTTGCCCTGATCTATTAGCGACTCGGCAAGAAGAAAGGCAGCGGTCTTTGCACCTTGCCCGCCTCTTCCATGCCATCTTATCTCTACCGTCTCAGCCATCACTTCCTCCTCGATCTACCGTCTATGCCATCGCGCCTTGCAACGGGCGCGGTCGCCTTCACGTCTTCCGTAGTCTCCGGTCGCCGTCCCCGGAGCTCCTGCCTGCCTATCTGACTTCGCCACGTCCCTGGATCGCCCTTGCCAGGGTCACCTCGTCCGCAAGATCGAGATCGCTGCCCATCGGGACGCCCCGGGCGATTGTGGTTATCTTCACGCCCGGCTGCCTTATGGCGCCGGCGACATAGCTACAGGTTGCCTCGCCTTCCACATTCGGATTGGTGGCGATTATGATCTCTCTGGCGCCGAGGGACTTAATCCGGACACTGAGCTCCTCAATCGTCAGATCGTCGGGCCCTATTCCGTCAAGCGGCGAGAGCCTCCCGTGAAGCACATGATAAAGCCCGCGGTACTCGCCGGTCTTCTCGATCGCCAGGACGTTGCCCGGCTCCTCAACCACACAGATCATCGAACGATCCCGTCTCCGGTCGGAGCAGATCATGCAGGGGTCATCCTCGGTAATCGCCCCGCACTGCGAGCAATACCTGACCCTCTCCTTCATCTGCACTATGGCATCGACCAGGGCAGTGACTTCCTCCCGAGGAGCCTTCAGGAGGTAGAGAGCTATGCGCTGAGCGGTGCGCCTGCCGATCGTCGGCATCTTGGCAAGCTCTTGAACGAGCCGTTCTATCCTTTCGGAACTTCCGAGCAAAGCAGACCTCACTACATGAGCCCCGGCAGGTTCATACCACCCGTGATCTTGGAGATCTCGGTCATCATCATCTCCTGGGCCCTCATCCTGGCCTCATTGACGGCGGCAACGATAAGGTCCTGGAGCATCTCGACGTCGTCCCTGCTCACGACCTCGGGGTCTATCTTGATACTGACGATCTCCTGTTTGCCGTTGGAGACCACCGTGACCATGCCCCCTCCCGCAGAGGCCTCGACGGTCCTATCGGCAAGCTGGTCCTGAGCTCGCTTCAGCTCCGTCTGAAGTTTCTCCGCCTGCCGGAGGAGATCACCGATCTTCTTGGACACCCGACCTCACCTCCTCAAGAGGTTTGCTCGCTACCCGAGCTCTGCTGCCGGTCACGTCTTACATCGACGATCCTGCCTCCGAGGTTCTCGACCAGAGCCCGAACGATGGGATGTCTGTCGGCAAGATCGGTAAGATGCGAGGACTTGTCTTCCTGCACACCGACAATCGCGGTCTTCAGGACCACTGACGTATTGGTAAGCTTCTCGATCACGCCTGTCAATATCTTAAGGTTCTCGCCCTTGTGGACCTGACTCTCATGAAAGGCAGTGGGCAGCCTCAGCCAGAGCGCACCATCGGACTGTCTGGGAGGCTCACACAGGTCAAGTATGGAAGCAAGCGACGCCTTGGTCTCTCTCAGGCTCTCAACCAGTTCCGGCCATACGCCGGCCAGGTTGAGCGGGAAGGCGCCCGCGGGGACCGTGGGGGGCTTTCTTGTCTCGCCCGACGGAACGCCATCGGTCGGCTTCGCCCCGGAGGTTCTCTGATCCGGAGGCTTGCTGTCTGAAGCCTTGCGATCGGGGGCTTTCGGGCCGGCAGGTTTGTGGTCCGGCGCCCTCTTCTCCTGCGGCCGGCTATCGGAAGCGGTTCCACCTCGCTCCATCCCCTCAAGCATCCTTATCAGGTCGGAGATCTTCGCGACCGACTTGACCCTGGTCATGCGCAGGATCGTCGCCTCGAGCAGGTATCTCTGGTGGCTTGCCCGCTTGAGGTTGTTCTCAGCATCGGTGATCATGGTAAGCAGGCACAGCAGGTGCTCAGCGGTGAGCTCGCGCGCCTGTGCGGTCAGATCCTTCCTCGCTTCGGGAGTCAGCGAGACCAGCTCTCGAGACTCCGGATCGATTGATGTGATCAACAGGTAACGGACCCATTCAATCAATGAGGAAGTCAAGTCCGCCGGATCGACTCCGCCGTCGAAGGCCTCCCCAAGAAGCCCCATCACGCCTTTTTCGTCACCGGCTACGATCGCCCGGCCGATCTTGGACAGGATCTCGCTTCCTCTGAGGCCCATGATCGGTCTTATGTCGGCCTCGGTGGCGGTTCCGCCGCTAAAGGCCAGCACCTGCTCCAGCATGCTCTGGGCGTCCCGCATGCTCCCCTCGGCCTGCTGCGATATGAGCGCGAGCGCTCCGTCATCGCACTTGTAACCATCGCCCTTGCAGATCTCCTTGAGCCTCGCTGCGATCTCCACCGTCGAGATTCGCCTAAAATCGAACCGCTGGCATCTTGAGATGATGGTCTGGAGAACCTTGAGAGGCTGAGTGGTCGCGAAAACAAAAACAACATGGGGCGGGGGCTCTTCAAGCGTCTTCAACAGCGCATTGAAGGCCTCCTGGGTGAGCATGTGGACTTCATCGATGATATAGACCTTCTTCTTCCCGCCGACCGGCGCATAGCGCACGCTCTCCCGCAGATTCCTGATCTCGTCGATACCCCGGTTCGAGGCCCCGTCTATCTCCAGCACGTCCATGCTTGTGCCCTGTGCGATCTCATTGCAGGCCGCACACTTGCTGCAAGGCTTGACCGTGGGCGCCTCGACGCAGTTCAAGGACTTGGCGAGCACCCGCGCCACGGTGGTCTTGCCGACCCCCCGCGGACCGGTGAAGAGATAAGCATGCGCCACCCGACCTCCGGTTATGGCATTCTTGAGAGTCCTTGTCACATGATCCTGGCCAACGACATCATCAAAAGTCGTCGGGCGCCACTTGCGCGCTATTACTATATAGCCTTTGCCATAACCTTCGCCGGACGATCCAGTATTATTCATATGCTCTGTGCCCTCGCTTCCACACTAAGCCTCGCCAGCCGACGCCGATCAATATCGCTAAGGGCCGTGCACCCTGCTTCGATCTTGCTTCCCAGGTGCCTGCCGGACAGCCAGCTCCGACCAGGTGACCCTGCGGCACATGAAGGTTCTTGTTTACCGCTGCTACCTTCCGGTCCTGACGGGGTTCACAAGTCTTCATTGCGCAGGACCTGATTTTCAACGCCGCTTATCCGGCCGCTTCCCCAAAAAGACAAGACCTCGGAAGGGAATTCAACCCCGCTATAGCGGGTTGCGGGTTACAGGGCACCGCTACCTCCCCGTCTAGCACGGCCCAGTTGCAGACCTGCAAACCTCGGGCATCTCACCTTAGCGCTCAGTCGCGCTATGCGGGCTCGATCCCACGAACTTTGGTCTTTGCGTGTACCATATCAGCAAGCCCGGTGAGGGTCAAGCTCGAACGCGGCTCGCCGGCCAGAGCAAGCTGCCTCACGTGCGTCCGTTCGAGGAAATTGTCCAGGAGATTGTTGAATTCAACCAGAATAAGGCGGCGGGCCCGAAGGCCCGCTGCCCGTATGGTGGAGATGATCGGATTCGAACCGACGACCCCCTCGTTGCGAACGAGGTGCTCTCCCAACTGAGCTACATCCCCTCTTAAGCTATCCGTCCGAACTATCCGCCTGCCAGCTCTGGCCGCCTCTACTCGTGCGCCTCTACCCTGACCGTGCCGGGGTCGCGAATGCCCTTGAGAATCGAGACATCCGACGTGATGCGCCCGATCACATTGACCGGACTTGCCGGTATGATATCATCATTGCCGCTCGCGGGCGTCTTGCCATAGAATATACAAAATGCGCTCCCAGGAGGCCAGTAGCCGATATCCCCAACCGCGACAATCGCCTTGGGGTCTTCCGGCTCGGCTGCAACCGGTATTCGGAAATAGATTTCATCTCCCCAGGTAAGACCCCGTGCTTCAAACGGCAGCGCTTCCCCAACAAGCCGTGCCGTTGCCGAGTCATTGAGCTCGGCCTCGAAGGCCTTCTCGCCGATCGTGATTACTATCGGTTTCACGCCCCACCTTCGCCCGGCAAGGGAGTCCGGACTCCGGACTCCGGACTCCGAATCAGGGCCTCCTAATCGGAGTGCGGAATCAAACCCTTTTCCATCAGGACCTCGGTCTCTTGCCGGGCCCGCTTAATCATCTGAGAAGCCTTGTCCAGCAGCTGCTGCCTGGTGAGTATCACTCGCGCGACACCCTGCTCGATCGCCTTCAGGCCGACCGCCATGGCCTCGCGGGGAAAGACCTCCCACTCATCCATTCGAGGAATGATGTAGTCTTCCCGGAGGCCCTTGTCCTCGGCGCACTTGGCGAGTTCCTCAGCCGCAGCGATGCACATCTCGTCGGTAATCGTCCTAGCAGAGACGTCCAGGGCCCCGCGGAAGATTCCCGGGAACCCGAGGGAGTTATTGACCTGGTTAGGAAAGTCCGACCGCCCCGTCGCTACGATTCTCGCACCGGCTTCCTCGGCCTCCCACGGCCAGATCTCGGGAATGGGATTGGCACAGACAAAGACGATGGCGTCCTTGGCCATCCCGGAGATCCACTCAGGCTTGATGGTGCCGGGACCGGGCTTGGAGAGCGCCACGCAAACGTCGGCTCCCTTCAGAGCCTCGGCGATCCCGCCCTTACGCATGCCCTTGTTGGTGACCTCGGAGAGCTTGATCTTCTCCTCATCCTCGACCGGCTCCAGGTCGGGCCTGCCCTTGTAGATGATCCCCTTGGTATCGACCATCATGAGGTTCTCCGCGGGGAAGCCACCGGCACGCATCACTCTTGAGATGGCGACGTTGGAGGCGCCCGCACCGATCATGGCCACGGTCACGTCGGTCTTCTTCTTGCCCACCACCTTTATGGCATTTATCAGCCCGGCATAGGTGATGGCGGCCGTGCCCTGCTGATCGTCGTGCCAGACGGGAATGTTCATTTCCTTGCGCAGCCTATCCAGAATGCGGAAACACTTGGGTTTCGCGATGTCTTCGAGGTTGATACCGCCGAAGGCGGGCTCGATCCACTTGCACGCCTGGATGATGTCTTCCTCTTTAGTCGTGGCAAGTGCGATCGGGAAGGCATCCACACCACCCAGGTACTTGAAGAGAATGCCCTTGCCCTCCATAACCGGAAGAGACGCATGAGGACCTATGTCACCAAGACCGAGGACCCTGGTGCCATCGGTCACGATCGCTACGAAATTGCCCTTGTTGGTGTGTTCGAATACCTTCTCCGGGTTCTTCTGGATATCCTTGCAGGGCTCGGCAACGCCGGGTGTGTACCAGATGGCGAAGTCATTGAAGTCTCGGATCCTGCACTTGGGTGTGACCGCCAGCTTGCCCTTGTAAAACGGGTGCAACCTCATGGCGTCTATTGCCGGCTGTTTGGCCTTGGCAAGAAGCTCGTCAACATTGACCTTTTTGCCCTTCAATTCGCTCCTCCTTTGCTGACAGCACGTCTATCTTGACCCCGGCATCCGCCGGGATTGGCATCGTCGGGCACTCGAATGGTTAGGATAACACTCGGGCCAGGCTTATGCAAGAGCAGGCTGCCACGCGCTGGGCGATGACTTTCTCAAGTATTTCCAGAATAATTGCTTAGAGCAAGCCACGTGTGCTGCCACTATCCACGGAGGCAACCCGGTATTCATGAGACCACTCTCAGCCCCAGCCAGATAAGAAAGCCAACGACTGATAGAAGCACCGCGGCCACACCGAGGCAACCAGACCGCCCGGGCTTTCTTGTGGTCTGCGGCGGGGCAGCGGTCGGAGAGGGAGATTCAAGCCTCACGTGAGCCTCCGGCGCCCATGATTCGGGATTCACAAGAGACTTGGTCACAACGCTGAACTTCATCCCATGTTGCCGACAGAAGGTGTCACCGGCTTTCAGTTTTCTGGAGGTGTTGGGATCTCCGAAGAGGTGCTCTCCCTTGACCTCCCGGATTTCCCTTTCCCCGCCCGCAATCTCAACGAGAAAGTCGGGCTTATAGTGTCCTTGTCCGCCCCACCATTTCCGATAGGGAATCTGTAAGCCGTGATGTCGTGTCCACTTCAAGACCAACGGGTCGCGGTCGAGCTCATCCATGTACTGGACTTCCCAGTACGAATCGAACCATTCCCCTGCCACGCCGCGCGTGCTCTTCTTCCAGCCTCTGGACCAGCCCTGACGGTATCGTCTCATTTAGTGCCGCCTGGCGATTACCTTAAAGACCATACCGCGCTTGCGGCAGAATTCCTCCCCCGCCGCAAGTTTCCGTTGGGTGTCCGCGTCAGCCAGCAAATGACCGCCCTTGACCTCGTGGAGTTCCTTTTGTCCGTCCTCTCGTTCGACGATAAAATCAGGTCTGTAGTGGCCTCGCTTCCCATCGGCCCTCATGTACGGGATCCTCAGCGAACGGCAACGCTCCCAGCGTTTGACTGCCCGGTCAGAGTCGAGAAGCAGCATGTAGTCGCGTTCCCATGAGGAATCGTAGGGTTCGCTCTCCCGCGTCCCACGTTTGATATCGTGCAGCACGCCTTTCTTGCTCATGTTTCCGGCGGCCTGGCGAGGATCGCTTTCAGCAGTTCGCGCCGGTCGAAGACCCGGCGCACATAGTGCAGGGTGTCTTGCAGGAAAAGCAGTTGCGATTCCGTTTCGCATTGCCCTATGGTCTGGCCACCAAGGAACTTATCGCTGATATGAGTCAGCAGTACCCTGTACATGACGGCCCGCCCGCTCATCGGCAGGCCGTTATTGAATAGGACTTCCACAGTCAAATCAAATAGTTGATCGCACAGCTCCTTCTGCCGCTCGCCAACGGGTATGGTCTCCTTCGGGGGAACAAACTCCGCCGCTACCTGCTTTTCGGTTTCCGAATACGCCACCGTCGTCACAAAACCTGTCCCGGTAAGATCGCGCTCACTCTCACCCACTCGTTCCTCGCGCGTCACCGCGACTTGTTCCCGGGGGTACCGAGCGTCGGCAAGATATTCGGTCCAGTCCTGCCCCAAGGGTTTCTCATCGAGTCCTTCGGGCTCAGGCAGTTCGATTTCTTCACCCTCGTCCTGCGGTTCGGGAATCTCGATTTCGTCTTTTGAGAGGTCTATCTCCTCTGGTCCTCTAAGGCCTTCATCGAGGTCAAGTTCATCTTGAAGGCCGACATCCGTTTTCACGTAGGCGTCAATCATCTGCCAAAGCCATTCGTGGTCCAGTTTGGGGTGGTCAACTACGATCAGCCGTTCTTTCTCATCACGCTTGCATGGGAACACGCGCCGGAGCCCGCGTCCGATGACCTGTTGCCCGTATACCTTCGACGAGAACTTGCGGAGCAGGGCAATCACGGAAACCGGCTTTACGTCCCAACCCTCGCGCAACATAAGCACGCTCACGACCGCGCTATGTCGTTCCTTGTCGGCGTCCGTGCCGATAGTCATGGCGACTTCGAGCTCCGTTTTCCGCTGCTCCGGGCTGATGTCCGTCTCTTCCTCGTCCTTCGAGGCAATAACGAAGGTCTTAAGGCCGAGTTCCTCTTCAAGAACACGCTTCGCGTTATACGCATCCTTGATGCTCACCGCCACGACAAACAGAATGGGTCGGTAATGGCCGCCCTCTTGTCTTTGATGGCGCCGCCATTTCGCCTGCCCGCCGAGTTTCATACTTTCCGCCGATCCGACAATCTTGCCACCGGCCCGCTTGACCTGCTCAATCCAGCGGCGCTTTGCCATTTCCAACTGTTGGCGCAAGGGCTTGGGGCTCGTGACCCACTTGGTCGCAGGAATTTGCTTCGCGTCGATTTCTTCCCACGGCACTTCCTCTACTCGGGCAATCTGGCCGGTCTCCGTGTCCGTGTAGGTGAGTTCCACCGTCTTGATGTTCGGCTGACATACGTAAACCGTCTTTATGATCCCGTCTTTGACCGCCTCCTTGATTCCGTAAAAGCAGATCATCCGGCTTCGCGGACTTTCACCGTCCGCGCGATCGGGCGTCGCGGTCGTGTCCACGCGCATGACCGTCTTGCCGGACTGCGATAACAGGTCAAGAATCTCGTCGTACTTCGGCGCGACTGTGTTGTGGGCTTCATCGTTGAACACTGCAATCCGGCCAAGGTGATTCAGGATCACACCGAGATTTTCTGCCCCTTGTGTGCTCGACGGGTAAAGCTGGTGGATGTTGCCTAGCGTCACCGCTGCGCTTCGAATTCCCGCACTTCCGGCCCCCGGCTGAAGCACATGCAGGGTCATGTCATGCACGTAGTGCGCGAACTCGGGCGGAAACAGGTTGAACCGCCGCCAAACGGAATCGTCGCGGCTCGGTTTCTCGAAGTCGGTCTTCAACCGCTCGCGCACAATGGTATTGGGCGACAACAGCAGGAAAGATCGGACCTCGTGACAAACCCGCAGATAGGCCATGATCGCGGCAATGATCGTTGTCTTGCCTCCGCCCGTGACGACGTTGGGGAGCAGATCTTTCCATCCGGCATCGTGGGGCTTCAAGATCTCATTGACGAAGATCGAACGGAGAATGGCATCGCGCTGGTGCGGCCATAGGGTCTGATACTTCCCCGCCGGGGATTCGACGGCAAGATGCAGAAGATAGTCCCGCACTCGGTCGGGCACCGCCGGGGTCCGGAACGAATCGGCAAGCCAACCCCTGTAAGCTCTCAGTGTTTCGCCATAGAACGAGTTGAACATGGGCTATCCCAAGCAATTACAGCAAAGACCCGCGCCACCCAGGCCCGTGCTTTTCCAGACCTCTCGATGCTCCTTACAGAGCGCGATCTTCACGTTCCGATCACGCTTCCGAATGGCACCAACAATCGCCCTGAACATCATGAGTCTTGTTTTCTTCGGGTAACGCAGTTTCCCAGCTTCAGCAATCAGGCTTCCGTTGATTCTGATGAGCCGCGTATCTGGGAACCGTTCCTCAATGTGCCGGATCAGGCCCGCCGCTGGTCTGTACTCGCCAATCGTGATACGCGATGGCGTCACAAAGGCGAATATCTGATCAACCAACTCCGGGTAGTCCTTACGCCAGCTCGAGTACTCGAAAACCGGGTCTATCCGGAGCCGGACTTCATATCCCGCTTCCTGGACTTGTTGTGCAGCCTGCAGGCGAGCGGTCGGCGTTGGCGTTCTGTGCTCGAGATGCTGATGCACCTTTGCCGTGTTTACACTGAAGGAGATGATCGTGCGGCCTCCATGCTTCAAGTCCAGCAGGTTGCGCACACAATCGCTTTTCGTCACGAAGAGGAGTCTCACGCCAGGAGCGTGGAGTGGAACAAAGGGAACGATCTGCCTGCTGAACCCGGTAATGTCGTCCACGGCCAGAGGATCGCCAAGCTCCCCAAGATTCAGCACCCGCAACGCCGGAGACACCCGTGATCTCCCGAATGCCTCGATTTCTGCGAGCACGCGATCATAATTTACGAAATGCGTTGAAACTGGCGCGTTACGGAAGGTCAGATAAAGGTAGCAGTATTCGCAGGAGAAATTGCAGTTGTTGTAGGCCGAGAGCTTGTAGAACTTCGCACAGCTCCCGAGCGGGTGCTGGAATTGGTCAATGAATGGACTCTTTCGATCGCGCAATAGCAACACATTCCTCTGGCTCTCTAAGGCAGCGGCTCCGCTACGCCCATTCCCGTTCGGCAGAGATCTGACCCATTTCAGCGGTAGCCCCGACTCCTCGGCAATCCGCCGCACTTGACCACGATCGGCTCCTCCCGCCAATGCCCACAATTCCTGCACAAGCGGATGCGATTGTCCTCGTGTCACCATTGCACGCCTTGTAATCACAGGCTTTACGTCTGACCGCGGAGTTGTCACGTTCTGCTCCTGTACTTGTTGAAGATGTCCCCCACAATCTCTTGGGCAACCGGTTGGTGAGACGCAAAGAAGAGGTAATACAGTTCTCCGCCCTTGGTGTTCCTCATCAGAATCGGCTCAGGGACAAACTCGAAACGTGCAACATCGCACAACCGCTCTCGAAAGGCTATCGCCAACGATCGATTCGTCCCAACCTTGCCGAGCTCACCGAACAAGTCAGTTTGATACATTCTGCTCTTCCAGTCTTCGCCACCCCAGAACTCCGTGAACGCCACAATATCTGGCATCGCGACGGAGTCTAAGTGCTTCCGAAGTGTGTTGCGGTTGATGTCCATGAGCGGGAAATTTAGGAACATATCGAACGTCCGAGCCTGGGCGATTCGCTGGATTGTCGGCCATCGTAGCGTCTTGCCGTGAATCCCGTATGGATCAAGCACGCACAAGGCCCGGCGATATGATTCGTACTGCAAGGTCGGCAAGACCACGGAGAGTAGCACTTCGTTGCAGTCACCTGTCTTAACCTCAACTCGACTGTCACTGCCACAGATCTCGTGCAGTGACTCAACCTTCCTCGAGTCCACGTCAATCAGCACGATCCGGTCGAAAGGTGGTTGCACGTAGAGTGCATTCAGGGGAGATCCAGGGATCATCTTGCCGGTGGCCTTGGAAACGTGGATCCCGGCACCCGCAAAGGCATCCACATAGGTCAAGCCCCTGCACCACGTCTTCGCCTTGAGCAGGCGAGTATATGCGCTAGCATATTCGTTAAGAATCGCCAGTTTGATCTCCGACCAAACGCCTACCTCATCCAACTTCACGGGCTCTCCTATTCAATCTTCAGCTTCATGGCCTTCATGCCTTCGCCGCCGAGGTCGTCTTGGACCCGGCAGGCGATGGTGGCCTCCGTTGCCGGCGCGACGTCCTCGAAGGTGTATTCAACCGTCACGTCGCCTTCGAAACCGCTCTCACCTTTGCCTTTCCGCTCCTTCCGGCAAAGTTGGTAGCCTTGCGTCGCGGAGAAGATGCCGTCTCGGTAGTCAAAGTCCCATTGCACGTTTACGATCGCGCCGCCGGTGTTCATCGAGCGGGCTTCTGATACGTCGAACCGGTAACTCAATGCGCCAAGTCGAGTGACCCCGATACGCGGAATGTCGGGTGGTAGGATGAACATGAAGAAATCCTGATACTTGTTGTGTTTCCTGGTCACGTGCGCCTTGAACTCGTCCCCGGCCAGTGGCCACAGGCGCAGCTTAATGAACTGAATTGGCCTTGACTCGCCCAGGTCAGTAACCCGCTCGGCATAGGATCTGGCCTTCGGGTCAACGCCCCACCCAATCATGGTTGCCTGACGTTCCTCCGGCTTCCGACTTTTCATCACGGCCTGCGCAAAGAGCCTGACGTCACCTGCCGTAATCAAATCGATTTCCTTCGGACCGGCGACCCAAAGCAGTTCATTTGCCTTCACCCCGTGAATATTCCCATCAGCCCCGGTCCACTTGCGAGCGCCGTAGCAGGCCAGCACGAAAGCCCGGAACTCCTCGGCAGACAGTTTTGTCAACCCGTTGATTTCGTAAATGCCCCAGTGTTCCACCGTGTAGCCGGTCAACGGCATAGGCGAATCTTCTATGGTCTTCTTCTTCGACTCCTCAACACTGGTCAGTGTCCTGTCTTCGATGACGTCACCGAAATCCAATTCGCTTGCTGACTTTTCCTTCTTGGCCTTCTTCGCTGCCCGTTTCATATCCTGCAGGTTCGGCGCGAGAATCCGGGCAATCCGGTCCGCCGTCAGCGCCACAGCGACGCGGGAGATGTCGCAACCGATCCAACAGCGCCCGAGTTTCTGCGCCACCGCCATAGTGGTCCCGCCCCCCGAGAAGAAGTCAGCGACGACATCCCCCTTGGCACTCGACGCCTCTATAATCCGTTGCAGTAGCCCTTCCGATTTCTGAGTTGGATACCCGATCCCTTCCTTGGTCCAAGAGACAACGTATTGGACTGCCTTGTCAGGCCAGATACTTTGCGCTGGCATCCCAGGCATCTCATCAAGGTACCTCTTCAACCGCGGGAAGTTATTCTTCGTCCAGAACACCTTCCCTTGCTTGTCGAGCTCATCCAGTCTTTCGCGCGGGAATCTCCAAGGGCGCTTGATTCCTCGCCAGATGTACTCAGGATTTACCCCAGTGTGCCCGACCAAGTCGCCGGACATAAACCTGCGACCGTCTGGGTCTTTGTACCTGTAGTATTGGTCAATGTACTCTTGCTCATAGGGAACATATTGTGTGTTGAAAGGCGTTTTCGGGCCGTTTCGATAGAACAGGATCGTCTGGTGAATTGAACCATAGGTTCTGTTATTCGCGTGTGCCGATGTAGATTTCCAGATGATCTCTGTATCAAAATTGTCATATCCGAAAATCCGATCCATCTCGCACTTTACGTAGTGCACTGCGTGCCAGTCGAGGTGCACGTAGATACTACCGCTCGGTTTGAGCAACCGTTTCATCTCGTACAGGCGGGCGTTAAGCCAGATGAGATAGCCGGGCATGCCACCTTCCCAGATGTCGGTGAAGGACCGGACTTCGTTCTTGTCGCCGAAGATGATGTTGTAGTTCCGGCCGGAGAAGAACGGCGGGTCAATGTAGATCAGGTCAACGCACTCGCTCGGCAGCATCCGCATCACGTGCAGGCAGTCGCCGAAGAAAAGCCGGTTCAGACCGTTGGGGAAAAGCTCGTCGCGCTTGTAACGTCGCTTGACGCCGGTTTCCACCGTATCCACCAATTGAAACGGCAATTCGATCCGCGGGTAGTGCTGCTCGAACCGCCGCTCGTGGTCATACCCCAGCGGCTCTTCCGCCACCGGCACATGTCCAAATCGCGCAGGGATCTTGAAGAAAGCCTTCTGCTCCGGCAGACCTATTGCGCCGTAATTCCCACGTGGCTCCTCGACCTGCATTTCGTCCTTCTCGTTCATCCCTGCCGCCCCCTTCGACCCGTGCGGAATGCGGCCCGCGCTTCCTTGACCCGATTCCCCGCTTCGGGCTTCGAATCGGAGGCACTGAACCCAATCTGTTTCCTGGGCGGTTGGGGCAGGGCAGGCGGGTCAATAATCTCCATGATTCGCTGCAACCGGATAGGCTTATCGTTTGAGGTCACAATTTGTGACCTCAAAGCCGCAACCTCTTGCAGCGTAAGCCGAAAGATGAAATCCGCAGGGAACTTCTTCCGGTTGCGTTTGACTGCCTGATTCAATGCCTTGGTGGGCACTCCGTAGATGCGGGCAAGATCCGCGTCCAAGATCACTTTCTGTCCGCGTACGGTGACGATCTGAGCCAAAGGATCATCGAGCGAATGGACCACGCCTTTCCCAGTCACGGCGCTTGCCCTCCTTGACTCCGGCGGAGAATCTCCCCGACAAACGCCAGCACTGAAACACCCAGGAATGCTGCCTTCGCCAGCAAGTGTTGTCGAACGGCCGCCAACACGTCCGGGCGCATCTTCGCTTGCGTTATCTTGGCTCTTGTCATCCGTTACGCCCCATAATCGCAATTGGCGGTCTCCGACTGCCGGTAGATTTGTACCACACTGTAGCGTTTTGAACAAGCATTTCTCCCGGCAAAGACGATTCGCAGATGGAATCGGTCCTGCCTCGCAAGTACAGGTTGCCGGCCGTTGGACGAACGGAAGAGGATCGCCCGGAGCACCCAGTGTGGCGGGATCCAGTTAGTATGATGGCGGAGAGAGAGGGATTTGAACCCTCGGAACGGTTACCCGTTCACGTGATTTCCAGTCACGCCGATTCAGCCGCTCTCGCATCTCTCCGCTTATTCGACCTGCTACGTATGTGTGTCGGCCGGTCCACCGCAGCGAGTGCGGCCCGGACCTAATCATCTGGCGGAGAGAGAGGGATTCGAACCCCCGGGGCAGTTGCCTGCCCAGCGGTTTTCGAGACCGCCCCATTCAACCGCTCTGGCATCTCTCCGCATCTTATGGTTATTGATCAACCTGAGGCGATCCACAGCCTCAAGCCGGAGACTCAAGATCTGCTTGCTCTCCAGCCGACCGGCGCGTCAGGCCTTACCAGACTGCCTTACTTTCGAGAAGAACTCAAGCAGCAACTCCTGGCATCCGCTCTCCAGAACGCCACCTGAGACACTAAGCTCGCGATCCATATATTTCGAGCTGCCCAGCGGGATCGCCCCACCACAGGCACCGGCCCGCTTGTCATAAGTCCCGAAGACCAGCCGCGACACCCGCGACAAGAAGATGGCTCCGAGGCACATCATGCAGGGCTCCACGGTCACGTAGAGAGTGGCGCCCTCGAGCCGCCAGTCCCCGCGGGCGGCCGAAGCGGCCCCGATCGCAATGATCTCCGCGTGGGCCGTCGCATCCTTCAGGTTCTCAATCCGGTTGTGGCCGCGACCTATGAGTCTCCCCTGGTCGACCACCACGGCCCCAACGGGAACCTCCCCCTCCTCGAACGCCAACTGCGCTTCCCTCAAGGCCTCCCGCATCCACTCGGCATCGTTCTTGGCTTCCATAGCAGTATCAAACTATCAGACCGATCGGCCTACGTCAAGGAGGGCAAGGGCACGGAGCGGGGCTAGGCATAGATGGGCACAGACGAAAACGCTTGTATCTGCTCGGGCGGGCATTCCGGAATGGCAGGCCTCGTTGGACGACTTTCGCAACTTTCTTAGGTCAGAAGAGTGCCAAGAGATTAGCCAGTTGGTGGCCTCCCTCCCATGAGAACCCCACACCCGAGTCTCCATCATCTGCAGCCCCCGAGTTTGCTGTGCCCTGGCTGGCAATGTGGCTCATGGGCCAGATTGAATGTGGCAAGTCGCTGCTTGTGGCGGGAGTAGCATGACAGCACGGAGGTGTTGGGATGGCAAGGCCTACGGGCTCAACGAAGATCCATGAGTATGGCCTGGACGGTGAAGTGAAGGAATTATTCCTATGCAGGCATAGCCCTTCATGGATAAGGAAGTACCTGCAGCTCCGCTATGCTCCGACTACTGGTCAATAAAGTCCGAAATGCCCGGTCATTTATTCCGAAATCAGCACCCAGGGGCCCCCAGGCTCGATATACAAGGGCTTGACCTGCAGAATTGCCAATAGGGTCTTAGGAAGTTTCACGGAACGTCCTCCTTTCTGTCTTCAGTGAAGCACAAGGATGTCGGATCCCTACCTCAGAAGCAGGATCTTCTGCGTCTCGACACTGCCGAGAGCCTCAAACCGACACAAGTAGACGCCACTCGCTAGATTCTCACCCAGATCGTTCTTCCCGTCCCAAATGACGTCAAGTGAGCCGACCATCTGGGGACTGCTAGCCAGTTTCCTGACGATTTTCCCAGAGACGTCGTAGATCCCGATCTTGGGAACGCATTCCTGTTGCAACCAGCATGAAATCCTCGTAGCCCCCGGAGCTGGGTTGGGGGACACCGCCACCAACATGGTAGGTTCTCCGGGTTCGTCAGCCAGCGGTAGGGCCGCAGGAGATACTTTTTCGAACCAAACAGAAGCAACATCATAGTTCTCTTGGACGTCTCGGACAGCAACTAGGACCTGGTACTTCATGAACGAGTCCAGAAGAGTGATGTCAAGATAGCTGTCACTTCCTCCTTCGTCGTACTTGTACTTGTTGGTCACCCAGTAGTAGTACTGGCTGTTCGTGGAAACTGTTCTGTCGTAGACCCATCCCAACCCTTGGCTCGCGTACCGAAGTGCGTCTGGAACCGTGGGCCACTCTACGGGGCCGAGCCAGTTGAAGCCATACACATGCGCGTATCCCGGCAGCTCTTGTCCATACTCGTCGAACAACTGGTACTGCAGTGCCCAGAGTGCGACGTTGCGGGAGGAGTAGTAGGTAACCACATCGTGTGCGTGTACTCTCACATCCAAGCCAGTTGTGGTTTCGTCCACCAAATACGGATCCGCAAACGTTCCACTTCCGTAGATTATCGGCGCGCTCTCGCCTTGCACATAGAGCAAGGCCTCTTCAATGGCGGGATCATCATAGTCCGCAAACGGGCTGAGCTCATACAGCGGGTTGTACTTGTATCTCCCGATCGTACAGCCCGGGAATGGATAGTCGTCCTCAAACCCATTGTGATACTCTTCTTCGAAGTGCAGATGGGGAGCTTGGGGGTAGTATATGTATGCGATGTAAAGGTGACGAGGGTATTCCCACCAGCCAGTCCCGGGGTTGTATTCCCTCCCCTCAAGTTCCAGGTTGTTCACGATGAGATCTTGGTACTCGACCTGAAGCGAGCCGATGTGTACATACCAATGGGTCAGCCATTCATCCCCTTGACCGTCCATCGCCTCAAGCCATGTCACTCCCGTTATGACATACCATTCCCTGATAGCAACTCGGTCCTGGAAGCCCTCACTCACAACGTAGTTGTAGTCGCCTCGGACACTGTAGGCGTCCGTGAAATCTGGCTCGGCAATGTCAACCCCGCCGTGGAAATGCCCCGATTCCCTGTATTCACCCAACACTCCTGACACGTCGTGCTGCACCGACGAGTTTCCTGGATAGATCAGCGGCGAATCGACAGGCCAGATATGGCCCGCGCTCAAGGTGCCAAAGGAACCCAATACAAAGGACAATACGCCGCTAAGTACTAGTCTCGACCTCATGCCAACCCCCTCGAGAATCTCGCTACTCGAAACCTACTCTGCCTCTAGCGGTTGATCCTGACTCTCAACAGTCGGAGACCCCCTGGGGCTAGACCAATGCGGCGGCCACCCTCGAAGATGCTTCTAGGTGGCTCTTGGCAAACCACGTATCGGCCATCCTCTGAGAAAGCAGGTGTCCCAAGTTCATCCACCTCCATCTCCATTTTCATGTCACCCTGCAGATCCCACAGCTCATACCGATGCGCCCTGGTGCGCGATGGACCTGTCGTCGTTGGGTACCTTGTTACTGAGGCGACCAAGTATCGCCCATCGGGCGAGAACGCCACTTTCGCGATGTCGTCCCACGGAGGTCCTACTGCAATTCTCTTGAGAAGTGCTCCAGAATCCGATTCAAACAGGAGGAACTCGTTGGTTCCTACCACAGCGAATTGCTTGCCATCGTCCGCGAAGGTGACTTCGTCGATGCGGTAGAGGTGGCTATCGTACACGGATTGAACGTCCCCGTTGTTCGCAAACACTGTGATTGGATTGGTCGACCGCTGAGGAACGTGGACGCGCTGGCGCTCAGGGAGCTTAAACGTGCCTGGCTCTTGATCCCGCTCTTCCTGCCGGTGCGCTTGCTCCACATTCCGATAATCGATCACCTTGGGGCCTGGATCAGCCGACTCTCCATGCTCTGTTCTCACCGGAGGCGGTTCGTCTCCCCTTGCAGGACGCCCGTTGGACAGAACCACGCACCCCCCGTCCGGAGAGATGAACACCATCCCACCGCCCTCAGTACCTCTCCTCCAAAGCAACTCCCCTTCCGCGGTGAAGAGAGCAATCCCGGCAGAAAGTGCGACGAAGAACCTCCCATCATCCGAGAATTGCCCGTCACCAATGTGCCACTTGAAGCTACTGATTGGCTCCATGTGGTCTCGATCGTAGAAGTCAAATGCAGTTCCCCACGTCATCTCGGCCGCCACGAGGTTGCGGCCGGTGTTCGATACGAAGACGTTCTTGTACATGCGGGGCCAGCGAGCGATCTCCCTCCCGTCCTCGTCGAAGAGTACACCCCTGACGAAGCCGATTTCGTCTTTGATGCTCGCAGGTAACGGTGTCTTGTCAAGCCGGTACCTGCCATTCTTCGAGTAAGAGACCTCCCAATCGCCGCCATGCATCTTGGCACTCGCAATAGCCTTGGCCGCTGCCGATCGGATCTCCTGCTGATGCTCCTCTGGTACGAGCAGCATCAGCCCGTCGAGATCATCCGCCTCCCCGACAAGTACCAACTCAAGTGCAGAACTATTCTCACTCGCTGAATCCCCAGCCGTACTGCAGGCGGCAACTGACAAGAGCACCAACCAGGTGGCGACGCACATAATCGATAAGCATCTCATCGCAATTCTCCTTCAAGCGCTCGGTCCGGTTGCTCCCGAACAGCCATCTATTAAAGGGGCGGAATGCCGCTGTTCACGAGTCCATAATCTCATTTGTGATCCCCTGATGTCAAGGTGATCCCGGTTCGGCTGTGGGGTGGGAAAGGACATCGTGACCCCTGGGGGTGGGTTCGGGGATGGGCGTGGTGGCCACCGACGGCGCGAACCACCGGCTCGTACCGAGTGCAATGAGGAGACGAAGGGAAGGACGCTGGCAGGGCTATCGCACCAGAATCGCTTTTCGTGACGAGCTCGAGCCCTGAGTTACTATCGAGAAGAAATACATGCCCGGGCTGACCCGAGCCCCGTCCTCATCCCTGCCGTCCCAAGAGACGCGATAGTAGCCGGGAATCAGGGTCCCGCTCTTTATGGTTCGCACCAGCTGCCCAGCGACCGAGTAGACTTTCACCTCGATCGGACTGGTCTCCGGAGCCGGGTCGGGCCAGGAGGCATTGCGAGGGCGCTCGATCCGCCGGGGTAGCCCGAAAGCAATCTCCGCATCGCGCATGAAGGGATTGGGGAACGGATTCCCAACCAGGAACCTCGCGGGGGAGCGCCGGAAAGCTTGCCCGCTCACGGGGCCATGGAAGGTCTCTTCACCGTAGCCGTCGATTACACCGAGGCTATAATAGTAAGGTCTGCGCTCGGCGACCACCGTGTCCTCGAAGGCGTGAAGGGAGTCGCCCTGGAGCGTGAAGAATTCCCTCACGTTGGCGTCTCGGTCGCTGCGCACCGGCGCCTTCTCCGTGGACCGATAGAGCCTGAAGCTCACGGCATCTTCGCGTTCGCTGATCTTGAGCACCACCCTTATCAAGGCGTCCTGGGACAGCGCTTCAAACTCGCGAACGTCGGCGACGCTGCGCGTGCCGCCGAACTTGAGGCCCTTTAAGCGTTCGTGGGCCCTCTTGTCGATCCAGAGCACCGTGCTATCGCTGACGCAGGGGGCAACCTGGTTACCCGCTTGCCTCGATACAGGGAATTCCTCCCCGGTGGTGAGGCTGTATCCGAATATGTCCCAGTTGCCATCGCGGAAATCCTGCCACACGATAAGCTCGCCGAAGATGTCCGGATGCTGCTGTAAGCCGGGCTTCTCGGCGACGAAGACAATCTGGCGTGAGGCCGTATCCATCGCATAGATATCGCCGCCATCCCGGGAGCGGTCTTCCCATACCACCATACTCCCCCATGCCGCCGGACTCACCTGGTCGCCCGCAACCGTCGAGACTGCAAATATGCTGTCCGTGTCCAGGTCGCAAGCCCAGATGTCGTAACCGGTCGCAGTCGGAGCCACATGTCTTGCTTCCCAGACCACGATATCGTGGGAGATATCAGGTGCACTTATCGTGCCCCCCCACACGGTCCTCAGCCTCTCGACGGCTCCCGAACCCCGCTTGAGCCTGAGGCTGGTCGATTCAGAAGCCTCAGAAACCCAGACCACATTTTCTCCCCAGATGGCCGGTTGGGTCTCGGTCTCCTGGCTCGCACTGACAACGAAGGGAGAACCTGTCTTCAGGTCAAACCCGGCGATGTCTCCTTGAGATGAGAAAACAACCGAGTTCCTTGAGATGTCCGGATCCGACCCCGGGGCCTCATACAGGTCGCGAAAAGGCTCGCCGGCTTCGGTCACCAGGATGCAGGTACAGGAGGTCGGTTCGATAGCAAGCCCGGTCCTCGAGGCCCCGAAATTCCTCGGTGGAACAAGGAGCGACGGAGCAATGATCTCCCCGTCAATACCCGAGTTGACCTTACGCTGGGCGACATTGTTGCTGCGGTAGTATTCCAATACGCCTTCGGTGGGATCGGCCGCACACCACAGGACCATGAAGTCATCCTGGAACGGACCCACCCTGTAGCGTACCGATAGATCGACATGGCCGCCCGGAGCAATTGAGTCCACCTGAAGGGTCGCAAAGCGCCGGGAATCGGTGACCGCGCTGTCGTAGAACGAGACAGCGAAGGCTCTCGCTACATCGGCCCCCATGTTTCTGACGGTGGCATGGATCGCGAGCGAGTCCCCGATCACCACCGGGAAGGGCTCGAGACCGGAGATCTCGGCCTCAAGATCCGGCACCGAAAGGTAGAAGCGTTGCCGTGCCGTGTTGTTGAGCTCGAAGCGTTCCAGAACGACGTCGTCGGGATCAAGCTGCGCTATCACCAGTCGCGTTGGAGCCTGTCCCGGGACCCGCCAGGCAAAAGTGACCGAGGTATCATCCTTCGCTGCAAGCGATGGGATGACGACCGAGCCGATCAAGAGTGAATCGGCGACCTCATCATGATAGACACTGATTCTGAAATTGTCGGCGCTCGCATGGCCCGTATTGAACGCGTGAATTCCAATTGCGAGATTCTGACCCTGCTTCGGTATGTCGGGCCCGAAGGAGACGCTGCTTGAGGTTATGACAAGGTCGGCCAGCGGGATATTGTCGCGCGGAGTGAACCCGTAATAACCCGTATTCCATAGATCGCCCCGCGACTGTGACCACTCGTGCCGGCCCGCCGGCTTTGCGCCGATGAACCGCCAGACCTGGACCTGCCCGGAAGTGGTCGCAACGACTATCTCATCATAGCCGTCCCCTTCCAGATCGGCCACGCTGGGAGTGGCCCACACGCTGCCGGCAACCTCCACCGGGAAACCGACAGTCCGGCCGTCTTTGCCAAACGCATAGATCCGGCTGGTTGCCCCGCTTGCCGTTCCGAAGAGACCCTCGACGTAGCCGTTGCCGTCCAGATCGCCGAAGATCGGCTCGCAGTACTCCACGAATTCCTGCGTCACACCCTCGATCGCCGTACACGGCGTGCCGTCGGCATTCCAGGCAACCATCGTCCCGCAGGAAGTGGTCACCGCGACCTCGGGCAGCCCGTCATTGTCCATATCCACCGGCGCCGGCGAGCTCAGGGCCTCGCAATTGTATGCCCACCTCGGCCACCCTTTCCTGACCTTGCCGTCAACCCCGACCATGTAGATCGAGTTTGAGAAGAGCCCCGACACCACGATCTCCACTGCGCCGTCACCGTCGAAGTCGGCGATTGCGGGCGAGCCGCCGCCACAGCCCCATCCGAACAAAACCGGCCAGCCGCTTAAGATCGTACCGTCGCCATCTATAATGTAGAGCTTTCCGCCATAGCCACCGACCACTACCTCCGGGACGTAGTCGTCGTCGAAATCGCAAATCCCGGGTGACATCCAGATTTCATATCCCGCCATCGCCACCGGCCAACCCTTGACCGGGCTGCCGTCATCATTCCACGCATACACCTTGCCGTCCTTTGAGCCACAGATGATTTCAACAACGCCGTCGTCGTCGATGTCGCCCAGTGCGGCCGACGACGTGATCGTTCCCCCGGTCGCCTGAGGCCAACCACTAAGCAGGCTTCCACGATTGCTGAACACATAGACCTTTCCGTTCTGCGAGCCGACCACCACGTCGGGGCTACCGTCGATATCCACATCACATATCGCAGGTTTCGAGGTGGTCCTGCCGCCGACCGCGACCGGCCAGTCGGCGAGCAGCGTACCGTCGGGCCTCCATGCATAGACCGAGCCGCTGTAATCGCCGAGCACAATCTCCTTGACGCCATCGCCGTCGAGATCGCCGATTGAGGGAGACGAGAAGATCACGCTACCGGTCTCGCGAGGCCATCCGGCAAGCCGTCTGATGGGAACGGCAAGCAGAAACCGATCACTGGAGGAGTAGCTGCCGCTCGAGGACGTGCCTGTGATCTCGATATCGAACTCCGTGCTGTGGGGCTGCGGCGTTGCTTGATCGATCTTCATCCTGAAGGCCAGATACCGCGAGAGCCCGTGCCCCGGGATCAGGTCCACCGTGGCAACCGGATCTTCCAGGGTAATCAGCGGATCGGCAGTTCGGATGCGCGCCAGAACACCGGAGCAGCCCGTGCCGTAGTTCCTCAGCCTGAGGTTGAGCGTCACGTCCTCGCCGGGGTCGGCTTCACCATCCCCGTCTCCCGCGGTATCATCGATTCCCAAGCTCTCGAAGAGGATCACCGGAGAGGCGACCTCAATGTCCACGGTGACCGTATCCCCGGGGCCGGTGATGTTGCGGAGGCTGACTTCGGTCGGCAGGTCTTCGTTGGAGTAATTGCTCGGGGTTGTCCACCACGAGAAGGTTCTTGCGCCGGTCGAGCCAGGAAAAGGGTCGCCCCGATCTGAACCGAAACCGAACAGGCGTTCCTGGTCAAGATCGAACCTGCCGTCGGCCTGTTCAAGGGACACCAGGTGCCGGCCTTCGGTGGAGTTCCCCCTGGCCCTCTCGTCGACGTGGTATACGAGGAGACCCTCCCCGAGGTTGGAAAGGTAGGAATCATAGGATTTGGCCCGCCGGTTCTCCACCAGGAAGTACTGAGGCCCGCCCTCGCCCTCGCTCCATAACCTCAGGACCGAGGGCACATCCTCCACGCAGGGCAGCCGCCAGCCGGGCGCATTCGTCTCGATCTCAATCGGCGTGACGAAACCGAGCCTTGTCTTGCTCCAGGCATCGAGGCCCACCGGATGAGAGCCATCGCCGCCTCCCCATGACCCATATGACATAAGGGACCACATACCCAGCCCAAAGGAGTTGAGGCTGAGATCATAGAGGTCGGGTAGGCCCAGCAGGTGACCGAGCTCGTGGGCGAAGGTTCCAACCTGGCCTTCCTCGGGCTCGGTCGCGAAGTCAAGCACCTTGACCCCGTCCACAGGCTTGTCCCTGATTGCACTTGCGTAAGATTGAATGTCCTGGACATTCATGGTCCATTCATAACCCTGGCCGGCATGGACAACCAGCAGGAAGTCCACCAGACCGTCGTCGTCTCCGCTGTTCGGAATGCCGTCGGGTCCGTCGTTGTCAAACTGCGAAAAATCGACCCGGCTATCGGCGGCGTCGATTGCATCTTCGATCATCTTCTGGGTGTTCCGGGGATAGTTGCCCAGGCCCCGCCGGCCCGCGGCGTAGTAGGACATCTTCTCCTTCACTCTGAACCAGCCAAAGACTTCGCCAGTAACGTTCAGTTTGCCGTAGGAGTTGGCAAAGTAGTAGTTCCTCATGCTGTTCTGATTTGCAGGGTCGAAGAGCATGCCTCGGGCCCACTCGCGGCCGTGAAGGATGGTATCCGCAGGCACATCCGAAAAATCAACCAACAGGACAAGCACTCTTATAGTACCGAGATGGGGGCCTGCGGCGAGATGGGAAGCGAGGCTCTGGCTTGCCGACACCTCATCTTCCATGGCCTCTCGCGCTTCATCCAGCCGGTTTTCCTCGTAGAGCCTCTGGAGCAGATCCGGCCGGAGCGGCATCGAGAGCGCCGCAGAAATGGGAAGAAAGATCAGGAGCAGAACCAGAAGACTCGTCGCTGGTCTCACGTTTCATCTCTTGAGTAAGCGGGCCCGGAGATCGATCACCTTCTGCCTTGCGTCGGCAGCATCCGGCATGTATTTGAGAGCCGTTTCATACTGCACCACGGCCTCGGCGAGCCTACCCTGCCTCTCGAGAGCAAGCCCGAGAGTGAAGTACGCTCTCCCGTTGCGGGGCTCCCGCGCCAGAACCGATTGGGCCATAGCGACACCTCTCTCGATTTTACCCATGTCCATCAGGATGCCGGCGCTCGAAATGATCACCTCGGAATCGCCCTTGGCCAACCGCTCTGCTTGATAAAGCGCTTCCTCGGCCTCAGCATATCTCCGTAAGTTGAAAAGGCATGCACCCAGGTTGTAATAACCCCGTGCAAATGTGGGGTCCGCTGCGACCGCCTGCTTGAAGTATCCGGACGCGGCAGCGAAATCCCCTTGTTTGACTGCCAGGATCCCCACCGAGAGCAGCGCAAACGGCCTGAAGTTGGGGTTCACTGCCGCCGCCTTCTCCAGCGCTGCCTTGGCTTGCGGAATGAGACCCGCCAGCGCGTAGGCCTTGCCCAGATAGTAGTACGGGGTCGCATCCTTGGGGTCGGCGGCAATCGCTTCTTTGTAGACCTCGATCGCCTGCTCCGCTTTGCCTTCGTGCAAGAGCAAGGCGCCTTCATTGGCGATGTAGGTTGCTGCCTGGCTCTCGGTCTTGATTCCCCAGAAATTGGTGGCCGAGAAGAGGCCTAGCGCCACCACACAACCCAAGATCAGCAGGAACGGCCTCCAGGTCCTCGACCGTCCCAGCCTGACCAATTCGCTCACGGTGTAGCCGCCGAGGATCAGGAGGAAAGGAACTGCGGGCAGACGAAACCTCCAGACCACGAAGAACATTACGGTGATCACGGCGCAGCCCAAGAATGCGGCGCTCACGAGCCACGCGGCCCTGATTCGCCGTGCCGCGGCAAGCGTGAGCCCCACAAGCCCCAGGGGCATTGCCACCATGTAGCCGACCAGCGGAAGCCCGAGAACCCGCGAGTACCGCTCTATGAACCGCGGTATCAGCTTGATGTCGCTTGATTCATAGGAATTGAGAAAGTAGTAGGTCTTCCGCACCATCAACCCAAGCCATCTGGAAAAGTCGCCGCCGACCTCCGCCAGCGTCCGATGCGTGTAATAGGTCGATAGCTCCCGATCGCTCAACTCCCGGCCGACGTCCTCCAGAGCCGCTTGCTTGCAGGCCACGATCATCGCATCTTCACTGGGGTCGGCCGTGACCGCGTAGGGAAATCTGGTGGGCGGCGCCAGCACCGATCTGCCGTCGGCGAAGCGGCCGTTGCCTATGTAGAGGTTGACCGCGCCCTGAGGAGAGAACAGATAGAATTCTCCAAACGCTGCGAGGTTTCTAAGCCCTAGACATACCGTCATCATCACAAGCACTATACCCATGCCCGCGACAAGCCGGAAGCCCCTTTTTCCCTTGAGTGTCAGGACCACCAGGCCGAGGGCCGCCGCATAGATCAAGACCTCCGGCCGGGTCAGGAGAGCAAGCCCGAGGAAGAGCCCGGCAAGCAAACTGTCGCGCACACGCTCGCGCTCGAAGAGATTGAGCAGATAGTACACCGCAGCTACGATAAAGAGGATAAAGAGCGTGGTGGGCAGAATCTCGGCATCCGAATAGATGGCCATTCGGTAGACTGCAAGGCCAAAACCTGCGAACGCTCCCGCCAGACGGCCGAAAATCCGTTTCCCGATCACATAGACCAGGCCGCACGTAAGGGCTCCCAGGATCACCTGAATTATCGCCGGCGGCGCGAGTGAGCGGCCGAAGATCAGATAGCAACCCGCGAGAAAATAGGTGTACAGAGGGACTCTGAAGGAACCGCCGCGGGAAAGCAGGTCGCCCTCCACCACCGCGTTTGCCTTGTCATCGTACCAATACGAGTCGAGCAGAGGCTCCTTGGCGTAGGGTGAATCTCGGACGTCAATGAGGTATGCGACCCTGATCACTAAGGCGACTGCGACTACCGCTAAGAAGATCCCGCGATCCCTTGCTGAAAGATCAAGCAATCTCTAGTCTCCAGGCGGACGTCAATATGCGGGCAGACCTTACCGGCATCACCTGGCCGACCGCCCTATTGTGATCCACCCGGGGGCGCAGGCGCTGCCGCCGGACACTCGCGATAGACCGAGTCATGTTCGGCATTGGCCCAGGGAGTGTAGACGACGTCACCCCTGAACTTGCCCTTGTCGGGACACAGGCTGCCCCAGTAGTTGTATGTCGCCACAGCCACTTCTCGCTGGTCGGTGTAGAGGCTGCCTTCAATGCGGCGTCCCTCATTATAAAGCGCATATCCGTTGTCGAAGATATCGTTGGCCGCAGAGAGGCTGCCGCCCACGGTCGGATAGGAGTATCCCGCCAGGAAAATCGCCCGGCTGTTTTTTACTATGCTGCAACGCGCTATCACGGGGGAGGACGAAAAGAGGTATATTCCTTCCCCGTTCCTGGTGATCGTGTTCTCCACCAGCTCCGGATTGGCCTGAGTTACCGCGATCCCGCGGTTACAGCCTTCTACGGTGTTGCCTTTGACAAAGGCATTGCTGCCCTCGAGAGATATGCCGTCCCAAGAAGCCCGGATAACGTTTCCCACTATCGAAGGTGCGCCTGAGGTGCAGGCGACCGCTATGTTGCAACCCTTGCCGTCAAAAGTGAATCCGGAGACTCTGGTTTCAAGGTCACAATCTTCGAGTCTGACAATGTACCACCGTTTGTTCCACAGGATCGTCGAGTCCGGTCCCCGGGCGGAGAGAAGCTTCACCCCACTCTTGACTTTCGACTGAAGATGATACTTTCCCGGGTAGACCAGCACCGTATCCCCATAGCGAGCCTCTCTCAGGGCCTGAGTCAGGTCCTTCTGCTCGATGGGCACCCTGCAGGTCTGGGCATCCGGGCGGGCCGCGACCACGAGAACGGCCAAGACCAGTGCAATCGAAACGACAGCAAGCGCCTTCATCTCTCTTACCTCCAAAGTGTGTCAAGACTAAGAGCGCGCCTGGCAGGAGTTGAACCCGCAACCTCGTGGTCCGTAGCCACGCGCTCTATCCAATTGAGCTACAGGCGCATTTCGGACTGGTTAATTGAACCGCCCACCGGAGTCTCGGTTCCCTCACCCTGCAAGGTAAGCTTCACCCCACCCAGTGCTTTCGCAATAAGATTATAGACCAGGGCAAAGATCAGACCGGCCATGGCTCCGATACAGCCGTAGAATAGGGCAAAAACGGGAACGAGCAGTATGCCGAACCCGGTCGCGGCAATCCTGAGGAGCGGGTTTTCACCGAGGACCTCGCCGTAGGCCGCAAGACTGCCGATGGCCAGTGCAATGAAGACATAGACGAGACCGATCACGATACCCAGAATCGCGCAGATCACGAAACTGATCTTCACTACACTCGCGACATCGAATCGCTTGATTTCAAACTGCATCAGAGAGACCTTTGCGTGGCGGAGAGGGAGGGATTCGAACCCTCGGAGAGGATTTTGGTCCCCTCAACCGCTTAGCAGGCGGCTCGTTTCGGCCAACTCACGCACCTCTCCTCGCTATCGCTTCAGCTCACATGGCGGAGGGAGTAGGATTCGAACCCACGGACCTCATCGGTCAACGGTTTTCAAGACCGCCGCCATAGACCGCTCGGCCATCCCTCCACGAACTCAATGACTACTCTATTTTCCTAGGAGCTTATTCTGGCGCTCGATTCCCTTGGTGGCGTAAGGGCTCCACGCCGGATCGCCGCAGGCCAGAGCTCTCTTATACTTGTCGGCGGCTTCTTGATAAAGCCCCTGTTTCTCGAGAGCATCTCCCCATACGCAGTAAGCGCCGGCACTGTTAGGCCTGACGGCCAGCCCCTTCTCCACCGCCCGTATGGCATCGTCGTACCGTTGGCCTCGGTTCAGAATGTCGCCGAGGTACCAATAGAGATCCTGGTTTTTCGGGTCAAGATCGATCGCCTTTTCAATATTGAAAACCGCACTATCAGTATTGCCGAGCTTGTCATATGAGAACGCAAGCCAGTATCTCAGCTGAGAGTCCTCCGGCTTCATCGTAACCGCTTTGTCGTAAAACTCCGCGGAAGCCTTATAGCTCTCGGTCTTCAGATGGAGATCCGCCAGCGCCTTGGTCACATTGAAATCACCGGGCGAGAGGCCAAGCGCCAGATCGTATACGCTTATGGCATCCGGATACATCTGGTTCTCATAGAGGATTCCGGCAAGCCTCAGTACCACCTCCGCATCCCTCGGGGCGAGTTCAACCGCCCTACGATAAGCCTCGATGGCCTCCGTGAGCAGACCCTGTCTGTCGAACGCATCACCGAGATTGACGTAGTTTGCGGCGACCGTCGGGACCAGATCGGTCACAATCCTGAACTCGCCGGTCGCTTCGGGCACCTTGCCGGCTGCCATATAGGCCAAGCCGAGACCCGTATGCGCCTCGGCATCGTTGGATGCCAGTCCGGCCGCCTTGAGGTATGCCTGGATCGACTCACTCGGTTTTCCCTGCTTGAGATAAACCAGGCCGAGACCCTTGAAGGCCCTCGCCCGGCTCGGATCGGCCTTGATGACGGCCTCAAACTCCACCGCCGCCTCGTCGAGCATCCCTTTGTTCAGGTACTCCAGACCCAGGCCATAATGCCTGTCCTGCTCGCTCAAGCCCGGCCGTTTGCCTTCGGGGGTTGCCTGAGGCCCGGAAACGGCCTGCCGGCCCGCACAGCCTGCCACGAGTGCCAGGGCTGCGATCAAGGAGCAAACAGCAGCAATCTTCAGTGCCATTGTCCCACTCCTTTCGTGACTTCGACGCGCGCATGCATCAAGCTTTTGCCGTCACACCTTAACAAAATCGGCATGCTCTGTCAAATGATTACGACGCCCCGCAAGGTGGGGCAAGGCGCACAGATCATGGGATGGCGAGCGGTCCCTCGGCGGCACCGCGAGGCTCGGGATCTCAGCTCACTTGGGCATCAATCCCTGGGCGCGGTCAAGCGCAAGCTGCGCGCGTTGAGCGGTATCGCCTTCCTTGACGAGATCCAGCACGGTCCGCCATTCCCTTATGGCTTCAAGCAGCAACCCCGTCTCGGCGAACGCGACTCCCAGGTCATAATGAGCCTCTGCGTTTTTGGGATCGATCGCTATCGCCCTGGAATAGTGTTTTACGGCGCTGTCCACGTCCTTCAGGTTGTAGTAGATCATTCCGAGATTGGTCATCGCCTTGGAATCTTTGGGGTCCTTGGCAACGATATCTTCCAGCATTATCCTCGCGCTATCCGGCTCTCCCGACTCCCCAATCAGCATCGCGAGATTGACCCGTGCCTTGGCCATCCTGGGATCAAGACCGATCGCCTTCTCGTAGTTGAGCCTTGCCTGGTCGGGAATCGCCTGATCGTAGTAAGCGTTGCCAAGCGCGAAGAAGAGTTCGGCATCCTGGGCGTATTCCTTGCCCATATTCTCAAGTGCCTCGGTCCTTGAGTCCGGGTCAAGACTGTCCGGCAAAGAGCTAAGGGGCGCCCGCTTGGGGCCAAAACCCGCGCAGCCCGAGATCACGAGAGCCGCGCCGAGGGCCACGAGGATACAGGCCGTAGCAAGTCGAAGTAGCACTGACATACCAACCTCCTTAACGGATGAACGCTTTAATGCTTGCAAATCGGTGATGGCGCATTCTAACATAAGTGCCATCCTATGTAAAGTGAGTGATCGGTGATGATTGCGCAAGAATCAAAAGCGGTAGTCGTGCAGAAATTCGGCGGGACCTCAATTGCCACACCCGAGTTGATCAGGAGTGTCGCCCGCAGAGTGGTCGAGGAGAAGAAGGCAGGAAAAGATGTGATAGTGGTGGTGTCCGCAATGGGAGATACCACCGACCAGCTGATAACCCTTGCCAAGACCGTGACCTCGAATCCTCCCAAACGCGAGCTGGACATGCTGCTCACAGCCGGGGAGAGAATCTCCATGGCCCTCTTGTCGATGGCGATAAGCGACCTCGGCTACGAGGCAATATCGTTTACGGGCTCCCAGAGCGGGATCGTCACCGACACCAGTCACACTCGGGCCAAGATCCTCGACGTCAGAGCCCATCGGGTCAGGGAAGAGCTGGAGCGGGGAAGGATTGTGATCGTTGCGGGCTTCCAGGGCGTCAGTTCTGCCAAGGAGGTGACGACCCTCGGGCGGGGCGGGTCTGATACCACCTGCGTCGTACTGGCTGCTGCGTTCTCCGCCAAGGAGTGTCACATATTCAAGGATGTCGACGGTGTATTCACCGCCGATCCGCGGATAGTCCCGTGGGCGCGGAAAATCGACAGGATATCCTACGATGAAATGCAGGAACTTGCTTTCTGCGGGGCCGGAGTTCTTCACTGGAGAAGTGTGGACGTTGCCAGACGCTTCGGAGTCAAAGTCCATGTGCGATCTTCGCTCGGGAAGGAGATGGGAACAATCGTGACCGGCAAAGAAGAGATCGAAGCAGCCGAGATACGTGCGATCACTCAAGACTCTAACCTTGTGAGAATACGCTCCGGGCCCTCAGACCGCACCGGGGAGATTGCGGGCCGTCTGCTGGAGGTCTTGGAGCGCGACGGTGTAGACGTGAGATTCTTTCACTTGTCCTCCGCACCCCGGGGTGGCGGCACCGTATCGATCATGATACCGCTCGAGGAAAAGGACGCAGCTATCCGGGCGGTGGCCTCCGCTCTGCCTGGGGATGCTTTCGGCGTAGACGTCGACATAGCCACGATCTCAATCGTCGGTCAGGGTCTCTCCGGCATACCGGGGATCGCACGCAAGGCGCTGGCATCGCTCCTCTCGATCGGGATCGACCCCGAGATCATTTCCACCTCGGGCATAAGTCTGACGATTGCCTTGGCAAAAGACCGGGTGACTGAAGCCGTGCGGAAGTTGCACGGTGACCTGGGGCTTGGCCTTCCTACTCGTGGTGAAGCGCCGTGATCGGGTCGAGCATGGATGCTCTCCTGGCAGGATAGATGCCGAAGAAGACTCCCACGCCGACCGAGAAGGCAAATGCCAGACCGATTCCCACCAGAGAGACCGCGGTGTTCCAGCCGGCAAACAGCGACAGCAGCCTGGAACCGATGATACCTATGGCGATGCCCACGAGGCCGCCTGCCAAACTGATCACCACCGACTCGAGCATGAACTGGCTGAGGATGTCCGTCCGCCGCGCACCGACCGCTATCCGCGTGCCTATCTCCCGTGTCCGCTCGGCGACAGAGACCAGCATGATATTCATGATGCCGATACCGCCCACAAGCAGAGAGACACAGGCGATTCCCGCCAGCAGAAAAGTCATGGTCTTGGTGGTCTGGGTGAAAACCGACATCAGATCGGCCTGGTTTCTTATCATGAAATCATTCTCTTGCTGATCGGCAAGGCGATGCCTCCGGCGCATCACGTCCTCGACCTCTACCACGGCCTGGCTCATCTGGCCCTCGCTCCGGACTTTCACGCTTATGGACGAGAGATCGTCGGTACCGAGGAGCCGTCCCTCAGCGGTGGCGAGCGGCACGATCACCACATCGTCGGGGTCGTCAAAGCCTGTCCCGCCCCGTTTCTTTATCGTACCTATCACCGTAAAGGCGACTCGACTCACCCGTATCACTTTGCCTATGGGATCCTCGTCGCCGAAGATGTTCTCAATCACCGTGGTCCCGACGACTGCTACCCGTGCGCGGGCTCTGTCGGCGGCCTCGTCAAAGAAGACCCCGTTCTCCACGGGGAGACTGCTGACGAATTCGTAGACGGGGGTCACTCCTATCACATTGGTGGACCAGTTCTTGTTGCCGAATTCCACCTGGGCATGACTGCGGACCTGGGGGGCCACCGCCTCCACCGAGGGGCATTCGTTTGCGATCGCGTTGGCATCCTCGATCTTGAGGCTCCGGACTGCCGTGCCGGTGCCGAACCACACTCCACCCCTCTGCGCCGAGCCGGCCCTCACGTAGAGCAGGTTGGTGCCGAGGGACGTCATGTTCTTTCTTACCTGGCGCCTCGCCCCTTCACCAAGGGAGATCATTGTGATCACCGCAGCGACCCCGACGATTATCCCCAGCATGGTGAGGAATGAGCGCATCTTGTGGGATCTGATCGCGTCGAGTGCTACGTATATGCCTTCAGCCGGATCCATGGTCTGGGCCTCGATCCCCTATCGCAGAATTCCCACGTCTTCAATTACCACTTTGCCGTCGCGAAGAGTGATGATGCGGTTGGAGTAGTCTGCAATGTAACGTTCGTGGGTCACAAGCACTATGGTCTTTCCTTCCTTGTTAAGCTGGGTAAACAGGGCCATTATCTCCGTGCCGGTGCGGCTGTCCAGGTTGCCGGTAGGTTCGTCGGCCAGCACTATCGCGGGATCGTTGACGAGCGCCCGAGCGATCGCGACTCTCTGTCTCTCTCCGCCCGAGAGCTCATTGGGGTTGTGATGCACGCGCTCCCCCAGCCCGACCCGTGTCAACATATCCAACGCCCTCTTCTCCCTCTCCTTGCGGGGTACGTTCGAGTAGAGCAGGGGCAGCTCGACGTTGTGAAGGCAGTTGGTTCTCGGCAGGAGATTGAAGGTTTGGAAAACGAACCCAATCTTCTTGTTCCTTATGTGAGCAAGCTCGTCGTCATTGAGCTCGCTTACCTTCTCACCGTCGAGATAGTACTCGCCCTCGCTGGGCCGATCCAGACACCCTATCAGATTCATCAGGGTCGACTTGCCGGAACCCGACGGCCCGACGATCGACATGAATTCCCCCTTCTCAACCTCCAGGTCTAGCCCCCTCAGGGCATGGACCATAGCATCGCCCATCTCATAATTCTTACTTATTCCCTTCATGCTTATCATCGACATGTTGCGGCTGTCCCCCTGTGTGGTTCCTGTCTAGTGCCCGCCCCCGGCAGACCCGCTCTTGCTGAGCCCGGGTATCCCCATCCCTCTCCTTCGCTCCACGAACTCTCTCGATTGGTCCAGGGCCCTGCTTGTCAAGAACACAACAACCTCGTCCCCTTCCCTGAGGCCCTGCGTCACCTCGTACTGGTCATAATCGGATAGGCCCACGGTCACCCTCTCAAACCTGTAACCCTCAGACGTTTTCACACATACCACTTTGGCGCCGCCGTTCCCGCTCACGCTGCCATTACCGGGCCTGGATGCGGGTGCCGTACCCGGCTCGACCGGACGCGACCCTTTCTCGCCGGGCTCTCTCGTGGCGAGCTGCTTCGCCTCCGGAGGCTTTATGCCCAGAATGGCGGCAAGCGCGGGGATCTCACCCACGGATCTGACCGCTCGCCTGGGCACGGTGAGGGCTTCGTCCTTACCGGCCACCAGAATATCGACCGTCATATTCATGCCGGCCTTGAGCAGGCCCTCGCTGTTATCAAGCGCGGTCACCACCTCAAAGGTGGTCACGCTCTGGACGATCTGCGACTGCGGGCTTATCCTCTCAACGATGCCGGTGAACTTGCTGTCCGGGAATGCATCGGGCACCGCCTCGACCCGCTGGCCCTTCTTGACCCGCCCGATGTCACTCTCGTCGACCTCCGCTTTGACGTAGACTCTGTCGAGGTTGGCGAGCACCGCAATGGCCGTCCCGCCGGTATAGCTTGATACTCCGGATGAAATTACCTGACCGATCTCCACGCGTTTCTCAAGTACGATCCCGTCGATCGGAGAGCGCAGCACCGTATCCGCAAGTTTGTCCTCCCAGTTGGCCACGGCGAGCTTCTCACTGACCTCTTGAGATTTGGCCTTCTCGAGTTCCAGCCTGGCATTCTCGAGGTCCTGTTCGGACACCAATCCCGATTTCCAAAGCTCCTCGGTCCTCCGAACGTCCTGCTCCCTGACGCGCACCGTCTGGGACGCTACTGCAAGCGCGGCCTTTTCCTGGTCCAGCTGGTTCTGGATCTCGACGGGGTCGAGCTCCGCTATGATCTGGCCCACCCTGACCGGATCGCCCATCTCTATCGGCAGGCGCTCCACGATTCCACTGGCCTTGGACTTGACCTCCACCTGCACGATCGGCTCGACCAGGCCCGTGGCCGAGACCTTGATCCACATAGGCTGCTTCTCAACGAGCGCAAGCTCGTAGCCCGGGCTATTCCCGCCATTGCTCTTCTTCATGAACTTGAGACCGACCACCGCCCCTGCCGCCACCACAATCACGATAACCACCAGCAATCGCTTCATCGATTCACCACCTCAGTATGGCCCCTACCGAGCCCTGGCTCTCGATGCCTGAGCCGGGCTTTACATATTTCACTTCTGCATCGCGCTCAACGGCCAGCACTGCAAGATGCTCGGATATGTCCTCGACCCTGGTCAGTTGCTTCTTGCAGAGATCGCAATCTTTTGCGGCCAGCACGTCTATATCCCCACAGTCGCCGCAGAGGCACCCCTCGAGGCGCGAATTATCGACCAGCACAAGAGTGTGGACACGTCCCTCCTTGAGAGCCTTGACCGTGTTGTCGAGTCCCGTGACCGCGAGATGACCCTGACCCGGGCTGGCAAGCAAGGCCCTGGCAATATCCTGGGATCGCTTCTCCTCCATCTCAGATTCGATCTTCCGCGTCGCCTTAAGAATTTCGTCGCCACTCGAGGTCACATCCATGGTTATGTAACCGGCCACGATCCTCTGAAGGTAGGAGTGCAGGATCTGATAGAACCGCATCCTCACCTCCTGGGATCCCCCAATCACCAGATGCCCGAAGCCTTCCGCCTTGTGAAATTCGAAGATCGTATCAGCCACGTGCTTGAGATGTCTGTTGACGTGATCCTCTATGTGCCGCTGGTACCGTGCCTGGGACCAGCCGCCCTGCTTGTGCCAGCCCGGCACGACGTCGAAGATGTCGGTCCTCTCGATTATCTCCCCCAGATAAACCGTAAAGAGCCTTGCCTTCTCGGTGTCAGTCACAGCCACGCAGAACCTGCGGCTTTCATCGACGATCTTAAGCATCGGCAGCACAAAAGGCGAATGGTTTATCTCGCACCTGTCGGGCATGGTTACCGGCAGCCGGTAGACCTGCCACAGACCGGCCTTCTTGGATGAGAATATGGCGAGGCCTTTGGCGGTTCCCTTGAAATCCATCTTGAGGTAATTGATGATCTTCTGGATATCCTCTTCCGCGTCCTTCTTGGCTTCGCCTGCAAGCCCGGCCCCGGCTATCGCGTGCTTGGTTATGTCCTTGGCCTCCAGCTCATAGGCCTTCTTCTTAGTCCGATAGATTCCAATGCCCATGTAGAAGCTGACGATCCAATTGGATCCGGCGTCCAAATGAAGCAGATCGATCACTTGTTTGCGGCTTATCATTCCCTGCGTCTCCCTTCTATGGCGCGCGCCTACGGCGCCTGTTCACGGAGCAAGTCGATCGTCATCTTGCCAGCCGTATTCACCGATCAGAGGCACGAACACGCATCCCTCCAATCGCTCCGATTTGTGGGCTCTGCCCTGCCTGGTCACCCTGGTAAGCGTCTGCTGGAAGCTGTTGCCGACCGGGATCACCAGCCTGCCACCTTCACTGAGCTGTTGAAGCAGTGTTTCCGGGACCTCAGGAGCACCCGCCGTTACGAGGATGCCGTCATACGGCGCCCCGGACGGATAGCCCCCGGACCCATCACCCACCGCAAACTCCACATTGATATAGCCGAGTTCACGCAAGGCCTGCTCGGCGGCCCCGGAGAGCTCGGGCTTACGTTCTATCGTGACCACTCGGTCGACGATCTCCGCAAGTATTGCCGTCTGGTATCCCGAGCCGGTGCCTACCTCTAGAACCTTCTCACCGCCCCTTAGTTCCAGGGCCTCAGTCATTACGGCCACCATGTAAGGTTGCGAGATTGTCTGGCCCAAACCGATGGGCAGGGGCCGGTCCTGGTACGCCGAATCGGCATGATCCGTCGGCACGAAAACGTGCCTCGGCACCTTGCTCATGGCCTGAAGCACCAGCGGGTCCTTTATGCCGCGAGCCTTGATCTGATATTCGACCATCTCAAGGCGCTTGCCCTCAAGGTTAAGCCCGCTCACGAGACGGCGCCCTCCCTGGATACCCCTCTCAATTGCGCCGCTGCGGCCTCGGGAGCGACGACGTTCACATTCATGCCCGAGCCGATCTCAAAGCCGGCGCGTGTGGCGAGCCTGGGCTGAATCTCCAGATACCAGTGGAAGTGAGGTTCGCCCGCAGACTGGTGCGGCGAAGACCGGATCACGTAGTTATAGTCCGGATTGGAGAGCAAGAGATAGAGCCTCCGGAGCGTATCTCTCAAGATCCTTGCCAGGAGGTCGGCTTCCTCCTCGGTAAGCACACCGAAGGACGAGGCGTGCCGACGCGGCACAATCCAGATCTCGTAAGGGACTGCCGCCGCAAATGGGCAAAAGGCAACGAACCCGGCATTAGACGCAACCACTCTCGTGCCCTCGCTCAATTCAGCGTCGAGCACGTCGCAGAGCACGCAGGTCCCGTTGTCGTCGAAATATCTCTGGGCTTCGTCCAGCCGGCATCTTATGTCCTGCGGCACTATCGGAGTGCCGACTATCTGGGAATGAGGATGAAGGAGCGACGTACCCGCGACCTCGCCCTGGTTTCGGAATATGATTATCAGCTGATTCCAATCGAACCGATCCAGCTCCAGGAACCGAGCGCGGTAAGTGCACACCACGCGGACCACCTGTTCAAGGCTCATGGTCGCGATCGTCCTGGAATGATCGGGGCTCTCGATCACAACCTCATGCTGACCGCAGCCGTCCATCTCGAGATAACGACCGACGTGCCTACGTTTTCTCGCCTCCGAGTCGTGCTGGGGCACAACCAGGGCCGGAAACTTGTTGGGAACAACACGCACGCTCCAGCCTTTGCCGTCCTTGGAAGCCGGATCAGGAACCAGGTAGACCGGCTGCGGGGTCATGTGTTCGTTACCGACGCAGAACGGGCAGGTCGGAACGTGGGCGGGGGCTTCCCTCGGCTCGCCGGCCTGCTTGATGAAATCATCGGGCCGCTTTGCCCTCTCGGTGGCGATGATGGTCCACCTTCGCGTTGCCAGGTCCTGTCTCAGTAAAGGCACACAACCCTCCTCGGGCCGCGGTTCTCACACGATCATGTCAGGTGACTACTACCTCAATCTTGAGGAGATTGGTCTTGCCACTGGCATACGGCGGCACGCCCGCAGTAATTGCCACGGTGTCGCCCCTGCGTATAATCCGCCTCTTGCGGGCAGCGGCGATCGCCATCCCTATCATGGTGTCGGTGTCCCGCGCTTCACCGATCTCTTCACAGATGGTTCCATAGGAGAGCCCCAGCCTCAGCCTCGTCTTCGCGGAAGGCGTTACTGCAAAGATGGGAACGGTGGGGCGGAATTTCGCAACCCTGAGCGCCGTGCTGCCGCTCACGGTGAAGGTTATGATGGCTGCAGCATTGAGACTCCGGGCCGCGTTGACCGCAAGGTAGGCGATCGTCTCATCGATCTCGGGCTCGGGCATGTGCATCGGTTTGCGTGTGAGCCAGGCCTCATCATGTGCCCGCTCGGCGGCCTCTATCACCGAGGCCATCATCCGCACGGTCTCCACAGGGTACTTGCCCACAGCGGTCTCACCACTCAGCATCAGCGCGTCCGATCCGTCAAGCACGGCATTGGCGACGTCGCTGGCCTCCGCCCTCGTGGGCTGCGGATTGGAGATCATCGACTCGAGCATCTGGGTAGCGGTCACGACCGGCTTCGCCCGAAGATTGCTTTGTTCGATCAGGAACTTCTGGAGAACCGGGACATCGCTGATCGATATCTCGCTCGCAAGATCGCCCCTGGCGACCAGGATCGCATCTGAGACATCGATGATCCGCTGGATTTCGCGGACGGCCTCCTTGGTCTCTATCTTTGCTATGAGGCCGATGTCGGCCCCATGAAGTCTCCGCCTGAGGTCTCCGATGTCCGAAGCGGATCGCACGAACGACAGGGCGATGAAGTCGACGCCCTGGGCGATGCCGAACTTGAGATCATCCAGGTCCTTTGCGGTAAGCGTGGGAAGCGTGGATCTGGCATGCGGAAAACTGACTCCCTGCTGGGAGCGGATTCTGCCGCCCCTTATCACCCGGCACGCGATCTTTCCCCTTCGGACCGTCCGGACCCTGAGCGCAATCCCTGAGTCTCCTATGATCACGGTATGACCGGGTCTTGCGCCGCTGAAGGCGGGCCAGATCGGGATCAGGCCCGGCGCGGCTGGCCCGGTCCCCAGGGTGACTCTCTGGCCGGGCTCAAGGTCAAGATGGTCCTCTTGGAGTCGCCCCAGCCTGAAACGCGGGCCTTGAAGATCCTGGATGATGGGAACGGCTTTGCCGATGCGCCTGGATGCCCTGCGGACGTTTGCAAGCAGACGGGCATGGCCGCCATGATCGCCGTGAGAGAAGTTGAGGCGAACGGCATCCACGCCGGCATCAAGCATCGCTGCGATGGTGCCGGGTGATGCCGAGGCAGGTCCGAGCGTCGCGACTATCTTGGTTCGTCTTAAAGAAGGGCCTTTTGCCAAATCGGATAGCTCCCCTCAACCCTGTTTCACCTAAGGAGCTACCATATCGGTCTAGCCGTGTCAAGGCACGCTGTCCGAGGCCGAGTCGGGCCCAAGTTACCTCAAGAGAACCATCTTGCCTCGGGCAATCTCAGTGCCCGAGCGGATCTCGTAGAAGTAGATACCGGACGACATGCCCGTGAGGCCCGATACTTGGCCCAGCGGTAGAGAATGTGATCCTTGCCCCAAGAGCCCGGCGTCCTGCTCGGCCACGCGCCTGCCGGATGCATCGTAGACGCTTACCACGATGCGCGAGGCCTTTGTCAGATTGAACACCAGGCTGGGGAAACCTCTCGAAGGCACCTGGGACACCACGACCCTAAGACCGCTCTCATGGTAGGACTTCGATGCCGGAGCCCCGGCGCTCGCGAACATCCTATCCATGCACATGAAGCCCAGGTAGCTGGTGACCCATGACTGGTCATAGTTGTCGGGATCGGAATCCAGGACCGGGATGCCGCCGTCGTTGTCGCCATCATTGGCAACCAAGGTATCCGCAAGATGCTTAAAGTAGCCAGCATAGGTCGGACTATCGAGGACGTCGGCGGCGGTCGACTGGCCAAGCGCCGCCCAGGCACGCCAGGCATTCTGATAGTTGCCGGCGGTGGGATCCACTTCGGTATCCAGATACGACGCGTAGGACCCGGCCCAGGTCTCAAGTCCCGTAGGGTCGTCGGCAAAGACCGAGTGAACAATACCCCACATTACGACGCCGCCGTCCATCGCCCATTCCTTCCAGTGGAACTTGTTGGGATTGAACTCCGCCCAGTCCTTTACGGAATCCGCAATGGCGAGCGCCTTCGAAGTATAGGTAGGATTGGACACGTACTGGCCGTATTCGTAGAGATTGCCGACCGCCCAGGCCATGATCATGCCGTTAAGCCTCTTGGCCGCGCCTGCCGAGACATTGATGATCATTGGATTATGGCAGAGATAGGAAGCGCAGGAGTCCCCGTAAGTGGCATAGGTCGGGTCGCCATAGACATCGCTGTATTCCATCACGGCCCGCAGGGCCCAAGCGCAGTTGTAGCGTCGATAGTAGCCTGCTAAAGGGTCATCGTTACCCTCTTCATTATAGGCCTTGTGGCTCATCACATACTGCCACGCCGCATTGACGTAGCTGCCATAGAGGTCGCTCCCTGAGAGCCTGTAGAAATGCGACCACATCCAGATCGATTCGCTGGTGTTGTCGGTCTGAATAACGTTGAGCATATGCTCGGCCTCGCGCATGCCGCCATAGTCGGGGGAAAGCGGGTCGGAGACCTGCAACGTGGATATGAACTGGCAGCACATCCCGAACCTCTGGTAGGGATCGTAGGCTAGCGCCGTTGCGGTAGGATGTGCCTGAGGTGGGAGCCATTCCTCACTTCCCTGGGAAGCCTGGCTGGCCATATCAGGCGGAACATAAGGAGTCGCAGCGACGGAGAGCGGGACGAACAGACAGATCAAAGCAACCAATAGCCCTGCCTTCATACGTACACCTCCTGTAAGTGTGGTTCACTCGTCTAAGTGTGCTTCACTTAATCTAAGCATGCTTCACCTCTTTAAGCATGCTTCACTCATTCGCGGTTATGATTATACACCCCGCTCGACCCGTATTCAACCCGTTTTACGAGCCCCGGTCTTCTCCGACATCGCGAGGTAGACGCCGTAAAGAATGAGGGCTCCCCCGACCAAGAGACTGACGCCGGGGACCTCTTTGAAAATGGCCCAGGCGAGCAGAGCCGATCCGATCGGCTCGCCCAGGATTGAGATCGCCACCTTGGGAGCGGGCAGATAGCCCAGCGCCCAGTTGAGCGACGAATGGCCGAACACCTGGGGGCCGAGCGCAAGCAGGAAAAGCCAGAGATAATTCATTGGCGCAAAGCCGACGAGGTGCTTGCCCGAGATCGCGCCCCACGCAAGCAGCATCACTGCGGAGGCCGAATAGGCCACAAACACATAGGGTAGGAAACTGACATGTCGTCTGACGAAGCGCCCCGTGACGAAGTAACCACCGAAGGCGGCTGCTCCTCCAAGAGCGTAGAGGTCTCCCGTGAGCATCTTCCCCCCCAGATGGATGTCTCCACGGCCGATTGCAAAGCCGCCGAGTATGCAAAAGAGGATTGCTAGAAGCGTGCGTCTGCCAAGGCGCTCCTTGAGAACCAACCATGCGAACACGGCGGCAAAGACCGGGCTGGTGGTCACAAGGACCACGGAACTCGCGACCGTAGTGAGCCTAAGGGATTCAATCCAGAGGAGAAAGTGAAATGACAGAAACAGCCCGGAGAGGACACCCAATGATAGGTGCCGACGGGACATGCCCCGGAGGCCGGTGCCTCTCGCAGCCAAGGGCAGGAGCATGAGGGACGCCAGCGAAAGTCTCCAGGCAGCGATCACGGCGGTCGGCACGGTGCATAACCTTATCAGGATCGCCGCAAAGGACACCACCACGATCGCGAAGCCGACGACCACCAGAGCCTTGCTTTCACTTGTCAAGGTGGTGCCTCACCTGGTTGAGATATGCGCTTCGGGCTTCGTCAAAGAAGCCGAGAGCCTCCGGAGTCCGGTAATCGGGATAGGTCCATTCAAGGAACTTGAAGGCCTTGTGCTCATAGACGAGCGTCACCTCAGCATAGTACCCCGAACCTATGTAGATGCGGTGAGAGAAGTTCTTCGCCGTCGAGAGCACCACCTGGGCGCCATCGACGTAGCCCGGATCGATATTGACCTGTCTGCGGCCGTCTTTGGAGAGCTCCCGTTCAAGCGCGACCGCAGCATGCTTGGCAAGTGAGAGGTAGGCTCGCTCCCTGAGCGCTCTGAAGGATATCCACTTGCGGACAAGGTGCTCCCCCATCTCCTCGGCATAGTAACCTGTGAAAGCGAAAGGCACTGTGGCGCTCTCGCAATCGATCTCGCCGAAGCGCTGGGCCACGAGATCGCTTGCCGCCGCGACGGCCGCCTCGTGTCCGATCAGACCACAAAAGACCTTTATCACTTCGGGCTTGTCTCTCCGCGGTCGCTCGACCATTGTCTTGCCAGTTCCTCCTGATGACGCCATCTTCCCCTAACAAGGCCCTCTTGCGCAAGCCTGTCGAGCAGGGCGTGCTCGCTTTCCGAAAGAAACCTCGGCAACGTGCCGGCAAGCGGCGTGCCCGGCAGTGGCATAAAGAAGTGCAGATTGAAGGTCGCGCCAACGCGCCTCAGCCGCTCCATCAGCGCGAAGGTCGCTTGCCGATCTTCGCTCTCTTCCTCCGGGAAGCCCAACACGAGATCGACCGCAGGTTCCAGGCCCGCAGCCGCCACGACCCTTGAGGCCCGCTCAATGGCCTCCACGGTGTGACCCCTCGCCACGAGATCCAGGATTCGCTCGCTCCCCGACTGCCCCCCGATCACAAGCTTACGATTGGAAACGTACTTCTTGAGAACCGCTACGGCCTCCGGGGTCACGTAGTCCGGCCGTATTTCCGAAGGAAAAGAACCCAGAAAGATCCTGCCGCCATCGGCAGCCAGGCTCGCCCGCCTCAAGAGCTCTTCCAGTGCCTCGCAGTTGGGCACGGCCGGGGCCTCCGATCGGTAACCCAGAGCATTTGGGAGCAGGAGCCTTATGTCCTTCATACCGCGGCGGGCATAGATCGAGACAATCTCTTCGATCGCCGCTGGAGTCCTGAATCTCTCCCGGTGGCCGAAGATCCTCGGGGTCTGGCAGTAAGTGCACCTCCAGCGGCACCCTCTGCCGATCTCAAGGTGTGCCCGGAAGGTAAAGCGCCGAGGCAAAGGCGGAAAGTCGCTGAGCTCCGTCGGCCCCGGCCCGCGCAATACTCGCTCTGCGTGTGGCCCGACCACGCCGTCCGCGATTGCTCCGTCGGCGATCGCTCGAATTACTTCCTCCCCCTCACCGACGCAGCAGTAGTCGAACCCTGCCGCGAGCGTACCCACGGGATCAGCCGTGGGGTGCGGTCCTCCACAGATGCTCCGGAAGGCGCCCGATCGCCGCATGTGCGCGAGCGTCTTTGAAGTATGCAGCATGCCCTCGGTCATCGAAGACATGCAGACCCATTCGGTCGCCACGTGCGGTGAGTCAAAATCCAACTTGCGAGCCTCGGCCGGGCGCACTACGCGCAGTGAGATTCCGCGCTCCTCGATCCGGTCTTCGAGCGCGGCAATCAGGGACGCGGTCGCAGTGCGGTTCAAGCGGTCGGCGACGAAGGTGAATCTCAGTTTTGGTTTCACGCGATTAACATGCCGCACTCCGTTTGATACTGTAGCAGGCGAGACCTCCAGGCGTCAATGCGCTTAAGCGTGCAACTGCCGGTCGAAGGCTTGACTCGCGGCCGGGTCTGAGATAGTATTTGTCCACTCTGAGTTTCGGCACACTCCGGAATCGAAGCAGGGGGAATGACTTTGGACTACAATCTCACTGAGGCGCAAAGGGAGCTGGCGGCAACGGCGAGAAAGATCGCGGAAGAGCATATGAAGCCGGTCCGACAGCAGTACGACGAAGAAGAAACCTTCCCGTGGGATATCGTTAAGGTGCTCGGCGCTAGCGGCCTTTGCGGTGCTTATATCCCAAGAGAATACGGCGGCGGCGGCATGGGAGTGTTCGAGCTGGTCCTTATCGTCGAGGAACTCTCAAGGGTGGACGGCGGGATCGCGCTCTGCCTCGCCGGATCGGCACTCGGGGCCTACCCCATTCTGCTGGGGGGAAGCAGCGATCAGAAGGCAAGGTACCTGCCGCCGATCGCGCGGGGCGAGAAACTGGCTGCCTTCGCGCTTACCGAGCATGAGGCCGGAAGCGACGCGACAGCCTTGAGGACCTCGGCCGAGAAACAAGGTGACTCATACGTCCTGAACGGCACCAAGTGCTTTATCACCAATGGCGGCGAGGCTGAGATCTACTCCGTTATGGTGGTGACCGACAAGACCAAGGGCGCGCGCGGTATATCCGCCTTCGTGGTAGAGAAGGGAACGCCCGGTTTTACCTTCGGCAAGAAAGAGAGAAAACTTGGAATCAGGGCGTCGGCCACCCGGGAATTGATCTTTGAGAACTGCCGTGTCCCTGCGGCCAACCTGATCGGCAAGGAGGGCATGGGCCTCATCTGGGCCCTGAGGACCTTCGACTCGACACGGCCGGGAGTTGCCGCACAGGCCTTGGGGATCGCAACGGGCGCTCTTGAGGAAGCTGTATCCTATGCCAGGACGCGGATCCAGTTTGGAGAGGCGATCACCTCAAAACAGGCAATCCAGCATATGCTCGCCGATATGGCCACCGAAGTTGAGGCTGCCCGCGCTCTGCTCTATGCGACGGCGCGGATGATCGACAGCACCAAGCAGAGGACCACAAGGGAATCCGCGATGGCCAAGCTCTACGCTTCAGACGTGGCCGTGCGCGTTACCACCAAGGCAATCCAGATCTTCGGCGGCAGAGGCTATATGCACGACTACCCCGTCGAGAAGATGATGCGGGATGCCAAGATAACGCAGATCTATGAAGGCACCAGTGAGATTCAGCGGAACGAGATCGCCCTGGCCCTGATCAAGGAGGCCGCAGCGAGAGCCTAGCGTTGCTTCCCGTTCAGGATGACTTCACGCCGCTTGATGGAGTTCTTCAGGTCGTCCAGGAGGTCGCACACCGAGTCCAAATCCTCGGAAGAAATCCCCGCTCCTCCCTCGATATCGATCGCAGCAAGCGCCTGATTGACGTGACCGACCCGCTCCAGGATCGCTGCGTCCAGAATCACCACCTGGCCGCTGACGCCGTGTTGGACGGTTCGCGAAGGCATTCGCTCATCGAAGGCGGTCTCCGCAATGTCCTGGGCAAGGCTTTCCGCCTTCTCCTCGATCACGTCCAGCCCGGACATGATGTCCGGCTCGAACTCGCCGCCGGCGACGCGTCTGATTCTCGAGACCGTTGCAACCGCCTCGCTCAGTTTGGCGAGTACTTCCTCGGAGAAGATTCTGTCGGTTCGGTGAGCCGCCTTCGAGCAGGAATAGCCTCGGTAGCCCGGCATCGCCTGCGCCAGATGGGATGCGCCGCGAGGCGCCTGCTTCACGTGAGTCATGCCATCCTCCTTCGTGTCCTTAGGACAGCATAGCTATCGGGACAGCGAAGCCAGACTTAAGAGAAAATTGCGGGTTGCAGGGTCGGCGGCCAAGAAGGTAAGATTAGCCGGGCGGATACCAAACATGGACCCGATCGAACTCGGCAGAATCTACAACATGGACTGTGTGAAGGGGATGCAGCGCGTTCCCGACGCAACGATTGATCTTGTCGTGACCGATCCTCCCTTCGCGATCAAGTTTAAGGCCAAGCGGGCCAACTACCATAGGACGGCGTCTCGTGTGCTCGAAGGCTATAACGAGATCTCAGGCGCAGATTACTACGCGTTCACTATTTCCTGGATGAGCGAGGTCTTCCGGATACTCAAGGAATCCGGCAGCATGTACGTCTTCTCGGGATGGAACAATCTTAAGGATATCCTGAATGCCCTCGATGCCGCGGGGTTCACCACCGTCAATCACATCGTCTGGAAGTATCAGTTTGGAGTTGTGACCAAGCGCAGATTCGTGTGCTCTCATTACCACTGCCTCTATGTCTGCAAGAATGAGAAGCGGCGCAGGTTCTTTCCCTACGCACGGTACGGAAAGCAAGAGAGAGACGCCGAAGGCCGAAGCTTGCATTACCGGGACAAGGAAGATGTCTGGACCATAAAGCGTGAATACTGGCACGGAGACGAGAAAACCCCCACCAAGCTCCCCTTGGAGATCATTGAGAAGATCCTCAAGTACTCAAGCGAGGAAGGCGATGTCGTCCTCGATCCCTTCCTCGGCTCGGGGCAGGTTGCTGTGGTGAGCAAGATGCTGAAGAGGCAGTATATCGGCTTCGAGATCGTGAAGGAGTACTTCGAATTCGCCCGCGAAAGGCTCGAGAGCGGCCGCTACCGCATCCCGGTATCCCGTGGTTGAGCCGCCTCCTGGAAATCGGATCGAAACCGGGTGACACAATCCCGATTTATTCACCTGTGGTCTTGGCTGCGGTCTTCGAGCGGCCGCCGCGCGATCATGGTCTTGCCGGTTCCTTGAGGACCAGTCATCAGTGTGTCGTGGACGCAATGCGGTATCCTTTGAGTGTGAACCGGTGGCGACCCTCTTATGAGAGAACACTACCCCACCCTTCGCTTTCCTATATCTCGGAAGACGAACAGGGGAACCCGGGATCATGCGCACCCCGAGGAACCCCAAGGGCAAAGTCACCCACCCGGCCTGTCGTTGGGCACTAGCTATCTATACGTCTGCGCTAGCGAGAGGAAAGTGATCTCATATTCAGAGGACTATCGACTTGTTTGTCTAAGATGCGCCTCAGGAGAATCCGGAAGTGCGGATTTCGGAGATAATTGACCACCGATTTCGGAAATAATTGACCACTGATTTCGGAGCAAAATGACCAGTGATTTCGGTTTTAATTGACCACTTTTGGGGGGAGTCCGAAACAGGTGGTCACTTTGGACCGAAAC
>JAZDEY010000060.1:0-3123 GCA_043808325.1 Candidatus Eiseniibacteriota bacterium
CCGCGCCTGCCCGCCGATCTTGTTCAGCGAGAGCACCTGTTCATGGAAGTGATCGACCATAATCTCGGCCTTAAGCCTAATGGCGTGGTCGTGGCTCTCGACGTAGCGACGCAGCTTCTTCCGCGCCCGCTTGGTGTCAAATTCGGGATCGGTCTCTATCTTCTTGATCAGCTTGTAGTAGCTATCGACTGGCGTGTAATATCGGAGCACGTCCAGGATGAACCCTTCCTGGATCGCCTGTTTCATCGTATAGCTATGGAAGGGCCGGTGCTTTGTCTGCCCCCCCTCGTCATAGGGCTCACCGAAGATTTCCAGCGTCTTGTTCTTGGGCGTGGCGGTGAAGGCAAAGTAGCTCGCGTTGGGCAGTAGTTTGCGCGCCTCCATGATCCGGTTGATTTTATCCTCAAAGGTCTCTTCCTCTTCCTCCGCACCGGACACTGAGAGCGCTGTGCTCATGGCCGCCGATGTCTTGCCGCCCTGGCTCGAATGCGCCTCGTCGATGATGATCGCGAACCTCTTTCCTCTGTGCTCTGAGCCGATCTTGTCAAGGGCGGCAGGAAATGTCTGTACGGTCACAATGATAATCTTCTTGCCTTGCTCAAGAAACTCGCTGAGTTGTTTCGTCTTGGAGGCATCGCCTTCCTTAACCGCACCTACCGTCGCCCCTACCTGGGCAAACTGTTTGATCGTGGCCCGGAGCTGCTGGTCGAGGATGCGGCGGTCGGTGATCACGATGATCGAGTCGAATACGTTTGCATTACCCTTGCGTAGACTGATGAGCTGATGGGCAAGCCAGGCAATGGAGTTTGACTTGCCGCTGCCTGCAGAGTGCTGAATCATATAGCGTTTTCCCGCACCGTTCTGGATGGAATCGGCGAGGATCTTCCGCACCACGTCGAGCTGGTGGTATCGGGGGAAGATCTGTACGCGCTTCTTGCGGCCGGTCTTCTCGTCCTTGGTCTCGACCACCTGTGCATAGTTCTCCAGGATTTCGGTCAGCCCCTCGCAGGTGAGAATGCGCTTCCAGAGGTAGTCGGTCTTGAGGCCGTCAGGATTGGGTGGATTGCCTGCGCCGTCGTTCCACCCCAAGTTGAAGGGCAGGAACCATGAGGCTTTACCCTTGAGCTGCGTACACATCCTCACTTCATGGTCGTCCACGGCGAAGTGTACAATACAGCGGCCCAACTCGAAGAGCCTCTCGCGCGGGGTGCGGTCTCGCTTATACTGCTGGACGGCGTCTGGTCTGGTCTGTTTGGTCAGGCTGTTTTTGAGCTCGAAGGTAGCTACCGGCAAGCCGTTGATGAACAGGCCCAGATCAAGGGAGAGCTGTGTCTCGTCACGGCTGTAACGAAGCTGGGGGGTGACGCTGAAGCGGTTCTTCGCATATCGCTCGATGGCCGCCGGGTTGTCAGGCGAGGGTGTGCCGTAAAACAGGTCGAGGTGGTGAGGCCCGTGCTTTACACCGTGGCGAAGTACATCAATCGTGCCACGTCTCGTTATCTCACCTTGAAGGCGGGCCAGGAACGTCCGGCGTGTGGGGCTATCCTCATCAAGGTTGAGGGCTTTGGCTGCTTCCGGCTGCGTGGCCCGGAGGAAGGTTCTGAGCTGTGCCAGGTCCACACAGTATTCGCGGTCGTAATCATAAGACTGCCCGCCAATCCAGCCACTGCCGACGCACGCCGGTGTCGGAACGGGTGCCTGATTCGGTTGTACCGGGTCGCAGGGGTGGCCTGCCAAAGCTGTACAGATAATGCGTTCGAGACCGCGTTCACTGGTGTCGGTTTTCATGCTTCGGCCTCCTGTAATTCGCTGGCGCTTTCTCCTTCGCCCATCATCTCCTCACCATTCTCAACTGCCTCTATCTCGTCAAGCGCCTCCGGCTCCTCGGCTTCTTCAAGCAGATTTGCTGCCGCCTCGCGCACATCCAGCTTGCCGGTGACTACATCGGCTATCAGGCGGGTGCGATATTCATGAAGGAGGGTGATTCCCGCTTCCGCTCGGGTGATAGCAAGATCTTGCATACGTGTGCTATCGGTGATCCAGTTAGCAATCTCTTTCTGTTCGACGAGTGGAGGTTTGAGTACTTGCATCCACCCGATGTCGTCCATATTGAAGTGGTCGACCGTAGATCCCTGAGATGCAAGCTGGATGCGATTACGGGGCGGCCCTGCGTAGATCATATGAACCAAGAAGCGTGGGTCGTAGTCATTAGGGCGAAGCTGCATGAGCACTGTACGTTGGCCGAGGCATAGATTCTGGCCGGCGGGTACGACGCATGCTTCCCCTGTTGGCGCCTCTCTCGTGAAGATGACATCCCCAGACTGAGGAACACCTCTCCGCGTCCAATCCTTGTAAGCACTTGCTGTAGTGCAATAAGTTCCTTCCTGGCGAAGGTGGCCGTTCCGGACCGCACTCGTACGCACCACCCGAAATTCACCCGTATCAGTAGCAGGAGCCGTTTTGTGCTCACAATCAATTAGGCGCCGAAGTATGCGTTTCAGTGCCAAGATCTCCCAATACTCCGGCACCTCCCCCAGCCATTCCACGCCCGACAGTTTGAGGCGGACGTTGGGGTCGAGGCCTCGGGTGACGGTGCGGTGTATGATGGCCTGCTTCTGTTCCTCCAGCAGCTTGATCAGCTTCTGCTTGGCGCGGATGTATTTCCGTATCCGCCGGTCCGCATGGTCGAGGAACCGCACGATGGCGGCTTGTTCGGAGAGGGGTGGGACGACGCAAGGAAGGTATTTGAAATCCCCCCAGTCCAGATTTTGCCGTAATCCCGAACCAAGCCCGTAGAACACCTTCTTGAGATCGTAGGCGTGGAGCAACAAATGTCCATAGTTTTTTATCATCATGCCGGTGGTCAGGAGGCACATATATGCGGAAGTGATAATCCCACGATGCCGGCTCAATCCAAAACGAAGGCTGTTCCAGTCGTTCTGCAAATCGGTCGGACGGACGATGATGTTGCCTGCGTCAACGATTTGGTATGTCTCGAACGACGCAGGCACTAATCCGTGAAGCTTATCCACGGGCTTGACCACGATCTGCCCATAGCTCAGGGATAGGACCGTCGTCTCCTTCAATCCCATGTTCGGGACCTTTTTCTCCCGGTAACACAAC
>JAZDEY010000061.1:0-57227 GCA_043808325.1 Candidatus Eiseniibacteriota bacterium
CGTCTTCTTTGCTCGAACCCACGCTTCCAAGGTTCGGCGCTGCTCTTCCGTCAAGATCAAGGCATCGGCTGGTTTCCACATGAGTCGAATTGTAACATAGCCGATGATTATTGTAAAGATATTATTGTTACATTACACTAGTTAACGTCCCGTACAAACAGAATCTGCCGTTGGTGTTTGCGATTCTCTGGGTTCTTAGCCTTGGTGTTACGGCCTTGCTACACAAGCGGGGCCGGAACCTTGCCGATTGGACCTCACGCACTGGGTTTGTCGAAACCGAGAGGCGATATGTGCTGCACGGAAGGCTGGCTGGGAGTGAAGCCAAGAAAACCACGCTGTTCGGAATTGGCCGCGCGAAGTATCGCCCCGCATTCGATGTTTTGGTGATCTTGGTATGGGCTGCGGCGGTGAGTTGGGCCACAGGCCAGATCGGCCTATCAGCAACTACTGATCAGGGAATAATTGTGGAGACCGTCCGGAAAGACAGCCCGGGCTGGAATCGGCTTCTGGCGCGTTTCAGTGCAGAACTGCTCAACGAGGGTGACCAAATTGAAAACCCCGAGGCCTTGGTCTTTCAAAGGCGAGCCTTCCTGTCGCTCCTTTGGGCCAACCCAGATGGAAAGCTCGCCGTTAGAAGGGACGCTTACGGGGTCAGAATCTGGTATGACTCACAAGGTATGTGCCCGTTTGCCGGCAGTTGTAGCTATATTCGCAGCACAGACCAGGCCGAAGAGATTCAACCTGCAGACGAGGTAGAGGCACAACGGTGGGACGAGAACCGGCGCGCGGTCTATCGTGGTTCCTACGCCCATTTCCTGCGGGCTTTGATGCATGAGCGCCTGAGGGAGGAAGGTTTCGAGGTCTTGAATCCTGACGCCTTTGTTGGGCTGTTCCGAAAAGGCGACGGGTTCGTTCTGGTAGCATCGCCCTACTTGAGAGTGCAGGTTCCCCCGGAGAAGACCATCGGCACGGTCACGCTCAACCACGGGTGGCTCAGTGTGAATAACAATGGGTCCGCCGGCGGCTCTTGGGGTATCGGAGGGGTCTGGAATTGGCTTGAGTTCATACCGCGTACGGTGCTTGGCCGCTATGCCGAGGAGCAGGACAAGGCCTGGGGCAAGGAGACCAGTACAATTCAGCAAGTGCTCAGCCTTAAGTAGTGGGTACTAAGATCCGTAGGGCCGATGCCGAGAAGTCCTGAGGCCGGACGTTAGCGGGGCGTTTCCAAGATGGCGGTGGGTACAGGGAAGGAGAGCGGAATATGCGTTCCATGCGATTTCTCCTAACAGCCATGTGCGCAGGAATCATCCTGCTGGAGGGCGCGTGCAGCTTCCAGACCGGTGGCGGAGGGGTCAAGGGTTCCGGCGTGGTCCAGATCGAACCCCGGCCAGTCAGCAGATTCACACGCATAGACCTGGCAGGATCGGGGGATGTGATTGTCAAGCAAACGGGAAGAGAATCGCTGACAGTCCGGGCGGAGGACAATATTCTGCCGCTCCTGGATACGCATGTCTCAAATCTGACCCTTTCGCTGGGATCGTCGAGCTCGAGCTACAGCACTACAAGAGGCGTACAGTATCTCGTCGAAGTCAAGCAGCTCGAGGGTCTGTCCGTGTCCGGGTCGGGTAGTATTGAGGCGCAAGGCATCGAGTGCGGGACAATCACGATCGTCCTATCTGGGTCCGGAAACATAAGTATCTCCGGGAGTGCGGACGCGCTCGACCTTAGCATCCCCGGCTCAGGCAACTACAACGGCCAGAACTTCAGGGCGCGACGGGCCGTGGTCGAGATCAGCGGCTCCGGCAATATAATAGTCAATGCTACAGATCAGTTGGATGGAAGGGTCAGCGGTTCCGGGTCCATCAGATACATTGGCACGCCCGAGGTTCGCTCATCAGTCACCGGTTCTGGGTCTGTGAGCAGGTTTTGAGCGGGCAGGCCCTTGAAGATCTTGTGGGTGTTAAGTCTCAGAAGCGTCAGGGCGTGGGGCCATTCCCGGCTTTCCCATCCTGTGTGACCACGTAGCCCCCAGCTCTTAGGGGCACACATGCCCATAGTGCAGTGCAAATGTAGAGAGATCGATTGAATTCACGATCCCATCACAATTGTAGTCGCAGCATGTGTCAGTTGTCCCATACCTGGATGCAAACCTCGAAAGGTCCACAGAATTGACCGAGCAGCTTCCGTCACTGTCAGGACTCCTGATCGATACAATGTTCGATGGGCCCAGAGTCACACCCTGGCATACGGCACTGAACTGGAGATCACCGCACCCCCCAAAGTTGTCGTAAACGTAGAACACCTGACCGTTGTTATCGGTCCTGCCGACCTGAGGATCCTCCCCGGTACAGAAACAGAAAGCGCCGGATGCAGGGATCGCATTACAGGTCACGGACTGGTTGGCAAGCGGAGTCCCATAGCAGTCCCTAACCGTGACCGTAACCTTCACCATTCCCTTATCCCCGGCTGGACAGACGACCGGGATGTTGGGATTGCAGCCTGGAGTCCCCTCCCCAACCGCTACAACCGTAGATGTTCCGGCGCAAGGAACGCCTGCGGCTGGAGCAGGCAGTAGCGCCGACACGAACCCAAGACCCAAGGCGACCAATGACAGGATCTTCATACGAGCGTCCCTCCTTCCTAAGTATGCCACTCTGCCGCTACGCTGGATTTTCATTATAGCACACGACGGACATCAAATCGAGGGAATAATACCAGCTTCATAGGGTCCTGGAGGGACACCATGACCCTCTCGCACGCAGCTGCCGGCCTGCCTGCGCAAGAGGTTTGTGAGCGTAATGCCACCTGGTCCGGGAGAGTTACACAGGAAGAAAGTCGTTGGCTGGGGCGGGAGGGCTCGAACCCCCACAGGCAGATCCAGAGTCTGCTGTCCTACCATTAGACGACGCCCCAACCTATGTGGGCTATTGTGTATCAAATAATATTTGGAAATCAGCGTCCTGTCAAGGTGTATCGGCCTACGCGAAGGCCTTGCGGGCGGCCTCGAGCCTGGCCAGCACTCTCGCCTTGCCTAGGACCGCCATGGTCTCGAAGAGGCCCGGGCTGAAGCGCGACCCGGTGAGCGCGATCCTGACAGGCTGAAAGAGATCGCCGGCCTTAAGTCCCATCTCAGTAGCAAGACCTCTCATCGCGGCCTCGATGCTCGGGACATCGAAGTTCTCAAGTTTCGCCAGGCGCTCCTCAAGGATACGAAATGCCGGCCCGACATAATGGCGTTTGAGGAATTCCTCGGCTGCGGCAGCGTCGTATTCCGCCTGGTCCTTGAAGAAGAAGGCGCCTTGCTCCAAGATCTGCCGCCCGATCTTGAGCCTCTCTCCTATCACATCGACCACATCGCCGATGTAGCGCAGTGCCGCCTCATCGACCTCGGCCCCCACGAGCCCGGCACCCTGCAGATGAGGAATCACAAGAGCGATCTTGGCTTCACGCGAGCGCTTCTTCATATACTCTCCGTTGATCCACGCGAGCTTCTGATAGTCAAATACTGCCGGTGTCGAACTCACTTTTTCAAGCGAGAACTTGCTGATGAGGTCGGCGATTTCAAAAAGTGAAGTCTCGGCATCATAGGACCACCCCAAAAGCGCTAGGTAGTTGACCATGGCTTCGGGAAGATAGCCATCCAGGGTGAACTGGGCCACAGAGGTCGCTCCGTGGCGCTTGCTGAGCCGGGTCTTGTCGGCGCCCATTATAAGCGGCACGTGGGCGAAATACGGCGGTGCGACTCCAAAGGCTTGATACAGCACTATCTGCCTCGGCGTGTTAGAGATGTGATCGTCGCCTCGGATGATGTGCGATATCTTCATCGAGATGTCGTCGATGGTCGCGGCGAAGTTGTAGGTAGGGAAGCCATCCGACTTGATCAAGACAAAGTCCTCAAGATTGGGATTCTGAAACGCCACCCTGCCGTGAACCAGGTCATCAAAGGCGGTCTCACCTTCGAGCGGCGTCTTGATGCGAATCACGTGCGGCCGCCCCTCGGTCAAGAGCTTACTCGATTCCTCGGCAGCCAGATCCCGGCACCTACGGTCGTAAGTCGAAGCTTCAGATGTCGCGCCGCTGGCTGCGCGCCGCACGGCAACCTCTCCCTGGGTGCAGCAGCAGATATAGGCCTTGCCTTCGGCCACAAGCCTCTCCGCCAACTCACGATAAAGATGCCGCCGCTGCGACTGGAAATAGGGGCCATAATCGCCGCCAACGATCGGGCCTTCGTCCCAATCAAGCCCAAGCCAGCGCAGAGCATCGACAATTGCCCGGTAGGATTCCTCGGTCGATCGCTCCTGATCGGTATCCTCAATCCGGAGCACGAACTTGCCGCCCTTGCTTCGGGCGAAAAGCCAGTTGAAGAGCGCGGTCCTAGCGCCGCCCACGTGGAGATGGCCCGTCGGACTTGGCGCGAATCTTACTCGTACCTGCTGATCCATTTGCGCGTGGTTCCTATCTGCCCGTCCGCTTTCTCATGCTCCGCAGCCGGGCCGGCTTGACCGATCTCTCGGGTCTCCGCCTGCGGCTCGGCGCACGCCGCGGCCCTCCCCGCTTCCTTCCGGCCGAGCGTCCCCGGTCGATTTCCTTGCGAAGCTCCTGGTAGACCTTCCTCACCCGCGAGGGGCTCATCTCCTCGACGACACGGGTCTCCGCCCCTTCCTGCTTCTCCTTGGCAATCAAGATGAAATCGACTTCGCGCCGCCCGCGATCGGTGGAGAGAACCTTTACCCTAACCCGGTCTCCCATTCTATAGTAAGACTTGCCGCGACTGCCGACAAGCATCGTTCCCGTGGAGTCAACTTTGTAGTAATCCTCACCCAGCCGCGAGACATGAACAAGTCCTTCGACCAGAGTGCCCTCAAGCATGATGAAGAGCCCGAAATCCTTGACCCCGGATACGACGCCCCAGTACTCCTCCCCGATCCGCTTCCCCATGAATTCGGCGACCTTGGCTTTGATGAAGGCCCGCTCCGCCTCATCACCTTCGATCTCACGGATGGTGGCGATCTCCGCGGCCTGATGCACGAACTTGCCGAGCGCCTCGCCATCTTGAGGATATTCCCGCCTGAACCCATAGGTCTTCAATAGTCTGTGAACCAGAAGATCAGGGTACCGCCTGATAGGGGATGTGAAGTGGGTATAGCACTTGCTCCCAAGCCCAAAGTGGCCGACGTTCCTCTCGGAGTAAACGGCCTTCTTAAGACTCCGCAGTAGATACATCGAGACGATATGCTGCTCGGGCCTTCCCTTGATGCGTGCGAGCAGAGCCTGGAGGCCCGCAGGGGACGTCCCCTTGGTCCACCGGAACTTGTGACCGAAGGTGAAGGCGAAGAGCGCGAGGGCTTCCATACGGTCCTCATCGGGTACCTCGTGGACGCGATAGATGAATTGTCGCCCCAGATACGCCATGTGGGCCGCGATGGTCTCGTTGGCGAGGATCATCAGCTCTTCGATCAGGTTATGGGAATCCAGCCTTCGTACCGACTTCACATCCACGGCACTGCCGGAGCCGTCCACAACGATCTGGACCTCGGGCGTGTCGATCTCGATCGCGCCTCGCTTCACCCGCTTGGCGCGGAGGATCTGCCGGAGTTCATTGGCACGCCTCAGAGAATCCACGACCGGCTTGATTTCCCGGGGCGCTTTCCGCACCGCACCCTTGTCGATATACTCCTGGGCCTGGTCGTAGTTGAGGCGCGCTGCGCTTCGGATGTAGCTCTCGCTCAGCTTGTACGATGCGACCTCGCCGTGCGGGTCAATGTCCATGACGACGCTGAGCGTGAGCCTCATCTCACACGGCCGCAGGGATGCGAGGTTGCCGGAGAGATTCAAAGGCAACATCGGTATTACTCGGTCAACCAGGTAGACGCTCCGGCCGCGGGCAAGGGCTTCGTAATCGAGCGCCGAGCCCGCCCGGACATAGTGGCTCACATCGGCAATGTGAACACCAACCCGGAGGCCCCCTTCTCCCGACTCCTCGATCGAGATCGCATCATCGAAATCCTTGGCATCCTCGGGATCGATTGTGAAGGTGAGATCTCCCGTCAGATCATTTCTCCGGCGCAGCTCCGCGTCCGGGATCGTTTCGGGAAAACGTTCGGCTTCATCCAGCACTGCCTGGGGAAAGCCCAGCGGAAGATTGAACTCCTTGGCTATGTTGGCAAAGTCCTCGTCCGCGCTCGGCGGTCCGCCCGCTACTTCGGCGACCCGGCCTTTGCCACCCGACCGACCCGAGACCTGACCCGCGACCTCGGCGGAGCCTTTGTCCAGAATTCTGATTACCTGGGCTTCGCGCTCGCCATCCTCACCGCGGATCGCTCTGGCAAGCACCCGGTCGCCGTGGACCGCCCCGGAAAGATTTTCGCCCGACACCTTGATGCCGGGCGAATTATCCGAAAGAACAAGGGTCGCGGCTTTGACGCCGTACCCGACTATCTTTCCTGTAAGATGGCCGGCCTCTTCGAGAAGCTGATACCTTCTCCGTCTCCCGCGAACGATCTTGCCCTGAGCTTCCAGCTCCTGGACAAGCGCTCTCAGGTTCTTGATGTCCCTGGTCCGCACTCCAAGTCTATGGGCGAGATCCTTTACCTTCAAACCCTTGGAGCCGGATCCCTCTAGCGCAGCTGAGACATCTTCGAGGCTGAGTTTCACTTAGTCGGCTATCTCAGTTTCTTTTTATGCCTGTCCCTGCGCAGTCTCTTCTTGCGCTTGTGAGTCTTGATCTTCTGTTTCTTTCGCTTCCTTCCGCAAGGCACCGCTGTCACCCCCTGACCTGATACGGATCCCTACAACACGCATGATACTCATCGGTTCACAATAACCTAAGTCGAATCGACCTGCAATGCTACATCGAATCGACGAGCTTCACAAGCTCCCTCGAAGCCTTAAAGAAAGGCACGGTCTTCTCCGGGACCTGGACCTGTGCCCCGGTCCTCGGATTCCTGGCCGTTCTCGCCTTCTTGGTCTTCACCTTGAAACTGCCGAAGCCTCTGATCTCGATGTGTTCCTTCTCGCACAAGGCCTTCGAGATGGTCTCAAGTAGGAGATCAACAACCACCCCGACATCCCGCTTGGTAAGTCCGGTCACACCGGCGACCTGCTCGACCAGATCGGCTTTAGTCATTGCTGTCCCCCCTTCTCGCCTGTTTTCCAGCCCGCTTATCCGCAGGTGCTGCAGCTTCTTGAAGAACAACTTCTGCAGGCACCTGATGTTTTGGTCTGAGTCGAACCCTTGCCTTTGCCCGAGAGCACGGAGAAACCGGAGAAGAGTTTGGTCACTCTACGCGAAGAGCAACGCGGACACTTAGGGCGCTTCGCGTCCTCCCCGGATGACACAACCTCGAATAATTTTCGACACTTAGCGCATTCATATTCAAATATAGGCAAGGCAATTACTCCTAGCGCTTTGTCCATAACAACTTAGCAGATCGGGCCTTTGGATGTCAAAGAAAATCTGATGGTTGTGCCAGGGCTGCAAGTAGCGTGGAACCGTAGGTCTACCTGAATGAGTACTCGATCGAGACCCCCTCTCGCGTGAGTTTGGAGGCCATACCGGTGAGGTTATCGATCACGTCCCACAGTGTGGTCACGCGCTTGCGCTTCTTTACGACAACGGGTTCGCCCCGGATTCCAGCAAGTTCGCCGGCCAATTGGACCGCGTCGCGGAAGCCGCCAAGTCTATCAACGAGACCGAGCTTGAGGGCCTGTCTGCCGGTAAGGACCCGGCCGTCGGCGATTCGCTTCACAGCTTCGACGTCAAGTCGTCGCTCGGTCGCAACAACCGTGACGAATTGATCGTAGACGTCACCAATGAGGTCGCCCAAGAGCTGTCTTTCCTCCGGCGTCAGGGGCCTCGACATCGAACCGATGTCCTTGAATTCCCCGGTCTTTACGACCTGGATGTCGATCCCGATCTTCCTGAAGAGCTCCTGGGTGTTGGGAAAGGTCATGATCACGCCGATGCTCCCCGTGAGGGTGCCTGGGTTGGCAACTATCGAATCTGCCCCACAGGCTACGTAATATGCGCCGCTCGCGGCAATCCCACCCATCGAGGCCACCACGGGCTTGCCCTCGGCACGGACCTTCCTGAGCTGGTCATAGATTTCCTGCGATGCGGCCACGACCCCACCGGGACTCTCCAGCCTCACCACGATCGCTTTGATGCCATCATCCCTGGCGAATCGCAGGATCTCATCCACCACCGGCCCCGAGTTGACGATCGTGCCGGTCACCTCCACAAGCCCGATCTTGCTGCCGAGAGCAAGGGGCTGCCCCTCAGGCAAGAGTCGGCTCATGTAAACAAGCATGAAAAGCGACAGCACTCCCCCAAGGCATACGGCAATAATGAAGATCAAGATCCATGGTCTCTTACTCAACTCTGCCTACCTCCGGTTGTTGTGAGGCCAGAACGTCACGCATGCTATAAAGCCCGGGACGGGCCTTCGCGGCAAATCGGGCCGCGAGCAGCGCTCCCTGGGCAAAACACTCCCGCGATTGTGCGGTGTGGGTCAGCTCGATGGTCTCGCCTTTGAGCGCGAAGACCACGGTGTGCTTGCCGGGGACGTCTCCCACCCGTAGCGAATGAATCACAAGCTCGCCGGGACCTCCTCGGCCAAGGGCCACCTGCTTGCCGGTCACCCCGCTTATGATCCGCCCAAGCTCAATGGCGGTACCGCTCGGTACATCCTTCTTGGTTCGATGATGGGTCTCGACGATCTCGATGTCGGAAAGACCGCCGATCTGCCTGGCGACCACATCACACATGCCGAACAGGGCGTTGACTCCGACCGCCATGTTGGGGGAACTCACAACTGCTGCCTTGCGTGCGAGCGGCCCAAGCAGGCTCTCTTTGGCTGCGATGCCCGTGGTCCCCGTTACAAGCGGCTTCGACGCCTCCTCGCAAGCACGGACTATCTCCGCAAAAGCCTGCGGCAGCGAGAAATCGACCACGACGTCGGCGAATGCCACCGCATCGCGCCCGTTCGCAAGAACGCTCACGGGATTCTTGGAGTAACCCGTCGCTTGAGCGAAATCGCCGGTGCGATCTATGGCCTCCGGGACCTCCCAGACCGATACGATCTTGAGATCGGCCCGAGCGGCAACAAGCGAGGCGATCATCTTCCCCATTCTGCCGAGTCCACCTACAATGCAGAGCTTAGTCACCAGCGTCGCCCTCGCGAAAAACAACATCCAGCGCAGAGCATATCAGACCAGACCTTGCGCAGTTCAAGTTCGGAGCAGGCCCAGCTCCTGTAGCACGCGCCGGACCCTCTGCCGGCTCGCGTCCGCGACCGGCACGAGCGGAAGCCTCAGCTCCCCGGTAGACTCTCCAAGCATCTCGAGAGCAGCCTTGACCGGTCCCGGATTGGTTTCGATAAAGAGCACATGGAACAGATCAAGGAGCTTGAGGTGGGCCGCCCGCGCATCCTCGATCCTGCCCTTACGGAAAGACTCAACCATCTTGGACACCCGATCGGGTACGACATTGGCAACGACCGAAACCACGCCCCTGGCTCCCACGGCAAGCATCGGCAGGGTCAGCGAGTCATCACCGGAGAGAATCTCAATGTCCGAGGTGGCCGCAATCCTCGAGACCTGGTCCAGCGAGCCGCTGGCTTCCTTCACGGCGACGATGTTGTCGATCTTGGCTAGAGTAGCCACTGTCTCGGGCAGCATGTTGACACCCGTGCGGCTAGGCACGTTGTAGAGCATGATCGGGAGTCTAACCCTGTCGGCCACGGTCTCGTAGTGCTTCACGAGACCCGCCTGGGTAGGCTTGTTGTAGTAAGGAGTGATCAGGAGCACTCCGTCTGCGCCGGCATCCTCGGCCATCTTGGTAAGTTCGATCGTGGATGCCGTGGAATTGGTGCCCGTTCCCGGCACAACCTTGACACCGGGGGCCTTGCCTCTCTCCTCGAGTACCGCCTGTATAATCTCGAGCCGCTCATTGGGCAATAGGGTCGCAGCCTCACCGGTGCATCCGGCAGGGACAAGGCCGCTTGCGCCCCTGTCGATAAGTCGCCGCGCAAGCCGTCTCATGCCGTCAAGGTTTACGCGGCCGTCTTTGAAGTCCGTAATCATCGCGACGTAGCAGCCCTCAAACATGATCGAGCTCCTTTAGATCCATCTCACCCTCGAAAACTATCGCGGCCGGCCCCGTGAGGCCCGCCTGGCCGTCCGGGAAGAATCCCACGGTCAGGACATCGCCGGAGGTAACCCTGAGGCTCACGCTATCTCCAGCGAGGTGCTTCAGCCTGAGCACAAGCGCACCTGCCAGGCAACCGCTGCCGCAGGCCAAGGTCTCCTGTTCGACCCCACGTTCGTAAGTTCTCAGCCTGAAAGGCTCGCGCCCGGATGAGTCAATGAAATCCACATTCGCACCTTCGGGCCCGAAGGCGGCGTGGTGTCTCACCCTACGGCCGAGGCGCTCGACGTCCACCGAGTCCACATCATCGGCAAAGATGACGGCATGAGGGACTCCGGCATCGACCAGGTGCACGTGATAATCCGTTTGGCGGGGGCCGTCCGCGTCCACTGCGACCGTGATCTCCCGGACAAGGGACGGCGCCTTCATATCCACCTTGATGCCCTCGGGCACGACTTCTCCGACGTGGACGCCTGACTTCGACCGAAAGGTGACCCGGCCGCTTGCGATGCCCTTGGCCCCGCAATAAAGCACCAGACAGCGCGCCCCATTACCGCAGAATGAAGCCTCGCTGCCGTCGCTATTCACGTAGTGCATGAAGAGGCCGCTGCCCGTCCGCTCGACCAGAATCAGCCCGTCCGCACCGACCGCGACATGGCTCGGGCACATAGCTCTCGCAATCTCGGACAGTCGGCCCGCGAGCGGAGCGTATTCGGGCCCGAGCAAAATGAAGTCATTGCCGGCGCCGGACATCTTGGTGAACCCGAGCTTCACGGCTTGATCTCGGTAGTCAGGGTCATATCAACCTCGGGCGGCTCCGAACAGGAAGCTATACCGACGGTGTCGCCAAATTCAACATAAAAGCTATCCTGAGGATCTCTCTTCTGATTGCCGTTATAGTCCGAGAAAGCTTGAATCACATACTCCCCCGGCTTCATGCAGTTGATGGCAAAGAGGCCATCCTTTCCGCAGAGCGAGCGATACGAAGCGCTCGTGTCGTTGAGGGATCGCGCGGTGACCGCCACCTTGAATGGCTCCGAGCCGCCCGCGGTATCAGGCGCAGCCAAGACATAGACTCTGCCCTCAAGGCTTCCCTCGAAGCGCGTGTCGCAGATCAGGATGTCGACACCCGTGGCCGCCGCGGCCGAATCCGTCAAGGCCACTTGGCCGTGGGCACATCCCATCATCTCGTCGCTGTCATACGCCGCATTGCCGTTCTCATCCATAAACGCCACGACCCGATACGTCCTTTTGGTATTTACATAGGGAATATCGTAGGCCCCGCCGGCCCCCGAGAAGGTGACGTAGACCGGATCGGCCTCCGGCCACTTCGAGAGCTCCCCCAGGTCGGCCACATCGAAGACCCCAACTACCGCCTGTTCTACTGTGAGGGTTTTCCACGAGACCTTACCCGATATCCTACCCGCTTCAATCACATCTCCGGTAGAGAAGCCCCCGGCAAACGATTTCTCCATCTTAACGCTGTGGCGGTCGGCGGCCGCCGTTCCGACCGATACCAGGTAGGTGGTCTCAGCCGAGAGTTTCCGCTCGGCGACCAGGATATAGGTGTTCTCGCGCCAGTACCTCTTGGTCCATTTGCACGGCGGGCTCACCATCACGGCGGTCTCCACCGTCCGATGCTTCATCGGCTCGCTGAAGGTGATGGTGATCTCGCTGGCCCGATCGACTCCGACCGAACCGCTGGCAGGACTCAGGCCGGCGACAAACGGTGCGGTCCTATCCTCGGGGCCTCCCGGAGGCAGGCCGCGTTTGGCGCAATCAAGAGAGACTAGGGCTGTGCCAGCCACGAGCAAGCCAAGCACCACTCTCAGAGCAGGTTTCATTTGCCGAGAAGCTCCAGCATAATCGCCCGTTGAATGTGCATGCGGTTCTCGGCTTCGTCGAACACCGCAGACTGGGGACCGTCCATCACGCTATCGGTTATCTCGTCGCCCCGGTGGGCGGGCAGGCAGTGGAGCACAATCGCGTCTCGCTTCGCGACCGCGAGCAGCGCATCGTTGACCTGAAGATGCTTCATCGCTTGCTTCCGTCGCTCAGCCTCGTCCTCGGCTCCCATGCTAGTCCATACATCGGTATAAATCACATCCGCCTCGCGAGCGGCCTCACGAGGATCATAAACGATTTCGATATCCGCCCCGTCCTTGCGGGCTCTCGCCAGGATCGCCGGATCGGGTTCATAGCCTTTGGCCATGCCGAGCGCTAGATTGAAGCGCAGCTTGGCTGCGGCATTGATCCAGGAGTTGACGACGTTGTTGCCGTCCCCCAGGAAAGTCACCTTGAGATTCTCCACCCGTCCCTTCTTCTCCCTGACCGTCAGGATGTCACCCAGCACCTGACACGGATGGTACATGTCGGTCAGCCCATTGATCACGGGCACCGTGGCCCACCTTGCCAGTTCTTCAGCTTCCTTCTGGTCGAAGGTGCGGATCATGATGATGTCGACATACCGCGAGACCACCCGCGCCGCATCGGAGACGGCCTCACGTCGGCCGAGTTTTATCTCTTCATCCGCGATATACAGCGCGTGCCCCCCCAAGCCCACGATCGCCATCTCGAAGCTGATTCGCGTCCTCAGGCTGGGTTTGCGGAAAATCATGGCGAGCGCCTTACCTTTGAGAACAGGCTCGAGACGTCCGGCGTGATGCTTCTGCTTGAGATCATATGCCTTCTCGACCAGCCCCTTTACGTCGTCAGTTGAGAGATCATAGATCATGAGGAAATGCTTCCGATCCCACATACAATCTCCTTTCCTACAGGATGTACCTGGTAAGGTCCACATCTTCGATTATGTCCTTGAGTTTGGCCTGGACGAACTCCGCCGTAATCTCGATTCGCTTCTTCTTGATATTGGGAACATCAAAGAGAATATCCTCGAGCAGTCGAGTCATCACCGTATGGAGCCGGCGCGCGCCGATGTTTTCGGTGGTCCCATTGACCTTTGAAGCGATCAACGCAATCTCCTCGATCGCATCGTCCGTGAAAGTCACGTCGACCCCCTCCGTCTTCAAGAGCGCCCGGTATTGTTTGATCAGCGCATTCCTGGGCTCGACCAGGATCCGTACGAAATCCTTCTGGGAGAGACTGCTGAGCTCAACCCTGATGGGGAATCTCCCCTGAAGCTCGGGTATCAGGTCCGACGGTTTGGACGAGTGAAAAGCCCCCGCTGCTACAAAGAGGATGTGGTCGGTTCTCACGACGCCGTACTTGGTAGGTACGGTTGAGCCTTCGACAACAGGAAGCAGGTCACGCTGGACGCCTTCCCTCGAGACATCCGGGCCGCCGGTTGCCTTGGGGCCCGTGATCTTGTCGATCTCGTCGATGAAGACGATGCCCGAGTTCTCCACTCGTTCGATCGCCTCACCCATCACCTTGTCCATATCGACAAGCTTCTGAGCTTCCTCCTCGACCAGAATGTCGCGGGCCTCGAGCACCGTGACCTTGCGGCGCTTGCGCTTGGGTGGCAGGAGTCCCCCAAACATCTCCTGCATGTTTATGTCCATCTCTTCGATCCCGGCCGGCGTGAAGATCTCGACCAAGGGTAGGCTCCTTGCGGCCACCTCGATATCCACCATACGCTCAGAGAGTGTCCCCTCTTTGAGCTTCTCCCGCAGCTTCTCGCGGGTCGCTTTGTGCTTATTTTCCTCGAGGCTCTTGTCCTCGGCCGACTGGTTCGATTTCTTGCGCTGGGGAGGGAGCAAGAGATCCAGGAGCCGTTCCTCGGCACTGGCCTCGGCCAGATCGTCGATCTCTCGGGTCTTTTCTTCACGGACCATGTTGACCGAGAGTTCGGTGAGATCCCTGATCATCGATTCCACATCGCGCCCAACGTAGCCGACCTCGGTAAACTTGGACGCCTCCACCTTGATAAAGGGCGCCCGCGCCAACTTGGCAAGCCTGCGGGCAATCTCTGTCTTGCCGACACCGGTAGGTCCGATCATGATGATGTTGTTGGGCATTATCTCCTCCCGGAGATCACCCTTGACCTGCTGGCGCCGCCACCTGTTGCGGAGTGCTATGGCAACGCACTTCTTGGCGTCCTTCTGCCCTATCACGTACCTGTCCAGTTCCTTCACGATTTCTCTGGGAGTGAATTCTTGAGACCGCATTTGATCGGATACCTCTAGTCCAATACCTCAACCGTGATGTTGTCGTTGGTGTAGACACAGATGTGAGACGCTATCTTCAAGGACTCCTCAACAATCGCGCTGGCCTCAAGATTGGAGTACTTCACCAGAGCGCGTGCAGCCGCCATGGCGTAGCCTCCACCCGAGCCGATGGCGACTATCCCGTCGTCCGGCTCGATGATCTCGCCCGTCCCGGCGACTATGAAGGAATGCTCCTTATCCATCACCGCCAACAGCGCCTCCAGTCTTCTCAGCATCTTGTCGGTCCGCCACTCCTTGGCAAGCTCCACCACCGCCCGCGTGAGATTGCCCTTGTACTGGTCAATCCGCGACTCGAATTTCTCGAAGAGGGCAAGCGCGTCCGCGGAAGCACCCGCAAATCCGGTGATGATCGTGTCGTTGTGGATCTTCCTGATCTTACGCGCGTGCTCCTTCATCACCGTCTCCCCGAGGCTGACCTGGCCGTCCCCGCCCATCGCCACGCGCCCGTTCTTTCTGACGCCGATTATGGTCGTGCTTCTTACTCTCATATCCGCCTCCTCAGGCCCGCGGGTGCGCCTGAGTGTAAACCCGCTTCAGCCTGTCCGTGGTCACGTGGGTATAGATCTGCGTGCTGGAGAGACTCGCATGGCCCAGGAGTTCCTGGACCGCACGGAGATCGGCGCCCCTGTCCAGCATGTGGGTCGCAAACGTATGTCTCAGGACATGGGGGCTCATCTGCTTGAGACTGCAGACGCGCTGGAGATAATGTCTCACTATCCGCTGAATGCCCCTTCGGGTAAGCCTCCGGCCGAACTTGTTGACAAAGAGGGCCACCTCCTGCATGCGATTCCTCGCTCTGAGATAGCGCGTCCGTTCGGGAAGGTAGGCCTTCACGGCGCCCGAGGCCATTCTGCCGAGCGGCACGATCCTTTCCTTCCTGCCCTTGCCCTTGACCTTGATCACCTCGCTATAGAGATCCATGTCTGAGACATCCAGGGAGTAAAGCTCGCTCAGCCTGATACCGGTGCTATAGAATACCTCGAGGATCGCCGTATCTCTCAGCCCGTTTAGCCCCGCGCGTTCCGGAACCTGCATCAAATGCTCCATATCGGCCACATCCAGGAACGAAGGCAGATGTCTCTCCATATGAGGCATCTTGATCGTAGCGGCCGGATTGGCATTCAGGTTCTCGCGCGTGCACAGATACCTCATGAAGCATCTTATCGCCGCCAGCTTGCGCCGCAGGGTGCTGCCCTTGACGCCGCGGTCTCTCATGTGGTGCAGGAAATGGCGGATCGAAAGCCGATCGACATTTCTGAGGCTCAGTTTCCTGACGTCCAGCTGGCCCTTCAGAAAGGCTATAAATTGCCTTAAATCAGTCTCGTAAGCGGTTATGGTATTATTAGATAGGTTCCGTTCAAGCTCAAGATGCAGAATGAATTTCTTAAGATAAGACTCCACTTGCATTCACCACCGTATCTCGTCCCGCGACCAGGCCGTTTCCTTCGATCCACGACTGGAGAATCTTTGTCGAGCGCTCGCTAAGAAGCAGGTTTCTCCGGGACCGGTCCCGGACCGTCACGCCCAGCGGAGGAACAAGACCGAAATTGGTGTTGGTCGGCCTGAAATCAACGCGGCTGGCCTGCGACACGTACCTAACCAGACCGCCGATTATCGTCTCCGCCGGCGGCACGAGGCAGGTATTGCCCCCGGCCTCTCGGGCGGCGTTCGTACCCGCAAGAAACCCGGTGGCGACTGCGGCCATGTAGCCTTCTGCACCGGTTACCTGGCCGGCGAGGAAGACGCTGCCGAGGCGCTTGTGCTGAAGTGTCGCGTTGAGCACCGCCGGCCCGCAGATATAGGTGTTGCGATGTATGCTCCCGAAGCGCGCGAAGCGTGCATTCTCGAGCCCCGGAAGCATCCGGAATACGCGCTCCTGCTCACCGTACTTGAGTCTGGTCTGAAACCCCACGATGCCGTAGTGGGTACATGCAACGTTCTCGGGTCTCAGTTGCACCACGGCGTGAGAGGTACAACCGGTGCGAGGGTCGACCAGGCCGACCGGCTTCATGCACCCGTGAGCCAGCGTCTCGTCTCCTCGCTTTGCCACCTCCTCAATGGGCATGCACGCCGAGAAGAACCGATCCTCCTCGAATTCTCGCCTGGGGAGAACCTCGGCAGCCTGCAACCCCTTGAGGAAGCCAAGATACTGCTCACGACCAAGCGGAAGATTGACGTAGGTCGATTCACCCTTGTCGTATCTGGAAGAGTTATACGCCTCGGACATGTCGATCGAGTCCGCCTCGACAATCGGCGAGACGGCGTCGTAGAAAAAGAGATTACCCGAACCGACCAGATTCTCGAGGGTTCCCGACATGGCCGGCGAAGCCAGCGGCCCCGGGGCCAGCACGTTGACCGCGTCTTCAAGCGGACGTCGGGCCTCCTCCCTTACAACTGCTATATTGGGATGACCCTCTACAGCCTGGGTCACCTCCGTGGCAAACGCCTGCCGATCGACACACAGCGCGCTTCCAGCAGGGACACGTGCTCTGACCGCAGCACCGACCAGCAAGGAGTTAAGCATCCGGAGCTCGGCCTTGAGGAGTCCATTGGCATTGTCGAGCGAATCCGACTTGAATGAGTTGGAGCAAACCAGCTCCGCAAGCAGGCCCGTCCGGTGCGCTTCGGTCATCCTCTTCGGGCGCATCTCATAGAGGGTGACCTTGGCACCGCGATTTGCAGCCTGCCAGGCGGCCTCAGAGCCGGCAAGACCTCCTCCTATTATGACCACCGGTCTCACATTTGCCTTCTTGCAGCTCACTGGGTGGTACCCCGGCTATTCTTTGGCTTCGCCCTTGCACTTGGGACAATAAGCCTGGCCGCTCTTCTCACCCGATGTCTTGACGACCATTATGGGAAAGCCGCAGTCCGGGCATTTCTCACTCACGGGTTTGTCCCAGGTTGCGAACTTGCACTTGGGGTACGTCTGACATCCATAGAAGGTCCGGGCCTTCTTGGTCCTCTTCTCGATAAGTTCCCCGCCGCACAGCGGACACTTGATTCCAAGCGTGATGCGCGCAGTTCCCTTGCACTCAGGGTAGCTCTTGCAAGCGAGGAACTTGCCGTATCGTCCGGTCCGCACCATCATCTCGCCGCCGCAGGTAGGGCAGCGCGCATCGGTAGAGACCTCCTCCTCTTCAAGAGGCTTGGTGGTCTTGCATTCCGGAAAACCCGAACATGCCAGGAACCTGCCGTGCCGCCCCCACTTCTTGACCATGGGGCTGCCGCACTTCTCGCATTTCTGATCCACCTTCTCTTCGAAAGATACCTTGAGTTCCTTCATTATCTTACTGGCGCTCTCAAGATCCTTGCTGAAAGGCTCGTAGAAATCGCCGATCACTTTCACCCATTGCTCCTGGCCTGATTCGATTCTATCCAGATCGGTCTCCATGCGGGCCGTGAAGCCCACTTCGAAGATATCCGGGAAAAGCTGGAGCAGGATTTTCACGACCGTCTTGCCGAGATCGGTGGGGACAAGCGCACCTTTGTCCTTCTCGACATAGCACCTCTCAAGGATCGTACCCACGATAGAGGCGTAGGTGCTGGGTCTTCCGATGCCCTTGTCTTCCAGCTCCTTTATCAGACTAGACTCGGTATAACGTGGCGGAGGCTGGGTCTCATGCCGCACCGCATCGAGATTCTCCAGCGAGAGCGGCTCTCCCACCTCGAGCGGCGGAATTCGGCGTTCCTCATCCTCCGGTTTCTCACCGTATACCTTAAGGAACCCATCGAACTTCATCACCGATCCCGTCGCCCTGAACAGATATGGGCCTCCCACTATGTCGACCGAGGTCACATCGTAGACCGCCTGGGTCATCTGGCTTGCAACGAACCGTTCCCAGACCAGCCTGTACAGCTTTGCCTGGTCCTTTGTGAGAAAACCTGCCACTGCATCGGGTGTTCTTCGTATGTCGGTCGGACGGATTGCTTCGTGGGCATCCTGAGAACTCTTGGACTTGCGGAACTTGGTCGCCTTCCCCGGAATGTACTTCTCGCCGTAAGCGGATGCGATGAAACCCCTCGCCTCGTCGCAGGCATCGCGCGCCACCCTCACCGAGTCGGTCCTCATATAGGTTATGAGGCCCACGGGTCCTTCCACACCGAGTTCGATGCCTTCGTAGAGCGCCTGCGCAACGGTCATGGTCTTGCGGGCGCTGAAACCTATGCGTCTTGCGCCATCCTGCTGGAGAGTGCTGGTGATATATGGAGGCTTTGGGCTGCGCCGCTTCTCTTTTCTTTCGATCCTGCCGACGACGAAACTCTGAGCCTTAACATCATCCCTGGTCTCGGCTGCTTTCTCCAGGTTATCGAGCTCGGGCTTGACCCTGCCGATCTTCTCGAGGATCGCCTTGAGAAGATCTCCCCCGGACGACTTGAACTCGGCTTCAATCGTCCAATACTCCCGGGGAACAAACCCTGCAATCTCCTCCTCGCGCTCGCAGACGAGCCTCAGGGCGACCGACTGAACCCGGCCCGCACTTGTCCGCCGATGAACCACCTTCCACAGAAGGGGGCTCACCAGATAGCCAACCAGTCTGTCAAGGACTCGCCTCGCCTGCTGAGCGTCCACCTTATGCATATCGATGCTGGTGGGATTCTCGAAGGCCTCTCGGATCGCGCGCTCGGTGATCTCATTGAAGATCACGCGCTTTATCCTGAGCTGGTCTCTGTCGAGAAGGCTAGCCAAGTGCCAGGCTATCGCCTCACCCTCGCGGTCCATGTCAGGTGCGAGGTAAACATCCTGCGCCTCGGCGGCCGCGGCCTTCAATTCCTTTACCACCTTCCTCTTACCGCTTATCACAACGTAGCTCGGCTTGAAGTTCTCCCCAATCTCCACCCCGAGCTTAGCGGTGGGAAGATCGCGCACGTGCCCCATGCACGCCTTGACCGAAAACGACGGGCCCAGAAAGCGGTTGATGGTCTTGGCTTTGGCCGGAGACTCGACTATCACTAAGGATTTCGACTTAGAACCCATGCAAGAACCTTCCTTCGATCATGCTGAGGATAAGCCGGGAGGCACCAAAAAGCAAGAGAACTAGTGCGGAGCCGACCCCTCGGCTTCGTTGCGCCAGGAGATCAGCCCGGGGCGGAAGCCCGGAATCCCCTCCAGGATTATGGAGGGCACTATGCGCTTGACATCGTTGAGCTCGACCATCTCGCCACAGGAATACATCGCCCGATCGATCACTTCCTCTATCTGAAGATTGTCGAGGAGCCCAAGCTGGCTCAGCTGGAGGATGTAGCCATAGGCTGCCGGCGTGATCAGGCTTCGCTCAAAATCGTTGAGCACCCTCACTGTGCCCATTGACTTGTGGGTGCGGATTATCCTGCCGTCTTCGAAGAAGCTTTCATCTACGGTGTGATACAGCCACATGAATGCGGTGTTAATCTCCTGAGCGTTATAGCCGACTGCCATCAGCGACCGCGTTATGCTCTCGACCGTCTCCGATCTCGCTTCGCTATCTACAAGTCTATCTACAATGGCGATTATTATCTCAACGAGCCGCTCATCCATGATTACCTCGCTATGATTTTCTGGCGAATGTTAGGGTAACACAACACCCTGCCGAATGCAAGCTCTTATGGACTGCGATCGCGACCTATTTCCCACAGCACCTTTTGTGTTTCTTGCCGCTGCCGCACGGGCAAGGATCGTTCCGGCCTACCTTGGCTCCCAAGACCTGCTTTGAGCCGGGCCCGGCGCTTCCGCCCGCCCCCCCACCGACTCCGACGCCAGATTCCTGCATTCTCCGCCCAGTACGGACCTCCCGCTCGCGGGAGACAAGGATGTCGGGCTTAGACTCTCGGAGACGGCTTGGCCGGTGCACCGGTTCTTCGGGCGGCCTGATCCATCTGCCGTGGAAGACGAGAGAGACCGTCTCATCGTCGATCGTGTCCAGCATTTTGACGAAGAGACCGAAGGCCTCGGACTTGTATTCGATCAGCGGATCTTTCTGGCCGTACGCTCTCAGGCCGATTCCCGCCTTTACGCCGTCAAGATCATAGAGGTGATCCCTCCATTTGTTGTCTATCACGTAAAGCAAGGCACTGCGCTCTATGTTCTTCACAAGCTCAAGGCCGATCTCTTTCTGCTTGGCTTCGTAGGCGGCAAAAGCGGTGTTCTTGATTCTTTCCTCCAGCGTCTCGAACCTAATCACCGGTTCCGCTTTGTCGTCCAGCTCAAAGGGCCAGAGGAACACGAGATCAAGCTCGTGTTTCAGCTCCTCCAGATTCCAATCCTCGGGGTGAGAGCCTTTGGGGATCGATTTGTCGATCTTGCGCTGAACCACAGCCTCGATCATGTTTCTTATCTCAGCACCTATGTCTTCGCTCTCAAGTGCGAGGAGCCGCTTGCCATAAACCACCTCGCGCTGTTTGTTCATCACATCGTCGTACTCGAGCAGGTGCTTTCTGATCCCGAAGTTATTCGCTTCAACCCGCCGCTGCGCCCGTTCGATCTGCTTGGTGATAAGCGAGTGCTGGATCGCATCGCCCTCCTTGAGCCCCAATCTCGAGATCACGCCCGATAGACGGTCGGAGCCGAAGAGACGCATCAGGTCATCCTCCAGGGAAAGGTAGAACCTCGATGAGCCCGGATCGCCCTGCCTGCCGCTCCGGCCGCGGAGCTGCCGGTCGATTCGGCGGCTCTCGTGCCGCTCGGTGCCGATTATGTGCAGCCCACACGGCATATCGGCGACGCACTGGTCTGTGGTCCGCTGGTCTTTCGAGCAATTCCCGCAGTCGCCACCCACGCACTTGAAGCAACACGCATGGCAGTGCACCACCTCAGGACCGAGTTTGATGTCGGTTCCCCGGCCGGCCATGTTGGTGGCGATTGTGACTGCTCCACGCTCGCCGGCTCGAGCCACGATCTTGGCTTCCTGTTCATGGTACTTGGCATTCAGGACGGAGTGAGGGACGCCGCGCCTTCTCAAGAGGCGGCTCAGCACCTCCGATACCTCTACGCTTACCGTGCCGACCAGCACCGGCCGGCCCATCTCGTGCATCCTTGCTATCTCATCGATGATCGCGTTGAATTTCTCCCGCCGGGTGAGATAGATCACATCCTCGTAGTCGATCCTGCGGACAGGCTCGTTGGTAGGAATGACCACTACTTCAAGCTTGTATATCTGGTAGAATTCGGCCGCTTCGGTCTCGGCGGTACCGGTCATGCCGGCCAGCTTCCCATAGAGCCTGAAGTAATTCTGGATGGTTATGGTGGCGAAAGTCTGAGTCTCTCTTTCAACGGTCACACCTTCCTTGACCTCAAGCGCCTGGTGAAGCCCATCGCTGTATCGTCGGCCCGGCATCAGCCTGCCGGTGAACTCATCGACGATCAGCACCTTGCCGTCCTTCACGACATAATCCACGTCCTTCTCGAACAGCGAGTAGGCCTTGAGCAGCTGTCCGATATTGTGAAGCCTATCGCTCCGCTGGGCGTAGTCCTCTTCAAACCTCTGGCGGAGCTTGGCCTGAAGCATAGAAGTGAATCCTGGATTCTGCTCGAGCCACTGATCCAGGAATTTCTCAACAGCCTCCCTGGGAGCAACGAAAGACTCCTCAGACTTTGCCTCTTCAATAAGCGACTCCTTTACGAAATCGCCTACCTCGGAATCGATTCGCTGGAAGGCGACGGCGGAATCGGGCAGAAGAAAAACCGAATCCTCGCCGGAATCCGTGGCAATCACCGATGGATATATCGCGCTCGTAAGGTGGCCGAGCGTTTCCTCTTCGGTCAGCACCTTCTTGGTCTTGGCCGAAAAATCCACGCGCCCATCCTCGCCGGTCAGGCGAATCTCCGGAGCGATCTTGCCTCCGGTTTCCTTGGAACCCCACCGCGAGAGGCCCGAAGACCTTTCCAGGAACTTCCTGCCCTTCTCGGAGAGGTCGACGCTGTTGGCCTTCTCATCGATTGCAAAGAGAATCTCCTCGTCGATGTCCCGCAGACGCTTATCCCGCATGAAGTCGCGTTCCACCCTGTCAACCAGGCGGCGCATGTTACCGTCCTGCATAAACTTGAAGAGCTTCTTGTTCTTGGGGGCACCCCGCTTGGCCGTGAGCAGGTTGATGCCGGCCTTGTACTCCGTGTCGGAGTCTTCGGACGCGAACTGCTTCTCCGCCTCGGCAAGCATGTTGTTGATAAGCCTGACCTGCTCTCTCGCCAGGCCCTCGACAGCCGACTTGAGGACATCGAACTTCTGCGTCGAGACCGCTACCGGACCCGAGATTATCAGCGGCGTTCTTGCTTCATCTATAAGGATGCTGTCCACTTCGTCCACTATTGCGTAGTGGTGGCGCCGCTGCACGCGGTCCTCAAGGCGGGTCGCCATGTTGTCCCTGAGGTAATCAAAACCGAACTCGTTGTTGGTGCCGTATGTGATCTCAGCCCGATAGGCAACTATCCTGTCGGGGGGCTCCATGTCATGCTGGGTGCAGCTGACGGTCATGCCCATCAGCTGATAGATCTTGCCCATCCATTGAGAATCGCGCTTGCCGAGGTAATCGTTGACCGTGACTAGATGGGCGCCTTTCCCGGCCAGCGCATTGAGATAAAGCGGCATCGTGGCCACCAGGGTCTTGCCTTCTCCGGTCGCCATCTCCGTTATCTTACCCTGATGAAGCACGATCGCGCCGGCGAGCTGCACGTCAAACGGCACCATGTTCCACTCGGTGTCGATATCGCAGACCGACCATCGCTTGCCCAGCAACCTTCGCGAGGTTTCCTTGACGGCAGCAAAGGCCTCGGGCAGGATGTCCTCAATCGCGGCGCCATCGGCCAGCCGCTGCCTGAGCTCCTCGGTCCTGCGGCGGAGCTGCCGATCGGAGAGGGTCAGATACTGAGCATAGAAATCGTTGATCTCATCAAGGGTCGGTTGCGCTTTCTTAAGGTCGCGCTCTGACTTGGTACCGAAGACTCTCGCTATTAGGCTGGTAACCATTTGGCGTCACTCCGACTCTCAATCTATCAGAACCGGTCAATGGAGGCAAGCACTTGAATAGCAAATCCCGGTTGGCTGGCGCCCACCGGGATCGCCGCTGCTTGAGAAATCGTATAGTTAATTAATAACTTAACGACTAACTCTTACAACTTGACTACTTTGGTTGCCTGGGGTCCCTTTTCTCCCTGCTTTATCTCGAACTCGACTTCCTGTCCCTCGGACAGCGTCTTGAAGCCTTGATCTTCGATAGCGGAATAGTGGACGAACACGTCAGGCCCGTTCTCTTGCTCAATGAAGCCGTAACCCTTGGATTCATTGAACCATTTCACTCTGCCACGTGGCATTGCTTACTACCCTCCTTCTTGCATAGAGCAAAACTAGACCACACATTTACCTTGCGAATCTATAGCATCACCGTTTATATGTCAAGAGATTTGTTCGCCGCTGGCGCGCCGAACGCGATCAGGCCTGAATGATACGGGTCAGCACCATGGCAACCCCTGAGATTATGGGTACCGCGAAGTTATCATCGATCGGAAGCGGCAACGCCTCAACCAGGGCTCCGACCACGGCACCGGCAACTATGGTGGAGTGCGAGAGCCCCTGCGCGAAGAGACTCACGCCCGCGTTCAGGCAAGTCCCGACCGCCACAAACGCCAATGTTCCCTCCAACGTTTTCCGGCCGAAGATTCTTATCCTGCCGAAGCGCTTTCCCACGAGCGCCGCAGCGGTATCGCCGGCTATCAGCAGACACAGGGCGGCAACCGCTATGGCCTTCGGAAAGAGGAATACGGTGAGCACGGAGGCAATCAAGAGACAAGTGGACCCAAGTAGGTTTCCCCTTTCGTCGGGTCTCATTATCGCGCCAATCAGGCCGTGGATGAAGCCTCTCAGGATCGGTTCGTTGAGTCGGAACATGTCAATCACCACGCCGAAGATCATCGCACCCACCAGGATCGCTTTGCCCTGGGCCTCGCTCGGATAGAAGAGATAACCCAAAGGCACGATCAGCGCCAATAGGTGAAAGGCCTTGCGCCGCTTCTCCGATTCGTAATCGCCGTGGATCCCGTTCAAGGTTCTGTCCCTCGCGCCCCTCCGGGGACGCAGCCGTTCGCGTACGGGCATTCTACCAGACGGGCAGCGGGTGTCAACCTAAGGTTCCCCGGTGCTGCGCGGTGGGGGTGCACCGTGGGAGCCGCCGCCGGTCCATGGTTCCAGCCGGCTGTACGTGAGATATTCCACAAATACCTTGACATAAAGGCGTGCATTATAATACAACTAAAGGGTAATCAGCGGAAAGCCGAATAGCGGGATCTCCAGCAGTTAGCGAAGAGGGTTCCCTGCTTGGAACGTGACTTCTCACGTGCTTGGACCGATCCTCGAGAGGAAAGACGCTTTCAGCGCCCCTAGGGTTCAGTAGTGGTGAGAGCACGTTCAGTGCAGCGGGGAACTCTATTTTTTCGCTCCTGCTCTCTCTACTCCCACTCGATGGTGCCGGGCGGCTTGGAGGTCACATCGTAGACCACGCGATTCACTTGTCTCACCGAGTTGACAATCCTCGATGATATTTTCTCAAGTACTTCCGGAGGAATCCTCGCCCAGTCGGCAGTCATCCCATCCAAGCTGGTGACCGCACGCAGCGCGACGACGAACCTATAGGTTCGCCTGTCTCCCATCACCCCAACGCTCCTAACGGGAAGCAGCACGGCAAAGGCCTGCCAGATCCTCGAATACAATCCGGCCTTTTTGATCTCATCGATGAATATGGCGTCGACGTCCTGTAGGATCTTTACCCGAGAGGCGGTCACATCCCCTATCATTCTGACAGCAAGCCCGGGCCCCGGGAAGGGATGCCTTCCCAGTATGAAACCAGGGACGCCGACCAGCCTGCCAACCTCTCTAACCTCATCCTTGAAGAGCTCCCGCAGCGGCTCAACCAGGCGGAGGTGCATGCGCGCGGGCAGCCCCCCGACATTGTGGTGGCTCTTGATGGTGGCGGACGGTCCCCGCACCGATACGCTCTCTATAACATCCGGGTAGAGCGTGCCCTGGGCCAGGTACCTAACCCCACCGATATCCTCGGCAACATCTTCAAAGACCCGGATAAACTCGCGCCCGATGATCTTCCGCTTATGCTCGGGTGATGACACCCCTTTGAGCTTGGAGAGGAACCTGCGGGATGCATCCACATATCTGAGACTTATGTCGCCCGCCCTGCAGAGCGTCTTCACATCATCACCCTCGTTCTTTCTCAAGAGACCGTTGTCCACAAAAATGGCCGTCAGCCTCTTCCCTACGGCCTGACTAACGAGCGTGGCTACTACCGAAGAGTCAACCCCGCCGCTCAAGGCACAGACGATGCGATCCTCGCCGACTGCCTCTCGGATGTTCGCCACGGAATCCCGCACGAAAGACTTGAGGCTCCAGTCGCGGGACGCGCGGCAGAGACGCAGGGCGAAATTGCCGAGCACTTTGGTACCGTCATCGGTGTGTGAAACTTCAGGGTGGAACTGGACCCCCAGAATCATGCCGTCGGGGCTCGCGAAAGCACAGTAGGGGGTGGACTCGGTGCGCGCGAGGACCTTCCAGCCCTTGGGAATCCTTACGGCGCGATCGGCGTGGCTCATCCACACACGTATGTTGCGCCTCAGCCCGGCAAAGAGCGGGTGCCGGGCGATCACCGTGACCATGTGGCCGCCGTACTCTTCCTCGGGTGCCCGTTCGACCTTGCCGCCGAAGACCTGGGTTATCGCCTGGAAGCCGTAACAGATACCGAGAATGGGGACGCCAAGACCGAATATCTCCTTTGGGGGCATCGGGGCGCCTTGGTCGTAGACGCTCCTGGGCCCGCCTGTAAGGATGATGCCGCGGGGCTCGCGCGCGCGCAGCTCCTTGGGCGTAGTCCAGTACGGCAGAATCTCACAGTAGACACCGATCTCCCGGATTCTTCGAGCGATCAGCTGAGTGTATTGGGAGCCAAAATCCAGGACTATGATATGATTCTTGTGTTCCACTCGACGCTCCTTGCGCGTGCAGCACCTGCCGCATGCCCTCCCACGATCCTAGTGCTTGAAGTGTCTAATAGACGTGAGGGCCATTGTCATACCCATCTTCTTGGCAGCATCGATCACCTCTTCGTCCCGTATGCTCCCGCCGGGTTGAATCACCGCGCGGGCCCCGGCCCGGGCAGCAAGTTCCACGGAATCCGGGAACGGGAAGAAACCGTCGCTCGCCACCACGCTGCCCTCAAGACCATGCCCCGCGTCCTTGGCCTTCATAATGGCGATCCTGGTAGCATCGACACGGCTCGGCTGGCCCGCCCCGATACCCAAGGTCCGCATGTCCTTGGCGAAGACGATGGCATTGGACCTGACATGCTTGGCAACCTTCCAGGCAAAAACAAGATCCTGAAACACGCTGTCGGTAGGCACGGGGCCGCTCACGAACTTGAGCTCGTCCCTGAAGAGAATATCGTCGCCAGCCTCGACGAGTACGCCGCCCAACGCAGAGCGCAAAAGCATCCGGCCCGCTCCCGAGGGCCGCAGCGCATCGGGAGGTACTGTCACCAGGCGTGCCTTCTTCTTAGCCAGAATCTCGAGGGCGGACGGATCAAAACCGGGGGCTACGATACACTCCACAAAGCGTTTGGCCAGGAAGTCCGCGCATTCCACACCGAAATGGAAGTTGACGCCTATCACTCCACCGAACGCCGACACCGGGTCCGAGCCGTAAGCGTTCTCAAGAGCCGCGAGCCCTGTGTCGCCTTGGGCCACACCGCAAGGACCGACGTGCTTTACTACCACTGCCGCTCTCTCATCAAACTCCTTGAGCTGTTCGATCGCGCAGTCGATGTCCAGGATATTGTTATAGGAGAGCTCGCCCTTTATCACCTCGAACGCAGGATCGCAGATGGTTTTGAAGAAGCCTGCTTGCTGGTGAGGATTCTCTCCATACCGCAGATGCAGGCACCGGGTAAGACCTAGGAGCAGCGATCCCTCACCCCAAGTCGGTTCGAGCAGGCCGAGAATCCGCGCGTCATAGCTGCCGGTTCGGCGGATTGTGTCCCGGGCAAGTCTCAACCTCAGGGTCTCGTCCAGGGTCCCCTTGAGTTCCAGCTGGCCCGCAACCTCATCATACCAGCCCGGATCGGGCACAGGGACACACCACCTGAAGTTCTTGGAAGCCGCTCGCGCCATCGCCGGGCCGCCGATATCTATGAAGGAAAGATCCGTCTTGCGGCGGGCCTCGGGCAGCACATAGAAGTTGACCACCACCATATCGATCTTCTCATAGCCCAGAGCATCGAGTTCCTGCATATGCGAGGGATTATCCCTGTCGGCGAGTATGCCCGCGTGTAACGCAGGGTGAAGCGTCTTTACGAGTCCCCCCAAGAGCTCTACCCTGCCGGTCAACTTGGAGGTCTCCTCGCATTCTACCCCGGCCTGCTTGAGATAGGCCGCCGTACCTCCACTCGCAATCATCCTCACTCCAAGGCACGCCAGCCGTCGTGCGAATGCATCAAGCCCGGTCTTCTCATGAACGCTAACGAGTGCGGTCCCTATCTCGCCCATGCGGGTCTCTCCCCCGTCATTCTCTCGAGAATGACCAGATAGCGCCGGCGCGCTTCCATGGCGATCTCAGGAGGCAGTTCAGGTGCCGGCGGATTCTTGTCCCAGCCGATCTTCTCAAGGTAATCCCGGACGAATTGCTTATCAAGATTGATGGGCCCGGGCGAGCCCGGCTCCTGAACCAGGAACCTCGATGAGTCAGGAGTGAAGATCTCATCGATCACGATGAGACGATCCCCAAGATGCCCGAACTCGAACTTGGTATCGACGATGGTTATGCCCTTGGTGTCGGCGAGCCGTCTCGCCTCCTCAAAGAGCGCGAGGCTCCTTTCCATTATGGCTCTGCCCAGGTCTTCGCCCAGGCTGCCAAACATCTCAACCACGGTGATGTTGCGGTCATGGCCCGCATCGGACTTGGTCGAAGGCGTGAAGATCGGCCGATCCAGCCGGGAATTGAGCCCAAGTCCACCCGGAAGATCCAGTCCCGCCACCTTTCCCGTCTGCACGTAGTCCTTCCAGGCCGAGCCCGCAAGGTAGCCCCGCACAATACACTCCATGTCGATTCGCCTGGCTTTCCAAACCAACATCGACCTGTCGCGCACCAGATCTCGGTGCTGCCGGACCTCAGGCGGGAAATCATCGACGCTGGTGCTTATCATGTGGTGCGGGCAAAGGTGCTCAAGGCGACGGAACCAGAAGGCCGAGATCGCAGTGAGGCTCTTGCCCTTGTCCGGTATGCCCGTGGCCAACACATGATCGAAGGCCGAGATCCGGTCGGATGCAAGCACCAGGAGTTGTTCCCCCAGGTCATAGACGTTCCTGACCTTGCCCCTCGAGAACACCCTTAGCCCTGAGATATCAACGCTTGTAAGGGTTTGCATCAGGCACTCCTTCGGGCAGTATGATAACATGCCTACCTTCTATTCTGAGCCTTCCTTCACCGAAGAGTCGTATCGCCTCGGTGTAGATCTGGTGCTCTTCGCGGAGTATCCTCTCCGAGAGCGTATCCTCCGTGTCGCTCTCAAGCACGGGAACCACCGCCTGGACGATGATCGGCCCCGTATCCACGCCTTCATCGACGAAATGAACCGTGCATCCCGAATATCTGACGCCGTAGTTCAGAGCCTGCTTTTGCGAATGGAGCCCCGGAAACGAAGGCAGGAGTGCCGGGTGAATATTAAGGACACGCGATTTGAAATGGCGCACAAATCGAGAGCCTAGGATCCGCATGAACCCGGCCAGCGCAACCAGGTCGACACCGCAAGCATCGAGGCTCTCGATCACTCCGGCCTCGGCCTCATCGCTCAACCGGCTCTTCCCGGGTCCCGGGTCAATGTAACGAGCCTCTATCCCTGCGTCGCGCGCCCGCTCCAGAGCGATTGCATACGCATTGTCGCTGATCACCACGACGATCTCCGCATCAAGCCTGCCTGCTCGGATCGAGTCTATGATGGCCTGAAGATTGGATCCTCGCCCCGAGGCCAGAACTCCTATCCTCAGCTTTGGCATCTTCCGCAAGCCTCCACTAAGATTCCCAATCTCCCGGTTCGAAGCGGAGTTCCTGACCGAGACCGAATTCCTTCATTCAGCCGCACTTGCCTGGGAGAAAGTTGCTCGGTACTGGTTCGGGATCACATTATCGGGGAATCCGAGGACAGGGTCAAGCCTAATCGGAGATTCCGGAAGCCGTCTCGAGAATCTCGGTACCGCACTCGGTCTTAAGCTCCAGCGAGCGGCCGTCCGTAACAAGAGTTACAGCCCCATCAACCGAGGTTCTCAAGGTCTTGAGCCCGGATGCCTCAAGCAAGGCTATCGTGGCCGGCGACGGATGTGACGCAAACTTGGAACCGACCGATATGACAGCGATTCCGGCGCCGAGGGCTCTCACGAAGCTCCCGTCCAACGAATTCGGTGCCCCGTGATGAGGAACCTTCAGAACTCTGGAGCGCAGGCGCCTGCTGCCCAGCGAGTCGGAGCCGGCGAGGATCTCGCGCTGTACCTCCGGCGTGGCATCGCCCGTGAACAGTAGACCGATCCGGCCATAGGTGATTCTCATCACGACCGACTGGCCGTTCGCATCTTCCGTAGGTGAGCCCGCCCCAACCTCCCGAGGATAAAGCACCTCCATCACCACACCCCCAGTCTGCCAAGAGTCTCCGGCCTTGACGGTCCTCACGCCGATCCCCTTGCCTTGCGCCCGCTCGAGGAGGCGCTGGTAGTCCGGTTCCCCACCCAGTCCCCCAACCAGAATCTCCCCAACCGCCATACTCTCGAGAAGTGATACCAGTCCGCCATAATGGTCGTCATGGGCATGGCTGACAGTCACCTTGTCTAGCCGGTTTACACCCCTCATGGCCAGAAAACTCAGGACCTTGTTCTGGGCCTGGCCATAGATCTCGGTGTTGGGGCCTACGTCGATCAGCATGTTCTCACCGCCGGGCATCTCCACGAAGGCGGCATCGCCGCTACCCACATAGAGAAATATAACCCTCAAGAGATCGCCGGAGCCCCGGCCCAATGGGATTATGAGGAAGGCGTGCAAACCGACCAGGATAAGGAGCTTGACCGACCTTCCCATGCGCGGCGTGCCGAAACTGAGAACCGCGACGCTGCTGGAGTAGAGGAGCAACTTTAGAACGCTCGGGCGTCCCGTATAGATCAGAGCATGGGGCAGCCGTGTGAGAAAATCGGTCGCGGTTATCGACACATCCGTCATGAAGGCTGAGGCTTTGAGCAGCAGAGTGGCCAGCCTCTCGGAGAATATCATGGCAAACGAGGCCTCGATGCCGCCGGCGATCGCGACCGTGGTCAGGGGAACCATCACCAGGTTGGCCAAAGGAGCAACCAGCGATGCCCGGCCGAAATCATATAGTACGATGGGAAGAGTGAAGGCCTGAGCGGTGAGGCACACGATAAACGATGTCGTTAGGTACCGTGCGGCCTTCCGCGGCCAAGATCGTCCCGTCCCTCTTGATGGGCTTATCTGCGGCACCAGTACCGTCATGCCAAGGACCGCGCCCAGCGAGAGTTGGAACCCGATATCCCAGGCAAAATGCGGAAAGACAAGCAGCAGAATCGTGCCGGCAAGGCACACACAGTTGGGAAAATCCGTCTTCCACTGGAGGAGTCTGCACAGACTGACCACCAGGAACATGGCCCCGGCCCTGACCGCCGACGGCTGCGTTCCCGTGAAGATGACATATAGAACTATGGTGAACGCGTAGACCGCCATCAGGGGCACTCTCGGCAGGCCGAAGACGCTGAGGAAAGCCGAAATCACCAACAGCACGATACCCACGTGAAGCCCGGAGACCGATATCACGTGATAGGTCCCCGCTTTGATCATAACGGTCTGGACGTGGGCTGAAAGGTTGGTTCTCTGGCCCAAGAGCATGGCCTCAAGCATACCCGCAGCCTCACCGGGGTATGACTCTCTGATAAGACCCTCCATCTTTTCTCGCAAAGAGGAAACACAGGCGGCGATGCCGTGCCTGCGCTCATGCCTTATCGCGCTCACGTCCACGGCGCCTACCACCCCGGCTCGGGTGCTCTGTTGCCTCGGGTTTACTCCACAAGGGTTGAGCCGGTCTCTGGGCGGCTGGAATCTCCCGCAGATTGTGAAATGACTCCCGCCCGGCGGCGCTACCTTCTCAAGTCCCCGTAGAACCACTTGTCGGCCCAAGAGCGAAAGCGGGCCTACTACCACTTCCCTCACCCCCGCATTGACCCTTTCGGCACAGTCCGCCGCCAGGAACGGCGTCTCAACCTTGAGAACAACTGGGACTGTCGCCGATGACGCAAGATCGGGCGGAACAGGTGACAGGTTCCATGGGGACTCAGGACTCCTCAGGACCCCCATCAAGAAGAAGGATGCCGCCAGTAAGGCAAGGCGAAGCCGAGGGCCGCACGCAAAAACCAGGGCCGTCGCCAGCGCCACGATTTGAATAACAAGCAGGGAAAGATGCGTACCGACGAGGCTCCCACCGAGGAGACCCGTCCAGAGCGCAGTCAGGAAGAAGAGCGAAGGCCGCCGCATAGTCCCACCGCAGAATGTCGATACCCCAAGATGCCTACCGATAGCAAGAAAAGTGCCTAGCCGCGGGGCTGCGGGCACGGGGTGACAGCAAGGCGGGATTGGCCGTCCCATGAAGCTGGCGGAAGCTCCGCTGGTAAGAGCGAATCAGTGCCGGATGATGGGGAGCAAATCAGACCGGTTGGGATTGATTAGAATTGTGTGGGGTGAAATTGGACGTCGAGGAGAACCGCCAGAGTCAACGTCATGTTACGCTGTAAACTCGCATTTACGCTGGCTACGGCGCTCTCAATAAGATTTCGAGTTCCGACCGACCCTGGTCATCACCTGATCCTTGACCTTCTCGGCCTTGATATCAGGTTTCACACCAGGGTAGTGCGGACATCTATCCGGATGCTTGCTCAGGCAGTAACGTGTCTCCTCGGTGATCGTGGGAATCACGAAGGTCGTTCGTGCGAGGCACCGGAAGGTCCACAGACCTGTTAAGAAAGGACATGCTGCCATCTCTTACCCCCTATCTTCTCTGACGTCCTTGCACAGAGAAGATCGGCGGGTTTCTGACTGCAATTTAGTTAAATCGGCGGCCGCCAGGTCGCTCGTCGGTCAACCGGCGTGACAGGCGCTGAGCGATTCACCGGGTCGGCGAATGATTCGAACGATCGGCGAGGCAGCGCTGCGGGGATTCAGATCTTGGCGCTGAAGACGCTGGAGAGAGTGCTCTCAATCTTGGTAAGCGTGCAGGGTTTGGAGATGTAGCCGTTGGCGCCCTCCCGCATCACCCGCTTCTCGGTGTGGAAGGTTCCATACCCAGTGATGATAACCACCGGAAGTTCGGCTTTGTTAGCCTTGATCGCTCTCAAGAGAGCCGTGCCGTCCATGCCGGGCATGTTGAGATCGGTGAGCACCAGGTCGAACTGAGATGCCTGCATCAACCGAAGCGCTTCCTCCCCACCCTCGGCGAGTGCAACCTCGTAGCCGATGACCTCCAGCATGTCCTTAAGGAGCGACCTCATGCTCTCCTGATCGTCGACGACTAGTATTCTCCGCCTATCATCCATGACTCATCCCCGTGCTGCAATTACTCTGGCCGGTAAGATGTTGCTTCTGAAGAGAGAATCGGCAGGTTTATGATATATCTTTAGGTAATTGAAGGGTAAAGGCTAGAGGACTTCCCAGTCGAACTCGTCCTTTTCGCGGTCGTAAAAGACCCTTACGGTATCGCCATCCTCCACTTCCACTTCTTCCTCGATGTCGACATTCTCGAAGTCCGTGATTATCAGTGTTATCCTCATGAATATCTCCCCTCAAGCCGCTGCTACCACGACACGGGCTTGAAAAAGTCAGGTACGATATACAGGAGTATCCCGTGAATCACCAGCACAAGACCCACTATCGCCACGAGGCCATAAAGCACGCCCTGGGCCTGCTTCGCTCGCGAAAACCGCGAGAGCCCAAAATATACGAGGACGATTCCCAAAGCCAGCTCAAGCAATCTCAGCATAACGACAAGCCCTCTGTCCGATCACCCACTTACAGTTTTTGTATAACGACGTAGTACAGGCCTGTCAAGAAAAATAGGCCGAGCACGAAGAGCAGCGCGTAACTGATGATATCTTCCGTCGACATAGGCCCCCGCCTTTCCGAACGAGACTAATTAACACACAAAGACCGTGAAGTCAATAAGGCGCCGGGGGGCTCTTCTTGCCGATCAACGAGAGCCCGACCAGGCCCCCGGCAAAGGCCCGCATGCTCTCGCTGTACTGGTCAAGCCCTCTATGCTGCAAAGAACGGCCGCCGCGACGTCTGATTGAACATCTATGATACACTACGGTTGGATTCTTCGCACTTGGTCTGTGATCACATGCTATGCCGAGAGCAGCCGAAATGCGGGGATTTGCGGCGGACTATCATTTGAGGAGGACAATCTTGCGGGTGAAGGTCTTCTCCCGGGTTTCTACATGCAGAAAATAGACGCCGGGTACTTCGGGAACACCCCCTCTTGCGTTCTGGCCGATCCCGAGATCTAGACCTTCTTCCAGTTTACCCTCATAGACCGTGCGGACGAGTCTACCCGTTGCATCGTAGATCTTGACGGAACAAAACCCTTCTAGAGAGGTGAGCTGGTTCGCTTCGAGGGTGAGGGTCATGTTACTTGAGAGCACCATGGGCTGAGGGTAAATCACCAGATTGCTCTCCTCAACATTCGCATTAGCCTTGCTGTTGCTGTCGCTTACTACCTTGCTCCCTTTCTCGAAGTCAATCACCTTGGTCAGGTACAAAGTGTCTGCGCCGACGGGAAGGTAGTCCGGCCCTCCAACAGATACCCTGAGACAGTACGTGCCCAGGGTAAGCGACGAGGGCACCCTAAGACCCATCTTCACGGTATCGGTCTCACACGCACCTACGAGGGTCTGAAAGGGCATCCCAGATGCGACCACGCGTCCGCGGTCGCTGACTTCCGCCCAGGCGTAGCTCTGAGCCGCATTGGCCGAAGGATTGCTGATCACAATCTCGAACTGGACGGCGCGTTGCCGCTGATCGAACTCGCGTTCAGAGGCTTGCTGATTGAGGGTGATCCCGAGGGGTCCCGGCAAACGATGGGTCCTGATCAGCCCATCCTCAGGCAGCATCCAGGTTCCGTCTTCCAGGACCACGTACTGCTGCCAAGGGTTGCAGATCACACTCGCGTTCTCGAATTCTCGTCTCCACACCGGACACATCGCCCCGCCGACCTGGCTCTGGATGGTATCCAGGTATGCCGGGGCGATGGGATCGCCCAGGTCAAGGTCGTAGTAGTCCTGCCACCACAGCGACCCTCCGACGCCACCGTCCATGAAATAGTAGCCGTCACCCAGGAGAGCGCTGGCCAGGGTGAAGCGCATGAACTGCTCGAAAGATCCGGAAGACGGGTCGCGGTATAATCCGAGATTGTCGTACTTCCAGTAGCAGAGCATCATCGACGCGTTGAGCGGTTCGTGCAGGAATCTCTGACACCCCGTTATATAGCCATAAATGGAGTACATGTTGGCCTCCCAGTCATCGGGACTACGCGGGAAATTCTCGCGGATTGTGCCGTTGGCATATTGAAACATGGTGTTGTTGCCGTTGGGCAGGATGATGCACGAGGCACCTGCTTCGGTCCTCAGCGTGGATAGAAGGACCTCTACTCCGCTTTTCCACCAAAGATAGAGACTATCTGGGTCATCGGCCACGCCGTCGCGATCACAGTCGACCGCTGCCGGCAACTGGCGGAAGAATCTCGGCGTGTTGTAGAGCCATCGTATGTCTTCGTCGAGGCCGTCCAGGAAGACCCCATTCCATAGGCCGCCCGCCATCATCTGGTGAGCGATGTAACGCGCGAGCCACTGAGCCAGAATCTCGCCGGACTCATCGGGACGGCATCTGGTGCTCAGGTTAAGAAACCAGAGGTAACTCTCATCGCCAATCCGGTTGCCACTGGTGTCATAGAGCCACCAGTCGGCCTGGTGTATCTTGCTCCAATAATCGGCCAGCGTGGGACTGGTTGTATCCTCTATTGCCCAAATGAGCCCTGCGGGGACATACGCCACTATCTTGATTTCAGGATTGAGGGTCCGCAGATTGACTAAGAGCTCAGGCATCAAGTCCTGGACACTGACGGTAAGACCCACGATGTCCCACTTGCTCAAGGCCGGCGCATATTCCGGCTGCGCGTCCGCTTCGAAGAGATTGCCGACACGCGGATATGAGTGGTCCGCGTAGCAGAGACCACCGAGAGCGACAACCAGACCAAGCAGAACCACGATCGATGCGGCCCGAGTTTTCATTCGCATGTTCCTTCTCCTGCGCGTCAGGGATGCCATGACGGCCGAGTCTTCACTTGGGCGATGCCAGCGTGAGTATTCATTCCGAGCGGTCACCAGCTGGACGCCAACAGCAAACTCTGTGCCAGGTAGCCGCGGCGCGGGATATCCGCAGACCCGCGAGAACACTGGCGGTAGCGCATGATCGACTGGCTCCGGCCAAGATCTCCCAGCCGAGTTGCGATGTGCCCCAGAAGCCGGCAGGAGTCAGTGCAAAACACAGCGCGCGAGACCCGCCCGCGACTGGTTAGCCGGGCCCGCAGGGCCGATTGTCCGGCCGCTCCTTAGGCTCTCACGAGTGCGCGAAAACGGGAGTATTGCGGCGAATCAATAGGCGCCGTACTGCCTAACCAGCTCGAGCACCCGCTTGTACCTTTGGAGGTCTATTTTGGGAGGCACCGAGTGATCGGAGTGATATATGTAACCGCCACCCAGCTTGCCCAGACCGACCTTAAGCCTGATCTCCTCTTCAGCTTCTTTTTCACCTCTGGCGATGGCTTCGTAGTCGACGTTTCCCATCATCACAAGTCTGCCGCCATACTTCTTCTTGAGATCAAGAAGATTCATGTTGGCTTTGGCTTCGAGGGGCTGAAGGCAGCGTATGCCGGCCTCGATCAAGAGATCGATCACAGCATGCAGGTTCCCGTCGCTGTGGTATATCACCGGCAGGCCGCGCTCGGTGAAGAACCCCACCAGTCTCTTGTGAAACGGGAACAGCATTTCACGATACATCCTGGGCGAGAAGAACGTACCTTTGGAGTAGGCGATGTCGCCCCAGATCCACCCGCCGTCTACCTCGTAGCCCTGTGCCAGCAGGTCCTCACACGCAGCAAGGTTCATGTCGGTGACAGTCTTGAAGACATCAAGCACAAGATCCGGTTCGAGCTTCATGGCTTCCATAAGGTAGGTGGGACCAAGCTTTGACCAGGAGGCTTCAATCGGATCGTGAAGGGTGGCAACAACGAATCTATCACTCTCCCGATAGGACCGGTAACGATCGGGGAGATCGGCCGGCAGCCGGCCCTCGATCGACAGCATCCGGGGCTTGAGCTCTTGCCAGGCTTGCTTGCTTCCAACTTTGAAGGACACCAGGCCGGGAGTCGAGGTCTTGCCCTTGATGTACTTGAGCACCGCACCGTCCCTGGTCTGCTTGGATATGTACCTCTCGTCTTCGCCGAGGACCCTCTCCTCCAGCAGGAATGACGGATCGACGGGGATGTGCCTGATCTCCATGCCAAAGTACTCCCACAGCGCATCCTTGTCCTCGGCGATCTTCTCGGGGAGCCCTTCCGCCTGCCAGCGCGCCAGCGCCTCATCCCAGTAACCGTCATGCATCGGCACGCGGTCGGGAATTCCGCCGGCCATCACTGTGCTTATTCTCTCTCGTGATGTCATCGTCCCTCGCCGCCATCCCGTCCGTCAGATGAAAAGGAACCGGATGACGCTTCTCCCGCCGCGCTGGGACCTATGGCGAAGGACTGGCCCTGTGCCGTTGGGGCGCCTTCTTTCCACAGCGCTCTGAGAAGCACCAGGAATATCACAGCAGATGCCGCAATCATCCACAGAGGAGCGGGTCGCTCTTCCCGTGCCCAGAGCGGCATGGACGCCTCGCCGTAGGTCTCTTCTACGAAAATGGCAACGATCGCCAGGCAGTTGATTGTGAAGTGGGCAACCACTGGAGGCAGCAACGATTGACTCCTCCAGTAGAGCACACCGAGAAACAGACCCAGAATGAATGCCGCAGGCAGCCGCCAGACGGTGTGCAGCACTCCGAACACCATCGAGGTCACGAGGATCGCACCCCACCCACCGAGCCTGGATGTGAGGCTCCTCTGGAGTATCCCTCGAAAGACGAATTCCTCGCAGAGCGCCGCTCCCACCGCAGCAACCAGGACTACGTAGAAGAGCTCGGGCAGGCTGCGCGCCCGTATGATTTCATCCAAGCCCTTGACAATCTCGGGCGGGACTTTGTACCGGGATGCGACAACGGCTTCGAGGCTCATCGCCGGGATAACGATCGCGAAACTTGCGAGCACTGCATAGAGCACGAACCGCGCCCGGGCAAGCCCCAGGTTTACGTACGGCCGGATCCCGCCCGTCATGCTCCGGACGAGAAGACCGGCGACCCCACCCAACACAACCGTGGAGATCAAGGTGCCCGTTCTCGCAGACACTGAAGTCCCGAGCACCACGACCGACAGAGTCGAGATCAGATACGAAATCCCACAGATCAGTATGCCTTCAATCGGCCGCAGATTTCTCACTATGTTCTAGGCGATGGCCGCTCTCAGAGTGCACTCACTCCCACTTGAGGCTCTTGCGTTCGGCATCCGAGAGCTCGTCCCCGCTCGCGTCCTTGGCTCCGCCCTTGGTCCTCAAAATATCGTCGTAGCTTCTTCTGACGATGTCGAGCACCGTACCCAGAGTCCTCTCGTCCTCGATCCGCTTGGTGGTCCACTTGCCGGGCCCCGATTCAATCCATATCGTGCCCCGGTGGCTCCTCAAGTTGGCCACTGGCACCCAGTCAAGCGCCTTGCTGCGATAACCGACGGAGGCCGAAACCTCGAGCCCCTCCGCGATACCTACCAGATCTGTGACGGTTCGTGAGAGCAGACCGACTTCGGCAACGTCAGTCCTGAGCTTCTCCTCGGCCTTCTCTCCGGGCCTCACCTTGATCTGAGGAAGCCCGACCACCTCCATGTATAGGCCCTTTTCCATGCCGATCCCCAGGCACTTGAACTCATAGCACATCTTGGGATTGACATTGAGCATCGATGCCAGGACAAGAATGTGAGGGCTAAAGCTCTCCGCCATAAGCACAATGCCGGGTTCGCAGGTCCAATCAAACTTGGGGTTCTCCCGGGCCAACCGTTCTCTGTTGTGAGCGAGCCAAGCGATGTGTCTGCCAAAGCTCATCACCAGGCTGTCGCCGGACTTCTCCTTAGCTGCAACGACAAAGACCCTGCCGTCGCCGTCACCCGCCAGAAAACCCATCTCATTATCATCGGTGGAGAGAGCTATCTCATCGATAACGCTAAGTCCTTTTATCTCTCCCTCGAGCGCCTCCTTGACCAGTGTTATCAGCTCCTTAGAGCTTGCAATCTTCCTTTTTTCAATGCGCATCTTTCGAAGGTCACCTCCCTCCTTCTCTTCGCGATTGCGGACTCGTCCATCACGATGAGTCCGAGGATCCAGTCAATGCCCTTGCCTGCCTTCGAGTCAGGAAACGCTCTCAGCAAAGGGACTTCTCGTTCATAGGCTTCATTCACCATGGCATCATCAAGAACATAGCCATAGTTCCTGAGGTTTATTTTCAGGAATTTGCGACAGACTTCCATCAGCTTTCTGAAACAGTCTTCCCCTTCAGCATAACTCCTAACCAGATTTATTACAAGCCCTATTCTGGCGTTTGGTGCGGCGGAGTGAATCCGCTTTATTGCGACATATGAAGCCTTGAGCTTGTCTGAACCGGGCTCGGTCACTACCATCACCAGGGTCGCGATACCCCAAATGGCGCGGCTGGGTTCTCCCCAAGGAGAGGTATCGATTACCACCCACTGGGCTTCTCTTGCAGCAGCTTCTATCACCGCGAGAGATGAGATCGGAAGCGTCGAGGCCCCGGGTGGAGAGGCGATCTCCGCTGCAGGAAAGACCGCAATGCCGGGAGAGTCGCCCGGGCCGGGCTCCATCAGGCCGCGCTCCGTCGCAGCGAGGATATCCACAGCCACAACCGAGCCATAGCTCTCATTGGTGGTAACGACGGCCCCCATGTTCCGGCCGGCCGCGCTGCCCACCCTGCTCGTGGGGGAACTGCCGGTTATGTCGAGCACATCCGGCCTCTCAGCATCAGCGTTGACCAGAGCCACCTTGCAGCCCCTGGCGAAAAGCCCGTAGCCGAGGCTGGCCGCGAGAAAGGTCTTGCCTCTGGTACCCTCCCCCGAGGTGATGCTCAGGTATGCGGCCTTGGGCAGCCACAGCCCGGGAACTTCTGCGGACTCGCTCACAGCGGGGCTCTCATCAGGTGCAATCGGAGGTCCTTGCGCGGCGCCTTTGCGCTTTTCCGCGCCGGAGAGAAACAGATGTGATACTTCGGAGAGGCCTCGACCGAGCTTCCTGGCCGGCTTTACGTCATCGGCGTCTTGACCCGCCACCCTACTTCACCACCACTACGGAGTTCTTACCGCTGTGGCTGTCGTCCACACTGATAGGATTCAACGGGTCCGGCTTCCACTGGCCGTCAACAATGAACTTGTACTGATAGACTCCGGAGTCAAGACTGGCAATCGCAACCCAGATCCCGTCCTCGTCATCATCGTTCATCACTATCGGTTCCGCCCATTCGTTAAAGTCGCCTGTCAGTTCAACCTGGTTTGCCCCCGGGGCCTCGACCGTGAAAAGGATTCCCCCCGGCACGGGCCTAGGACCGTAGATCTCTTTCTGGGGGACGGGCAGCCCGACCTGCAGGGCTTCCTCCACCTTGACCTGGTCCTCCTCGGCCACAACCTCCTCGGCCAGGGCCAGATACTCCTTGAAACCCCTTGAATGTCGGTCGTAATCGGTGATCGGCGTGCCGTGGCTTGCAGCCTCGCGCAATTTCACATTGTTGTGGATCAAAGTCCTGTAAGTTCGCTCCTCAAAGTGCTTCAAGATGTCTTCGACGATCTCGGCTGAGAACTTGGTTCTGCCGTCATACATAGTGGACAGCACCTTGAGCCTGAGGTCGTGCGAGGTCTCCTCGCGGACAAGGTCGATCATATCCAGGAGCCTGCCCACTCCCCAGAGCGAGAAAAAGCTGCCCTCGATCGGGATCATCGCTTCGTTGCAGGCCCTGAGCGCATTGAAAGTCAACAGTCCAATGCTCGGCGGGCAGTCCACGATGACATAGTCATAGGTGCGGGCCAGCGAACGCAAGGCCCCCATCAGGCAGTTCTCCCGCCCGGGCATACCTGCCATCTTCTGTTCAAACGCACTCAAGAGGATGCCCGACGGCGCAAGGTCAAAGGACGGCCGGACTTCCCTTATGATCTTCTCCACGCCTATCTCGCCGAGCATCACCTCATACATACACTGCCCGGTCTCCTCCAGCCCGATACCGACACCGGCCGTGGCGTGCGCCTGAGGGTCAAGGTCAACCAGAAGAACGTTCCGGCTCTTAAGCGCAAGACAGGCCGAGAGATTTATCGCAGTGGTCGTCTTGCCGCAACCACCCTTCTGGTTCACAATCGCTATCGTTCTCATAGCCATTCGCCTCCGGCTCCTGATGGCCGACAGGAGACTCTAATAGTATCTTCCCACTGACTCGCCAATCCTGTAATAGCCGCCCCTGTGCAGAACCAGCGGTCTCTTCTTAGGATCGATATCAAGCGCCGCTACACGGCCGACAAATATGGTGTGGTCGCCTATCGATATGGCTTTCTCGAGCTTGCATTCCATCGTCACTGCGGCACCCTCCAAGACCGGAGGACTTATCGTATTCGAGGGTCTGGGCTTCAAGAGGCCGGAGGCGAACTTGTCCAATCTGCGTCCCGATGCGGTGCCGGCGTGTTGGGCAAGCTCCATCTGATCGTCCGCCAGGATACTGAGACCAAACTCCTTGGTTTCCATCACGAGATCATGGGTGTACCGCTGTGGAGCGATATGCACAACAACAAGGGCGGGCCGGTGGGAGACCGGAATCGTCCAGGCCGCAGTCATTGCATTGACGGTGTCGCCGCGCTTTACAGTGACGATCGCGACTGACTCAGCAAACTCACCGGTCACCTTGCTCAGATCTTCCATCGCCCCTCCTTGACGGGTTGTTCTCACTTGTGAGTATTGTAGCGAGGTCGGCAAATCAGTCAAGCATAATTGAGGCAGTTGGCAAAGCACGGTAGCGATCGACGGCACTTAGACCAGCTTCGCCAGGGTGCTCGCTGCTTCCTCGGGGGAGACAGGATTCAGGTGGAAGCCTCCGCTTTCGACGAGGCCGCCGAGGACGCTGATGCAGGGATCGATCTCGATGTGCCAATGGTAATCGAGATCGATGGTCTTCCATGCGTCAGCCTTGGGCCTGCGGAAGGGTGCGGTGTGCAAAGTGAGAACGTAGCCGTCCGACTTCGCGAGCTTCTCTATGCCGGTGGTCAAGCGCTTGAGAAGATTGGCCAGGCTGCGAAGCTCGTCGTACGACGCGGTGTGGAAGTCGGGTGAATGCCTTAAGGGAACGATCCACATCTCAAAGGGAACCCGGGCCGCATAGGGCGATAGGGCGACCATGTGGCTGTCTTCACAGATCACTCGAGATCGAGTCTTTCTCTCCTGAAGCATGTAGTCGCAGAAGACGCATCTCTCCTTGAAGCTGAAGTACTTGCGGGAGGCATTCAGCTCGTGTTTGATCAGGCCCGGCACAAACGGCGCCGAGACGATGTGCCACCGCGGATGCAGGGGATGGTCGCCGCCGCGCAATGTGCGGACCTTGAATGGAAGCACGTGTTTGAGTCTCGGATCGTCGCCGAGATCCACGGCGCGCCGGCGAATCGTATCCAGGACCGAAAAGATCTGATCCTCCTCAAGACCCTCAAACTCGACGTCGTGGGAACGGCTTTCGATCACGATCTCGTGGGCCCCGATTGCCTCCATCCTATCGCAGATGCCGACACCCTTCTTGCCGAAGTCGCCTTCAATGTGGAAGATTGGAGGCGAGCCGGCCACCACTCGTAAGGTCCAGTCTGAACTGCCGCCCCCGCCATGGCCGTTGAGACGGAATATCTCCTTGCCCGTGAGCGCCTCCCGGCCGGGACAGTAAATGCACCCGTTGCCCGTCTCGTCGGCAAGCAGCCCGCTCTTTTCCGGGCAGATTACGACCCAGTCGCCCGAAAGGGGATGTCTTCTCAGTTCGGCCAAGCGATATCCTCCCGCATGGGCCTGGTGCAATCTGCATGCCACAGAGAGCGCGACCCAACCCATGTCACCGGATGCTCTTAGCGGACGAAGCGCAATCTAAAAGGTCTTGCCGGATAGGTAGAAAGCTGCAAAATGCGAGGGTTGAGTGCAATCTGCAACTGCCGGGAGCCTGATTGCGGGGCGCCGATCGGCGCCGGCCCCCTGGTACCGCAACCGCACCGCCTACCGCGCGCCCGCCTCGACCTGCTCCCTCGCCTTCATGCCTCTTGAAAGGCTGAACTGAATCGCCTGGTACATAAAGGCCTCAAGTCTCGTGAGCGTATTGGTCTGCTCGAGGCCATCGTAAGCCATCGTGAGGAAGGGCACGTTGTCCAGATCCTGCCGCACCTTCTTCATCACACCGCTCACGACCGTTCCCGGCATACACGTAAACGGCATCACATTGATGATGCCGCTTGCACCCTTTCGGACAAAATCAATGGCCTTGCCTATGCTCAGCACCGCCTCGCCTTCGAAGCTGTCGTGCACATATGGGAGGCTCAGCTTTATCACGTCTTCGATCAAGGGTTCATGGAGATTCTTGATCGCACCCTCGAAGATCTTTGCCATCTTGTGCTCGTCCTGCTTCTGGACCTTGTCTTTGATCACGGTGAGGAGCCACGACTTGTAGTCCTTGCGCACCAGATTGCCGCGCTTCCTGGTGACATTGGTGTAGAGGATCCACTCCGTAAAGGGTGGCATCCAGGCTTCGCCGCCCAGCCGCTCGACCTGGGCAACGATGTTGTCGTTACTGAACCGATTGCACCGGACAAAGACCTCGCCCACAATCCCTATCACGGGCCGCTCGTCGGACCGGTCGATCGGGACCTTGAGCATTTCCTCTTTGCATTCCCGAAGAACTTCAAAAATATCCTCGCCATTAAGTATGCCGTCACACACGCGGTGGATGCCGGCCCAGAAGGCCTTGTCGGTCTCGCCCTTGTTCTTCTCATAGGGCCGGCGCTGATGGAGCAGCTTCTCCAGGAGATCCGCCGCCAGGAGACCCCGCCAGCCGATCCGGTCGAAGTTGCGGGCGACCTCGCCGATCTCGTTGTAGAACTCCCTCCCCTGATTGGGCGATATTATAGGCACTTGTTCCTTGCCCAGCTGCTTGAGGACCATTCTCTGGAGCTTATTGTACTGACCGAAACGGCAGGGGCCGCTGCCTGATGGCATGAAGAAAGCCGATCGCTCGGGGTCAAACCCCGGCTCCATCACCTTCTTCACCATGTCTCCGGTGGTGACGATGCACGGGTAACATTCCTTACCGGAGGTGAACCTTCTGCCATATTCCAGCGTCTTGGCGTCCGACTCGGGCAACACCTCGGCCTCGATCCCGGCTCGCGTGAAGGCCGCTGCAAACGGGTACGCGTGCGGTGACATGTTGGGGATGTAAAGCTTGCGTCCCCGGCGAGTGCTGACTCCCGACAGGCGGGCAGAGTCGTCGGTCACATCCCTGTCATGGTGGATCTCGACTACCCGCGCATGTTCCAGGCTATCCAAGAAGGCCTCGCATCGCGTTATGGCGCCCACATCGGCGCTGTGCTCATCGATCTCGATCTGCAGATAGGGCTTCCCGCCCATCTTCGCTCGGAAGAAATGCATGATGAAGGAGTCGGGCCCACACCCGAAGTTGGTGATATAGATCGCAAACAGCCGCTTATCCTTGCGGATGATCTCGGCCGCCGACATGATTTTCTGCCCGTAACGCCAGTACATGTTCTCCCATTCCTGCGCAAGGTCGACCGAATCAATCGGCAGATAGTCTAGCGGCATCGGCAATGCGCCCAGGTCTCTAAGCTTCTTGGGAAGCTCGAGGTTGATGCCGTTGTCGCAACCGTTATAGGGTCGGCTCACGATGACAAAAGCACGGCCGTTCTCGCCGAGCCCGGCAAGCACCTCTTCCCCACGCTTTCTCAAGGCCTCGTAGTATCTGTCCTGCGCCAGGAATGCGGCATCGACCGCCTTCCGGATCTGGCCCTGGCTCTTGCCGAGTTCGCGGCCGACCTGCCTCAGACACTTGACCACCTCCGCCTTGCCGCGCGCAAGATAGACGTGGGGCTTCAAGATCTTGATGCCGGCTTTCTCAAAGTCAAAGGCCGCACTGGCGAAGTACGGGATCGTCTGGACGTAGGGGCAGGCGAAGCTCTGCTCGATGTGAGGGCTCCGCTTGCGGAGATTTATGATGCTCGGCAGGAAGATGTAGTCGATCTTCTTGCCCATCAGATTGAGAATGTGGCCGTGAGCGACCTTGACCGGGAAGCAGGTCTCCGCCGGAACCGATTCTATTCCGGCGTGAATGATCTTCTTGTTGGTCTTGTCGGAGAGCACAACCTCGACGCCCAGATTCTTCAAGAAGGCATGCCACAGCGGGAAGGTCTCGTGGAAGAGTAAGCTGCGTGGCACGCCGACTCGGCGAGGGTCCGCCTTGACGTCGGGGCCCGGCTCCACGTAAAGCGTGGTCAAAAACTTCTCGCGCTCCGCAAAAAGGTCGGGAATATCCTTGGCCCTGGACTCCTTCTTCTCCACGTCGTACTTCTCGCATCTCGAGCCGTAGTAGAGAGGCTTCTCACCCTCGACCAGGACCTGCCTGATCTCACACATATTGGCGCAATCTTTACATTCGAAGCTGGTGATCTCGTACTTCTTCTTGCTTAGGTCGAAGCCCTTGAACTTGCTCTTCTTGCCCTTGTTGGCTTCCAGCGCAAGCACCGCGGCTCCGATCGCGCCGGTTACGTCCGCGTGCTCGGGTACGGTAATCTTCTTGCCGGTGACCTTCTCAAACGCCGCCACTACCCCGTCGTTGGCCGCAACGCCGCCCTGGAAGAAGATGTGGTTGCCGACCCGCTTGCTGGCGACGACCTTATTGAGATAGTTGGCCACGATCGAATAGCTGAGGCCCGCTATCAGGTCGTCCCGTTCGGCGCCCTTCTGCTGATGGTGAACCAGGTCGGACTCCATAAACACGGTGCATCGCTCACCGAGGCGAACGGGATTCGGCGCACTGAGCGCCCGGTCGCCGAATTCCTCTTCGATCTTGATATTGAGCTTTTCGGCCTGCTCTTCAAGGAAGGAGCCCGTGCCTGCCGCGCAAACCTTGTTCATCTCAAAGTCCACCACCGCTCCGTTCTCGAGGCTCACGTACTTGGAGTCCTGGCCGCCGATCTCAAAGATGGTGTCCACCCGCGGGTCTATGTCGGCGGCACCCTTGGCCTGGCAGGTTATCTCATTCCTCACGATATCCGCACCGACAAAGTCGCCGGTGAGATAACGTCCCGAACCGGTGGTGCAGACGCCGCAGACCTCGATATAGCCTGCGATCTCACCGCCCACTATCTCAAGTCCCTGGCGCACCGCCTCGATAGGCCTGCCGGCCGTCATGAGGTACGTGCGCGCAAGGATTCTTCGCTCTTCATCTATTGCGACCACGTTGGTGCTTATCGATCCGACATCGATCCCGAGATACGCCCTTATCTTCTTTGACTTGTCGGCAGGGACATACACCGGCTTCTTGCGACGGTGCTTATAGAGCCGCTCTTCCTCGAGAGACAGCCTGGCAAGGCCCTCTTCCTGACCGGAGTGGTAGCTGACGTAGTCTTCCATCTTCTCCAGCGATAGTGTGCCCTCCCGCTCGGCGCCCTTCGCCAGCGCAGTGAGCCCGGCCCCGATCGCCCCCATAGAGGCAAAATGCTCGGGAATCACCAACCCGCCCTTCTCAAGCTCGAGCACCTCCTCGAAGGCCCTGACCATGCCCTTGTTGGCTGCGACGCCGCCCTGGAACGAGACCGGCTTGAGGAATTGCTTGCCCTTGGCGATGTTGCTCTTGAAATTGCGGGCCATGGCAAAACACAGCCCTGCCACGATATCGTAATCGGGTGTCGCTTCCTGCTGGAGATGGATCATATCGGTTTTGGCGAAGACGCTGCACCGGCCCGCGATCCTTGGCGGGTTCTTGGACTTGAGGGCCATCTGCCCGAATTCCTCGATGCTGACCTCGAGACGGCTCGCCTGCTGATCAAGGAAGGAACCCGTTCCCGCAGCGCAGATGGTATTCATCGCAAAATCCTTGATCAGGGTGGCCCCAAGCTCCTTGTCGTATTCCACAAGGATCAGCTTGGAGTCTTCGCCGCCGATCTCGATCACCGTCCTCACGTCGGGATGAAGCTTCTCCATCGCCTTTGCCTGGGAGATGATCTCGTTCACGAAGAAGCCGTCAAGAAGATCCGAGAGAATCTTGCCGCCGGAACCCGTGACCGCCACCGCCTTGAAGGTCCCGGGCGGATAGCGCTTGAAGAGGTCGTTGAGGACCTCGAGCGATGTCTCCATCGGAAGTCCCTTGGTTCTAGAGTAGCGCTCCTCGAGAAGATCGCCTTCCAGGCAAAGCACAACCGAGTTCAAGCTCACGGAGCCAAGGTCAAGCCCGAGCACATATCTCCGGGCTGCATCTTTCACGCGATTGGTGTCTTGCGGCCCCACGGACATCTTCCGAATTGCCTCCGACATTAATTGCTACCTCCTCACTATCCCCTTGCTGCCGTCGCAATTGCAGTGTATGCGTCCGCATATATCCGGTAGTCAAGCTCGGGGAAAATGTTGTCTCTTCCCTCCACATCGCTGAGCCAGTTTATGTCGATTGTTCCATGTCTCAGGTCATCGTAGAGCTTCTTGAACCTGCCGATGTGTTCCTTGGTCCGCCTCGACGCATAAGCAACCGCCGTCCCGGTCTTCATTATGAATGCCCAGTCGCTGCCTTGGGCAAGCAGCAGCTCCCGTGCCGCCTGCTTCAGCGCCCGCGCCCGCACCGGGTCCCCCATATCGCCGTCGTTGGCCAGCTCCACCATCCTGTCAGCGGCCCAGTGGAGGTGCCGATAGATCCAGTCGTTCGACCCTTCCAGCCAGACCTCGCTATACCCCTTCCACCCCCAGCTTGAGAGCGAGGGGGTGGCCACCTGGTTCCGCGGATGTCGGGCGAGGTACCCGGATGGAGTGATCAGACTGAAGAGGTTCTGATCATAAGCGCATTTCCTGATCAGGAAATCAAGCCACTGAGGGCCTTCGAACCACCAGTGCCCGAAGAGCTCGGCGTCATATGGCGCAACTATTATGGGTTCCCTCCCCAGGAGATCATTGAGGTGCCTTACCTGCTGCTCTCGGTTGAACATGAAGTTGCCTGCATGAGCCGCGGCCTTCTCGCGAGCGATGTCGGGCTCATAGGGCTCCTTGTGATCCCCGCGGCCCGTTATCCTGTAATACTTGATTCCCGTATACACCCTGGCGCCGCCGCCGTGAAGATATGGTTTAACATAGTCGTACTCAAGATCGAATCCGACATCCCGGTAGAAATCCCGATAATAGAAGTCACCCGGGTACCCCTCCTGAGCACTCCACACCTGCTTTGAGGATTCCATGTCGCGGCCGAAAGCCGCCACGCCAGTAGGGCAATAGATCGGAGCAAAAACGCCGTAGCGCGGTCTCGGGCTCGCATGCAGAATGCCATGTGTATCGGTGAAAAAGAACTTGATCCCCGATTCCTTGAGTATCTCGTCGATCCCCGGCTCATACCCGCACTCAGGCAGCCAGATTCCGTTGGGCCGCCGGCCGAAGTTCCGCTGATGATATCGGCACGCGATCTCGACCTGAGCTCTTACGGCATTGCGGTTCACGGTCATCAACGGCAGGAATCCGTGAGTTGCCCCGCAGGTGGTGATCTCGACATGCCCGGCATCGTTCAACCGCCTGAAGACCGATACCAGGTCCCGTGAATACTTCTCGGCATAGGTCTTCCGGGTATTCTCGAAGAACCAGTAGTACATCAGGGCAAGCCGGTTCATTCTAGCATCCCACCGCGTGCGGTCGACCTCCTTTGATGCGAGCTCCGTCAGTTTCTCCAGTCGGCTCATGTATCGCTCCTGGAGCACCCAGTCGTTAAGGAGCGAAAGGAGCGGCGGGCTTAGCGAAATCGTTATGCCGTAGGGGACCGAGTCTTCTTCCAACTTCTCAAGAACCTTTAAGAGAGGCATGTATGTTTCTGTTATTGCTTCAAATAGCCAATCCTCTTCTAGGAAGTCAGGATATTCCGGATGCCTGACGAAGGGCAGGTGGGCATGAAGCACAAGACAAAGATAGCCTTTAGACTTCTTCATCGCTGATCTCGTTTCTCTGGATAGGTCTACTCTTCAGTCTTCTTGGTCACTATCGAGGTAATGGTTCGTGTCTCTTCTCCGTCTTTCGATACCGCAACCGCCGGAATCACTTGCTCCCCGTCCGGCAGCGCGAACCTGACACTGAAGGTGCCATCCGGTGTCAACTTGACCGGCCGTCCCTGCAGCGTTACCGTTGCGTCCGGCTCGGTCGCTCCGTAGACAATAAGCTCCGTCCCCACCCTAAACCAGAAACCACGGACTCGTGGTTTGCCGATCGGGCTCGAAACAGCAAGACTCCCGACGGCTCCCGAACCCATCTCACCACCAAGAGCTTTCTCCATCATCTCTTTAAGCTCCAGCGAACTGGCGCCGATCGCGAACCCGCCTGAGAGCGCATAGACCTTGTCAAACTCACTATCGGGAATCATCCACCTCTCGTCGACCACATCGGACGGAGCGTCCCGCGGAGTGGTGGCGGCGTTTGACCGTGCAAGCAACACGAACCTGCCCGACCGCGAAAGCAGCCCGATATCGACACAGTAGGTCCTGTTGGGAACATGCGTATTGATGTACCAGTTGGTGGCCCCGCCTTCCAGGACTATGTCAAAGTGGGAATTGGAATTGTCGCCGTCAAAATCGACCCCCGTCACGTCGTGGACCCGCAGGATCGACCTGGCATCGTACCATTCATCCTTCAAGACTCCCTTGGCTCTCAACAGAGTCTCCCTGGAGATATCCCAATAGACATGCACCCAGTAGGGATCTCTTATCAGAAGCACGATTCGGTCGTCACCGTAGGATGCCGGAATGTCGGGAGCAAGCGAGGTCGTCTCAACCCGCTTGGGAGGCTTGGCCGCATCGGGCTCCAGCTTGGCCTCATACTTGGCGCGCTGGATCACGGCCTGCTGCTCGCGCCAGCTTCTTCTGACAAGAATCTTCTCTCTTACAGGCGCGGCCCGCTTCTTAGCCTGCCTGGTGACCCCGGGCTTCGCCGGCTTTGCAACGCTCGCCGTCCTCCTCTTGGGGCCGGCCCCAAGGATCGCCTTTACCAGGTCGCCCTTCTTCATGGCGGTGCGGCCCGGTATACGCCGACCGGCGGCGATTTCAAGCAGGCCTTTCTTTGTCTTCGCAAGAAGATCCTTCTTCTTCATGACAATCCTCCCCTTGGGGAGACGCCCCAGGGTAACGCCTCATAAGCCTGGCTAATCCCGAATGTTTAGCCTATAGTAATACCCGTTGTTAAACCTTGCAACTAAAATATTGGACTCGCTTTCTTGAAGAGGGATTCGTTAAGTCGCGGAGGAATTGCCACATGAGAGTGTTTATATGCGGAATCATACAGGGCTCGATTTCTCACCTCGCAGTTCATGAACAATCCTACCGCATGCGCCTCAGAAAGATGATAGAGATCTACATGCCGGACTGCGAGGTATACTGCCCGGTCAGCATTCATCCGGAGTCGCTGGGTTATGACGAGGCAAAGGCGCTCGAAGTTTTTGAAGAATCCGTGGAAGCGGCAAGGCAGAGCCGGCTGCTGGTCGCCTATCTTCCCGAGGCCAGCATGGGAAGCGCCATCGAGATGTGGGAAGCCAAGAAGGCCGGAGTCAAGGTGGTGACGATCACAGCCCTGGAGCACAACTGGGTGGTGAGGCTCTTCTCCGATATTGTGGTGAAGACCTTGGACGAATTCGAGGAGCTGCTCAAAGGCTCCGCAATCAGGCGGCTGATAAAGCAGCCGGGTCCTGGGGCCTGAAGCAGCGGCCCGGCAAGCCTAGTAGGCAGCCGCCTTGACCCCGATGCTTTCGAGGCGTCGGACGACCGCTTCCAAGCGCGGGATCGGCACGCCGACCAAAGTCTCCATAGCGGGAGCATTCTCGAGGCTGTAGACCTGCGCGAACGTGGGCTTGATCCGCTCCACCTGGGCGAGCCAGGTATCGATATCCCTATCGCTGCAATTGGCGACGCCTCCCTCGACAAAGATCGATTGGAGTGTGACATCGCCGAGGAGGCCAAGGCCGGTGACGATCTTATCAAGTGACACGCCGCGGGCCGGGCGATTGATCCGATCGAGGACCGGGGCGGTGCCCGCGTCCAGCTTCATGATGCGAACATCAAGCCGTTGGAGCGCCTGCCTCACACTCTCGTCGGATACACCGGTAGAGTTTGACAGGATCGCAACCCGTGCAGGGCTACGCAGCCGCTTGCGGACCGCAAGCACGGCATCGACCATCGCGGCAAAATCGGGGTGGAGAGTCGCCTCCCCGTTTCCCGAGAACGTTATGTACTGAGGCGGCTCTATGCCTCTCAGGGTCTTCTCGAGTTCGCGTTCGACATCTTCAACCGTAGGCATGTCCTTGAGGTGCTCGGACAGGTCGCCCTTGAGGTACTTGGTCCAACCGTAGTGACAGTAGACACAATTGAAGGAGCACACCTTGTAGCCGGTGGGCATGACGTTTATCCCAAGCGAACGGCCCAGTCGCCGCGAGTTGACCGGCCCGTAGATTAAGCCTTTCTGTAGCGCGAGTGGTTCTTCCATTACGGTTTCATCCCGAGATCATCGGCCTAATCCAGGAATTCACCAGGAACGAGAATCTCCCCATCAGCAGCGATACTCGCGCCATCACGGTGTATCCGAAACTAGCGCCGAAGGAGACCATCAGAAACCATATCCCGACCCTGGACACTCGCCCAAGAGCCCCTTTGTGCTCCGCCGAGAAATAGAAGTAGATCAACACCGAGACAACCCCGATGATCATGATCAGATTCTCGACGGCACCGAACCCACCCCGAGTCACCGAGAGCACGGTGTCTCTGGATTGAGGCAGCACCTCGCCGTGCAGTTTCTGCACCAGGTACACCCCGGAATAGTAGCCGACATAGACCGCAAGTGCGATCCGAGCCATCCACGATACCCGTGGTATGTAACGGAAGTAGAGCAACAGTCCCAGAAGGGCCGGGATGATCAAGAGGTAGTTGAAGTTCTGGGTGAACTGGTGAAACACCGGATTCAGGAGGTTTGGCCGGAGCGTGTTCTGCATGGTTAGCCCTATGTAGTACCCCAATGACAGTCCGGCAAAGAGGCTCTCGGCAAACCTGAAAAAGCGATTGTCCTTATATAGGAAACTAAGGATGCACAGTGTCAGGAATGCGTTTATCCAGACGCCTATCGGGACCATCACTTGCCTCCTTCTTTCCGCGTCATGAAGTATATTGCGTTGCCGAATACTATGAATGCTATGATGATCACATGGACGATCGACTGGACGTCCATGCCCGTGGTCGCCGAAATCTTCTTTTCCTGAGGCTGCTCGTAGGTCTGCCTGATGGCAGGGTACTCGTCCCCCACAAGCTTCTCATATTCGGATGCGCCCTTAAGGCCGCCCAGGAGGCTCATCATCTGCCCTGCGCGCAAATAGGCGTAATACTTCGGCGCGGAAACAGCCGTACATCCCACGGACACGTCCACTCCGAATTGGGCGTTCACGAGGTTGGCCCAGTATTCGCCTATGATTCCCGTAGCCAGACTCACCACCAAGGCAACATCGCGGTAGTTCCGGGCCCGGTCCATGATCGGCATCCCCTGGGTCGATTTGCCGTCGGCGTCGGTGGGAAAAACGTCCGGGATGCTCACCGCCATCCGTTTCATCACCGCCTGGGCTCCCTCCTTGTAGCCTAGATTGATGTAGTCCACCCCATACCGAAGGTCGAACTCGCCGACTATCTTGCTCAGTTCCTTCTTGGCTTCTTCGTTTCCTCCGAGTGGAAAGAGCGCCATCACAACGACCTTGATCTTCCTGGTAAAGAGATGTCGCAGGATCGCCTCGGCCATCGGATTGAGCTCGGGCTCGGAAGACGGTCCGTAGTCGAACGAGACAATCACGACGTCCTCGGGGCCCATTTTCTCGATCGCATCGAAGAGAGCCGCAACCGGCTTGGTCGGCATCACCGGCAATCCTATCGGCGTGATGATCGGAATCAGGGCGCCTATGGATACCAGCAGATAGATTATCCGGCGGTCTATGTAAAGCATGCTCTTGAGATTCATGTGAGCCTCCTAGTCCTTGCCACTTCCGAGATAGGTTCGCTCTATCCCGAGGATTATCCTGATTGACATGGAGGCAGCTCCCAGGGCCGCTCCGATAATGATGCCTCTCTGAGCAGCGGTGTTCGGTATGGTCATCAGCCATTCGCTCAGAGGCGTCATGCTTCCGTGGGTCAACATGTCGCCGAAGGGGATTCTCCCAAACATCACCACAATCGCCGCAACCAGAAGGATGGCCGCATCGACGTTGCGGGCTCTGAAGGCTCTGTACGCCGCCGAGGCTACGTAAAACGCGAGAAGCGAGAACATCGTCGACTGCAACGGCGAGACGATATTCTGGAACAGGTACTGGAACTGGGCGATCGAATCCTGTCTGTATGCTCCGGCTATGCCGATCGCTCCCATCACAACCAGGCCGGCCAGAATCACGAGCGAATAGGGCCAGCCTTTCTTGCGCTGGCTTATCTTCGAGAAGTTCATCATGAAGACGTTGACCGCCCCCAGCGGCAGCGCAAACGCGGCTACGATAATCAGCCAGGTGTCCAGGCGATCGTTCAGGTCGGAAACGATCCGATGAGGCACGAAGAAGGCAAAGATCGGGTACATGCCGACGATGAAGGTCAGTACAAGCGGCACCGTGCGTTTCATCAGGCCCTCCTTTTACCTCGTGATCAGCAGGTTTCTCAGGATCGGCAATCCAATATTGAGAAGGATGATCCCAGCGCCGACATACATCATTATGATCGCCTTGGTTATGTCCTGCGCCTTGATGCTCCCCAGCAGGACAGGCTCGCGCGAAAGGTAGGCGCTCGCAGCAAAGAGCTCTTCGCCCATCAGGGTATAGTCGCAAGTGGTGACGAAGAAGGGAAGCTGAGTGACGTCGGCGGTGCCCGCGATCTGGATCGCACCGATCGACTGGCCGGTCTCCGCGAAGATCAGCGATTCGGCAAAGAAGGAGCCGATCAAGAAGTTGGCGGCCGGCAGTTCTCGCACCATCTTGCCAGATACCGACGCCGCATACGCGAACTGATCGTAGGTAAGATAGGTCACCATATCCTCTTTGTATTGATCGGGTTTTCCGGCCTCAAGAAAGGCCTGTCTCACGGTCTCCCGCGCAGCAGAAAAGGTCAAAGGATCCTTGTTCGGCACCTCGAGGTTGGTCCCGTAGATCGCGGACTGCTTGGCAACGTGTTGAAGAATGGCCAGACTGGCTATGGTCTGCATGTCGCCGATGCTCATAATGCCGGGCACGTAGAGCATCTTCTTGCCCATCTCGGTTGCCCGGCCAATGGCCTCGTCAATCGCCGCAAGCCCCGCTATTCGCCTCAGGTAAAGGGTCTTGCCTTTCCGGGCGGTGGAGATGTAAGCGATGACAAGACTGAACATCAGCACCGTCAACAGGAGAGCATTGATTCTGCCCTTATAGAGCCAGTTGCTCCTTGAGACAGATGGTCCTACGACCGAGGTATAAAGAGTCTCCTCACCGACTCTGTATGCGACCCTGTAGTAATAGGGCTTGCCGTCGGTCGTGCCCGGATCATTGAAGGCTTGATCGCCGGAGGCTGCCCCGCCGATATCCACAAAGTTCCCATCCGGCGAGTCGCCGCGCAGTATCCGCAGGCTTACCTCACCGCTGCCCTGCCACCGGAGCGTTATGCTGCGACCGGCGTCATCCGGGGTATCCTTCGCCACCAGATCTTTGGCGGGTGGCTCAAACGGAACCTGAGACCAAGCTGGCTCAACGGCAACTCCCGCTACCGCGACAAGCAACATAAGTATCAAGCCGGCTTTCATTAGGCCCTCCTCGATTTCTTTCCGTACTTTGGCACTCTACCAAGTGAGGATGCGTATGTCAACTGGAGTTCCGAGCGGCAGGGAGCCGCGCGGCCGCCCCTCCACCGCAAGGAGTCGAACTTGACTTTGACCGCCTCCGACTGATATCTTTCTCCTGATTCGTAATCCTGGTCCCGGCAATTCAGCAAAGGAGAATTCAGATGCCGCTTAAATCGCCCGAGGAATACGTGCGCAGCGTCAAGGCCCGCAAACCAATGGATGTATGGTTCCGCGGCGAGAAGATGAAAGACCCCGTCACTCATCCGGCGCTCAAGCCTTCGCTGGAGACGATGAAAAAGATGTACCAGCTTGCGCATCACCCCAAGTTCAAAGACATGCTGACCACCACCTCGCACCTCACGGGCAAGGTCTGCAACTTCTACACGTCCCCGCTCATGAGCCAGGCCGATGCGATGCGAAAGACCAGACTTGCGCGCGCGATGGGAGAGGTACTGGGATGCTGCACCTTCCGGTGCACGGGCTCCGAAGCGATCTCCGGTCTCTACCCCATAACCTACGAGATCGAGAAGGCCACAGGCACCAAGTACCACGAACGGCTGAAGAAGTGGCTCGCGCGGATACAGGAAGAGGACCTCACGGTGACGGCGGCCCTGACCGACCCCAAAGGCGACCGGAAGCTCAAGCCTCACGAGCAGAAGGATCCCGACATGTACTTGCACGTGGTCGAGAAGCGCAAAGACGGCATTGTGATAAGGGGAGCCAAGCTCAACCAGACCGGCGTGGTGCTGGCTCACGAGGTCGTGATCCTGCCCACTACGGCGGTCGGCGAAGAGGGCAAGGTCTACGCCGTGGCATGCGCCGTACCCGTGGACTCTCCCGGCATGAAGTACGTTCTGGGCCGGTTCCCGATCGACTTGAGGTTCGGAGACGACGAGACCGAGATGGTCGACGTCGGGAAGAAATTCGCCGACCACCAGGCGATGCTGATCGTGGACAATGTTTTCGTCCCCTGGGATAGGGTCTTCATGTGCGAGGAATGGCAGTTCACCGGCAGGTTCCTCGAGTACTTCACCGCGGTGCACCGGCTTACCGCCGGGGCATGCAAGTCAGGGGGCTTGAGCCTTCTCCTGGGCGCCACCAAGCTGGCCGCCGATTCGATCAATGTCGGCAGGATCGGCCATGTGATGAGCAAGTTCGCCGAGATGGGGATATCCGCGGAAACGCTCTACTCCATGTCCCTGGCCGCCGGCGTGGAGGGATTCCAACACGAATCGGGGGCATGGATACCGAATTCCCTGATCGCTCACAGCACCAAATTCCAGGCTACGCTGATTCCCTCTAACGCCCTGCGCTACGCGCGGGAGATAATGTCGGGCATCGGCGAGACCGCGCCCTCGGCGAAGGACCTGGCCAACGCCGAGATAGGCCCCATGATCGAGAAGTATCTCGCCCCTGCCAAGGAAGGCATGACCACTGAGGATAGGCTGAGGGTTCTCCGCTTGATCGAGAATCTGACGCGGGGCACCAACTGGTCGGCTATGGCGATCCACGGAGGCGGCAATACCGAGGCCTCGAGATTGATGGCCCTGAGACACATGAACCTCGAGAAGCTGGCGAAGATCGCCGAGGTGGCGTGTGGCATCGATAAGGACGAGTCCAAGGCGGTCGATCTGGTCTCCGAGCGTGAAGGCAAGATAGACTACGGCCCCGGAGCCTTCAAGCAATAGGACCGGGCCTCGCGGGATCGGAGAGGTCACCCCGCGCCGGAGCGCGGGGCAGTCTCCGGCAAGATTATTATTGCGGTCCGGCGGGCGCGAAGATAGTTTTGGCGGGATCGCCGATAATGAGGGTTCTGCGATCATCCGAAGAGCATTGATCCGCAGGAAAATGAGGAGGGATGTGAATGGCGGACAAGATGGACAAGAAGGCGGACCTGGCGGGTCCAGGCGTAAGCACCTATCCCGAGGTGGAGAAGATCCTGCCGTCGGATTACAGGTCGATCCTCGATCCCAAGGAGACGCAGATCGCGCTGCGCGCCGTGAAGCGTTACGTCGAGGACAACCTCAATAAGGAGCTCAACCTGTTCACGGTTGAGGTACCTCTGATCGTCACCAGGGAGAGCGGCGTCAACGACTACCTCGACCGCGACGGCTCACGGACTCCGGTGGAGTTTCCGTGCGGGCTGGGCCTGGAGAAACGGCTCAATGCCCAGGTCGTCCAGGCGGCGACCAAATGGAAGAGGTTGGCGCTCGCGCAGTTCAAGTGTAACGTCGGGGAAGGGATCAACACCGACATGCGCGCCGTGCGCAAGGACTACTTCCTGGACCACGACCACAGCTCGTACGTGGATCAGTGGGACTGGGAAAGGGTCATCACGCCCGAGCAGCGCAACCTGAACTACCTCAAGGACACCGTTCGCAAGCTCTGGAAGGTCATCAAGGGCGCCGAGACCTTCATCCAGAAGGAATTCCCGAAGCTCAAGGATCCCAGGTACCCGAACCTGCCCGACGAGCTGGTGTTCCTGCACGCCGAGGAGATCCTCGACATGTACCCGGACCTGCCGCGCAAGGCGCGCGAGACCGCGGTGCTGCAGAAGTATCCGGCGATCTTCATC
>JAZDEY010000062.1:0-24786 GCA_043808325.1 Candidatus Eiseniibacteriota bacterium
AATCCGCCGCTCGGCATTCTCTACCGCCGCCTCCACCTTGGCCTTGTCCCGAGGTTCTCCGGGGCGGGCAGGGATGATGACCGTGCCGTAGTGCTCGGCCATCTCCTCGTAAGTACGGTGTAGAGCCGGCTCGTAATGACATGGTCTGGTTACGGCGGTCTTCTCGTTGTCCGGCACCGTGACCCTCGCCACGCCCCCGTAGAACTCCCAGGCATGGATGTGGGCCTCGATCCACGACGTCAATTGGGTGTTCTCGAAGGCCTCAGCGTAGGTGTAGTTGCTGACGCCCAGGGCCGCCACGAACAGGTGTGCCTGCCAGACCTCGCCACTCTGGCCGTCCACTACCGGGATCGTCTCACCGGCCCAGTCCACGAAGAGCTTCTCGCCAGCCTTGTAGGGCTGCCTGAGTGCCGGCTCCAGCGTGCTCACGAAGCGCTTGTAGTACTCGCAGAACTGCGTGTAGCCGTAACCGCCAGGGTACTCGACACGGTATTCCTCCCACAAAAGCTGTAGCGTTATACCCTTACAGCGCCGCTTGCCTCGCAACTCCTTGTGGATATCCTCCATCGCAGGAAGCTGGCGCCGCGCCTCCTGGGGCGACTTCTGGGAGGAAAATAGAAGTGCCTCAAGCTCTTGCTCGTCGATCTCAGCCGCAAGCGGCCATCCGAGCCCTGCCGCCTCTGCTCGCCCCAGGTAGTTCACTACCGTGCCGTGCGAGACCCGCAGGCTACGCGCGATCTGGCGAACGCCCAGCCCTAAGTCGTACCTCAGCCGAAGTATGTCTCGTGCTTTGCGCATGGATACAGCCTTCCTTGCCATCCCTGCCCTCCTTTCACTCACCTGAAAGGAGAACAGTAACCTCGCCGTATCCAGCGTCGCATCAACACGTTTCGGAAATTATTGACCACCCGTTTCGGTCCAAAGTGACCACCTGTTTCGGACTCCCCCCAAAAGTGGTTAATTAAAACCGAAATCGCCGGTCAGTTTGCTCCGAATTCACTGGTCAATAATTTCCGAAATCGGTGGTCAACAATCTCCGAAATCCGCACAACATCCTGGCAAGCCTCTACTACGTTCAGGGCAGGTATTCAGAAGCCGAGCCTCTCTACAAGCATGCACTGGCTATCTTCGAGAAGGTGCTGGGACCCGATCACCCCAATGTGGCACACTGCCTCAACAACCTAGCAGTCCTCTACTACGCTCAAAGCAGGTATTCGGAAGCCCAGCCTCTCTACAAGCGGGCACTGGCTATTTTCGACGAGGCGCTGGGACCTGAGCACCCTGATGTGGCAGGAAGCCTCAACAACCTGGCAAGCCTCTACCGGGATCAGGGCAGGTATTCAGAAGCCGAGCCCCTCTATGAGCGGTCACTGGCTATCTGGGAGAAGGCGCTGGGACCTGACCACCCTGATGTGGCATTGTCCCTCGAGTCTTTCAGCGACTTCTCTCGCCAGCAAGGCGAGCATACAAAAGCTCTAGAGCTTGCTCGGCGCGCCTGCAGCATAAGGCACAAGAACTTCGTCGAGAACTCAATCGGGCTATCTGAGAAAGACGCACTGACCTACTCACAGTTTCTGCGGGCATCTCTAGGCAAGTACCTTTCCTGCTACCTCGATCTGGGCTCGCCTAACCCGGCCACTGCCTTGGAGGCAGCTGACCTGGTACTTGCCTGTAAAGGCCAAGTATCTGATGGCATACTTGAGCGTCAGAAGTCCATTGTCGAGGGGGCAGATTCAACCACTCTTAGCCTGGGTGAATCCCTCCGATATGCCAGGTTCCAACTGGCGAAGCTCTTTGTCGAAGGCCCCGGAGAGGATGTGAGTGCCTACAGAGCTGAGGTTGACTCACTGGATAGATTCTCGAAGCAACTTGAGGCCGACCTTTCCCGAAGAAGTGCCAGTTTCAGAGGATACGTGGCATACAGGGATGTCAATGCCGATAGGATTACCTCCTTGCTCCCTCGAAACTCGGTACTCGCTGAGTACGTCAGGTATGCATACCATGATCTCGAGCTTAAGAAAGATACTCCTCACTACCTGGTAGTCGTAATGGCTACCGATGGATTACCCCGGGTGGTTGATCTGGGTGAATCTGCCGAGATTGATAGTGTGATTGGTACCTACCGCAGCCAGATGCTAAGGGTAGCCACTTCCGGCAAGGCGCCTACAGTTGTGGACGAGCAGGAATACAGGGAGTGCGTCCAGGACGTTTATGGCAGGACTTGGCAACCGATCGAGGAGTACGTCTCGGGCAGAGACTTGGTCTTCATCGCCCCTGACGGTGCCCTCAACATGATTTCCTTCGCTGCTTTGATTGACAAGAATGGCAACTATCTCATAGAGGAATACCCCATCCACTACCTCTCTGCGGGAAGAGACCTGGTGAGGCTCAGCGATGAGCCACCTCCCGTAAGTGGCTTGCTTGCCTTGGGCGCTCCCGACTACAACGCCTCTGCGTCAAGCCGCTTACAACAACCTGCAAGTCAAGAAACAACCGTCACCGAACTAGCTTATATGACAACGAGGAATGTCCGTTCTGGCTGTGGGAGGCTCAGTGACCTCTCCGTGCCTCCTCTTCCTGGCACGAGAAAAGAAGTTGAGCTGATATCGTCCGAGTGGAAGAAAGCCTCACACGAACCTGCCTCTATCTACTTTGGGTCGGATGCAAGTGAGGAAAGATTCAAGAAGGAAGCCCATGGCACACGAGTGATTCACTTGGCTACTCATGGCTACTTCTTGGAGGGCGCCTGCCGGCCTGAGGTACCCGAGGGAAGCGTCGAAGCTGGAAGTGGGCTTGGTAGCGATGCGGGCTATGTTGGTGAGAACCCGCTGCTGCTCTCGGGTCTCTTCTTCGCAGGTGCCAACCTGCATGGTGAGGGAGCAGATAGTCTGGGGTGCGAGGATGGTATCCTCACCGCATATGAGGTCTCCGGGATGAACCTCGAAGGTACAGAGTTGGTAGTTCTCTCCGCGTGTGAGACGGGTTTGGGGCGTGTTGAGGAAGGAGAGGGAGTGTACGGCTTGAGGCGGGCGTTCCAGATGGCGGGAGCGAGGACGGTCGTCAGTGCGCTGTGGCCGGTATCAGACGAGGCGACTGCTGAGATGATGAGCGGGTTCTATGAGAGACGCAGCGAGTCTATTCCCGAGACTATCCGCAGGATACAGTTGGAGAAGATCAGGGACCTCAGGAGACACGGTAAGGTGGATCATCCGTTCACCTGGGCTGGCTTCATCGCCTTGGGCGATTGGAGGTAGACCGTCCAAAGAATCTGGAAGCGTCCCCGACGGGATTTGAACCCGTGCTGCCGCCGTGAAAGGGCGGTGTCCTGACCGGGCTAGACGACGGGGACGCCCAAGAGCAAGTGGCTATTTGCCTTTGAATTTGGCCTCGCGCTTCTCGGTGAAGGCCTTGATGCCTTCCTTGAAATCTTCGGTGGAGAACGCGAGCCCAAAGACGCCGGCTTCGAACTCGAAGGCTTCTTCAAGACTCATATTGAGACCGCTATTGGCGGCTTCGATACAGTATCTTATCGCAATCGGTGCCTTGGCCGCAATAGTCTTCGCGGTCTTCTCGCATTCGGCGAGGAGCTCGGCCTGAGGCACCACCTTATTTACAAGCCCAATCCTCTCGGCAGTCGCGGCATCGATGGGCTTCCCGGTGAGCAGCATCTCGAGGGCTCGCCCCTTCCCCACGAGCCTCGGTAGCCTCTGGGTTCCTCCGAAGCCAGGGGTGAGACCTAGGTTCACTTCGGGCTGGCCCATCTTGGCATTGTCCGCCGCATACCTGAAGGTACAGGACATAGCGAGCTCCAGGCCTCCGCCCAGGGCAAAGCCGTTGATCGCCGCAATCACGGGTTTGCCGAGCTTCTCGATGAGGAGCATAGTCCTCCAGCCGAGCCTGCCGTAATCTCGGGCGTCATCCGGTGTGAAGGTCGAGAACTCGGAGATGTCAGCACCGGCTACAAAAGCCTTCTCCCCCGCCCCGGTTAGAATAACCACGGCAACGCTTGCATCGTCGCGGAGCGCCCCAAAGGCTTCGGCGAGCTCCAGGAAGGTCTTGGTGCTCAAGGCATTCAGGACCTTGGGCCGGTTGATTGTGACGATCGCAATGTTTTCCTTTTTCTCGACCAGGATATTCTCAAACTGCATCTCTCACCTCCGTGCTTGCTATAGCGGCATTGGTTCGACGGACCCCGGATAGGTCTTGGCTTTCTCCGTTCCCCTGAGGACCCGCAGGCAGCCGAGCAAGAGCGCCCTCAGTTCGTCTTCGCCCGGATAGACATACACAGGAGCGATGAACTTCACTCGCTCCTTTATCCAATCGGTGAGCATCTTGCTTCCCGAAAGCCCGCCCGTGAGTATTATCGCATCAACATCACCCTTCAGGACCGTCGCCATCGCACCGATCTCCTTGGCGATCTGATAGGCCATGGCTTCATAGACCTGGCGGGCATATTCGTTGCCGCCGGCGATCATCTCTTCGACCGCCTCAGCAGAGTTCACCCCAAGGTACGAGACCAGCCCGGCCTTGCCCACAAGCTCGCGCTTGATATCATCCTGTGAGAGCTTGTTGTCAAAGATGTATTCAATCAGTCCCATCGTGGGGACGGTGCCGGCGCGTTCCGGCGAGAAAGGCCCGCCGCTATTGCCGTCGTTGGCATCGATCATGCAGCCCCTTCTAAGCGGCGAGACCGAAATCCCGCCACCCAGATGGGCAACCACCAGGTTCACCTCATCGAGGCGCTTGCCCATCTTCTCCGCAGCCATGCGGGCAGTTGCCCTGATATTGAGCGTATGGATCAGGCTGCGGCGCGGAATATCCTTGTGGCCCGAAAATCTCGCCAGCGGTTCGAACTCGTCCACGCTCGGCGGATCGACCATGTAGGCGGGGATCCCTAGGTCCCAGCCAATCCCGAAGGCAAGCACGGGTCCGATATTCGCCACGTGTTCGCCCTGGTAGCCGGTCCGGCCGTCATCGATCATCAGTTTATTGACTTCATAGGTCCCGCTCACCACCGGCCGCAGCAGACCTCCCCGCGCAACCACTGCGGAGAGCGAGGCGAGCTCGATCGCACGGCTCTGGAGGGCTTCAATGATGGTCCGCTTCCTGAACTCGTACTGGTCCCAGGTTCTCTCGAAGGCGACGAGATCGAGCTCGGAGTGCCGGATCGTCTCCTCGAGAATCGCCTTCTCGTCATCGAAGACACCGATCTTGGTGGACGTGGAGCCCGGATTTATGGCGAGCACCCGGAATTGATGATCCTTTCCCGGGGCTTTCTTTCCCGTCATCGGTCTACCACCCGCCTCACGCAGCCGTCGCTAAAGTCCGATGTCCGGCGGCTTGCAGAGAATCGTTCTTACTCTGCTGACCTTCTCAATCCGTTCCATGGCCATCTTGCGCGCCGCCCGGAAGGGCGCAATCCGCTCGCGCCGCGCGCGCTCCAGGACCTTAACCAGCACCTCAAAGATCTCCCCCGCCCTCTCAAAGGCTTCCTTCTCACTCGCAGGTCGCATCCGGTCGGCGCTCTGGAAGATCTCCCCCGCGCTGATCACAAAATCCGGGGCATAGAGAACATCCCGCGAGTGCAGCAGGTCCCCTATCTCATCGGACTCGAGCACGTCATAGGCGCCGCCCGCAACGATCCTGCACTTGAGCTTGTCGACATTGCCCTTGTTTATCACGCCGCCCATCGCGCAGGGGGAGAAGATGTCGCAGTCGCAATCGAAGATCGCCTCGGGTCTCAGGATCTCCACATTGGGGATCTCATCTTGCACCCGCTTCATGGCGTCAAAGACGATGTCGGTGATCGCCAGATGAGCGCCCTCTTGAGCAAGGTAGCGCGCAAGATTCCGCCCGACCTCGCCCACACCCTGGACGACTACTCGCCTGTCCTTTACCGAAGATACGCCGAAGACCATCTTGCAGCAGGCCCGCATCCCACAGAGGACGCCGTATGCAGTCACCTTGGCTCCGTCGGTGCCTGCGGCCGCGGCTGTAACAAATGGCGCTACGTAGTCGGTCTCCCGCCTTATGTATCGCAGGTCGCGATCGTTCGTACCCAGGTCGGCATAGGTTATGAATCTTCCCCTCAGGCCTTCGATGAACCTGCCGAAGGCCCGGAAGTAGGCCTCGCTCTTGTCCCTTGAGGGATCACCCCAAAGGACGGCCTTCCCGCCGCCGGTATCGCAATCGGCAACCGCAGCCTGGTAGGTCATACTTCGTGAAAGGCGAAAGGCATCCTTGATGGCCTCGGCCTCGCTCCCATAGTTCCACATCCGGGTGCCGCCCAGGGCCGGGCCCAAGGTCGTATCGTGGATAGCAATGATCGCTCTGAGGCCTGTTGTGCTGTTATAGCAGAACATAACCTCTTCATGCCCATGCTCATCCATCAGATCTAAGATGCCCATATTGTCTCCGAATGGCCTGAAGGTGCCGCAGCCTCGGCGCGAGAAGGCCGGAGGCCGGCGGCAAATCCGCCTGAGTTTCAGGAGAGAGATAACACACCGAGCCGGGTCTTGTCAAAACATTCTGCCGGCCCTCCCGCGGTGCCGCACGATTTAGTTTGTGTAGACGCTCGGGTTAGTGTATACTCATCTGGTCGGCAAATTTGGCCGACAAGAATCAATGAGTCTTGAAACAGGCTTGAAAGCCAAACCACAAGGAGGATCAAGGTGTCACGTCGGATAGTTCTGATTTGCTCGCTCGTAGTGGCAATCGGGTTGGTAGGCTGGATCGCATATGCGTATGTGCAGGGTGCCCCTCCCTTCGCGAATGCCCGGAGCACCGACGCAAGGACGGAACTAGCAGCGGCCGTGACCGCCGTGATCGCCGCTGACGCGGTCCAGGCGGGCCAAGCGGGCCAGTGCGCTATGAGTGCATCCGGCTGCCAGCACAATTGCAGCCCCGGGGAATGTCAGAAGTGCCCCAATATGAAAGACGGCAAGTGTACTAACGCCGGGAATTGTATCTGCCCGAAAGGCGCTGGCGCGTGCCCGGGTATGCAGGCATCTGGCGGCCAGGGGATGCCTGGCGGCTGCCCGATGACGCAGGCTCAGGGTTGCCAGGGTGCCAAAGGTACCGCCTGTCAGGGTATGCAGACTGCGGGCGGCGGCAAGTGCGCCGGTATGACCTCAGATGCCCAGGGTGGCGGCTGCCCCGGAAGCCAGGCTGCGGTCGCCAAGGTGGCCTGCGGCGGCTGCCCATTGAGCGGCAAGTAAAGACTTCTACAGATTTTCTTAGGAGAATCGGCCGAACGTGAATGCGTTCGGCCGTGCCTTATCAGCTGGGCCCGCTACCGCCCCTCTTTGCAGTGCCGCGGCCGCAAAAAGCAATTGACTCCGCGGCTTCAGGCGGTGTACCCTTGGTGCCGGGATATTCATCGACCCCAATTGGCCTGGCGATTTCCAAATGGAGTCTTCAGATAACTGTCTTCATTCACCAAACCAATCGGGAGGTACGCGATGCCTTTGCGTAGGACGACCCGGGAGAAGATCGATGACCTCAAATCCAGGAAGGATAAGATAAGGGCGGGGGGCGACGCAGGCAAGATAGAAGAACAGCACAAGGCAGGCAAACTCACAGCCAGAGAGCGAATCCACCTCTTACTTGACGAAGGCAGTTTCCAGGAGCTCGGAGTCTTCGTCACCCACCGCTGCCAAGATTTCGGCATGCCGGAGAAGAAAATCGTGGGTGACGGCGTGGTCTCCGGCCACGGCACCATAAACGGCCGCCGGGTATTCATCTTTGCCCAGCAGTTTACGACCTTCGGCGGCACCATGGGCGAGATGAACGCCAGGAAGATATGCCAGGTGATGGACCTAGCCGTGGAGAACGGGGCGCCGATAATCGGCCTCAACGACTCCGGCGGGGCGCGGATTCAGGAAGGTGTCTTGAGCCTTGCAGGCTACGCGGACGTCTTCCTGCGGAACACGCTCGCCTCGGGAGTCGTCCCACAAATCTCGGCCGTGCTGGGGCCATGTGCGGGAGGCGCGGTCTACTCTCCCGCGATAACCGACTTCATCTTCATGGTCAAGGGCTCAAGCCACATGTTCATCACCGGCCCGAACGTCATCAAGTCGGTCACGGGGGAGAACGTGACCTTCGAGGAGCTGGGCGGAGCCCTCACGCACGCCACCAAGAGCGGCGTTGCCCATTTCATGTGTGAAGACGAATACGACTGTTTCGCCCGTATCAAGAAACTCCTGAGCTTCCTGCCCCAGAACAACGTCGATGACCCGCCACGGCTGGAGCCCTCCGACAGGCCCGACCGGACCGAATCCAGACTCGATGAGATCGTCCCCGATTCCCCCAACAAGGCCTACGATATGCTGGAGGTGCTTAGGCTCGTGGTGGATGACGGCGACTTCTTCGAAGTCCACGCCCAGTACGCGCGAAACATCATTGTAGGTTTCGGGAGGCTCAACGGCATCCCCGTCGGCATTGTCGCTCAGCAGCCCAAGGTATTGGCGGGCACCCTTGACATTGCATCCTCCGTAAAGGGCGCAAGATTCGTGCGGTTCTGCGACGCGTTCAACATTCCTCTGGTGACCTTCGAAGACGTGCCGGGTTTCTTGCCCGGGACCGAGCAGGAATGGGGCGGGATCATCAAGCATGGCGCCAAGCTGCTCTTCGCCTATTGCGAAGCCACGGTCCCCAAGATAACCGTGATCACGCGGAAAGCCTACGGCGGCGCCTACGACGTTATGTCATCGAGACACGTAAGAGGCGATTACAACATAGCCTGGCCGACGGCGGAGCTCGCCGTCATGGGGCCTGAGGGTGCGGTAAACATCATATACCGCAAGGAGATCGAGAAGGCAGCGGATCCCGAGAAGGCTAGGCAGACCTTCATCGAGGAGTACGAGGCGAAATTCGCCAACCCATACATTGCGGCTTCGCTGAGCTATATCGACGACGTGATCGCGCCATCGGAGACCAGGCCGTCGATCATCACGGCCCTCGAGATGCTTATGGGTAAGCGCCAGTCCCTGCCTCCAAAGAAACACGATAACATTCCACTTTAGATGAGGGCCGACGGGTGAGCCGCGCTGAGAGAGCAAAACCAAAGGATTTGCGGGAAGCAAAGCCCAGGCAGTTCGATAAGGTCCTCGTGGCGAACCGTGGCGAGATCGCGATCCGGGTCTTAAGGGCGCTCCGCGAGATGGCAATAGGATCGGTGGCCGTTTTCTCCGAAGCCGACCGGATGTCGTCCCACATAATGTTTGCCGACGAAGCCTACTGTATCGGCCCGCCCCCAGCGGCCGAGAGCTATCTCTCGATCCCCAAGATCATGGAAATTGCGCGGCAGACAGGCTGCCAGGCCATACATCCCGGCTACGGGTTCCTTGCGGAGAGCCATGCCTTCGCCCGCGCTTGCGAGGATGCGGGGATCGTTTTCATCGGCCCGCCGAGTGAAGCGATCCGATCGATGGGGCTCAAGACCGAGGCAAGAAAGATAATGCAGGCCTCGCGAGTCCCCGTGATACCGGGTAGCGACGGCATCGTGGCCGACGACAAGGAAGCGCAGCAGCTTGCGGCCAAGATCGGCTATCCCGTAATCCTTAAGGCCTCGGCCGGCGGCGGGGGCAAAGGCATGCGGATCGTGAGAAAGCCGGCCGAAGTAGACCAGGCCTTCCGGACCGCGAGAGGTGAAGCTTCCTCATCCTTCGGCAGCCCCGACATCTTCATCGAGAAATACATCGAGGAGCCTCGCCATATTGAGGTCCAGATACTCGCAGACAACTACGGCAACGTGGTCCAGCTCGGAGAGCGGGAGTGTTCGATCCAGCGAAGGTATCAGAAGCTTATCGAGGAATCACCCTCCCCTGCGATCGATGATGCCGTCAGGCGAAGCTTGGGTGAGACCGCGGTGGCGGCCGCCAGGGCCGCGAAGTACCGGAACGCCGGAACTGTCGAATTCCTTTTCGATCAGTCATCCAACTTCTACTTTCTCGAGATGAACACGAGGCTTCAGGTCGAGCATCCGGTGACCGAGCTCACCACGGGCATTGACATCGTCAAAGAACAGATACGGATTGCCGCGGGCTTCCCGCTCAGCATCCGGCAGGCGGACATCAGCCCGCGCGGAGCAGCCATAGAATGCCGGATCTACGCCGAAGACCCGAGGAACAATTTCCTGCCGTCCCTGGGGACGATCGGCCGCCTCAGAAACCCCGAAGGACCGTGGGTCAGGGTCGAGAACTACATCTATGAAGGGTATCATGTGCCTGTCTATTATGATCCGCTCGTTGCCAAAGTGATCACCTGGGGAGCGACACGGGATGAGGCGTTGGCCAGAATGCTCCGAGCGCTTGAGGAATATGCTATTGAGGGGATCGAGACCACGATTCCCTTCCACATCTGGGTGATGAGGGATGAGAACTTCAGGCGTGGCTCCTTCAACACCTCGTATATCGATCAACACTACACGGCCAAGGCCGGCGAGGAGCGACGCAAGGTCCCGGTTGATGTGGCGGTGATCGCCGCTGCGATAGCCCATCTCCAGTCGAGGAGTACGCCCGCACACAGGCCGGCCTCAACGGGAAGCCGGTGGAAAGATGCCGCCAGGAAGGAAAACACCCGGAGAGGGCGCCTCCGAGACAGGTAAGCAATGATCTACTACGCGAGAATCGACGGGGAAGAAAAGAAGATCCGGATCGACAAGCGCGACGACTTCTACGATGTCACAATTGGCGACGCGCTCTATCACGTCGACCCAAAGTACCTCGAGAACGTGCAATCCCTGTCGCTCTTGATCAACAGCAGATGCTACGAAGCCAGCATTGCCGAGATCGAGGGGTCGACCCTTGTCACCATAGGTGGAGAGAAATTCCAAGTCGATCTTACCGACGAGCTGATCTATCTGGCCGGCACGCCATCGCTCGCGCACGGCTCTTCGGATACCGAGGTGATTAAGACGCCTATGCCCGGCGTCGTGGTGGCAATCGAGGTCGAGCCGGGACAGAAGATAGCCCCGGGTTCGCCGGTGGCAATAGTCGAGGCGATGAAAATGCAGAACGAGATATCGAGCGTGTGTGGAGGGATTGTGAAGGAGATCCTGGTACGTCGCGGGGACACGGTCGAGTCCAATCAGAAACTCCTGATCGTTGGACGGGAGTGACCGTTGAAAGAGAAAGGGTCCGACCAGTTGCGTGAGGCGTTTGAGGCATGGCGGCGCACGGCCGCCGCCAAGCAGAATCTCGAGACTCCGTCGGGGATTCCCGTGGATACGACCTACTTCCCTCCTGCCGACGTCGAAGCAACCTATCTTGAGTCGCTCGGTTTTCCGGGCCAGTACCCCTTCACGCGGGGTGTCTATCCCAACATGTACCGGGGTAGACCCTGGACCATCCGCCAATACGCCGGATTCGCGACTTGCGAAGAGACCAACAAGCGATTCCGGTTCCTGCTGGCCGGGGGGCAAACCGGGCTTTCGGTGGCCTTCGATCTTCCAACCCAGATGGGCTATGACTCGGACAACCCGCGGGCCGAAGGCGAAGTCGGCAGGGCGGGCGTTGCGATCGATTCCGTCGAGGACATGGCACGGCTGTTTGAGGGTATCCCGCTGGATAAGGTGAGCACCTCGATGACCATAAACGCGACCGCGCCCGTGGTGCTTGCCATGTTCATTGTCGTGGCCGAGTCGCGGGGGATCGCGAGAAAGACCCTTGCGGGGACGGTCCAAAATGACATCCTCAAGGAGTACATCGCACGGGGCACCTATATCTTCCCCCCCGGACCATCGCTCAGGGTCGCGACCGACATCTTCTCTTTCGCGAGTCGCGAGATGCCGAGATGGAACACGATTTCGGTGAGCGGCTATCATATGCGGGAAGCCGGAGCGACGGCGGTCCAGGAAGTGGCTTTTACCCTGGCAGACGCTATGACCTATGTGAAATACGCCGTAGATGCGGGGCTCCGGGTGGACGACTTCGCGCCGCGCATCTCTTTCTTCTTTGGGTCCCACAACGATTTCCTCGAGGAGGTCGCGAAGTTCAGGGCGGCCAGAAGGCTCTGGGCCAGGATCATGAAGCAGAGATTCCTGGCGGAGGATCCCCGCTCATGCACCTTGCGATTCCATACTCAGACCTGTGGGTCGACGCTCACAGCCCAGCAACCCCTCAACAATATCGTCCGTGTGGCCCTTCAGGCGCTTGCGGCGGTCCTTGGGGGAACCCAGTCGCTTCACACCAACAGTTTCGATGAGGCGCTGGCCCTGCCTACCGAGCAAGCGGTGAGGGTAGCGCTCAGGACCCAGCAGATCATGGCCCATGAGAGCAGGGTCACGGATAGTGTCGACCCACTTGGGGGAGCCTACTTCATCGAGTATCTTACCGACGAAATCGAGAAGCGCGCCGGGGCATATCTTGATAAGATAGAGGCCATGGGTGGCGTGATTCGAGCGATTGAAACGGGCTTCATCCAGCAGGAGATCGAGAAGAGCGCCTATGCCTACCAGAAGAGCCTTGACGCCAAGACCAATACCGTAGTGGGACTCAATGATTTTGTGGGCGACGACCAGCCGCTCCAAACTCTCAAGATCGGGGCCGAGGTTGAGGAAGAACAGAAGGCGAGGCTCCGCACCTTGAAGCAGAGCCGGCCCCAGGGCGCGGTCGCCGAGTGCCTTAAGGCAGTCGAGGCCGCGGCACGTGGCGGCGCCAACTTGCTTCCCCCGATAATTGAGGCCACGAGGAACAAGGCGACGGTCGGCGAGATCTGTGATGTGCTTCGGCAGGCATTCGGGACATTCGACGAGGTAACCAGACCATGAAGCTTGACGGGGTTGAGCACATAGGTATCGCGGTCAGCGATCTCGATGCCTGCATCCGGACCTTCGAAGAGGTCTTCGGCATCAAGTGCGCCGCCCGGGAGAAGGTGGAAGCGAGCAAGGTGGAGGTAGCGGTGTTCGATCTGGGCGGCACCAAGCTCGAGCTTGTGACTCCGACCGATCCCGCAAGCGGCGTCGGTAAGTTCCTGGCGAGCCGCGGGCCCGGAATCCATCATATTTGTCTGCGGGTCCAGGACATCGAGGGATGGCTGGATGCGCTCGGCAGGCGCGGTGTTGATCTTATCGATAAGGTTCCGAGGCGCGGGGCCTTTGGGCATACGGTGGCGTTCCTGAGCCCGAAATCGGTGTGCAACATCCTCATAGAACTGAGCGAACGGAAATGAATCAGCGGAGGCCGGCGAAGCGGTTGAGCGTGTTGGGTGTGTCGATAGCGCTCGTCGTAGTGCTATCGGTCCTATCGGGTTGCGGCAAGAAGGCCGTGATCGAAGAATCCAAGCAACGATGGGTCAGAATCAAGCACACCCCGCTCAGTGAGGTCAGGGCGGGCAGGGAAACGCCGGTCCACGCCGAGATAACCTCCGGGCCGGGCAGCGAGATCACGGCATTCATCTTCTATCGGTCCGGCGGCAAGGCGTACCAGGTCACCGAGATGCGTCGGCTTGAGCCGGGCAGATACTTCGGCTCGATCCTGCCGCAGGGCCGTGGGGCAAAGGTTCAGTATTACCTCGAAGCAAGGACCGGCAGCGATCTTGTGGTGCGGGTGCCTGCCAGGGTAAAGGCTGAAGGGTTTGAGGTTTATTCCAAGGGAAGACCCAATCGGTATCTGCTCGTCGCGCACGTGGTCTTCATCTTCATCGCCCTTTTCTTCTTCTTGTTCTCCGGCTATTTGGCGTTTCGGGCGCTTCAGCACAGGAGGAGCCTGCTCTATATACCGCGGGTCGCATTTCTGGGCACAATTGCCTTCTTCATAGCCAGCATCCCCCTCGGCATGGTGGTCGCCTATCAGACGTTCGGCAAACCCTGGACGGGCTTTCCCGTTGGGACCGACCTCACCGACAATAAGTCTCTTGCTATTCTGATCTACTGGGTGGTCTGCGCCTTCCTTTATCGGGGATCGCTCTTCCGAAAGGACCCGAGCACCGACCTCATGTCGATGGGCACCCTCCCCTACGTTCACATGGCGGGAGCCGTGATCACGGCGGTGCTGTTTCTGCTTCCACACTAGCCCTCGGCAGAAGGCCTCCCTCGGGCCGCGGATTTGGGACTAAGCTCGCTTGCCCCACTGCCGATAACACAACCAGGGCCCTGAGTGCCCTACCCGATCGGAGTCGTAGACCATGCCAGTGGGGCTAAAAACAACACCCAAGAGTACGCGCGAGGCCGAAGTTACGGCGGTCTTCAAGCTGATGGCCACGACGCTTAAGAACATAAAGACCTACGACAATAACAATCCCGTGCTCAAGAAGTCCTTCTCGATGCTTTTCCAGAGGCTCGCATCGTTCCTCCGGCAACACGAGATGCTAACTCTGTTGGTCAGGGAAAGCGACTTCATCTTCGGCCACAGCCTCGTCTATTCCTCCGCCGACAAAATGGAGAGCCTTGCCTTCGCGCTATACAAAGACGGGATCAGGCTTATCACCTTCAAAGACGGTCTTTCGAAACGCGAGTTGCGGGATTTCCTAGCCGCGATACACGAGGCGCGGGAGGTCGATCCTTACCAAGCCGATTTGGTCACAATCCTCTGGGAGAAAGATCTTGCCAACATAACCTATCGCGCGGTGGATGCCTACCTCGAGAGCGACGAGAAACGCAGCATCGAGGAGCTTGCCAGAAAGGCGAGCCGCCAGCAGGCAGCCGTGCCAGGAGGCACCACCCTACCGGGCTCGGAGTTCTTCATCAAGGAACTGGGGCTCTCGCCCGAACAGGGCAGCACGCAGGCCGGGGAGAGACTCAAGGCAAGCGAGGTCGACTCGCGCAGGATCGTCCGCGAAATCCTCGAGGAGGACGACAAAAACATTCTACGCCGATGCAGCAATGTCTGCCTTGAGATCGTGCAGTCGACCCCGAGGGACGATACCTTCAACCGCGTGGTCGATTTCCTTGGCCGAATATGCGATTGGCAAGTGTCGTCGGGGGACTTCCTCTCCGCGTGCTCCATCCTTTCCCACCTGCGTTCGCTCGCCGATCAGCGCGATCTGCGGGCGGTAAGGCGGGCCAGCATAATGGACACGATTGCCAAGCGTGGCGAGAAACGCAAGATCCAGCAGATACAGGAGCACCTGCACAACCTGTCGGATTCCCAGAGCGAGGAGATCTTCGCCTACCTCGCCCTCATGTCGCCGGCGGCGGTGGAACCACTCTGCGAGATGCTCTCCGAATCTGAAGTTCGAAAGGTCAGATATCTGCTTTGCCGCGCGATCTCGATCCTCGGCAGGACCGACCTGGATCGGCTGCGCGTCTATGCCCAGGACGAACGGTGGTTCTTCGTCAGAAACATCGTGATGATCCTGGGCATGATGGCGATCCCGCAGGCGATTCCCATGCTCAAGTCGGCCGTGTCCCATCCCGAGGCGAGAGTCAGGCGGGAAGTGGCGCGTTCCCTCGGCAGGATCCGAAGCCCCAACGCCATAGAACTGCTGCGAACGCTTCTCGCCGACGGCAACAAGATGGTCCGACTCACGGCAATCGCGGCAATAAAAGACATTGGAGGAGCCAGAGCCAAGCGTCTCCTAGAAGATATCATCAACGACAGGATGTTCAACCGGAAGTCGATCGACGAGAAGACCGAGACCATGAAGACCTACGGAAGCCTCGGCGAGGAAACGCTGAGCTTCCTCGAAGCCATTGCCAAGGGCGAGGTCAGGCAGATGGACGAAAAGACCCGCGCCAGCGCGGTCTTCGGGCTCGCAGTGATAGAGAGCCCGCGAGTGGTCGAGCTCTTGAAAGTCATGGTAAACGAGGGTTCCGGCGCCGTGCGCTATGCGGCCTCCGAAGCCCTCGGCATGCTTGATGACAGGATCACAGTGGGAGCGCCCGATGGAAACTGAGACCGGTGAGCAGGCTGCCCGTCAGAAAGCGCTGGAGCAATTCCAGACCGCGAAAGAGCTCATAGGCCGGCTTTACGTCTTGATCAGGACGGCGCGTTCCTACGACAGATCGAATGCCGCCATGCTTGATAGTGCCCAGGCGCTTCACGCGATCGTCGGCCAGCTGGTGGACGAGTATGATGCGGTGCGGTTCGACATCGTCAACGACTGCGTCTTCTTTAACCGGGTGAGAATGCGCTCCAGAGTTGCCGGCTTCAACACAATCAAGTACTTCGTTGAGGAAACCAAACGCAGGGGTATAAGGTCGATAACCTTCGACGAGATGGCGGAGATCGATGACCTTTTGAGCTTCGCTATGGTCTTTACCGAGATCGACCCAACGCTGGCCGATCCCTTCGCCGAGCTGGCGCGCCGGATGGAGCTTGAGGGCATTGCAGGAATCGAGATAAAGCCGATAAAGAAGAGCATCGAAGATGCCCTGCATGAAGTCCGCGCCCTGCCGACCAAGGAAGAGGCGAAACGGTCTTTCTTCTCGGCGCTCCACATAGTCAAGGAGGCCGTCCAGGAGGGCGTGGCCAAGGGCAAGGTCAACCCGAGGAAAGTGAAGCGCGTGGTCGAGTCGGTGGTGGACAGCATCCTCTCGGACGAGGAGTCCATGATGGCCCTGACCGCCATAAAGGACTACGACGAGTACACGTACCATCATTCCTTCAACGTCTGCATCTATTCGATAGCGCTCGGCAACCGGCTGGGACTTCCAAGGCAGGCCCTGTGCGAGCTCGGGATAGCCGCGCTTTTCCACGACCTCGGCAAGACCGATGTGCCCCGCAATGTCCTGAACAAGATAGAGAACTTGACCGAGGATGACTGGCAAACGCTTCAGGAACACACGCTTTCCGGGGTGAAGGTGCTCACCTATCTCAAGAAGATGGATCGCGCCATCCTGAGGTCGATGATCGTGGCCTTCTGCCATCACCTGAATATGGATCAGTCGGGCTATCCTCAGACCAAAGTGCCGGTCAACCCGGACGCCTTCAGCAGAATCGTGAGAATCGCCGACATCTACGATGCCTTGACTTCAGCCCGTTCCTACCGGATGAAGCCCTTCGGGCGTGCCGAGGCCCTCGCGATCATCACCGAGAAGGCCGGCAAGGAGCTCGACCCCACCATGTGCGCGATTTTCGCGGACGTAGTCGGGGGCCTGCCCGATGGCGAGGAAGCCACCAAGCAGCTGCGGCACATGGGCGATGCCGTGACCCCGGGCAGGGATGAGGGCCGGGGCGGAGATCAAGACCGGGAGGAGCCGGCAGACACCGTAAGACGCGACGCCTGGGACTTCCCCGTGGAGGACCAGATCGCCCAAGACAATTCCGAGATGCTTGACGAGCCCGCGGCCGGCGAGGATTCCGAGATCGGCGCTGATTCTGAGGATGAAGCAGATGACGACGTCGACACCGACACCGAGGGCCTCGATACTGATGTCGAGACCCTGGACATAGGCCCGTCCCGCAGGAAACGCTCACCACTCGACAGTCTGGTCGACCAAGAGTAGCGCGACTCGTAGGCCCGAACCGCAACGACTCACGCTTTCACAAAACCCCGTAAATCCCCCGGGCATTTTCGCTTGACCGTGCCCTGCCCCGATGCTAATATCACTCGTCGATTCTTCGTGCAACTTAGCTACTCTTTCACGACTCCTTACTCAGAGTGAGGCTTGTCAAAAGGAGGACCAAAATGGATTTCGGGCTTACCGAACTTCAGCAAATGATAAAGGAGAACGCGCGGGAGTTCGCCGAAAAGGAGATAAGACCGTTTGCGAGCAAGATCGACGAGGAAGCCTCCTTCCCTACTGAAATAGTCAAGAAACTGAGTGACCTGGGATTTATGGGGATGATGGTGCCCGAGGAACTCGGGGGTGCGGGGATGGACTGCGTGAGTTACGCGATCGCGGTCGAGGAGATATCCCGGGTGTGCGCCTCAACCGGCGTCATAATGTCGGTCAATAACTCCCTGGTGTGCCAGCCGATCCTGGATTGGGGCTCGCCGGAGCAGCAGAAAAAGTTCCTCCCCGACCTGGCGAAGGGTAAGAAGCTGGGGGGCTTCTCTCTGACGGAGCCCGAAGCAGGCTCGGATGCCGGCAACATTCAGACCACCGCCGTGCTTCAGGGCGACGACTACGTCATAAACGGCACCAAGATATTCGTCACGAACGGCGGCAAGGCCGACGTGGTGCTCCTCTTCGCCTCGATCGACAAGGCTCTCAAGGCCAAGGGCTTGACCGCCTTTCTCGTCGAGCGGGGCATGCCCGGATTCAAGGTCGGCAAGAAGGAAAACAAGATGGGCATCCGGGGGTCGGATACCTCGGAACTGATTTTTGAAGACTGCAAGGTCCCTAAGGCCAATCTCCTCGGCCAGCCGGGGCAGGGCTTCAAGATAGCCATGAAGGCGCTGGACGGCGGCAGGATCGGGATCGCCGCACAGGCCGTGGGAATCGCTCAGGCAGCGATGGAGGCCGCGGTCAAGTACTCCAAGGAAAGAAAGCAGTTTGGGCGCCCGATCGCGGAGTTCCAGGCGATCCAGTGGATGCTCGCCAACATGGCGGTCGAGATCGATGCGGCCAGATTCCTGACCTGGCGGGCGGCTTTCACCAAGGACAAGGGGCTTAACTTCACCAAGGAAGCAGCAATGGCCAAACTCTTCGCCTCCGAGACCGCCGTTAAGACCGCGATCAATGCAGTCCAGGTCCACGGCGGCTATGGCTATATGAAAGAATACGACGTCGAGAGACACTTCCGTGATGCCAAGATAACCGAGATCTACGAGGGGACGTCCGAAGTCCAGCGGATGGTGATTGCTGCAAGCTTACTTAGAGCCTAAGTTCCCAGGGGGGCCGCGATGAATCTGGTGGTGTGCATAAAACACGTACCCGACACCGAATCCAAGATCAGGGTCAAGCCTGACGGGTCGGGGATTGTGACCGAAGGCTTGAATTTCGTCCTCAATCCTTATGACGAGTACGCAGTCGAGGAAGCGATAAGGATAAAGGAGAGACTTGCGGGGAGCAAAGTGGTCGTGGTGTGCATTGGTCCTGAGGACGCCACCAAGTCGCTGAGGACCTGCCTCGCCATGGGTGCTGACGATGCCGTCCATGTGCTTGATAATGATTATCAACGGTACGATGGTATCACTACGGCCAGGATGCTGGCAGCCGCAATAAAGGACATACCCTTCGAGCTCGTCCTGTGCGGCAAACAGGCCGTGGATGACGATTGCGCCCAGGTTGGGGCTGCAGTCGCGGAGTTCCTGGGAATTCCCAACATCTCGGTGATCACCAAACTTGAGATAGCCGCAGATGGGAAGAAGATCACGGTCCAGCGTGAGATCGAGGGCGCGAATGAAGTGGTCGAGACGAGCCTTCCTGCGCTTGTGACGGCCCAGAAAGGCCTCAACGAGCCGCGCTACCCTTCCCTGCCCAATATAATGAAGGCCAAGAAGATGCAGATCAGGACCGTCAATCCGGATGATCTGGCCCTCGGTCCCGAGGGCGCACCCAAAATCGAAGTCGTCAAGTTCGCCGAACCGCCGGGAAGAAAGGCGGGCCGTGTCCTTGAGGGTGAGCCCCGAGAAGTAGTCAAACAGGTGATCACGTTTCTCGTTGAAGAAGCCAAGGTTATATAGAGAAACCGTAAAGTGATATAGAAAAACCATAAGGAGATTTAAGATGGCTCGAGCCATGCTGGTAATCTGTGAACAGCGACAGGGCGAGATAAAACGGGCGACTTACGAAGCCGTGAGTGAGGCAGCGCGGCTCGCCGCGCAGCTCGGCGGTGAGGTCTCGGCGCTTCTCTTGGGAGATAAGGTGAAGGCCAAGGCTGCCGGCCTCGCTCAGTATGGCGCTAAGAAGGTCTTTGTCGCCGATGACCCGAGACTCGCCACTTACTCGGTCGACGGCTACTGCAACGTTGCCAAGAAGGTCTGCGACGAGATCCAGCCCGAGATTATCGTGCTTTCCGCAACCGCGACCGGCAAGGACCTGGCTCCGCGGCTTGCGGCAAGATTGGGTGCTGGCCTCGCAAGCGACGTCACGGCGACCGAGATTGTCGATGGTAGTCTCCTGCTCACCCGGCCTATCTTTGCCGGCAAGGCCCTCATCACTATCAAGGTGATTTCCCAATCCCAGGTGGTCACGTTTCGACCCAAAGTGATGGCTCTGGCGGACGTCGATGCCTCACTTGCGGCCGAGATCAAGGATGTCGCGCTCGACGGCTTGCTTGATAGCATGCGAACCACTGTGACTCAGACCGTAGCGACTGCGACCGGCAGGCCTGACGTCTCCGAGGCGGATATCATAGTCTCGGGAGGCCGCGGCACCAAGGCGCCCGAGAATTTCAAGATTCTCGAGGATCTGGCCGATCTGCTCGGGGCCGCCGTTGGCGCCTCACGTGCTGCAGTTGATGCAGGCTGGCGAGATCATCAAGACCAGGTCGGGCAAACCGGCAAGACCGTCACACCCAACCTTTACATAGCCTGCGGCATATCCGGCGCCATCCAACACCTGGCCGGGATGCTTTCCTCCAAGTGCATCGTGGCCATCAACAAGGACCCCGAAGCTCCGATCTTCCAGGTCTGCGATTACGGTATCGTTGGGGATCTCTTTGAAGTAGTGCCGATCTTCACCGAAGAATACAAGGCGATCAAATCGAGCGGTTCCTAAAGAGCAGGCTTCCAGGGAGGTGACCATTGGAGGCAACCGTACGGGCCATCGGTTACGGTGCATACGCGATTCTCTACGGCATCTTCATCCTCGCAGTTGCCCTCTTCGCCTGGGGCTTGAGGGGCAAGCTCGATAAAATCCGCAAGGGTCAGCCTGAGACTCGATCCGAGCGACTCAGAGAACGAATCAAGGGCTTCGTCGAATTCGTCTGCTTTCAGAAGCGCCTCTTCCAGGACCTGTTTCCGGGCCTGATGCACGCCTTCATCTTCTGGGGGTTCCTGGCCTTCGCGCTCGGCTACGGCATTCTCTTCCTGCAGGCCCACGATTACTATGACAGCCTGTTCGGTTGGCTCTTCGGCGGCTGGCTTGCATTTGCGTATAACATCTTCACGGATTTCTTCGCGGTGCTGGTGATCCTCGGGGTCTTGGTCGGCCTGGTGCGGCGCTATATCTGGAGACCCGAGAGGCTGGATGTCACCCTTGATGCCGGCCTGGTCCTGATGCTGATCTTCTCCATCATGGCCACCAATCTCCTGGCCGAGGGTGCCTTGATCCGGCTGGGAGGACTTCCCACCGTAAGTGCGGCATTTGTAGGTAAGTACGTTGCGAGGATTTTCGAGTCCTCGAGCGAGGCCTCGGTCAACCAGATCTATATTGCGGTCTGGTGGCTTCACATATCGATTGTGCTAAGCTTCCTGGTCTATCTCCCCCACTCCAAGCATTTCCATATCGTCTTGGCGCCCTTCAATGTGCTGCTTCGGAACTTGGGACCTTATGGGGCGCTCACTAAGGTCAACATTGAAGGAGCCGAAACCTTCGGCGCGGCCAAGCCCTACGACTTCAGATGGAAATCGCTGCTCGACCTCTTGGCTTGCGCCGAGTGTGGCAGGTGCCAAGACCATTGCCCGGCACACGCCACCGAGAAGCCGCTCTCACCCAAACGCCTGATCCTGGACCTCAAGGATGCTTTCGTCGAGTACGGCAAGTCGGGGGGCACCTCAGCGGCCTTACCGGCTGGGGCTTCCGAGTCCGGGGCGCAGCAATCGCCTGCCAGCGCGGCCGCCACGCCAGCCACGGCCGAGCCGGAAGAGTACGAGGTATCCAAGAAGGTGGGCGAGGATGCCATCTGGAGCTGCACTACGTGCAGGGCCTGTGAGGAGCACTGTCCCGTCTTCATCGAGCACGTTGAGAAGATTGTCGAGATGCGGCGGAATCTGGTGCTGATGGCGTCGCGCTTCCCTCAGGAAGTGACCCAGCTCTTCAAGAATCTCGAGACCAACTACAATCCCTGGCCGATCGGATTCGCCCAACGCGCCGATTGGGCCAAGGGCCTCAATCTCAAGGTGGCCAAGAAGGGCGACAAGGTGGATGTGCTGATCTGGGTTGGCTGTGCCGGCGCCTTCGATGACCGAAACAAGAAAGTCGCACGCTCCCTGGTGAGCGTCTTGCGCAAGGCGGGAATAGAGCCGTCCTTCCTGGGCACTGCCGAGAAGTGCTGCGGCGATCCCGCGAGGCGTAGCGGCAACGAGTACCTGTATCAGACGCTCGCCGAGGAGAATGTCACCCTGCTCAGCGGTATAAGCTTTAAGACCCTGATCACAACCTGCCCCCACTGTTATAACACCATCCTCAATGAGTACCCTCAGTTCGGGGGCGACTACGGGGTCGAGCATTACACCACGTTCCTGGGGCGGTTGATCGCGGACGGGAAGCTTTCACCCAGGGCCGCCGGCGCCGCTGCCGAAGCCGCCGCGACCGGTACCTACCACGACTCATGCTACCTGGGAAGATATAGCGGCATCTACGACGAACCCCGAGCGCTCCTCGCGGCGTGCGGTGTCGCCTTGAAGAACGCCAAGCGCTCCGGCCCAGAGGGCTTCTGCTGCGGCGCCGGCGGCGCCAGGATGTGGATGGAGGAAAGCCTAGGAACCAGGATCAATCACTCGCGCCTGGCACAGCTCAAGGTTACGGGCGCGACCAAGATATTTACAGCTTGTCCTTATTGTCTTACCATGCTCGCCGATGCGGTCAAGGAGAAAGAGGAAACCACACTCGAAGTCAGCGACATCTGCGAGCTCATAGATGAGCGCACCCAGGCCTGAGATCGCCTCGATCGCCCGCCGGCGCCGGAGGCGTGATCGAGAAACGGCGGCCAGCAGTCTTCGTTCACATTCGCAACCCGCGATCAAGCAATCACGACAGCCAGTCGTGATTCCTGTCTGGCGATTATAAAACAGGCCGCCTGGGGTTTTCAAATCATAAGTGCGGAGTTAGGGCGTTCTATAGACCATTGAGTTGATGTTCATGCCCGCCCCTACCGAGGCAAACGCAAGAATATCGCCCCGCCCGAGGCTGTGGTCACTGATTCTTCCCTTGAGAAGTAGGTCCAGCAGTGTTGGCACACTTGCCACGGAACTGTTACCGAGCCAGGAGATGATCATGGGCATCACACCCGGTCGTACTTCCTTTTGCCCATATAGCGCGTAAAGGCGCTTCAATATTGCTTCATCCATCTTCTGATTTGCCTGGTGTATGAGGATCTTGTGTACGTCGTCCAGAGACAACCCTGCTTTGTCAATGCTTTCCTTTACGATCTGCGGAACCGTTCTCAGGGCGTATTCATAAAGCTTATGGCCATTCATCTTAAGGTATATTTCGTCGCCTTTGTGGTCGGGGTTGTTTGACTTGCCCATCCTGAGCATATAGACCTGCTCAAGCGTGTCCGATCGCATACTATGAGAGAGTACCCCAACCGGCTCCGGGCTTTCTATGGCCTCGACTATCGTAGCTCCCGCTCCATCAGCGTATATCATGCTGTTCCCGTCATGGGGATCTGAAACCCTGGAGAGAGTTTCAGCCCCAATGACAAGGGCTCTTCTTGCGTCGCCTGACCTGAGATAGTAGTCGGCCTGGATCATTCCCTGCAGCCAGCCAGGACAACCAAAGGGAAGGTCATAGGGTATTGTCCGGGGATTCTGGATACCCAACCTGTGCTTTACTCGTGCGGCGATAGTCGGAACAAAATCGAGTCTCCTGTTGTCTGCTTTCACGTCTCCGAAGTTATGAGCAAGGATTATGTAATCAAGGCTCTCTTTGTCTATCCCTGATGACTCCAAGGCATCCTGTGCTGCAAAGAAGGCGATGTCGGAGGCGACAAGGTCGTCCGTGACGTACCTTCTTTCCATGATCCCCGTTATTTCCTGGAGCTTACGTATGGTTTCCTCGTTTGTCCTGTCGAGCTTGCTTCCATCGGGATCATAGAAAGCATTCCCGAGAAAATCGCTGTTAGAAACCCTTCGAGTCGGGATGTAACTCCCTGTTCCAACTATGATGGAGGACATGTCCTCTCCTCCACAGCGCTTCGTTCGCATGTCTACCGCCGTTTCTTCTCATCGTCCCGCACCCGATCTGAGGCCTTCGCCTTGCCACACGGTCGTGTACGTCGTCAAATAATCCGGACTCGTGCAGGATTGATTCTAATCTGCGGTTTCTCATCCTGCAAGCAGTTCCTATCGTAAGATTTGGTCCATCAGCATCCAACAAGCAGGCCACGCCAAGGCGTAGTCACGAAAGCGACTGTCACAAAGCTGACAGTTTCGAGAAAGTGACCGCATCTGCATGGGATCTCTCTGAGGGGATTTTACCTTGACTTGACCTCAACAGTACCTATAGTAGAGTCCAGAATCATGCGATGAAGACCATGAGGTCGCCTGGGTTCATGAGCTTAGGCCTGATGTCAGGCGAGCGGGCTCTCAAGAAGAGCTCGAAAGGAGAGATCTAAGATGATGCCGGTCATTGTCGTAGCATTCGTGCTGCTTTTTATACTGGGGAACTCAGTCAGGGTCTATCGCGAGTACGAGCGAGCCGTAGTCTTCAGGCTCGGGCGGCTCCAGGGTGCAAGGGGTCCGGGCATAATCCTCTTGATCCCGATTGTGGATAGGCCCGTCAAGGTGAGCCTGAGGATGGTGGTGCTCGATGTGCCGACTCAGGATGTCATCACCAAGGATAACGTCTCGGTCAAGGTCAATGCCGTTGTGTATTTCCGGGTGATGGATCCCAACAAAGCGATCACCGACGTCGAAAACTACATGTACGCAACCTCGCAGCTTTCGCAGACGACCCTGAGGAGCGTGCTGGGCACGGCCGAACTCGACGATCTCCTTGCCAACCGCCAGAAGATAAACTCCGAGCTCCAGACGATACTGGACCGGCACACCGACCCATGGGGAATCAAGGTA
>JAZDEY010000063.1:0-11746 GCA_043808325.1 Candidatus Eiseniibacteriota bacterium
ACTGAGTATCAGCTCCGGGTTGGCAACTGCTTCGCAGACCTTCTCCCACACGGCATCCTCAACCCATCTTGCCGTGACCGACCCACCTCGACACTGGCTCTTCAGGGGGAACGTGCGTGCCCTGTCACCACACCGGTAGGCGAGCCGCCCTCGCGAGGCCATCCCGTACATCGGCGCGCCGCACTCACCACACTTGAAGAGGTTCCGAAGGAGATAGTCGTGCTTGACATTCCTCTGCGATCGTTCCGCATTCACCTTGAGCTGCTTCTGAGCCAACTCGAAGGTCTTCCTGTCCACTATCTCAAGCGACTCAGGCAGCGGGATTGCTGTCCACTGGTCCTTCGGTCTGAGGCGTTTGCTTGAATTCTTGGTCCTCCTGTACACGGCACCAGTCCGGAAGCGTTTTGGCTCCACACTGGCGAACTTGCCGTAGTAAGTCGTACCGATATAGGTCTCGTTCCTCACAATTCGCTGTACGGTACCATGCCTCCAGCACTTCCCCTGCCGGGGGCTCATGCCTCGCATCACCAGTTCCTTCGCTATCCCTCTCACCGACAACCCGTCATGAACGAGCATCCTGAATATGAGTCTTACAACTCTTGCCTCTTCAGGCGCCACCTCGTAATGCCCGGGCTCCTTCTTGTTTCTGTCCCCGAGTACGTACCTGTAGCCGTAAGGGGCCCACCCTCCAATCACGAAGCCACTCTGAGCCTTGTGGAGCCTGCCACGTCTTGTCCTTTCCAGTATCTTGGTCTTCTCGTACTCGGCAATCACACCTTGGACATTCTCCAAGAGCTTCTCCTCCGGGGTGTCCTTGCTTTCCGGCCGATTGAGGTACTTGATCTTCACTCCAGCCTTTGCCAGTTCCTCTTGCAGGATACCCAGGTGTATGAAGCTCCTGGAGAGCCGGTCTGGGGAGTGCACCAAAACGGTGTCGAAGAGGCCCTTCTTGGCATCGTCCCTGAGGCGATCCAGGGCCGGCCGTCCCAGGAGCTCACCCGTGTAGCCATCGTCGGTGTACTCCTTGCAGTTGGCCGAGCCGTTCCCGCCGGCGAATGTGCGGAGGGCCACCACCTGAGACTGGATGGTCTCCTGCTTCTCCTGTTTCTCGGTGCTCACCCTGGCGTAGGTCACAGGCTTCATCTGGCGTATCCTTCCATTGCCATGGAACATACACGGATAGTGCCAGGCACATAGCAAGTCAATTCTGGCCCCCGAAGTCGATTTCTGAGGCCTCCGAAAGGCCCAGGAGGAACTGGTACACCCGCAGGAGCCGGTCCTCGGCGTCCTCGGTTGGATCGTGTTCCCACTCAACGTCATACGCAGGCTCGCCCAATACCGATTCCCTGTCTCCCATCCTCACCACCCCTCGGTTCGTTGTTTACCCCACACCCCAGTTTCTATTAGTTTACCCCACCCCTCAGTTTCCATTAATTGCTACCCCACTCTCGATTCTCCACCATTCTCGCCACCAGCCGTCAGAGTCTCGTCTCCGGGCAGCACCGGTACTATGAGCCTCAACCTGGCGTCGTCGGGATCTGTCTCCAGCGTGATGAGTCCTGCCATCTCCAGCATTGGTATGATCTCCTTGTCCAAGACCCACCTGGGGAGAGGTCTCTGGAAGGCCCGATAGTGCGTCTGCAATATGTCCTTCCGCGTGAGACCACGGCCGCGCTCTTTGTAGCAGGGGACGATTACATCCGTGAACAGCTGGAAGATGTACGGTGGTATATTGAGCTCCTGGCACAGCGCGATCTCCTCCCAGATTCTCAGGCCAGCCTCAATGTCCTCTTGTGTGGCGACAATGGTATGCAGGTCGCCCGGAGATTCCCTGTGCCATAGATTGAGTACGGCGTGACTCTTCACTAGTGAGAAGACCCTCTTCACATCACGCTGATATCTTGGCTTCAGGATCTTGCACTTGGAGAGAAACCTCTCCCTCACGGTATCCGCGTCAGGTATCCTGACAGCCGATATCCTCTCTTCTCTTATAGCTTCTATTCGCCGAATGAGGAGCTGCCTTCTGGGGTCCTTGTTGAGCCTTTCGAAATATCCCTCGGGATCGGCCTCCTTAGCCACCGCCTCCTCAATCCCCAGACGGATCTTGACCTGCGTCGTCTCGGGGGACAGGAGAATGAAGCGAGTGGCTTCCTGCTCATCCACCTTCAGGCCAGCCGTGCAGAATATGACCGACGGGTAGCCCCGGAGAACCGCATTCTTGGTTCTCAGACCCTGCTTCTCCCTCTTGTCGGTTATCTTGACGCATATCTCCTTCTGGTCATGTGAAAGCATGGGTCTGAGCCGTTGGAGCAAGTCCGTCTGGGGCTAGTCCAGGAATACGAGGATCTTCCGTTGGAGGTCGAGAATGATGCACTTGTTCTCGCTGTCCCATACCCCGGTGTCGTGGAAGAATGCCGTGGGCGAGCAATAACCGACCTTGATCACGTCAGCTTTGGGGAAGAAGGAGGTAACCTCCAATGGAATGTAGGACTTGCCGGTTGCGGATGGCGCGTTGAAGCTTATGTTGAACTGAGATTCCTCTGTGTACGCCGACACGCAGCACAGGAAAGCCACCGCCTTGTTGACGCGGTCCTCCTTTATGGTCAGCGTGAGGATCTCGCAGAGCTCGTCCAGTGAGAGTGGCCGGAATTCCTGCCGCCCAACGGCCCTTCGTTCTTGCACTCGCGCTTCCACCTTGACATCTTCTTCCAACTTCTCGAATTCATCTTCAAACGCCTTGTCGTTCACTGTCTCTGCCCCCTTGTGCCAAGTAGGCGATGGCCTGCTTGAAGTTGTAGCCGAAGCGAAGCCTGATAAACTCAATGGAATCGCCGCTCTTCTGACAGCCGTAACAGCGGAACCTATTCTTATCCGGGTAAATGACCAGCGAGGGGTGCTTATCGCTATGGAACGGGCAGCGAGCTACGTAGTGTTTCCCGGCCTTCTTAGTTTCGAGGACACCGGACATCACATCGAGGATCGGCACCTGCCTTGCCCTGGCGACTCTCTCGTCGTAGTCAAGGTCAAGGCCGTCGTGGTCCTCAACGCCGAAGATTCGGGCGGCAACCCGCTTCAGCCGCTTCAATCGCGCCACTTGCCCGAGGGCCTCCTTGAGCTGCCGTGCCGCTGGCGATATCTTCAGGACTTCTGTGCAAAACCACCTTGACCATTCATCCTCGATCTGCCTGATCTCATTCAGAGCGTCCTTTATCCCCCTGCGGGACTCCCGCACCACACCCAGCCACTCAGCAATCTTGTCATCGAGGAGGTGCTGCGCTTCGAGGTTCGATGGGAAGAAGATTCGGATGAGATCCTCTGCAGCCGGGTAAGGCAGCGAAGGGGTCCTTGCAGGCAGCAAATCGTCTTCGTTAGAGTCCCAATCAGGGGTGGCTGGATCTTGTATGCCCCGTCCCATCGTGCTCTCAGGAAACCGCCGCTCGTCTTCCGGTAAGCAAGTCCCTAACTCAGATCCCGTGGCACCCACTGTTTCTTGTTGACAATCCAGCCAGTGATCGCCTACTAGTAGATTGGAGGCTGAGGGAATCCGATAGGCATCTGAAACGCTGTGGGGCGTTGACTTTGTCATCGGTTCTACCTTCAACTTCCTCTAAAAGCTTTTCGCAAGACCCACGCCGAGGCTGCAAACCCGCGTGGGTTTTGCGTTTGTTCTGCTTAGAATTCTCACGCGTAACCCAATTCGTGTCAAAAAGTTTCTAGTCCCCAAGGCGGCTTTGGCACTATTTTTCCAGTCCCTCCCCTCCAGGACTGCAGCCTCACAAATCCAAACTTCACCTGACTCTGCGCGCCAGGATTTCTCCCCACGACGGCGGGCCCACCTCGCCAGGAGATCGAGAGCGCGGCTCAGGGCATGCTCATCGACCTCGGTTACGGCCTCGAATTCCTGGAGGGCGATGTCGGGAGCCTGGAGCCTCGGCTGTGGCCGTAGGCCTCGTGACTTCGATTCAAGCCTCTGTCTGGGCATCGTGGCACGGGGCCTAGCTTTGGATACTCGTTCTCATCGTTTCTCGAAAAACCCCCTGATTTTCCCACCAGTTTTTCGCAACCAAGCCCATTCCTGTGCCTGCCTCGATTCCCATGGTACGGATTCCCGCCAAAGCGGAACGGATAGAGCGGGCAGCCAGCCACAGTGCAGAGGCGTACCTCCTTACGGCTGCCCTGCGAGCACTCGAGGCACTTCATACGGATCGCACCCAACGGAGACTTGTCACGTCCACTCATCGATCTAACCCTTCATGCAGCATCAAAAGAAAAATCCCGGACACTCGCGCTTCGAGTACCCGGGACAAAGATATGAACTGTGACTATGGCAACGCTATGTAACGAATAAACTCTCTTGGCGGTTATTCTCTACATGACCCGTTACGCCCCAAATCGCTCGGTCCACCAAGCCGGACAGGTTCGCTTCCACTCGCTCATGAAGTCATCAACGGCGCGCTCCACCGGACGCATGGCGGCTGGGTCCCTCCGCATCTCTTGCACTCGCGACCTCACCTTGTTCTTGAGGTCCCACCTGTCCGGTATCTGGTCGGTATTCGGTATCCCCCGTGCGCCCTCACTCAGAATGAGCGTAGGGAAACTCTCGAATCCCGCGAAGTGGAGCAGACGGGGGAGGACTCCCCAGTGAGGCTTGCCTGTGCTCCGCATGAAGTACTCATGCAGCTTTGCTGCGACCAAGCCCCAGTCATCCTTCTTGGCCTTACCGCTTTTCTTCCTGCCGATGACATCAGTCTTCCTGTACAGAGGCTTCTGCCCAGGCTCCGACTTGAGGGTCCAACCGGGCTCGTGCAGATTGAGATCCTCGATGACAGCCAAGAACTCATGCACGTTCTTGGCTGTCTCAATCCCCCGCTGGCAGACCTTCACGAACGGGTCGAACTCCGGCGATCCGTAGTAGTTGGCAACAAGTGAAGTGATGGGAAAGCCTCCGAATTCTGAGAGAAACTTGTCCGCCTTTCTTAGAGAGTTCATGCCACGTCGCCAGTAGTTGTAAGACGAGAGCTTTCTCCAATCCGACGTGCTCTTCGTCTCCCATTGCCCATCGCCACGCATCAGTATGCCTTCGAACATGAGGCAGATGATCACATGGGGACTGACACCCTGCTCCGCGAGAGCCTTGAGATCCTCTGCCGCTTCCTTCGCGAATCGCTCAAAGCGGTTATAGACCCCATGGAAGGGACTGTCAGGCCGGCTCTCCACCCGCTTGAACCAGTCGGCATAGTAGGCCAGCCCAGCCGCGACCACATCTCTTATGTCATCTGCACCTTCAGACTTCTCGGCGACCGATGCAGACACCTTGTCCTTAGAAGCTGCATGCCTTCTCATGTCACCACCGACTACGCAGCCGAGCCCCTATCGACCACCTATCTATCCGCGAAGGAGGTAACGAACGAACCGGGTTCCCAGGGGAGTCAGATGAAGCGGGTAGTTGCCGTAATTCTCTGTGGCTGCCACAGGCAAGGAGCGGAGGTGCATTAGATTCATCGAATTCAGTTCCCCGACGAGCCCCATCAGCAGGTGAGGATCTGTATGTTTCATTTCCTGCTGCAATCTTCCGAAATCGATTCGATACGGGCTCCTATCGAGGTTCTTCATGCCATCTCGCTCAGCGACGGCCACAGCGTGTCCCAGTGCATCGATGGCCCCGATGGAAAGTATCTCTAGACAACGGGCAAAATGGTCCAGCTCAGTGTAGGTCAACTTATCAGGATCGTTCGGCTTGAGGAGAGTATTGGCCACAAGAGCCGCCGAAGCTCTCAGCTTGCTTTCCTTCTGTGTCCGACCAACGATCACCACGAAGGACTTGAATATCTCCGCGAATTCATCTTTGTCAATTAACTCGACATCGATTCTATCGTTCAGCTCCCGGAGCCTTCTCCCCAGATCGTCGAACGCCTTCCGAAAAGCCTTCTCCGTAGCCGATGGGATGTAATCGTCGATAAGGTTCGCGATCGGACCACCAACCCACGGCACTGCAGAAACTGTCGCCTTGCAGATTGCCAAGATGTGATCGGCCCTAGTCTTCCTCACAAGGCTCTTTTCGTCACTCGCCACGGCGCTTTCCGTTCCTTCGTTGGAAGCGACAAGACCATAGGCCAGTATAGTCCCGAGCTGAGTCCCTGTCAAATCACAGGCCTTGGCAATTCAGGCCCGCTGCCGCTAGCAAACTCGCGCTTTGACTTGGGCATCCCTGGTTCCCGTCCCCTCCGGCTCCCCGAGCTGTACCATAGGCAGAATGTTCAGGGTGGCGTTGGGCCGTCTGGGGCAACATCGAGGCGGACCTCAGGAGGTAACCGTCACCAAACCGACAGCCCTTATCCCTTCCCTTGTTGCTCCTCACCGCCGTTGCAGCGGCCCATTCGTTTGGCTTATACAGTCGCCAAGACATACTCCATATTCCGCTGCTTGCACCATATCTCGGCCGCTTTTCGCTTCCGCTGCACGTCGTTAGAGTCCACGCGGCTTGGGTCTTTCACCTCCACGATGACCTTCCGGCCGCCTTCGTATTCGACAAGAAAGTCCGGCACATATCGGCGCTGATGCTTCTGCCCGTCAATCCATGGGATTGTGATGCCGTGCCGCTTCATCCACTTCACGACGTGCGGATCGCGCTCCAGCCGATCCATCATCCGACGTTCCAAGCCACTTTGGAACCTCTCGAAGCTCCAGGGGCTTTTCTTAGGGTTCTCATACGTACCATGTATGCTAATCGCCATATTCAATGATCCCCGCTATCAGTCCGGGAGTGGCCCCGACCTTGGTCTTCATCTGCCGGAGCATTTTCCAGGCGAAATTGACTTCCTCGCGTTCAGCCAATCCCAGCGAAGAACCGTTAAGGAACTTCTTACGCACATGATGAACAAGCGCACTGTAAACTCGGTCCTTAAAGGCTGCCGCACAACCGGCTTCAACAGTTAGATCCTCTGCTATTTCCAGCATGCCCACCTTTACCGCGTCCCGGATTGCCTCGTCCGACACTTGAAGACCCGCCTCGGTGGGAGCAGAAGGATCGGGTGCCGAGTGGATCGTTTTCCAGCCGTCTTTACCGAGTTCCTGGCCGACCACGCCGGAGATGCCCAATTTCGTAATCTCAATCGCCGTGGGGTCGTACTCGATTGCGTCCAATGCCGCTTGCCAGTTCTTCAGCGGTTGGGGTGGCGGGCCGAAGTCACCCAGGACAAACGGGTGGTCATCCACAACGGACGGATCGACCGGCGGCAGATCAATCACAAGGTCGGCGTTAGCGAACTCCTGCTTGGGCGGCGGCGGCGGAAGGTCTTCTGTCTCGTCATACACGTCCTCAATCAGAACGCCCTCGCGCTTCCGGGCGTTCAAGATGTCCCAAAGCCATTGATGTTCGAGCTTGGGATGATCCACTATGGAGCAGACTTGAGGCTCCGTCGGCTCGACGCCTTTCACCCGAACCCGGCGCAGGCCGCGCCCGATGACCTGTTGTCCATATACCGTCGAACCGAACTTGCGCAGCAACAGGATCACGCCCACCTCGGGTACGTCCCAGCCCTCGCGCAGCATCAGCACGCTGACCACGGCCTTGTAAGGCTTGCCGGACTTCTGTTGTCTGCCCAATTCACGCGCTTTCTGTCGGTCTTCCTCGTCGCTGTCTTCCGTGACAAGCAGTGTCTTCATCTTGAAGTACGTGTTCAGTGTGTTTGCGGCTTTTTCCGCGTCTGCTTTGCATACCGCGACCACAAACAGAATAGGCTGATACCGTCCTTTGGCCCGCCGCTCCTGCTCCTCCAATCGGCGCAGCGCAATCGCCATCTGCTGACGCATCGGTTCATCATCCGTCACCCATTGCGTTGCGCTAAGACCGAGCCGGTCCACCTCGTCCCAGTTAATCTCTTCCACTTTGCGCTTCTCGCCCGTCCGGGCGTCGGTATAGGTAAGCTGCACCGTCTTGATGTCCGGTTGATACACCACGGGCGTGGCAATGAGCCCGTCGGCCAACGCGTCCGCCACGCCGTATTCAAAGATCATATCGCTATCGGGCGTCCTCCCGTCGGCGCGGTCGGGCGTTGCTGTCGTGTCCAACCGTAAAACGACCTTCTCGCGCATCCGCGATAGCGTCGCCTCGTATTCCGGCGCGGGGGAGTTGTGCGCCTCATCGTTGAACAGGGCGAAATCCGGTCCGTTCATCAGCGCTGACAGATTGCTCTGCCCGCTCTTGTTGCTCTGGTAAAACTGATGGATGTTGCCCAGGATAACGCTCGCGCTGAGCAAGCTCGACCAGCCACCCTCCTTGCCGCTGCCCAGCGTGGTCAGGTCGAACTCGCCAACCGCGGAAGCCCAACCAGGAATCAAATCGCGGTCCTTGAAAACTTTGCCGCCCTGAAAGTCATCCTCCAGGCGGTCCCGGACGATCAGATTGGGGCACAGCAGCACGAACTTCTGGACGCTATGCGCAATGCGCAGCCAGGCGATTACCGCTGCGATTACCGCCGTCTTGCCACCGCCCGTAACGACATTAAGAAGCATCCCGTCCGCGCCGATTTCAGCCTTGCCAAGAATCTCGTGCGCATACACCACCCGTAGAAACGATTCCCACTGGTGAGGCCATAGCGTCCCGGACCGCGCCGCCTGGTCGTCGTCGGGTGAGGTCAAGAATTCGATGTACTTGTACGATTCCGCCTTCAGGCCAGGCATCCCATCCCGTCGCCAGTCGTGGAAAGCATCCTCGTATCGTGCGAACTGGTTGAACATGCGGTCAGGTTACCTCGATCTCGGCGGTCCACAGGCCTTCACCGCCCATGTCATCCTGCACCTTGCAGGCAATGCGCTTCTTTCCTGCCGCGGGGAACTCGTATTCCGCCTGCAACTCCGGCTCCTTCGTCGCGCCGCGCACAAACGAATATCCCGGCGTGCTCGAAAAGCGCTTCCCAAAATCAAAATCCCACTGCACGTTGATAATCTTTGCCCCCGCGTTCATCACCGCCGTTTCGCTCACGTCGAACCGGAAAGTGCATCTAGCGATGCGCTTGTAGCCCACCTCGACCTTCGGCGGCTGCACAAAGGTCAGGAAGTTTTCGTAGTCGGCGTTGTCGGTCGAGAGCGCCGCCACGTGCTCGCGGAAGGGCGGCGAGTCGATGCGGACCTGGTCAAGCCGGATGAAATTGAGGTCCGTCTGCTCCAAACGGCGCAACCGCTCAGCTGCGTCCATCGCATCCTGCCGGAACGCCCACGCCAGCATGATCCCGTCGCGCAGGTTATCCTGCTTATAACGCAGCGTCTTACGGATGGTATTGGCGAAGTCCTGCACGTCCTGCGCCGAGACGCCCTTCTTGGGGTTAGGCTCGCCCACCCAGACGGGAACCGCGCCTTTCATTCCGTGGATACCTGTCTGATGTTCCTCATCCACCGCGCCGAAGCATTTGAGGACGAAGGCGCGGAACTGCTCGGGCGGCATGTCTGAAAGTCGCCGCGTTTCGTACACGCCCCAATGCTCGACAGTGAAGTCCGGCACAGGGAACAGCTTGCCCGTCTGCTCCCAGATTTGCCGCGTCAGCCGGTCCGCCATGATCGCCACCGCCACCCGCGACTGGTCGCAGGCAATCCAGCGCCGCTCCAGCCGTTGAGCCACAGCCACAGTTGTCCCGCCACCGCAGAAGAAGTCGGCAACCACGTCCCCTTTAGACGAGTGGCCGCGAATCACTCGCTCAAGAACTGCCTCTGGCTTTTGCGTGGGATAGCCGATCCACTCCTTCGAATGATTCGGTGGTCGCGAGATGTCCCATACGCTTCCTGCGACTTTTCCCTTTTCATTGAAGAGTTCGCGGCGTGACTCGGCGATGATCGCATCATATGCGATTCTCACTTCATCCGTGTTGAAGGTGTAGCCCGAGGCTGCGCGCGTGTACCACAGGATGACATCGTGCTTTCTGCCGTACCTGTGCTTGCTTCCCCCGCCGGACCTGTAAGACCAGATAATCTCGTTCTGAAGAAGTTCGTACCCGAATATCTTGTCTAGCTCAATCTTGATGTAGTGGCTTGCGTGTAGGTCGCAGTGAACCATCAGACTGCCCGTCTTCCTAAGCAGCCTCTTCATCTCATACAGCCGGGCATTGAGCCAGATGAGGTAGCCGGGCATCCCGCCTTCCCAGATGTCGGAGAAGGAGCGCAGTTCGTTCTGGTCACCGAAGATGACATTATATTGCCGTCCGGAAAAGAACGGCGGGTCAATGTAGATGAGGTCAATGCTCTCGCTGGGTAGTTGGCGCATCACGTGCAGGTTGTCACCCCAGAGCAGGCGGTTTGGTTCCAGTTCAGGATGCCCAAACTGGACGCGCTCGACCACCTGGAATGGCAGCATGACCTGGGGAAAGAGTTTGCGGAAGCCCTTGCGCCGATCCCAGCCCAGCGGCTCCTTCTCAACCGGCACGCTGCCGAAACGCGTCGGCGGTCGCCAGAACTCCTCCTGCGCGGGTAGAGCGTCCGTCCGCTCGTCCCGATCCACGACCTCGGGGGGTGAAATGAAATCGCCCTTCACAGGACCGGTGGTCGGTTTGTCCTTTTCTTCGCTGTCTTTCTTTGCCATTGCGTCATTCCCTTCATTAGTGGAATCTCGCCTATCATTGGACAGTTAACGATAATTAGATTGATCTGCACAAAACAAAGTTGCTTGCCTTCGCGAGGTATTCGACTGTCTCAAAAAGACTTCTGAAGACTGAGTATTAAGAATTAAAATCTACACATTTTGGCAGAACCTGTCAAACAATGCTTTCAGTTACCTTGGTTCGCCGCAATTATTATCAGGATGCCAAGGAACGTTAAGGCCAACAGAGCCACAAAACCAATTAGGCCGTTGCCATAAATGGCGGATAGGCAGAATGCGGTAACTGCTAAAACCACTCCAAGAGCTGTATTTGTTATATAGTTCATTTCTCAGTCTTTACCATTGATACCTTCACCCTTTTCAGCTCTTCCAGGAGTTCCGTCACCGCCTGATAAATCAGATGATTTTCTGGATCATCGCTTGCCCCTATTCACCTACCAGACCCGAATGAAGGATGCTCCCATTCTCTTTGGATATGGCGATCAAATAGGCCGCCCCTGTGGAAGTCCCTATCAGTGAGGGGCTGAATGTGATGTACCAACAGTCGGCCAGCCTATCGACTGCATAGACCTGCCACCCGGCGTTCCACTTGTCGGTTATTTCGATATGGAATAGTGTGCTGATATTGCTCCTGGCAATGTCGAGGGCTTCTTCCCTGGTGATTTGGCTCATCCCTTTTCCGCCCTTTCGCTTCTCGACAAGGTTGCCTGCACTTTTTTCATCTCCTTCAAGAGTTCCTTCTTGGTGATGATACCCTTACGGTCGAGCAGATTGATCAGGGCATCCGACTGAATAACCTCAGACATGAGCAGTTCCCGGAGATCGACGATTTCGCTGGGATCGAGTTGCTCAGCCATTGCCGCCCCTCACCTTCAATCGTTTCCGAAAATCATTCGGCCTCTCATATCCTGGTAACGACCAGATTCCTCTCCTTGCGGATCTTGCTTCCTTCTCCGCCCGAATAAACTGTGCTCGATAGGGTTCCTTCAGATATTCAAGATAGGCTTCGGCATATCCCTCTTTAACCATCTCCAGGTTGATATTCCTGTTGCCGATCCAGATCACTCCCACCATGCGTTTGTAGCGGTCAATGTCGATGATGTCCAGCCTGACCTGCTTCCCCATGATTTTGGCTTCCAGTGCCTTCCATGACTCTTC
>JAZDEY010000064.1:0-147907 GCA_043808325.1 Candidatus Eiseniibacteriota bacterium
AATCACTCGTTGAAAAAATCCAGCTCTATATCGATAACTATAACCTCCATCCAAGACCTTTTGTCTGGACGGCAACTGCCGACTCAATCCTTCATAAGCTTGAAAGACTTTGTCAACGTATTTCTGGGACACGACACTAGCTCCACACACCCGGGACCGGAGTGCTGCACTTCGGGCACTTGCCCTGGCGCAGATAGCTGCCGAGAATGGTGTACCCGGCCCGCCTGATGGCAGTCTCGCCGCACTTCGGGCAATAGGTCGACTCGCCGGGGTGGCCTGAGGGCACGTTGCCCACGTAGACGAACTTGAGTCCCCTCGCCAACGCCACCTCGCGTGCCCGTTCCACCGTGGAAACCGGAGTGGGGGGAAGATTGGTCAACCTGAAGGTCGGATGGAAACGCGTGAAGTGAATCGGAACCTCGCTGCCGACGTGGTCCGAGAGCCATCTACACATGGTGTCGATCTCTCTTTCGCTGTCGTTCAGCGTAGGAATCACCAGATAGACGATCTCCAGCCAGGTCCCGCTTTTCTTTATGGTCACGATCGAATCCAGAACCGGCTTGAGGGTCGAATTGCAGGTCTTGGCGTAGAAGTCCTGGGTGAACGCCTTGAGGTCGACCTTTATAGCGTCCACTTCGCGCGCCAGCATGATCAGGGGCTCGCTGTTGATATAGCCTGCCGAGATCGCCACACTCTTGAGCTTGCGTGCCCGACCCTGCCTTGCCGTGTCAACCATGTACTCAAAATAAACCGTGGGCTCGGTGTAGGTATAGGCGATGGTTGGAGCCTTGTTCCACAGGGCCGCCTCCACCACCTTCTCAGGCGGAATGTTCATTGCCGGCACGTTCTCGGGTCGCTCCTGCGATATCTCCCAGTTCTGGCAGAACTTGCACTCCATGTTGCACCCCACGGTGGCGAGCGAGTAGGCCGTGGTCCCCGGTAGAAAGTGAAACAGGGGCTTCTTCTCGATCGGATCGACGTGGTAGGTACAAACACGCCCATAGACGATCGTGTAGTACTTGCCGCCTTGGTTCTCCCTCACCCCGCAATACCCGCGCTCAACGTCATCCACGACGCACTGTCTCGGGCAGATGAGGCATCGAACTCGCTCGTCGGGAAGTTTCTCGTAAAACATGGCCTCCTTCTCGAATTCGCTCTGTTGGGCAAAGGCCCGACCGGGAAGCAGCCCTCCGGAGAGAACCGTTCCGCCAACGGCGCCGCACCCCACACCGAGCGTCCTCAAGAAATCCCGTCGTCTCATCCGGCTCAAACCGCCATCTCCTTGACCTTGATTTTGGCAAGATCGCTCTCCCCAAGTCCGCGCTTGCCGGCGGTAAAGATGTACGCCGGCTCCCGCCCTTCAGCCGCAAGAGCGGGAAGGCCGCGCTCCTTCCTCTGTCTTTCGATCAAATCGAGACCTACGCGGTCGACCGCAACGGCATCGACCCCGATCACAAGGCCTTTGTATTCCCATCGGTACTTGGGCTTATAGCCCGGGCCGCCGCTGTAGACTGCGACCAGACCATCCAGAATCGAAAGCTTGTGTTTTCCTCCCACCAAAGGCGACTGGTAAAGGTCTGCAACGTAGGGATCGCATCCGCCGGGGTGATACTTGTTGGGATTGTGGATCACGCCATAGAAGTTCTTCATGCAACCGGAGACGCCCGCGATTCCGTGATCCTTGAGCACGCCTATGCTTATCACGGAGTCGCAATGCTCGGTAAGCAATCTGCTGAACCGCGAGCCGACTGCGCCGGCTTCCCGCACCGAGCTCTCGTAACCGACCCCCGCGGAGTCGGTGGCAAGACATCTGACGTTTCCTTCCGGCTTGATCTCGAAGCCGGCCTCCCTGAGCTCGCGCTCGCTCCGGTCCCAGATCGTGACCGTCGCATCCTTGATCTCACTGACGACGAGATCGGCAAGGGCGTAGGCAACCTCCGGCCGGGTAGCAAGCGGTCTCCCCCCCAGGCAGTTCACCTTGACACCGATCCGGCGCGATTCACCGAGAATACCGCCGAGGTCACTTGCGCCCACCTCTCGGAGAAACCCGGTCACTCCGGTGCGCACCATCGCGGCGACCCGCTCGGCAATCGGCTGGCCGTCCCTCAAGACACCACTGTCCCGGATTATCACCACGCTGGACTTAGCCGAATCGTCCGGCGGGCCGGCCTCGATGATCGAAGCGAAGATGCCCGCGGACAGGGGCAGGCCCACCGAGATCGCCCCAAGGTCTCTGACGAACCGCCTTCTGGTGACACCCATCTTGGTTGCCTCTAGGTCAATCTAAGAGATGGTTCGCGGCAAAGTCAACAGACGGAGCGGGTCGCGCGACCTCCACAGCCCACCAACCTGGAGGGTCGGCAAAAAAGAAGGTTGCGCCGTCGCCGCGGGGACATACGAAGGCGCAACCCGAGAGAGAAGGCTACATCTTTGTTACTTGGAGTCGCTGCATCCTCCTCTTCTTCATCACGGTTCGCATCTTCTGAATCGCTCTCTTCTCGATCTGTCTGATCCGTTCCCGGGTTATTCCTACCATCTTGCCGGTCTCGGCGAGCGATCGCAAATTGCCGTCCTCAAGCCCGAAGCGATAAGAAAGAATAACGCGCTCCCGCGTTGAGAGCTTGCCCAACAGCGCCTCGAGCCGCATATTGTCAATCCGACCCAGAGCATCCTCATCTGGTCTCAGGTGAGATTCATCCGCAAGCACCTCGTGGACACATACTTCGCCATCCGGCGAACAAGGTGAATCCAAGGATACCGTGGACGAGGCATTCGCTATCTCGGCATACCTTGTGGCGGAGATTCCCACGCGCCGACATACCTCAACCTCCGACGGCAGAGTGTTCCTTGTCTGGACCAGGTCTTGCTCCGTTACTCTGACCTTGCGCATTATGTCGATCACGTTGGCCGGTAGCCTCACCGTTCGGCTGTCCGTGGCCAACGCCTTAGTCATCGCCTGTCTTATCCACTTGGAAGCATAGGTGCTGAATCTGAAGCCCTTCTCGTACTTGAAGCGTTCGACTGCTTTGATCAACCCGAGGTTGCCCTCGCCGATCAGATCTGCCAGCGGCAGGCCCATTCCCCGATATCTCCTGGCGATCGCAACCACGAGCCTGAGGTTGGATCGGATCATCAGTTCCTTGCTTGTCTGATCCCCACGCCTTACGCGCAGCGCCAGCGCCTGTTCGTCATCCCTCGTGAGAAGAGGGATCCGGCTGATGGCCTTAAAGTACAGCGACAATCCCTCCTGCGTTGCCTCTGGACTTGCTCCAAGCGGTCTCGCGAACAAGGACTCACCCCCCAGAAAATCCTGCTTGAAGGAGGACTCGGTGTCGTAGTCCTCAACCAGGGTCCGGTCCAGCATCGCTTCATCCCTTCTTCAGCGCTCGCCCCTCGGCTCGATCCATGCCATCGAGCCTGGTCGACAGGGTGACGAGGGGCTCACTGCGACCGCATATGCTAAACCGCAAGTTTTGTGCCGGGCGGCTTCAGCACTCGATGATTTGACATCGGACTAGCTACCACGCATTCAAGGAGTTACAAGCGGGGTGCCCCGCGGCTCCGCACGCTGTGAGGCCGCAGCGACACACCAGGTGTAACCGAACTTCACAGTCGATTACGCCGATCCGTGGGAATGTAGTACAAGCGGGCTTTCGCACTATGCACGTGGGTTACAAAGAAGGTGTGAACTTACTTCACTAAGTTATGCGGTAGCGATTGATCTTGTTGAGAAGACCACGCCTGCTCAGGCCCAGATCCCTGGCAACCTTGCTCTTGTTGCCGTTGAAACGTTTGAGGGCATCCCTTATCATCTGCCGCTCGATCTGCTCGATGGCCTGGCTGAGCCCGCGTCCCCCGCTGGAGGCAACGATGCTACCCCAGCTCCTGAGCTCATCAGAGAACAGAGCCGGGGTGATCACTTCCCCGTCCTCAACAAAGGTAACCGCCCGCTCCACCTCGTGCTCCAGCTGGCGGACATTGCCCGGCCAAGAATAGCTCACGAGCAGATCCATTGCGGTCGGGGCAAAACCGGCCACTGCCTTGTCCATTTCGCCGGCATACTTCTCGAGGAAATGCTCGGCCAGCAGCGGAATATCATCGCGACGCTCCCGCAGAGGCGGCAGCTTGAGAGAAATCACTTTCAGCCTGTAGTAGAGGTCTTCCAGGAATCGCTCGCTCTCTATTTCCCGCGCAAGATCCTTGTTGGTGGCGCACACCAGCCTGAAGTCGGCTTTCTTAGACACCGTCGATCCCACCGGCTTGAACTCGCGCTTGTCGACGACCTGAAGCAGTCTTTCCTGGAATTTCCTCGAAGTCTTGTCGATTTCGTCCAGGAACACGGTTCCGCCTTCGGCGGCCTCGAAGAGCCCCGTCCTGTCCGCTCTGGCATCGGTGAAGGCGCCCTTGACGTGGCCGAAAAGCTCGCTTTCCACGATCTCAGTGGAAAGCGCAGAGCAGTCTATGGTTACAAATGGCCTGCTACACCTCTCCCCACTAAGGTGAATGGCCCTTGCAAGCATCTCCTTGCCTGTACCCGTTTCGCCCTCGAGCAACACCGTGGTTGGGGTCTTGCCGAGGAATCTCACAGACTCAAGAAGCTCCAGCATCCTCTTGTTCTGGCTGATTATGCCCTGGAAGTGACAGGCAGTCTCGAGTTTGCTTCGCAGGAACCTCGTTTCCTCAATGAATCTGTGGATCTTGGCTTCTGAGAGAACGCTCTTCAGCATGCCCGCAATCGCGACCACGAACTCAACGTCGGTCTTGGTAAAGAAGCGATCCGACGAATTGGCATCAAGGTAAATACAGCCTGCCGTCTCGCCTCCGAGAACAAGCGGCACGCACATCGCGGCACCCTGGAGAATGCCCCTCGCGACGTCTGCCATCCTTCCATCCTTCTGAATGCTGGTGCTGACAAGGGGTCTGTTCAGCTCCTCTGCTATCTTGAGCATAGTCTCGATAGCGGACAAAGCCGCCGTACACTCCTGGGCGCCGAGATTACTGGAGGCCAGAGGCTCCAGCTTCCCATTGCGCCTCAGCAATATAAGACCGCGACTACCCAGGGTCCTATCCAGACACGCATCAAGAGCAAGCTGCAGCTTGCTGGCCTGGCCATCAGCCCCAAGGATACGAGCGACTATTGCATTGAACGCCGATAGATCACCCGAATCGCTGACCGAAAGACATGAGACCTGCTCGTCCGCCTGTTTCTGGATATCATCGATATCCGTAGCGAACTCCGCGGGCATGTCGCCGCCGAACACCATCACCAGTCTGTCCAGGTACTTGCGGCACTCGACGACATCACCCCGAGCGGCAGATATCCGGCCCAGCGCGACAGTTGCCAAGCCCACTTCATAGGTCATTTCAAGTTCATCAAAAATGGAAAGAGCCTCCGCAAGGTAGCCTACGGCTATATCGGCCGAACCGGACTGTGAAGAGAGCAGCCCACCCGCTCTCAGATAGGTCAGAGCGAGTTCCTTCTTTTCGCCAAGAGAGGTAAGCATGTTTATCGCCTTCGCGAAATCGGCTCTGGCCTTCTCCCACTCTCCGAGGCCGAACTCGGCGGCAGCCTTCGACCTAAGCGAGCAGCCTTGCTCGTAAACCTCCTTGATGCCTTGAGCCAGCCTGACTGCCTCTGAGGCCAGATCAACCGCAACATGGTGATTGCCCCGGGCAGTTTCCAGATCCGCCAGCCTCCGCGTCACCTCGACCACAATGTCCCCTTGAGGCGCGATCTCCTCCCCGATCTCGAGCGCCTGACGGTAGAAACGGTGAGCCTCATCGATCCGGTTGCAGACCATTTCCACATCGCCCATATATTCGAAGCTCAACGCAGATCCGCGTGCGTCTCCATTGTCGGAGCTCTCCTTCATCGCAAGCACGTAATACTGCTGAGCTCTTTCGAAGTCCCGGTAGGTAAGGTAATAGTGGCCCATCGCAAGGTAAACCGAAACCAGCTCCCACCTGTTGCCGATGCTCGTAAGCACCTCCAGCGCGTCAGCCCAGCATCTCTGGGCCTTCTTCCAGTATCCGCGCTTGGAGTAGATGATGCCCAGGTTGGTGAGGCGCACACCTTTCTGGAGATGCTGCCCAACCTCCTCGGCGATCTCGAGTGCTTCCTCAAGATAGGCCTGCGATTCGGACCAACGGCCGAGATTCTTGCAGGCAAGCCCGAGATTGTTGAGGCAGGCCCCGGTCAGTTGGCGATCGTTTATCAGCCGCGACACCGACAGGGCCGAGCGATAGAACTCCAAAGCACGGTCGGTGTCGCCCTTTCTCAGATGTATCGCTCCAAGGCAGTTATAGGTATCGATCAGCTCCTTCCCCTTCTCCTCACCGAGCATTATGTCGAGAGCCGACTCGCAATCTGCCTGAGAAAGGTCATACTCCCCTATCTTGAAGTGCACCCAGGCGCGCTCGCCAAGGATACGCGCCAGCTCGCCGGGGTCTTCGCCCTCGGAGACCAGCATGAAAGCCTTGTCCAGCAGTTCGAGAGCATGGTCGCACTTGCCGATACGCATATAGCAGATGGCCAATCTTCTCAGGAAGGATGCTCTTCGGGGTTCGACGTCCTTGGAACCGGTGCTTAGAGATAGAAGTTTAGTGAAGTACTCTATGGCAGTAGCAAACTCGCCGCTCGCCAGACAAAAATCCCCGAGATCCTCGAGCGAGGTGACTACACTGTCTGGCTCGCGTCTGTGTCCGTCTTTTCCTGTAGGCTCACTCCCGTATGCCTTGCTCATCTCACCCTTTCCCCGCCAGTCCGAAGGGTGATTACCAGGGCTCTCCGCTGTTACCGTTCGTCAACCGGTCCTGACATCGCGGGAAGCCTTGTCACTTTAGATTTTATGTCAATCTTTGTCACATGCTGTCTCAGGTCGGTCTTGAAGACGACGAAGTCGACACTCACAGACCCGCCGGCGAAACCACTGTCTCTCCCAGTCACATATGGATCGACCGGCTTAGCTCTTTCTGGCGTGTCGGGATCGCCACCTACCGGTCGCCTAGGACCGGCAAGCCCGTTGCCCCACCACACAACCGCCATGATAACAGCAAGGACAACAACCCAACGAAACTTCATAGCACACCGCCTCCGCCTTTAATCCTCACAGCTCCACTATAATCCAGGAGGTCGTTTTTGTCAATCCTCAAATGTATTATCGGCAGGCGGAGTCACTACCTTTCCTACAGCTTCCTCTTTGGCCTTGCACTTTACGCAGAGTCTGGCGGACGGCATGGCCTCAAGTCTTTTTACACCAATGGGTTTGCCGCAGCGCTCGCAGATCCCGTAGGTACCTCCCTTAAGTTTCTCCAGGGCACCCGCGATTTCTCTCAGAGCATTGACGCCGGCCTCACCGTGCTCGAAGGCCTTCTCCTTCTCCACAGATGCCGAGACCAGATCGCCCACCTCGGCGAAACTTGTATGGTCGATATCGAGACTCTCAGCCCGTGCGCGCTTGATCTTCTCCAGAATCTCCGCACTCTTGGCTTCGAGCATCGTCTTAAGCTTCTCAACTCTCGGAGAAACCGATTTCGCGGCAACCCGCGGGGCCCGTCTGGGAACCGCCGCAGGCCGCGTGCCCCCACCGGCAGCTCTCTGCGAAACCGCAAGCACACGCTTACCATGCTTCGGCTTCAGGCCCTTGCGGGGGGACCGTTTCTTAGAGGCTTTCATCTTGCCTGCGGCAAGACTCTTTCGCTTCGGCTTGGCCGCCGCGGCCCTCCTGTTTACAGTCTTTCTGCTTGCACCCGTTCCTTTAGGCTTGGTCTTGGGTCTTCTCTTCGGCTTCTGCGGTGATCTCTTGTGCTGTGCCATCAGCCTATCATTGTCCTTTCAACGGGATGTGAATAGCGACACTCCGTCGCCCCCTGCCCCATCGCCGACCCTTGGGTCGGCAACCGGTCCTGCCCCAAAACATTGTTATGATTATCGCCATCCTCCCAATCGGAGTCAAGCGCATTGTCGATCGCCTTTGGAGGCGCGATCCCCAGCCACGGGCGCCACGCTAGAAGATGAAGACCGCCCCTGCGATAACCGTGGTCCAGAGACCCCGCTTATCTCCTATGGCAGACTGAGTTGTGTTGGCCGTTCGGACGATCTTCCCGGAGATCTTCCAGATTTCCTTCTTGGTGTCGTAGCTCGCATCGGGATCGAATTCAACCCCGAGAATCGTTGCGAGCATCGACGCAGCCAAGTCTTCGGCGTAATCCCCAGCTTTCTGATCGGTCTCGCCGAAACTGCTGTACTCCGATAGATAGCCGTGCTGATTTGGGTCCTTGGGAATCGCAACACCGACCGAGGCGGCAACCAGCCGATGCGGCTCGTTGGTCGAATTCTCGCTCAGGACAACGTAGGTGATCTCGCCGGCGGAAAGCCGCTCGAGCCCCATCTCCCGCGCTATAATCTTGCACTTGGGTGGAAAAATGCTGGATACTCTCACGAGATTCAGTCGAGCGATCCCTGCATTGCGCAGAGCAAGCTCGAAGCTGGTGAGCTTATCCCGGTTCCTTCCCACACCCTTCGTGAGAAACATCCGTCGAGGAATCATCGTCTGCGCCTCCCGACTCTCAGGACCGCCGCCAGCTCCGGTCAGTTGCGCCCGGGCTCAAGGGTTTTTCACCGAGCGAAGATGATTTCCTACGTGAGGGGTTTTGTCAAGATATTATTGTGCGCGCGATTCGTGCCTCCGGCGGCGTGAGGGCACCAAGGCTGCTGCTCAGGGATAAACCCGATACATCAGGCGGGGAAACGGAATTGCCTCCCTCACGTGCCTTATTCCACAGATCCAGGCGACCAGCCTCTCGATTCCCAGTCCGAAGCCCGAGTGAGGCACCGAACCGTAACGTCTCAGATCAAGATACCACTCGAAGGCTTCCCGCGGCAGGCCGCACTCCTTGAGCCTGGCTTCAAGCAGCGCAAGATCCCAGATTCTCTCACTTCCGCCTATGATCTCGCCGTAACCTTCCGGCGCAATCAGATCGGTACACAGAGCGAGATCACAGTTCTCGGGGTCAGGCTGCATATAGAAGGCCTTGGACTTGGCGGGATAGCGATGAATAAAAACCGGCGAATCAAAGCTGAGGGAAAGCGCAGTCTCCTCGTCACCACCCAAATCATCACCCCACTCCATCTTGTAACCCTTGCCCGTGAGAATCTCCAAAGCCTTGCCATAGGTGATTCTGGGGAATGGCGCCTTTACTTTCTCAAGTAAACTCGGATCGCGCTCCAGCACTTCAAGGTCGGCCCGCCGGCCCTCCAAGACTCTTTCAACCACGCGGGCCACAAGCCCTTCGGCAAGATTGAAGACCGTCTCGAGGTTGCCCCAGGCAACCTCGGGCTCCAGCATCCAAAACTCGGTCAGATGTCTCCTGGTCTTAGCTTTCTCGGCACGGAAGGTCGGCCCAAAGCAGTAGACTCTCCCGAAAGCCATGCAGGTCGCTTCGTTATACAGCTGTCCGCTTTGAGAGAGGTACGCCTTTGAGTCGAAGTACGCCGTTTCGAAAAGGGTGGTCGTCCCTTCCGACGCCGAGGGGGTCAGTATCGGAGCATCCACTTCAATGAAACCTTGCCCGTCCAGATAGTCCCTGCAACCTCTCATCACTTCGGCTCTGATCCTCATCAGCGCATGCTGCTTTGAGGAGCGCAGCCAGAGGTGGCGGTTCTCCATCTTGAACGCGATCCCATGGTCCTTGGGCGTGATCGGGTAGGGCAGAGCTACCTGGACAACCTCAAGATCGCTCGCCACCATCTCATATCCGCCGGGAGCGCGCTTATCCTCCCTTACCGTCCCCCAAACGATGCATGAGGTCTCCTGGGTCAGCCGGTCGTAAGTGTCGAACGCAGATTCGGAGTCGGCCTGGCTCAGCACGCATTGAAGAATACCGGTCCCGTCTCTCACGACAATGAACCTAATCTTGCCGCTGGAGCGCATCTGCGACACCCAGCCCTTTATCACCACTTCCTTGCCGGTGTACTTACCGATGTCAGCAACATAAACCGACGTCATGACCTTCTCCCTTGAGCCAACGCCGGCTACAGCCTGCCGAGAACCGCGTAGGCTATACCCGAAGCATACGAGTTGATTCGCTTGAGATCGCTGATCGCATCAAGATAGACCGTGCTGGTCTCCACCACCTCGTCCCGGCTTCCCTTCAGGAGCGAGAGATGCTCCTTGTGCAGTTGCCGCTCGAGGATGTTCATCTCTGACTTGCGCTCCACAACCTCCTCGGCCAGCTTCTTGTCCTGGGACGCGAACGAATCGATAGCCATCTGAAACGTCTTTTCGATCTGATCGTGATATTCCCGGATGCGGTCCAGCGCGTCCTTCGAGAACCTGGGCGAGACCATTATCTTCTTAAGAGCTAGGTCCATAAGGCTCTTGGAGACTATATCGCCTATCAGCTCGAGGTTCTTGACGATAAAGAGGAGCGAGACAGCTCGCTGGGCCTCCTCATCCGACATGTCTTTGCCGGAGATCTGCGTCAGATAGGGTGTGATCGCTTCCTCCAGCATGTCGATCTTGTCGTCTTCCTCAATCAGCTTCTCCCTCAAGGCCTCGTTATCGGTGAGAAAGACATCAATCGATTTGGAGAAAACACCGTAGGTGATATCGGCCATTCTCAAGATCTCCCGGGTCGCCTGGCCGAGGGCCAGCGACGGCGTATCCAGCACGCGATGATCGAGATAGGCAGGTCTGAAGACCTCTACGCTGACTTCCTCATCCTTGACCAGGAACTTGAAGAGCTTGCCCCAGGGTTTGACGAAAGGAAAGAACAGGACAGCAGCTCCCACATTAAAGAGGGTGTGGGCGTTGGCAATCTGGCGGGTGACGGTCGAGCTGGTCGAGCTGACCAGGTTGGTGAATTGGTTGAGAAACGGGAATATCATGACAACAGCACTGATCTTGAAGAGGGTATGGGCCCAGGCGATCCTCTTGCCCTCCGCATTGCTGCTCACGCTTGCCAAGAGAGCGGTGGCACAGGTGCCGATGTTGGCTCCCAGAACAAGGGGTATGGCACTCTTCAGGGTTATCACGCCCTCAAACGCGAATATAAGGACCAGTCCGATGGTCGCGGCACTACCGTGGATAAGGGCGGTGAAAAGGGCCGAGATCGCAATCGCCAGCACTGGGTTTCGCTCCACCCCGAGCATGAACCGCACGAAGGTCGGATGGTCTTTGACAGGTTCCACAGCTCCGGCCATGATGGTCATGCCGAAGAACAGCAGGCCGAAGCCCATAATTATCTGCCCCAACCTCGAGTACCGCTCGATCTTCGAGGCCAGCAGAATGAAGCCGGCTGCGACAATCACCAGGGCGTAGTCAAAAATCCTGAAAGCGATCAGCTGCACCGTTAGCGTGGTACCGATATCGGCTCCCAGGATCACGCCGAGCGCCTGGCTGAGGCCGATTATGCCGGCATTGGCAAAGCTCACGAGCATCGCCGTGGTGGCACTGCTGCTCTGAATTATCGCGGTGATGATCACTCCGGTCACCAGTCCCATGAACCTGTTGGTCGTGAGTCTGGCGACCGTGTCCCGCAGCCTCTTGCCGGCGGCCTTCTGGAGGCCGCGCCCCCCAAAGCGGATGCCGAAAAGGAATATGGCCAGCCCCCCCGATATGCCTACCAGCATGAAGACCAGCCAATGCTGCCGGTATGCCTTGACGGTGAAAACCAGGGAATTGCCGTGCTGAGACGCGGGCGAGCAGAGAATGTGAAATGTGCCGCTGCGAGAGCCGAAGCGCAACGTAACCGCGGCATTGCCATCGGGACCAGTTTCGACCTGAGGGTTGTCAATCTGCGGAAATCCCGCCGCTGACTCAAGGCCGGTGCCGGCCTCAACCACCTTGAATTCCAGCGGGATGCCGCCCAAGATCCGGCCCTCGTCATCGCTCACGTGGACCCTTATGGGTCGGTGAAGATACTCTCCGGCAAGTCCGATCTGGTTGTTGCCCGAGATGTCCTCCCCGTCGATCCCAACGGCGTAACTCAGGTGGACCGTCCCGGCGACCAGGCAGGGCGCCGCCAGAACCACCATCAGCCCCAGGGTCGCCGTAGCTCGGAGAGCAAGCTTTAGAACTTTCATGCGAATCCGCCTCAGTGTTGGTCGGTCCTTAAGCTTAAGTTCCTTGTTTCCGGTATGTCAACACAAAACCTTGCTTTGCACCAATCCCAGTAACTCTTTGTAATTCCATGCAAACAGAGCGACGAAGCTGCTAAAGAGAGGCAACAAACCTGCCGAAAATGAAATTGGACATCTTCTAATTGGGGTCGTGACCATAGGAACCGCTTTGGACACAGAGAGGATATAGTTTGCTTAGAAGAGGCATACTGGTCTTTCTAGCGTTGGTTTTGCTGGCGCCTGCCGTGTGTCGAGCCGCCGAGGAGACATCCGGCCAGACCAGCGATTCCGTCCTGCTTTCGAACATGAGCATGTGGCAAGGACACCAGTATCTCAAAGAGGGCAGGCCCGATCTCGCAGCGGAGGCTTTCATGAAAGCTGCCGGATATGCGAGGACGTCACCGCGCCCCCATTTCATGCTGGCCAGGCTCCATCTCAGGCGGTCGCTGATGGACGCGGTCCTGGAATTCGCTACCGGGGTCAAGCTGCTCCTGGCAGACTTCTCCTATCAGTCCTTCTTCCTATCGAACCTGCTGCTGGTGATCCTCCTTGCGATTGGCATCGCGGCCTACGTGGCGATCGTCTCGGTACTTGCCCGATATGCCAGAATCGTCTGGTTCTCAGTCTTCCTGACCTTCTCCCCCGCATTCGGCGAGAGGTCCCTGAAGATCATGGTCGCGAGCTCGATAGCTTCGTTTTTCATATTGCTCTCAGGCTTAAGCCTGATTGCCATGGTCACGTGGGCAGCGATCATAGGCAGCGCTCTTGCCTGGCGATATGCCACTGCCTCTGACCGGAGAGTGATGGTGGGTTTCCTGGTCTTCCTGGTGGCGTTTGTGCCCATCCTCGATCTGACGGCGCGGGTGGTATCGACCCAGTATCCCGGCTCTCCGACCAAGATAGTTGCCCTCGCGGGTGACACCACCGAGGAGCGACTGGCCCGGGCTGCAAAGACGAATAAGGTGCTCGCGGAGAACGACCCGATAGGCGAATTCATGCGCGGCCTCCTCTACCTTAGGACCGGAGAGAATGCGCTGGCGATCGAGCACTTCAACCTCGCATCGAAGTTCACGCGCAACAACGCCGCGATCCTGAACAACATCGGAATCGCGTTTCACAATCTCGGAAGCTACCGCGAAGCCCAGAAGGCATTCCAGGAGGCGCTGAGATACGGCCCAAGAGAAGCCCTGATTCATTACAATTATTCTCAGACTCTAAACTCCCTTCTCTACTACGATGTGGCTCAGGAGGAGATCGCCAAGGCTTCCAGTCTGGACTTCGACCTCACCAGATCCCTGGTGACCGCCAAGGACAGGCCCACGATGATTCCGATGATCCTTGAGACAGAGATCCTCTGGGAACTGGCGATGCAACCTGAGAACAAGATGCTCAAATCGCCCTATCATCCGACCGAATCGGGCTGGCCGGGCTTGCTTGTGCTCGCGTTGCTGGCAGCATCAGCATTCATGCTGATGCGAGGTGCCAAGCTGCCGGCCAAGTGCGACATTTGCGAGAGCGTGATCGGATCCCAGGTAGTCAAGCGCAGGCGGCGCGATGTCCTCTGTCCGGAGTGCCGGGCCATAAAGCAGGCCAACGCGGATGATAACGACGCGCTTGAGAAGGAACTGGAGCAAAGGGTAACGCGGCTGGAGACCCGTAAGGGCATCTTGACACTGGTGTTGGGGTTTCTCGCCCCAGGAAGCACGTACCACCTTCTTGGTTCGAAAATCAAGGGATTCCTGCTGTCGGTTGTGATCTTCACGCTGCTGATTGTGATGGTGACCGGCGGCGGGCCCATGAAGCCGGTGCCCCAGCTGGACCTTGGACGCAGTTTCGGATGGGGCATCATTGTCTTCGTTGCGGTCTATGCCCTGTACGCATGGAGGTCCGTCTTGCTGGTCGTCAGGTCCTCGGGAGAAGAGTAGAAGATGAGCATGCGAGGAGAACTGGGAACTTTCAGCGCAGCCGAGATCTTGCAGCTGATCGGGACCCAGGAGAAAAGCGGAGTTCTGCAGGTAAGGAGCAAGGGCCGCACAGCGGTCCTTTTTTTCGATTCCGGCAAGATAATCTCGGCGCGGGACCGGAGACAAACTGCGGGCGATCCTTTCCTGACCTACCTGCTCGAAAACGGCGAGATCACGATCGAGAATCTGCACAGGGTGCTCGAGTCCAAGAAGACCGAGGGCGGCGACATAATCGACGTAATGTTGAAAGAGAAGATTGTGGACGACGCTAAACTGGGGGACCTGCTGTCTCGATATGCGCTTCAAATAGTGACCAATATGGTCAAATGGGAAGCTGGGACATACGAGTTCACGGCCTCGTCGGACGGCGTGCCCGATCAGAAACTCGGGGAACCCCTCAGGCTTGAGCCTATCCTGATGGAGGCCTTGAGGCGAAAGGATGAGGTCGATGAGATAAGGCGCTTCCTGCCCGGTCTGGATACGCGCCTGGACATAGCCGAGCCCAATTACGAGGCACTGCCCCTGGAGGAAGATGACCTGGCTCTATTGAAGCTGGTAAACGGCAATATGACGATCGATCAGATAATCGAGCAGAGCGACACCGATGAAGTCGAGACTCTGGATATTCTGGAGAAGCTGTTTGCCCTAGGGGTAATATCGATCGCCCCGGAACCCTCGGAGACCCAGCCCACAAGAAGGATCTCTGCAAAGAAATCGTCACTGGCGACTCTTGCGATGATAGTGGTGGCGGTGGGACTGAGGTTCGCCCTAATCACACCCGCAAGCTACCACCATCCGCCCGCAATCGAGATGCGCATGACCCTGGAGGACTTTGTGGAGGTCAGGGAGATCGAAAACGTCCGCTTCGCCCTCGATGCCTATAAAGGGATCAAGGGAGCCTATCCCAACGACCTGCGCGAACTGGTCTCGGCCAAACTGCTGAGCCCCGGGGCGACCAGGGATCGCTACGGCCACGCCTACCCATACAGGCACCTCGCGTCCAACGATTCCTATCTCTTGTCGTCCTAGCGGACGTCGCTGCCCTCAAGATCGGCCCCGGTCAGCCTTGGGTAACCCACACCGAACCGTTTGGCATAATAGATCTTCGACGCAACATACACGATCGCACCTATCACGGCGAGGATGGGGGCGCAGACGCACACCAGCAAGAAGAGGATTCTGGCTGCAAGTTGGCTGGCGAGGACCGAGTTCGAGCATGTGGGCCTGACTGCAACCGCGACGAAGGCAGGAGTGGCGCCAAGTGCCGCGAGCGCCAGGATAGGTTCACCCGAGATGATCCCGGCCGCGGCCGCAAGGCACATCAAGGCCAGCGCGACAATGCTGACTGCGGTCTTGCCGAAGACAACGCACGTGGTGCTGTCCCCGGCGGCCCGGTCGCCCACCTCATCAGGAATGCAGGTATTGAGAAAGATCGCGGCCATGGCGATCACGTAGGGTGACGATCTGACCAGAGGCTCGCGGCCGAAGTCGGAGAAGACCAGCCAGCCCATCACGAAGCCGATCCATCCGAAGCCGATTGCGTTCGCCAGGAGGTCGGCGATCGGCTTACCTTTGAGCCTCACCGGCGGGACCGAGTAGAGAATGCCAAGCGCGAGACCAACCGCCACCAGCATCATGACGATGCTGTCGCGCCCCCGAAGCAGCACCCCGATCGCAATAAGCAGCAGTGCCAAGAGGATGACGGTCTCGGCCTTGGTGACCGCATTTGCGGGAAGGATGAAGTTCTTCCTGTTAACGGCGTCGCTCTTGACATCAAACACCTGGTTGACCACAAAGGCAACCGCCACAACCAGGCTATAGAGAGCAAGGCTGGGCAGGGCGGTGAGCATCAACCTGATGCCGTACGAACCGGTGGCAGTCCTCAGCGCAGAGATTGCACCTGCGTAGAAGAAGGTTGCCGAGGCGCATAGCAGAAGAGGTCTGGTGAGGAAGATGATATCAGCTAGTCTCGCCAGAGGTGACGATCGTCCGGCCAAGGGATCCTCACTTCTTGATCAGGGTGGTCCCGTGGGACAGACGGGCTATCACCCTGTTCTTGAGGGCCTCGAAGCGGTAGCCCGGCACCCCTCCGAGTTTCCTTAAGAGGCTCGCCCGATGGTCGATCGAGTAGACCGACATTCGGCCTACGGCCATCTGCCGCCAGGCGCTCACTTCCGCATTCTCCTCCCGGGCGCAGCCCGCACGACCGAGCTCCTTCGGCTCTTCGCCTGCCGGCCGCGGCGAGCTCAGGAAGCCGCACGTGTACCCGCTTCCGAGAGCCGCCTCGATCACCATCCGGTTGACCTTCCCGAACGGATACGCTATGGAGACCACTGCGACCCCAAGGCGATCTTCAAGCAGGATCTTCGATGCCGCAAGCTCCTCCAGGAGATCGCGTGCGGTCAGTCGGGTGAGATCGCGATGAGACATGGTATGCGATCCCACCTCAAAACCATGTTTCGCGAGATCCCTTAGCTGGGGCCACGTGAGGTGTCGAAAGGGCCGCGGGGAGAGCCTCACATCCCAGCGGTTGACATCCCCGATTGCACCGGCAACCGGAAAGACTGTGCCGGCAATCCCCCGCTCCATCATCTCAGGAAGGGCCTCAGTGTAGACCGTCTCATACCCGTCATCGAAGGTCAGGGCAATTTGGTCCGTGATGCCCGATGCCGTGACGACATCCCGAGCCCTGGCAAACGGTCTCCCCGCTGAAACCATGATCTCGATATGTTGTCTGAAACGCGGTCGGGGTACGGAGGTGATGCCGATCTCGAATTGGCGGCCGATCTTGTGGTAAGTCAGTATCGTCATTGAACTCCGGTGTGGCCGAAGCCGCCCCCACCTCTTGCCGTATCGTCGAGGGATTGGACCTCCTCGAAGGCAGGATGACAGACCTCGGAGAAGACCATCTGAGCTATCCGGTCGCCGCGCCTGACCTCGAACGACTGCTTGCCGAGGTTGATGAGTACGACCGCAACCTCCCCCCTATAGTCGGAATCAATAGTGCCCGGCGTATTGAGGACGGTCACCCCGTTACGCAGAGCCAGACCGGAACGCGGCCTCACCTGGGCTTCAAAACCATAGGGAATCTCGACACAGAGCCCCGTTGGAATCAGCGCGAACTCTCCCGGCCCCAACTCCAGCTTGTCCTCAACACAGGCAAGAAGGTCCAAACCTGAGGAACCCTGGCTCGCCTTCACGGGCAGTCCAAGCCCCTTACTGTTCGGAAGCCTCTTGATTCTGACTTTGATCTCGCTCACGCCAAAAGGAAACCGGGAAAGGAAAAGGCCTATCGGGTACCGGGCAGGCGGAGCCGGTACTCACACCCGCAATCTGACCGGTAGAGATATCTGACCGGACCAAGGGTCCTTAGATCGACGAAATCCGGACAATATATCACTGGAATCAGCGATGACTTCATCGGACGGCAGTTCTCCCGGCACTTGGTACAGAGCCTGTGGCAAGCACAGCACTTGCAGTGCTCGCACGGATGCTCTGAGCGCACACCGGGAAACCGCGAACAGGAAAGGAGCTCCTGCCCGGGGCTCAACTCCGGCCACCCGCCAAGCACCACCAGCTTTGGTTTTGCCGCTTCCATAGCAGTATCTAAGGTACCTGAACAGACTGGGCCTTGTCAAACCAAATCTCTCCGTGATCGGTGCGGCTAGAAGCTCAGATCGCTCTCTGAAGGGAAGTCGGTGGTGGACGGCCCTACGGTCACAAGCGAGAAGGCGGAAGGGTCCAGCAGCAGCCGCGCCTCATCCATGATGTCGGATTCTTTGATGCGCCTGATCTTCCTGAGAGAATCCTCGATCGGGTGGTAGTCGTTGAGGTAGAACTCGTGCCTTACCAGGCGGTTCATCCTGGCCGCGCTGCTCTCCAGCCCCAGCAGGAGTCCGCCTTTAAACTGCTGCTTGACGCTGCTGAGCTCCCCGCGGGCAAGGCCGTTGGTCTTGAGCTTCTTGAGTTCCTTAACGACTCGGCCGATTGCCTTCTTTGCCTTCTTGGGGTCGACCGCGAGGAAAACGAAGAAGATACCGGTGTTGCGATAAAACTCGCACGAGCCATAGACGGTGTAAGCCAGGGCCTCCTTTTCGCGTACCTCCTGAAAGAGCCTCGAGGTCATGCCTCCACCTACGATCATGGAGAGCATCATGTTGGCAAACCTACGGCCGCTGGTATAGGGCGGGGCCTCGACACCGAGACATATGTAGCACTGCGAAACCCTCCGGATTGCGTTGTGAACCCTGGCCACCCCACTAGAAAAAGTCTGAGGCCCAGGCGGAGGGCACTTGGCGGGCACCTTGAGCATTCGGTTTACGCTCCCGACCAGCCTCCGGTGGTCGACTCTTCCGCTTGCCGCGACGATGATGTTGGGTGATGCGTAGAAGGACTTGAAGAACGGCATCACGCTTCCCCGAGTGAATCTCCCCACGGTATCCCCGGTTCCGAGCACGGATTTCCCCACGGGGTTCTTGCGCCATACCGATGCAGCCAACAGCTCGTGAGCGACGTCCTCCGGTGTGTCCTCGAGGCTTCGGATTTCCTCAAAGACCACCCTCTTCTCCAGCTCGATGTCTTTCTCTCTCATCGCCGGCCCACAGAGCATGTCGCTTATCACGTCGACCGCCTTGCCCATATGTTCCGAAAGGCAACGCGCGACGAACGCGGTGCTCTCTCTGCCGGCGAACGCGTCGATGCTGCCGCCGACGGATTCCAGCACGTTGGCAAGTTCAAAAGCCGACCGCTTTGCAGTTCCCTTGAAGAGGATGTGCTCGATGAAGTGGGAGACACCTGCCATCTTGAGCGGTTCAAGGCTCGAGCCGACGCCGACCCAGAACCCCAGGGAAACCGAGCCAGCGTCCCTGCTGGATTCGGTGACAATCCTGATGCCGTTTGGGAGGACATCTTTGCGGTAGGACAACTTCATTTAGGGCGTTCTCGCGCGCCCAGGAGCGCTTTTCTGCTCAGCCTGACCTTGCCGTCCCTTTCGACACCGATCACTTTGACCTGCACGTCGTCGCCTTCCTTGAGGACATCGGTCACCTTGTTGATGCGCCCGTGCTCGATCTCTGAGATGTGAAGCAGTCCATCCTTGCCGGGGAGAATCTCGACGAACGCTCCGAAGTCGACGATCCGCTTGACTATACCGTTGTAGGTCTTTCCCAATTCGGGCTCTTCGATTATCGCCTTGATCATGTCGAGCGCCTTGTTGCAGGCGGCGCTGTCCGGGGATGCGATCTTAACCTCTCCCGAATCCTCGATATCGATCACCGTTCCGGTCTCCTCGATGATCCTCCTGATTGTCTTGCCGCCGGGACCGATCACTTCCCTGATCTTGTCCCTGTCGATCATGATGGCGAGTATTCGCGGCGCATAGGCCGAGAGCTCCGACCTCGGAGCCGATATCGTGCGTTCCATTATGTCGAGTATCTCAATCCTGTTGGGGCCTGACTGGGACACGACCTCTTTGATGATCTCGAATCCGACACCGGATATCTTGAGGTCCATCTGGACCGCAGTAAGTCCCTGCCGGGTCCCAGTTATCTTGAAATCCATGTCGCCATGGTGATCCTCCAGCCCCAGAATGTCGGTCAGAATACGGTAGCCGCCGGCATCCTTCACCAGCCCCATCGCAACGCCCGCGACCGGTGCCTTTATGGGCACGCCGGCATCCATCAAGGAGAGCGTTCCGCTGCAGACCGTGGCCATCGAGGATGAGCCATTGGACTCAAGTATGTCGGAAACGATCCGGATCGTATATGGAAAGACCTCTGCCAGCGGGATGACGGGCTGGATCCCTCGCTCCGCCAGGGCACCGTGCCCGATCTCGCGCCTTGCAGGCGATCTTAAGGGCCTTATCTCACCGACGCTGAACGGCGGGAAGTTGTAGTGGAGCATGTAGGCCTTCTTTGTCTCGCCAGCCAAGTCCTCCACACGCTGCTCGTCCATCGAGGTGCCCAGCGTGGTCACAGCGAGAGCCTGGGTCTGGCCCCGCGTAAACAGGGCTGATCCGTGGGTCCTGGGCAGTATCCCCACGTCGCAGGTGATCTGTCTCAAATCGCGTAGGCCTCTGCCGTCCGGACGCAGGCCCTGCTTCAGAATCATCTCTCTCACAGTGGTGCGTTCGATCTTAGAAAACGATTCGGTGATCTCCGCCTCGCCCTCGGGGAATCTCTGCTTTAGGGCAGCGAGCGTCTCTTCCTTGATGGTCTCCAGTTCTTCATGCCGGAGTGCCTTGTCCGGCGTAGTGATCGCGCCGACGATCTTGGCCTCGGCGAGGGCGCGCACCGCGTCGAATATCTCCGGGTTGATCTGCTTGGGCACAAACTCCATCTTCGGAGTGCCGCACTTGGCAATCAGGGCTTTCTGGACCTCGATGCTCTTCGGTAGAACCTCCACGCCGACTCTGATCGCTTCGAGGAAATCTGCCTCGCTGACCTCCTTCATCCCACCCTCCAGCATCACCACCTGGTCGCCCACACCAACCACCACCAGGTCAATGTCCCCTTCTTCCCTGTCGGCGAAGGTCGGATTGACGATAAACTCGCCGTTCTTCCTCCCGACTCTGACCGCGCCCAGCGGTCCCCCATAAGGTCCACCCGCCAGTCCAAGCGCTGCTGAGGCGCCTATCAGAGCAAGCACGTCGGAATCGTTCTGCTGATCCGACGAAAGCACCGTCGTAATTATCTGCACTTCGTTGGTGAAGCCATCCCAGATCAGGGATCTGATGGGCCTATCAATAAGCCGCGCAGTCAGAGTCTCCTTCTCCGATGGCCGCCCTTCGCGTTTGAAAAAACCCCCGGGGATTTTCCCGGCGGCATATGACTTTTCCCGGTATTCGACCAACAGCGGCAGAAAGCCCGCGCCTTCGAGCGGCTCCTTGGAAACCACAGCGGTCGCCAAGACAACCGTTTCACCGTAGGTAACCATCACCGCACCACCAGCCTGCTTTGCGACCCTGCCTGTTTCAATCGAAAGCGTCCTTCCGCCGATCTCAACCTTCTCCTGATGAATCATAAGTTCGTCCTTAACACTCCTTTACCTCAAGATCCGTCTATTTGCGCAGACCCAGCTCCTTTACTAGCTGCCGGTACTTGTCTGCTTTTCGGGACTTGAGATAATCAAGAAGCCGCCTCCGCTGGCCGACCAGCTTGAGGAGACCTCGCCTCGAATGGTAATCCTTCTTGTGAACCTGGAAATGCCCGGTCAGATGATTGATGCGCTCCGTGAGGAGCGCAACCTGAACCTCGGGTGAACCAGAGTCACTCTCATGAACCTGGAACTTCTTGATTATTTCCTGTTTCCTGTCCTTTTCTAGACTCACTTCGTTGTCACCCCCTCCCGAACATTATTAATTAGACATTTTTCGCGCACAAATCAAGAGCTAATTCTGAAGGAGTCCGGCCGCACGCTCCACGTCGGCCGCAATCGCCCGCCTCAGGGATGTTTGATCCTTGAATTGCCGCTCACCTCTTATTCTATCGACAAAGAATACCTCCAACTTTCGCCCGTACAGATTTGCCGTGAGTCCCATAATGTAGACCTCGACCGCAGGACGCCCGCCTCCATAGGTGGGCTTGGTGCCGATATAGAGCGCGCCGGGATAACAAGCCCGGCCGAGCTTCACCCTCACTGCATACACGCCGAAGCGAGGCAACATCTTGCCGGCCTCCTCCAGTTCAAGATTCGCAGTCGGAAATGCGAGCAGCCTGCCTCTGCCCTCTCCCTTCACGACCCTACCCGCCAAGCTGTACATTCTGCCAAGCATCTCCGATGCAGCCCGGACCTCTCCTCGCGCCAGCGATGTTCTAACCCGCGTCGAGCTGACCGGACGACCCCGGAAATCAACCGGAGGCACGATATCCACCCCGAAGCCGATCTCCTCCCCGAGTGCCTCAAGATACCGGGCATTGCCCTCCCGGCCTCGCCCGAAATGGAAATCGTAGCCGATAACGAGTCTGGCCATATTGAGTTTCGCAACCAGAAGTCTCCTTACAAACCACTCGGCCCGACGTCCGGCGAGAGTAGAAGTAAACCTCAATATCACCGTCTGGTCAAGGCCGGCCTCCGCGATAAGCGCCAGTTTCTCCCTGAGGGTAGTCAGCATCAGGGGAGCCCGGTCGGGCCGGATGACGGAGACCGGATGAGGCTCAAATGTGACCGCTACGCCCGTGACACCAAGCCCGCGGGCCAGGATTGCCACCTCTTCGAGGATCCTTCTGTGGCCCACGTGAATCCCATCGAAGGCGCCGATCGTGACCACCGACTTCCCGGACCGCCTACCTGTTCTCTCAAGATCCCTTAGAATCCTCAGACCTGAGCCTCCTCATGGATTCTCTGGTTTTCCAAAGCGCTCGTCACAGTATCCTCTCGGTTCTAAGCTCGGCATCGGGGTGCTCCCCTCGCACCGCGATCCCGATTATGGTGCCGGCTTCATCTGTCAGGGCAACGTACTTGCCGTCGGTGCCCATGGCAGCGCCGTCGAAGTCAGCCGCGCAAGGCTGCCTTCCGGATCTTATGCTTCGGACGCTCGCCGCCTTCAGGCCAATCTTGGGCAGGTGCTCAAGAGCCTTTTCGATCGACAGAATCACGTCGCCGGCACTTGTCCTTCCCTCCAGCAGATTGTTCAAGGGCGTGGCGGCGTCTATGGTGAAACTTCCTATGGTTATCCGCCTAAGGCTGGTGACCGAGGCGCCGCAACCGAGATGTCTTCCCATGTCTCGCGCAAGCGACCTCACGTAGGTGCCCGAGGAACAGGCCACCCGGATCGTGACGTAGGGCATCGATATGTCCAGCACCTGGAAATCCGTTATTTGGACCACCCTGGTCTTCAGCGGAGTTGCCAGACCACGCCGGGCCAACTTGTAGAGGGGCGTGCCCCGGTGCTTGATCGCCGAAAGCGACGGAGCTATCTGCTGGTATCTGCCTCTGAACCGGGAGGCGGCATCGAGGATCTGTGTAGGTCCGACCCCTTCGCAGCTCTCGACCATCACCACCTTGCCCCATTTATCGAGTGTATCGGTCTCGACCCCCAATTGGATGGTGAATATGTACTCCTTGCCGAGACTCATAAGGAATCGGGATATCTTGGTGGCCTTGCCGATAAGGCCGATCAGAACCCCTGTCGCATTGGGATCAAGGGTTCCCGAGTGGCCGATCTTTTCGGTACCGAGCAGGCGCCGAAGTTGGACCACCACGTCATGGGAAGTCATCCCGCCCGGTTTGTCGAGTATGAGGATTCCATCCATAGGTCTAAGGTCCGGCAACTTGCTCCAGGTTCCTCAAGTGGGACCGGATCTGCTCGCGCACCTTGGCTTTGATCGCCGCAAGGTCGCCTTCAATCCGAAAACCGGCGGCCGTGGCGTGTCCGCCACCGCCGAACGCTTTGGCCACCGCGTCGACATCGTAGCCCTCGGCGGCCCTGAGGCTTACTCTGAAGTGACCTTGATCGGCTTCCCTCAAGAGGACGCCGATCGCCACCCCATCGATGGACCTCGGATAGTTCGCAAAGCCGTCGGTATCAATGCCGGTGGCGCCGGAATCTCGATACATGCCGCGGGTCACTTCCATGGTCGCAATCTTGCCGTCGGGCGAGACCTCGACCGAGGAAAGGGCGGTTCCGAGTATCTTCAGCGAAGCAAAGGATTTCTGCCAGTAGATCTCGGAAGCCACATGATAGGGCCTTACGCCGACCCTGAGAAGGTGAGCCGCAATATCGAGGGTCTCCGCGGTGGTGGTGGAAAACCGGAAACACCCCGTATCGCTCAAAATCGCAACGTACAGGGCCTCCGCCTCGCTCCTCTCGAATCCTACGCCTAACTCGCTGAGCACCCTGTAGACGATCTCGCCGCAGGCTCCGGCCTCCATCTCCACCAGGTTATAGGTGCCGAACCGGTCATTGGACCTGTGGTGATCGATATTGATTACGGTCCCGCACCGCTTCACGATTTCGCTGACCCAGCCCGTACGATCCAACGCCCCCACGTCTACCACGATCGCAACATCGCAGGGCTCGGTGGGCACAAGTAACACATCGCGGGCACCCTCGAGAAAGGCATAGGAAGCGGGCACTCCATCCTCACATACTACTTTAGCAGTTTTACCTAACCGCTTTAGCACAGAATAGATAGCAATCTGACAACCTACCGCATCGCCGTCGGGATCGATATGCGAGGTTATGAGGAAGGACTGCGATTTCTTTATCAGATCAGCTATCGACTTGGGGGTCTCGGTCATCCCGGCTTTCCTTGAGGCGCTTCAAGAGCGAGTCGATCCGTGCGCCTTTGATTTCGGTGTCGTCATAGTGGAATCTTATCTCTGGAATATGTCTAATCTTGAGCCTCTTGCCCATCTCGGATCTTATGAAGCTGCTGGCGCCCTCGAGACTCTCAAGGCTGCGGTCAATGTCCTCGGCGCCTCCCATGACGCTGATATAGATGCTCGCGTAGCTCAAATCGGCACTGACCCTCACCTTGGTAACGGTCACAAAACCGATTCTGGGGTCTCTGAGTTTCCGCAATATGATATCGCTGACCTCTTCCTGTATCTGTCCCCCCAGCCTGTCCAGCCTTCGCGACTGCAAGATCAAATCACCTCAAAATCGGTCTGGATGTCGATCACACTTATGTCCACGTCGGATTCGATCAAGCTTACAACGTTCGAAATCACCTGGTTGGCGAACACGCTGTCTTTGGATACCGTCGCTATACCGAGGGTCGAGCGCTGCCAGAGATCGCAGTCACCGACCTCGGCAATCGAGACATTGAACTTGTTCTTAACTCGATCCTTGAGCCTTCTTAAGACCGACCTCTTCGCCTTGAGGGAGCCTCCGTCGGGAATGTGCAGCGTGAGCTTGCAGGTCCCAATGACCAACGTAGTCTCCTACGACCTCTTTACCTCTTCAAGGACATACGCCTGGATGACATCACCCTCCTGAAGATCGTCAAAACCTTCAACCCCGACACCGCACTCGTACCCCTGAGTGACCTGCTTGGCGTCGTCTTTGAATCGCTTGAGGGAAGAGATCTTGCCGTCAACCACCAACTCGCCGTTTCTCAAAACCCTGACGAAACCATTCCGCACGAGAGTGCCGTCGGTCACGTAGCAGCCGGCGATCGTACCGACCCGCCTTATGCCGAAAACTTTCCTGACCTCGGCATTCCCGGTCACCTTCTCTTCCATCACCGGGCCGAGGAGGCCTTCCATGGCGGCCTGTATATCCTCGGTGACTTCATATATGATATTGTAGGTTCTCACATCGACCTGCTCGCGCTTGGCTATCTCTCTGGCCTTGGGAAGCACTCCAACGTGAAAACCAACCACGATCGCGTCCGAGGCGGCAGCCAGAAGAACGTCCGATTCGTTGACCGGACCAACGCCTCTATGGATCACCTTCATCGAAACCTTATCGGACCCAAGTTTCTGAAGAGAATCGCTCAGGGCCTCTACAGACCCATCCACGTCACCCTTGGTCACCACCCTCAGTTCCTTGATCTCGCCCGCTTGGATTCTTGCATAGAGATCCTGGAGGCTGATGTGGACCGACTTGCGAAGATCCTTCTCCCGCTGCAGCAGTTGCCTCTTGGCAGAAATCTCTCTCGCTTCTCGATCGTCCCTGGTGACCATGAAGGAATCGCCGGCCTGAGGCACACCGTTGGAACCCAGAACCTCTACCGGCGATGAAGGGTGCGCCAGGTCAACGTTCTTGCGACGCTCATTGAACATCGCCCGAACCTTGCCCTGCCACACGCCGGCAACGAAGGGATCACCCGACCGGAGCTCGCCCTTCTGGATCAAAACGGTTATCACTATCCCGCGGCCTTGCTCGACACGGGACTCTATCACAACCCCCGTGGCTCTGCCTTCACTCGGCGCCTTCAGGGCCAGCATCTCGGCCTGCAAGAGGATCATCTCAAGCAGATGCTCCACACCGTCCCCTCGTTTGGCGGAAACCGGAACCATGAGCACATTCCCGCCCCAATCGTCGGGTGTGAGCCCGTTGGAGGCCAGCTCCTGCTTTATCCTGTCCACGTTGGCGTCAGGCAGGTCGATCTTGTTGATCGCGACTATTATCGGCACCTCGGCGGCCTTAGCATGATCGATCGCCTCGATAGTCTGAGGCATCACACGCTCGTTGGCAGCGACCACCAGCACCACGATGTCGGTGGCCTGGGCACCCCGCGCCCTCATCGCCGTGAAAGCCTCATGGCCCGGGGTGTCAAGGAAGGTCAGCCTGCCACCGGTGGTCTCCACCTCGTAAGCACCGATATGCTGAGTTATGCCTCCGGACTCACCGGCGACCACTTTGCTGCTTCGTACATAATCCAGGAGCGAGGTCTTGCCGTGGTCTACATGACCCATGATGGTCACCACCGGGTGCCTTGACACCTCGGCAGATTCCTCCTCCTCGGCAATCTCGGCGCCGTATTCCTTTATGAACTCAACCGCGTAGTCGAACTCGTCCGCTATGGTTTCAATAGTGTCCGCGTCCAGCCTCTGATTGATGGTGGCCATCACCCCCAGCCTCATGCAGCAGGTGACCACCTCGGCCGGTTTCACACCGAGCACTGAAGCCAGCTCGCCGACCGAAATGAACTCAGTGACCCTGATTACCTTGCCCTGATCTTCCTCCAGATCCTCCCCCAGGCCGGACTTGCGCTTGCGTCTTCTCACCTTCTTGCCGTCGATCTCGGCCAGGGTTTTCCTGACGCTCTCCTTCACCGATTTCTCGTCTACGCGCCTTCTCGTGCCCACTCGCTTGGGGGGCTCCGCCGGCTTCGGTTCGGGCTTCTCCTTTATTTCAACCTTCTCGACTATCTGCTTCTTCCGGGCCTCTTCCTTCTTGACCTCTTCCTTCTCCAGCCGGAGCTTCTCGCCGAGGCGCGTTACGGTCTCATCGTCAATAGCGCTCATGTGGCTCTTGACGGCGACGCCCATGCTCTTGAGCATCTCAACAAGAGCTTCACTCGAAAGATCGAAGTCGCGGGCAACCTGATAGACTCGTTTTCTAGCCAATGGCACTACCTCCGCTCATTGAGCAGGATGTATGCCTCCCGCCCGTTTCATCGCGTGCATTCGGACGACTGGTGACCGCCTGCCGCAAACCGGCAATTCCCCGGTCATCACCGAGCTTCGCGCAGAGATCCTTTAAGCCCCTTCGCCTGAGAGCTCTTTCAACGCAAGCCAGATTCCTGCAAACGTACATCCCTCGTCCTGCAATACTGCCCAGATGGACGCCCTGACCGCCTAACACAAAGCGTACAAGGTCAGTCTTGGGCCGCCTCTCTCGGCAGCCTACACAGGTTCTGACGGGAACGTGCCGCTCTCTCAAGATTCTGCCTCCCCCGCCTCCCCGACCTCAGTCTTCCCCTCAGCCCCGTCCGGAGGCGGCTGAGGTTCTCCCCCCTGGACCGCGTCCCCGGCTGGTTTTACACCTTTGCTTCGATCCCTGATCTCAGCAATCCTGGCTTTGGCAGCCCCGATCATTTCCCCGGCCTTCTCCTCACCCACACCCTCAAGCGCGGCGACCTCGCCTACCTCTGCCTTGCTCAGGTCATGCACCGTCTCATACCCGGCCTCGGCAAGCTTGCTTCTTGTCTCGTCGTCTATACCCGGCAGCTCCGAAATGGGCACACGGGCCATCTTCTGGAACTCAAGCCGCTCCTTATGCTGCGACTCGTTTATCAGGTCTATCTTGAGATTGGTCAACTTCGCAGCCAGTCTCGCATTCTGGCCGCCCTTGCCGATCGCAAGGGAGAGCTGGTCATCAGCGACCACCACCGTCGCCTTGTTGTCAGCGTCATCCATCTCAGCATGCACGACCTTGGCCGGACTGAGTGCCCGGGTGACGAACCCTGTCAGATCGTCATTCCAGAGAACCACGTCTATGCGCTCCCCGCCCAACTCACGGACCACCGACTGCACGCGCGAGCCTTTCATGCCTACGCAGGCTCCGACCGCATCCACCTTGCCATCCTTGGAGGAGACCGCGATCTTCGAACGAGAGCCCGGTTCCCTTGCGATCGCCCTGATCTCCACAATGCCGCTTTCCATCTCAGGGACCTCCATCGTGAAGAGCTTCTTCATGAAGTCGCTGTGGCTTCGGGAGAGCACCACCTGCGGGCCCTTGGCCGTCCTCGAGACCTCCACAATGTATGCCTTTATGGTGTTGCCTTGCCTGAACTGCTCGCGCGGGATCTGCTCCCGCTGAGGTAGGATCGCTTCGGTCTTGCCGATGTTGACGATTATGTTGCCGCGGTCGATCTGCTGAACACCCCCGGTCACCACCTCACCGACCCGTTTTTCGTATTCCTTGAAGACCCTGTCCCGCTCGGCCTCCCGGATCCGCTGGACCACAACCTGCTTAGCGGCCTGGACCGCATTCCTCCCAAAATGCTCGCGTGGAATCTCGATCTTCACTTCATGGCCTAACGTGGCATCCGGCGAGATCTCCAGCGCATCCTCAAGACAAATCTGGAGCTGAGGATCCTCGACCTTCTCTACGACATCCTTGCAGCAATAGACCTGGAGCTTCCCGAGACCCTCATCGATCTCAGCAACTATCTTGCTCGTCGCGCCGTATTTCTTTCGTGCAGCGCTGACCAGGGCTGCCTGAAGGGTCTCGATGATCAGGTTCTCATCGACATCTTTCTCCCTGGCTATCGCTTTCAGAGCCTGGATCACTTCGAAACTCATGTCCATAGGTCTGGCCTTCTCTCAGATCGACAGATTGGCACCCAAGATATCTTCAAACCGCACGCCCACTTCGGCGCCGTCCTCAGAGCGAAGCACAAGCACGTCCTCCGTGAAGCTGCCGATCGTGCCCACCTTTTCTTTCGCACACCCGTCAGCGGCTCTGAACCTGATCTTGGCCTTCCTCCCCACAAATCGTTCGAAATCCTCGCAGGTCCTGAGCCTTCGCTCTGCACCCGGTGAGGAGACCTCGAGGTAGTACCTCCCCACAAAGATGTTCTGCTCGTCCAGCTCGGCACTCAAAGCCTTGCTTACTCTTGCGCAATCCGCAAGGCTTATGCCCTGACGCCGGTCGATGAATATCCTTAAGGTCCTCCTCCCGTGCGAAGCTACAACAGCAACCTCCACAAGGCCATAGCCGAGCCCGTCCAATACAGGCAAAACGATGTTTCTGATTCTTTCAAGTAATTCGGCCCGGCCCACCGGAGAGCCTCCATGCACGTAGAAACTTTAAGAGTGGGCTTGGCCCACTCATTGAGGAACTTACAACAGGCCCGGGGCGAATGCAAGCGAAAATTCTAGAAGCGTATCAGCACCGACGCGTTGAGGCCTATGGTTCTCCAGGTCTGATCCAGCTTGCGGTCGGTGGTCTGCTCGAAGCGGGCGTCCGCCGAGCCGGTGACATTCTTGCTGAAACTGTAACTCGCCTTGGGAATCACCGAAAAGACACTCCTGCTGGCATCGACCCGGTTATTGGCCGACGGGGTTATATCTATACGCGACTCGTATGAGAGATCCAGCTGAACCGACATGCTGCTCTTGAGCTTGGCGGTCCTGCCGACCAGGGGGATATACATCCCTTCGGGTGCGCTGAAGGAATGTCTCACCGAAACGTTGACCGATGTGGAGCGCGAGTTTTTCTCACTGCCGGTGCCTTTGGTGTCCCGGGTCGTACCGCTGGTGTGCCGGAGATTGAGTGTGGTACGCATACCGTTGCTCCACGTTGCGTCCCATCCGACCAGCGGCAGCCACTCCGACTTGGTGCTGCGATTCGTCTCATTATCGCTCTCACCCCGGGTTGAAGTAGTGCCCTTATACCCGGTCATGATCGAGGAGCTCTTGACCTTCCCTCTGAAGACCGGCAGATAGAATGAAGATGAGATGTTGCTGGCCACATCAGGCCACACGGTATTCCTGGTGAAAGTCTTTGACCCTGCATAGAGCCGTTCGGTCTTATCAAGTTTGTACTTGGTGGTCACCGAGATCGTCTCGATCGGCTGCAGATCGCTTGAAACATCGAAGCCCTCAGACCGCGTGATATCATCGGTGGCCTGGCCGGCCCCACCTCCGGTGGTAAGCACCAGATCCCTGTCCACCGACGTGTCTATTCCAAACTGGTACCTGAGACCGGGCCGCTTGCGCAGCTTGTTGTATTTCGAACTCCGGTCGACGAAGTAACCGACGTCGATATCCGGGATGATACCCAGAACACGCCTGAAAACAGACACGCCGGTGCTGTCGGTGGACTGGCCTCCGCCGGATAGCACAGAGGTCTGAATCAGAAGATCGACGGTCGATCGGCTCGAGGCCGAGACCCTCCGCACACCCGTAGGATCATCGGGACCCCGGACCGAGGGATCGGCATTCTCATCGTAGTTGACGTTGTAACCCAGCGCCGGTTTGAGGAGTTTGCCGACTGCGGGTCTGATGGTGACACCGGCCCGCTGGGTCCTCTTCAGCTCCCAGCCCTTGCCGATGCTCGAAAGTATCGGCACACGTTTGTTCTGATCAAGATCACGGGTCATGTTAAGCATGTAGTCGGTCTCGAGCGAGGGACCAGTAATCGGTTTGAATGATACGGAGAAATCACCCTTGACTTCCCTTGCGTACCTGTTCTGTTTGACCACATTCTGACGCTTGTCTATCTGCTTGTTGCTCCTCGTGGAACCGGACACGCCGACGTCCACTCCCTCCGGGAAATAGGATATTCCATAACCCCTGTAGATCCTGAGGGTGTGATTCCACCATGGTTTGAATGAGTACGACAGGCTGCCGGTGTAGCCACTGGAGGTATCCGCGAGCTCGGGTGAAGTGCCTCGCTTGCGGGAATACGAGGCCCGCCCACTAAGGGCATCCAAAGTGAGGCGCACCAGCAGGTTATCGGATTTCTTCCTCCTCGAGAAAGCCAGAGCGTAGTTGTCGTCGGTCGACGATCTCTCCTCCAGTTTCCTCTGTTCGGGCCTCAGGGCCACATCCGACCGGCTGCTCAGAGTAGGACGCGACCTCGCCGTGTGATAACCGATGCTGAAAGGCAAGGAAAAGCCCATCTGAGGAAGGAACCTGTCCAGGGCAGTCGACGCCGAGACCGATAGATCGGTATCGTCGGAGCCCTTGCGCGCACCCCCAAGGTTCTGGAATTCGGTATCGCTCTGCTTGAGGTCGGCCGTCAGGTTGATTACATCCGAGAAGGCCGCCCCGACCGAGATACGCTTGGCGGTACCCGTCTCCCTGCGTACGTCGGTCAGTCTCAGGTCGTCATACCAGATCTCGACGCCGCCATCGCCGGTGGCGGAGGTGCCCAGGTTCGCCACTCCCGCTCCTATTCGCGATATTCTTGTTATCGACGGCTCCCCGTAGACCGCGATCCATCCGTCAGCCGTGGCAGCCTTCCTCACGACGACGGGCTTCCCGTACAAGGTGACGGAGTCCCCAGGCTCGGTCTTGAGATTGGTGATCTCGTCGAACGGCACACGCACATCCTTCCAGCCCTGCTCGACCCTGGTTCCGTACTCGTAGAAGTTGAGGCTGTCCGAGCCGACCCTGGTAAAGAGATACAACTCTTCGGAGGAGACGTCCTGGTCACCGTGAAGGTAAAAAGCAAGGGTGTGATACAGCGTGTAGTCGGCGGTCGCGCCGGGGACGCTCTTGTAGATCGATCCAGTGTTTCCCGGCTCGAGATTCCGTATACTGAATACCAGTGACTGCTCGCGTCTCTTATAGCCCTGAGGATCTTTGCCCGGATCGTAAGGCGGAACATAGTCCGGGTCATCCCGAGTGTTCTTGGCGGAGATCTCGAACGACTCGCGGGGAAGCGGCTCCACCCGGCTCATGTCTTCCTTCCTGCGTATTCCCTCCTCAAGCCAGCTTGCCCCCGAGATCTGAAGGTAGGCCAGCTGGAGCACCGAAGGCGAATCGATCTCGGCAAAAGAGAATCGGATGTATCTTATCGATTTCCAGCTGGGAGATCCACCCAGGGTATCGGCGTCGGCCAGGGGAATTCGGTAGTGAACCCAGCTGCCCGAGCGGTTTATGATGTAGGTGGTATCGGCGAGGTCAAAGCCAAGCCTGAAGAAGACCTCGTCCCCATCGAGATTGCCGTTGCCGTCAAGATCTTCGGTATCGGGCACCAGGCTGGGATTGTTCTCGGTGCCGTTTATGTGCGAATAATCTCCTTCCCGGTAGGACCAGTCGTCCTCGTAGTCTCCCTCGTCGTCGCCCGGCTGACCGTTGGCAGCCCCGTCAAGTCCCGTGTTCTCGGCTTCACTCAGTTTGCCATCGTGATCCTTGTCCTCGGTGTTGAGTGAATCCGCCCAAGGATGATAGTAATTCTCGCTCACCGCACCCAGGTCGACGTACATCCTTCCGCCACTGCCTTCTTTCTGCCTGAGCCAGACCTCGAGGAATCTAAGGTCGGAGTAATCACTCCCTGTCTTGGAGACCAGTCGCTCCAGTCCCGACCACTGCCTGGCGGGATCCGGATCGGCGGTGACCCAGCCGTAGGCAGGGGCCCTGGAATTGATCTCCAGCACCGGGATGAAGGCCTCTCCGGGCCGCGACTCCGCCTCCGGGAAGAGGTCCTGCTCCTTCACCTCGCGATCCTTCACGTACCACCAGACCCTGCGGTTATCCTGCCACCGAAACTCAGTCGGGGGGCTTGCAGGTACCCAGGCTTCCCTCAAGAGCGAGAAGGAGCGCAGGTCCCTGACACCTTCCATATCTTCGACGTAGACCTCGCCCTTGGTGTTGGGATTGGGCACACTGGCGGCCACCTCAGCCGATAGCGATAGCCTGGACGGGCTTTCCGCCTGAACCATCGGCAAGGCGTTGGTCAGAGCGGTCAACCAGCCGGGTTCGAATTCGAGGTGGGCATTTAAGTCTCCCAACATTATCTGCGACGGCTCCTGGCCAAGCCTCGGGCGCTCCTCAGGAGACTTCTTGCTCTGGTAGATCCATGCGGTGCCGATGTAGGACCTTTCGGAGAGCTTGTAGGTTCCCTGGACTCCCAGCAAGGACTGCTGCGCCAGCGACAGGAAAGGCACGTACTGGTAATCGACGGTTATCTTGGCGTCGGGGCTTGCCGCTTCGTCGGTCTTGAACCTTATCTGTCCGACGTCGTAGTAGATCTCGTAGTCGACGTTGCGCGTCAGCCGACGGCCGTTGAGGGTGACCGACTCGCTGTTTTCGAGGATGTTGACGTTGGGCAGTTTGAACGTTGTCTGAGGGGTGGAAAACCACACCACCATGTAGAACTTGCTGTCATTCTCGGGCTGAAGTTTCCGGTAGTGAACATCGTAGATCTTGGCGTTTCCCTCATCCAGGGTCTCCGGCCGCGCCCCGACGAAAGCTATGTCGGGATCGAAGGGCCTGAGGTCCGGGAAAAGCAGCAAGCCCAGCTCCCCGTTTATGGTCCCCCCGTCGGCGTAGGTATCGGTGGCCCAGTTGTTGGCCGGGCTCGCCCGCACGTTATACTCGTCCTCGAGGTCTATCCCCAAAATCTTCGAATACTCGTACTGGCGCTGGACGTCTTTGGCGCCGCTCGGATCCTTGCGGTAAATCTTGACCGTCACCTTTTGCTCGGAGATGTAATTGGAGCCCAGAGAGTAAACGTTCTTGCGTTCGTACTTGAGGGTGCCCCCCCATATCTGCTCCTGCTCCAGCATGTACTTCTCCGGAGGGCGTATCATCTTGAGCAGCAGCCCGCCCTTGTCGTCGGGTCCGCCGACGCTGTCGGGCCCGTAGACATATCTGACCGCAAGAGCGTGGGCCGCATCCAGGGGTCTCAAGAGTGAGATCTCGGCGGTGCGCGGGTCTATCGCATAATCGCGGTTGCGCTCCAGCAGATTAAAGAAGCCGTGATATCCGAGGCTGTCCCGGGCCGCCTCGGCAGGAGGGTCGCGCGGGTCGATGAAGGCATAGGCATCAACCACGCCTTCTCCTTCGTTGTTGTTGCCGTTGCCGTCATCCAGATAGACCTGAACGTCGGTGATCTCGTTGCCAAATACCAGCTCGTAGGGGTCGATCATGAAGAAGTACTTGTTTCTCACGAACTCCCAGTCCTTGAGCGTGATTGAGTCGCGGGCGGCCGCGCCGATGAAGGTCGCCCCGGCGGTTCGGCCCTCCTGCTTGCTGGCGACCACGGTCACATCCATGGCCCCAAGTTTGGCCAGCACCTTGGCCCCGAAAAGCCCCTGGTGCTGTTCGCTGTAGCCCACGAACTGCGAGCCCGGTATCGCGAGGTTGGTGTTGCCCATCTCGACGCTCTGGATTATCTCGTCATCATCACCGTCGTAGCGGAGCTTTATGCGGTTTTCCAAGGGGGTCTCGACGTCGCTATCGTGATGCACCAGCACGTTTATCTTCTCGCCCACGGTGCCTTTGAGATCTATCTTGAGATGCTGCTTCATGTTGAGCTGGGGAAACTTGGACCGTGTTCCGTATTCGGTCCTCGGCTCATTGACACGATAGCGAGTCTGGCCGCCAAAGGTTATCTGCTCACTGCCTGTGACGCTCAGGTTCGCTCCCTGGCCGATCACCCTGCCTATTGTCGGTGGGAACTTCACGGGGATATCGATGCTGCTGAACTCCTCGATCGACCTTTCGCGCACTTCAAAGACTCGGCCGGCGCCCGCTTTGGTCCAGGTGTCGTTGAGAACACTGGCGAAATCCTGCTCGAGGACCGGCTTCTGCATGAACCTGGGATAGGCAAGCCTAGGACCTCCGGGGACACGGCCGAGCAGCAGTTTGGGATAAGCCTCAGGCCCGGGCGCAGCGAGGAGGCTTTCTACAGGCGCTCCGGCCGCCAAGGAATCTGGACCGCCCGAAGCGCTTGCACATGCCCACACCGCGATCCCGAACACGAGAGCCGGCAAGCTAGCACGTACTATCATGGGTTGAATTTTCCAGACAATATACTCAGCCCCTCCCAGTCCGGCAAGCGCAACTTTCGTGCCATTCGAGATCAAGCCCCGGTCCTCCGGTCTGACCCCATAACTGCCATAGGAATAATACGCTTGCCCTATCCTGACCTCTTGTAGTAACTTGGCTACGACAGAATCAGAGTGACCTCATTTAGCTACGTTGGTGTACAAATGAAGACACTCCATAAATACGTGTTGACCCAGCAGATACCGCCTTTCCTTTTTGGCATCTTCATCATTATCTTCATCCTGGTGCTGGATTTCCTCTATAAGAACCTGGAGACCCTGATCGGCAAAGGTGTGCCCATATTAGTGTCGACGGAACTCCTGATCCTAAGTCTCGGCTGGATGATCGTGATGGCCATCCCGATGGCGGTCCTGATAGGCGTATTGATATCCTTCATGAGGCTTGCCTCCGACAACGAGATCGTGGGCATGAGGACCAGCGGCATAAGTCTCTTCTCGATTGCCAAGCCGCTCCTTATCGCGTCGCTCCTGCTTTCCTCCGGAATGATTCCCGTGCATAACTACCTCGTCCCGGAAACGAACCATAGATTAGCAAATCTGTTGGTGTCAATACATAGAAAAAAGCCTGCGCTGCAGCTGCGCGACGGAGTTTTCGCTAACGACCTGAAGGGGTTCAGCATCCTCGCCGAAAAGGTCAAGGGCACCGAGCTCGAAGGAGTGACCATATCGAAACTGGTCGAGGACAAACCTGCCCAGACAATCAGGGCCGAAAGAGGGGAATTACGATTCGCCGAGGACGGCAACACACTCGTCCTCAAGCTCTATAACGGTGAGATCCACGACATCGACGAAAAGGACCCCAAGCGATACCTGCTTCTCAAGTTCACAGAGCACACACTCAACATTCCTGACGCCGGCAGCAAGTTAGTGCGCGTCGCGAGAGACTACCGCGGAGAACGCGAAATGAGCCTCGGAGCTCTGATGTTCGAGATCTCATCGTTCAAACGAAAGCTGGCGGACCAGAAGCGCCAGACCGGAGAGGCAGTCGAGAAGGCCGCGGCTGAACTGCCGTCTCTGAAGCAGACCGCCCTGTCTGAAGAGCTCCCGAACCGTGGCGGGGGAAAGATCGTTGCTCTGGTAACATCGACCCATGACAAACTTCAGAGCCTCAAGAACCAGGAAGCTTCTTACCGGCGGAGCATAAGATCCTACTCCGTGGAGGTGCACAAGAAGATCGCAATCTCTTTTGCCTGCGCCGTGTTTGTGCTTCTGGGAATCCCGATCGGCGCGCGCACCAGAGAAGGCGGCACCGGCGCCGGCATGGTCGCTAGTATCGTCATCTTTGCCGTCTACTACACCTTCCTGAGGTCTGGCGAGACTCTGGCCGACCGGGGCTACGTGACACCGTTCGTCTCAATGTGGGCCGCCAATGCCGTCTTGGGGCTGGTAGGCCTCTGGCTCTTTGTTCGAGCCAATCGGGAGCTGCCTTTTGTCCCCGAGATGCTGCGAAGGCTGGTGCGGAGCGACTGATGTGAGAACTCTCGACAGGTACGTACTGAGCGAATTCCTGAAGATGACCCTGATCGGCATTTTGGCCTTCGTAACCATTTTCATCACCCTGGACATGGTGGAGAATGCCGACGACTTCATCGACAACGACGTGGGGACGTCAACCGTCCTCAAGTACTATGCCTTCCAGGTGCCTTACATCTTCACCCTGACTCTGCCGGTCGCCGTCATGATTTCGGCGCTCTTCACCATCGGGCAGCTGGCAAGACGAAACGAACTGGTCGCGATGCGCGCTTCGGGCATCCGTTTCGCGCGCACCATGGCGCCGCTTGTCGTAGGAGGTCTGGCAGCAAGCATGCTCTCGCTGGGAGTGGCTGAGTTCGTTCAGCCGAGCGCCAATGCCATCGTGAGGAAGATCAAGAATGTCGAGATCCGGAAGTCTGCGGGCAGATCCGAGCCCCGAATCCGGACCAACATAACCTACCGGGGCAGGGAGGGGCTCATCTATTTCGCCCCGGAATACGATACCAAGATCAACACGATGAAGGATCTCGTGGTAGAAAGGTCGCAGAACGGCCGGCTGGTCTTCCGTGTCAACGCGGCCAGGGCCACCTGGCAAGAGTCAACCTGGGTGTTCTCCGAGGCCTGGATCAGGTGGTTCTCCGCCGATGGCGAGGTCGAGCGCGAGAACCACATAGTGCAGGGTCCGATACCGATGATCCGGGATTACCCAAGCGACATCCTGCGAGAGCAGAAAAGCCCCGAGGAGATGAGTTACCGAGAGCTGGCCCACTTGGTCAGAAGGATCAACGAGAGTGGAGGGGACTCGGCCAAGTATCGCGTCGGGCTGGCGATGAAAATTGCATTCCCCTTTGCCAACGTGATAGTGGTGCTCTTGGGCTCCCCACTCTCAGCGCGGCTGAGACGAGGCGGACTGGCCGTAGGTGTGGGTATCGGGCTGGGGCTGTGCTTTGTGTACTACGGTTTCATGCGGGTCGGTCAGGCCCTGGGAGATCACGCCATCCTGCCGCCCCAGGCCGCCGCGTGGGCGGGCAACATCTTTTTTGCCGTCTGCGGAATTCTCCTGGTCCTGAGGGCCGAGAAACGCTAAGTGCCCGACTTCCATGAGGCAAGATAGGCCCGCTGTTCCTCGGTGAGCACGTCGATCCTAACGCCCAGGGCCGCAAGCTTCAATCTTGCGACCTCCCGGTCGATCTCGGGCGGCACCGGATAGACCCCGGGGGCTAATTTAGCCTTTGAGGTCACCAGATACTCAAGGGACAGTGCCTGGTCCGCAAAGCTCATGTCCATCACCGAGGCGGGATGCCCTTCGGCAGCCGCAAGATTTATCAGGCGGCCCTCGCCCAGAAGATAGATCCGCCTGCCGCCTATACCGTATTCATCGACTTCCCCGCGTATCCGCCGCTTGGAAGTCTTGATGCGCTCCAAAGCCTCTATGTCGATCTCCACATTGAAATGGCCTGAATTGCAGACAATCGCACCGTCCTTCATGGCCCCAAAATGCTCTCGAGCGATCACCGACTTGTTGCCCGTGAGCGTGATGAAGAGATCCCCGATCTTCACCGCCTCCGCCATGGGCATCACCTGGAAACCATCCATGATCGCTTCCAGTCCCTTGAGAGGATCGACTTCGGTCACGATCACGTTGGCCCCCATGCCGCGGGCCCTGGTCGCCACCCCTCTACCACACCAGCCGTAGCCGCAGATCACCACTTTTGAACCGGCCAGCAGCATGTTGGTCGACCTTAAGATCCCGTCGAGCGTGCTCTGCCCGGTGCCATACCTGTTGTCGAAGAGATGCTTGGTCAGGGCATCGTTAACGGCGATAATCGGGTACCCGAGGGCACCCTCCTTGGCCATACTTCTGAGCCTGATCACCCCGGTGGTGGTCTCTTCGGTGCCTCCGATCACCGAACCGGCAAGCTCGGGCATCTCCGAGTGTATGGTAAACACCAGATCGGCCCCGTCATCCATCGTGATCTGGGGCGAAAAGGCAAGCGCACCCCGTATATGGTTGTAGTATCCCTCGGTGTCTACCCCACGCTTGGCAAAAACGCTTATGCCGTAATCCTTAACAAGGGATGACGCCACGTCGTCCTGGGTGCTCAGGGGATTGGAGGCACACAGCCGCACGTCCGCACCCCCTGCCTTGAGGGTCGTCATCAGGTTGCCGGTCTCAGTGGTGACGTGAAGACATGCGGATACCTTCACTCCACGCAAGGGCTTCTCGGCGGCGAATCTCTCCCCTATCCGATTGAGCACGGGCATGCTCGCGGCTGCCCATTCAATCCGCAGCTTGCCCTTTCCGGCCAAGCCAGGATCATGGATATCGTAGTCCACGTGAGCCTCCTTATAGGTACTTCTTGAGATCAGCCGCTCTGTCGGCAATCTCCCAGGTGAAACCGTCCTCCTCGCGTCCGAAATGACCGTAGGCGGCCGTCTTCAGGTACACGGGACGCCTGAGATTGAGCTGCTCGATTATGGCCCAGGGTCTGAAGTCGAAGTGCTTGAGGACGATCTTCGCAAGCTCCTCGTCGCCTCTTACACCGGTTCCCTGGGTATCCACCATCACCGATATGGGCTGGGCAACGCCTATAGCATAAGCGATCTGGACCTCACACTCGGCCGCAAGTCCGGCCGCAACCACATTCTTGGCCACGTAGCGCGCCATGTAGGAGCCCGACCTGTCAACCTTGGTGGGGTCCTTGCCGGAGAGGCACCCCCCGCCATGGCTTCCGAAACCGCCGTAGGTATCCACAACTATTTTCCTGCCTGTGAGACCGGTGTCCCCCTTAGGACCGCCGATAACGAATCTGCCGGTCTCGTTCACGTAGGTCTTCATGCCCGCTTCGTCTATCAGGGACGCGGGAATCACCGCTCTGATCACCTTCTCCTCAATGTCCTGCCTTATCTGTTTGTCGGACGCGTCGGGATGGTGCTGGGCCGCTACCACAACCGCTCTAACGGCGACCGGTTTGCCATCGGCATATTCGACCGTGACCTGGGACTTGCCGTCAGGCCTCAAGTACGGCAGGATCCCCTTTTTTCTCACGTCCGCCAGCTTCCGCACAAGCTTGTGCGCCAAAGTTATCGACAGCGGCATCAGCTCGGGGGTCTCGTTGACCGCATAACCGAACATCATACCCTGGTCGCCCGCACCCTCCCGGTCTACTCCCATGGCAATGTCCGGCGACTGCTCATGGATCGATGTAAGAACGGCGCAGGTCTCGTAGTCGAAGCCGAAGGTCGCATCAGTATAGCCTATGTCCCTTATAACGCGTCTTACGACGCCGGGAATCTCCACGTAGCAGTCGGTGGTTATTTCCCCTGCCACGAAGGCAAGGCCGGTGGTCACGAAGGTCTCACAGGCTACTCTACCCATCGGATCCTCGGCCATGATCTCGTCCAGGATCGCATCCGATATCTGGTCGGCCACTTTGTCCGGGTGACCTTCCGTCACAGACTCGGATGTGAAAAGGTGTCTCTGTCTATTCATCGCTGTCCTCCGTAGCTCGCTCAGGTGAAATTGATCTCCGATGAATCACCGACGTTGAGCCGTTTGAAAGTACCGCGCACAACTGCGTTGTCGCCCACCAGGGACGAATCCAGAAGCGCTTCCTCGACGGACGCTCCAACGCCTATGATCGAATTCCTTATGATCGATCTTCTCACAACCGATTTCTCGGCGATGGATACAAAGGGCCCGATCACCGATGAATCTATCTCCGCATCGGGGGCAATAAACACGGGATTCAGGATTATGCTGCCGGGAATCTCGAGGCTCGCTGCCGACATCTCCAGCAGCGCCCGATTGGTCTCCAGCAAGGTTTCCGGTTTGCCGCAGTCGAACCACCTCTCAACCTCGAACGCCCTCAGCTCCACGCCTTCCCTTATCATCATATTAAGGGCATCGGTCAGCTGGAATTCCCCTTTGGTCCTGGTTTCCGAGGATATTATGGAGTCCAGGGCGGCAAAAAGAGGCCCCGTGTCTCTTACGAAATAGACGCCGACCACCGCGAGGTCGGACGTTGGGTGTTCGGGCTTCTCCACCAGTTCGATGATCCGGGTGCCCTCCAGGCTTACCACTCCGAATCGCTGGGGCTCGGCCACATGCTTCACGCCTATCTCGTTGCCATCGGATTCAATCATTCGCTTGAGGTCGCCCTTGAAGATGCTGTCGCCGAGCACTATAAGCGTCGGTCCTGCGCCGACATACTTCCGCGCAAGATAGATCGCGTGTCCCAGCCCCAGCCGGGCCTCCTGCTCAACGAAGTTGACCTTGACGTCGTAATGCGCCCTGACATAATCCACGATATCCCGGCCGCGGTACCCAACGATCAGCACAATCTCCGAGACACCGAGCTTCACCACATCATCGAGGATATGTCCGAGAATGGGCTTCCCCGCGACCCGGATAAGAGGTTTGGGCACGGTGTGGGTGTGAGGCCTGAGCCTCGTACCTTCACCGGCAACAGGAATGATAGCCTTCATCTACTGGTCCGCCCGGCCCTGCCTGAGCCGCGTCTTGATCTTGTCGATAGTTCCTATCGGGGTCGGATCGACGCCCCTTGCGAGTGCAAGGTAGACACTTGCGTAATCTCCCAGTAATATCAGTGAAAACATTCTACTTAGCAAGCTTGATCCACTGCTCCAGAATTCGCCGCAGAAATGTGCCCTGTGCGTGACAATGCTCTTGACCAGCGAGAGCCCTTGGGCAACCTGCGGATGCTCTCCGGGACTACGTAGGACGATCACACCGGCGGCCAGACCCATCTCCCCGATCTCCCATCCCATCATATCATTATGATTCGCCTCAGGCAGGAAGCTGACGAAGGCCGGCTTCTTCGAGTTCTCGCAGAACTGGTTCTTCCATCGGAGTCCCACCGCATCCAGATCGGTGCTGCAGTAGATGACGGGAGTGCGCTCCACAAGATCGGCCGCCAAGAGAGCAGCAGGGTTGGTGCCGCAGTCCGGCTCCGAATAGACACCGTTGAGCTCCTCGAGACTCTTGACGCACTCGAGAAGCTGCTTGCCGGGATCGGCACATAGACTCGTTCTCGCAGCCAGCGCCAGCAGGGCAGCAAACGAGTAGCCCAACCCAGCCCTGGGAGGGAGACCCGAGGGGATTGCGACGAAGGGTAAGGCGCGCCTCGCGGCCTCCCGCAGCAATTCCCCACCGGAGCTTATGCAAGCCACACGGGCCTTCCGGTCGATCGCATCGCCGAAACAGGCAAGAGCCTCTTCGGTATTGCCTGAGTATGAGGAGACCACTACCAGCGAGTCGGCCCCAATGAAACGCGGTAGCCCATACTCCCTGAAGACGAAAACCGGGACCTCGCACTCCTTCGCGAGATAGAGTCTGAGAAGGTCCCCACCTATGGCCGAAGCACCCATACCGGCCACCACTAAAGCTCTCGGTGTCAAGGCGCCCAGGGACGACCAAGCTTCCTCGCCAAGTGAGAAGCCGGACTGGAGCTGCCGGGGCAGGCTCTCGATCTTGCCCAGCATATCGTGTGAATCCAATTGATTCTGCTCTTTCATAGCGGCATGTCGGAGAAGTCTTTGCCTATGATCTCCATCGCCAGGCGCCGGATTGCCCCCGGATCAATAGTGGAAAGGGCCTTCCTCGCGACCATCTCGGCATCCACAAAGTTGACCGACCGTACCATCTCCTTTATCTCGGGCACAACGTACGGGCTCGTGCTGAGCTCATCCAGCCCCATTCCGAGCAAGACCAGGGCACAAGCCAGATCACTGGACATCTCTCCACACAACCCCACCCATATCCCTGCCTCCTTGGCGGCCCGAACGGTCTCGTTGATGAAGCGAAGCACACCCAGATGCAGGGGTTCATACAAATAGGCGACCTTCTCATTGCCGCGGTCAGCGGCAAGCGCATATTGAATCAGGTCGTTGGAGCCTATGCTGAAGAATCGGACGTGCCGCGCGAGTTCGCGTGCTATCATCACAGCAGCAGGGGTCTCGATCATTATCCCCAGCTCGCAGCCGCGATCGAACGGCAGCCCTTCGCGCTCCAGCTCCTGCTTGGCATCGTCCAACACTGCGATTCCTTGAATCAGCTCATCCAGGTTTGAAATCATGGGATACATGATCTTTACATTTCCCCTGGTACTCGCTCTGAGGATCGCCCGAAGCTGGGTCTTGAAGATGTCCTTCCGGGCCAAACAGAATCTGATGCCTCGCCATCCCAAATAGGGGTTCATCTCCTTGGGGCTCTCGAATTCGGAGAGGAACTTGTCACCCCCCAGATCCATGGTCCGTATGATCACGGGATGAGGCTCGACCCTCGAGGCCACAGCCTCGTAAATCCGGAATTGCTCCTCCTCCGTAGGCAAGCCTTCCCTGCCTATATATATGAACTCGGTCCTATAGAGCCCTATGCCCTGAGCGCCGTGTTCCAGCACTGAATCGATCTCTTCGTGGGATTCGATGTTGGCTGAAAGCATGATGGCATGGCCGTCGACCGTGACCGCCGGCAGGTCCCTGAAGCGCAGCAGGCCCTTGGTAAAACTGGCATACCTTTGCGTCTCATGGACGTATCGTTCCATGGTCCCGGGTGAGGGCGATACGATCACCCGACCCCTGTTGCCGTCGACGATCACAAGGTCTCCATCCTGAACTCGCGCAGTCACGTTGGTGAGGCCGACCACCGCGGGGATTTCAAGGGACCTGGCCATTATCGCCGTATGAGACGTCCGGCCGCCTACATCGGTGGCGAAGGCCTTTACCTTCTCCTTGCGCATCTCGGCCGTATCTGCAGGGGAAAGATCGTGGGCAATCACCACCACATCGGCCCCGAGTCGGGACAGATCGTTGGCGCCTCTGTCCGGTCCCGAAAGATTGGAGAGCACCCTTATTCTCACGTCCCTGACATCAGCTGCTCGGTCCTTTATGTAGACGTCGCCCTTCTCCCAAAGCAGTCTCTCATGCTTCGAGAAGACCGCATTGACGGCGAACTCAGCATTCTTCCCTGCACGGACATCGGCAACGATCTCGTCGATCGACATCTTGTCTTCGAGAATCATGATGTGAGCGTCGAATATCCTCGCGTAGGACTCGCCCATCTCGCGAGACACCTTGTTGCGTATCTCAACCAGCTGGGCCCTAGTCAGCCTGATCGCTTGCATCAGACGGGTGACTTCAGGCTCGATCTCCTCGGGTGGGACCACTCGCAGGGGTACTCGTATGTCGGCCCTCGCCAGGACAAGCGCGTTTCCCACAGCGATGCCCGGCGAAGCCGCGACGCCATTCACAGTCACTTCGGTCTTCGGCGCGGCCAAACCTACTCCTCTTCGTTAAACTTGGATTCGATCAGACTGACCACAATCGCGAGGGCGTCTTCTTCATCGGGCCCCCGGGCTTTGACCACCAACTCCGTGCCTATCGCGCCCTCCAGCCCCAGCACCCCCATTATGCTCTTGGCATCGACCTCGATGTTCTTATCGTCTCTGCGTATGCGGATATCCGACCGGAAGGCCGATGCCGTTTGCACCAGCACAGCAGCGGCCCTAAGATGAAGGCCCAGTTTATTGGTGATTGTCACCTTGCGCTCGATCATATGCACCCTATGATGCCTGGGATACTCGGAAAAGTCAACCGACCATATTCAGAAGGCCGGCCCGCCGGGCCGGCCCGATAGGCACGCCGATTCAGGCGGCGCGCTACTCAATATCGCTCGGAGCAAAACCGGTCTTGCCGGCCTGTTTGAGTCGCTCCGACAGCGTCTGGCGCAAGCTGTCCGCTGCGTCGTAACCGTAGGTCCCGAGGATGTGCCTGAGGGCGATCACCTCAATGATGACGCTGACACTCTTGCCGGCGACCAGCGGAACCGTCATCGAAGGGATCCTGACCCCGAGGATCTCGGCCTGCCTGCTTTCGAGCCCCAATCTGTCGGGGGAAACGCCATCCTCTCCCCATTCTCTCAAGTTGACCTCGATCTCAATGCGTTTCTGTCTCCGCAGGGCCCTTATGCCGAAGATGCTGCCGATGTCGACAAGTCCTATCCCCCTCACTTCAACGTAGCTCTGAAGGGGCTCCGAGCTTCGGCCGATCAGGATCGCGGGCGGCTTGGCTATCACCCGCACCAGATCGTCGGCGACAAGCCTATGCCCCCGCTCCACAAGGTCGACCGCGCACTCACTCTTGCCGATGCCGCTCTTGCCCTTGATCAGTATCCCGACCCCATAGACATCCACCAGGGTACCGTGAATCGCGATCTCAGGCGCCAGAGCGATCAGCAGGTAGTCGCTCAGATATTGCACGGTTTCAGTGGGCGAGAGCCCCGTGGAAAAAACCGGAATTCCCCTTTCTGCCGCCAGGTCCACCAAGCCCTGGGGCAGAGCCATCGCACGGGTGACTATCATGCAGGGTATCTGCTTGGCGAGGAGGCTGCCGAACGATCTGGCCCTGGTCTCGTCATCCAGCCGGGTCAGATATAGAACTTCGGCCTTGCCCAGGATCTGAATCTGCTCGGCAGGGAAGCCTTCCTCGAAGCCCGCAAGCATCAGTCCGGGCCTGCCTATGTCCGCGTATCTAACCGGGATATCCAGGTTCATCCCGGGGGTCAAGAGCTCGAGAGTGAGGTCCTCCCGACAGTCATTGAAGATTGTGGATAGGAGTATCTGCTTGGCGTTCACGGCCGGTTCCTCTAAGTCTCGTCTGCAAAGTCGTCAGGTTCTGCAGGCTCGACGCTGCCGACCGGCATCGCCCCGGACGGCCGGCTCCTTCGGCGCCTTGTCTTATCCTTGAGCTTCTTCACCTGCGTCTCCATCTTATCGGCCGCCCCTTCGAAGGAGGCATAAAGATCCTCGGCCTTGTCTTCCGAGAAGAAATCAAAGCCCTGGCCGTGAAGGGTTATCTCGAACTTGTACACGAATCGTTCGGCCCGCACAACCACGTGGAAGTCGAGCACTCCGTCGAAGTACCTCTTGAGCCGGACCAGCCGCTTGCTGATGTGATCCTTCAGGCTGTCGGTCATCTCCAGTGACTTTGAGGTAATCTCTATGCGCATGTCTGCCTCCTCAGCTTAGCCTCTTCGAAGGCTTGCCTGGCACGAAACGAACTCCGGACCCGCGGCCCACAAACGGGTATGAGCCCAAGCCGGCGCGCGTGGTCTCCCAAATTCCCGAATACCGCCGGTTCGATATACTCAGCAACCGGCAGGTGCAGCTTCGACGGACGCAAGTATTGACCTATGGTAATGATTTCGCAGCCGACACCAGCCAGATGCCTTACGGCCGTTTTCACCTCCTCGATCGTCTCGCCGATACCCACAATGAGGCCGGATTTCACTACCACCTTTGGGAAGTTCACCCTAACATATTCAAGCACCCGAAGGGACCTCGCATAGCATGCTCTGTCCCGAACACGGGGATAAAGCCTCTCCACTGTCTCCAGGTTATGCCCGAAGACATCAATCGGACCGGATGCCACCTTTTCTACTGCGCGGGCGTCGCCTCTGAAATCGGGGACCAGAACGTCTATCGCCGGTTTGGGCCTGATCTCACCGACCGATTCCACACAGGCCTTGAAATGGCCGGCGCCGCCATCCGCGAGATCGTCCCTCGAGACCGATGTTACTATCACATGGTCCAATCCCAGGGCAATAACCGCCTTCCCGAGCCTTGCAGGCTCTGTGGGATCTGGAGGCCGGGGGGGCGCGCTGGCCACATTGCAGAAGCGGCAATTCCGCGTGCAGGTGCGGCCGAGTACCAGGAACGTGACAGCGCCGTCTTCGAAGCATGCTCTCTTGTTGGGACACCGAGCCTCGAAGCAAATGGTGCTGAGTCCGAGTTCGGAGACCCTTGATGAGACCGCGCCGACTGAGTAGGCGTCAGGGAGCCCTGTCTTGAGCCACTCGGGTATCCTCTGGGTACCACGCCCTCCCACAACTGAATTCATCGCTAGTACTGTTTCCTCATCCTGGCGGAGAATATCTCGAGCTGATCCCGGTACTTGGCAACCGTGCGGCGGGCAACGAAGAACCCGTCCTTCTTAAGGATCTCACCGATATCCTGATCGCTCAGGGGTGACCTGTTGTCTTCGTTGCGCACAATCTCTCTGATTCTCTCCTTTATCCGCTTTGACGAGGCCTCATCGCCGCTGTCGGTCTTGAGGCCGGTGGAGAAGAAGTACTTGAGTTCGAAGACACCTCTGGGTGTCTGAACATACTTGCCGTTGGTCACGCGGCTGACGGTGGACTCGTGCATGTTGACGATCTCGGCTATCTGCTGAAGAGTAAGGGGCCTGATGTGCTCGATACCCTTATCGAAGAAGTCCCGCTGAACCTCGAGGATCGCTTCCATCACCTTGACCATGGTTCTTCTTCGCTGGTCGATCGTCTTGATCAACCAGGTCGCGGCCTTGAGCTTGTCGACTACGTAATCGTGCTCCGCCCGACTTTTCGAGCTCGGGTGGGTCAGGATATCCCGGTACGCACGGTTGATCCTCAGCCGGGGTACATTGCCGTCATTCAGCTGGACCACGTAGCGATCTTCGATCTTATCGACCACGAGATCGGGTACGATGTACCTTGGATCCTCCGAGGCGAACCTGGTCCCCGGCCGTGGGTCAAGCTTCGCGACCGCCTCGGCACCGGATTGGATTTCTCTCACGGTCCTCCTGAGCTTCCTTGCGATTTCCGGATAGCGCCTCTGAAGCAGATCGTCAAGGTACTCCCGCACAAGCGTGGCCGCGAGCGAGTCGGCCTGGCCGGCCTGCTCAAGCTGAATGAGCAGGCACTCCCTCAAGTCGCGCGCTCCGATTCCCGGGGGATCAAACGACTTGATAAGCGCCACCACTTGGGCGGCCTTACTCTCGTCTATCGAAAGAAGTCCGGCTATATCTTCAACTGAAATCGCCAGGAAGCCGTTGGCATCCAGGCTCCCTATTACGAATTCCCCAATCCTTCGCTCTTCTTCCGAATTGGTCGCGAGCCTGAGCTGCGACAGCAGGTATTCCGCCAGAGTCGCTTTGGCCACGGGCACTCTGTTGCGGAATTCTTCCTGCTCTTCTTGCTCGCCCGATGACCGTTGTCCCATCTCGAATCCATCCCGAAGATATCGGTCCCAATCGATCTCCTGCTCGCTGGTCTTCAGTTCCCCCTCGTCATCGCTCTCAGCCTCCGGGGTGGAATCCTCCTGGGGATCTTCGTCTGTGTCTTCGACCTCCTCCAGGAGCGGATTGATCAGCAGCTCCTGTTTGAGAATCTGCTGCAGCTCGAGCGCCGGCACCTGGAGGAGCTTGATGGCCTGCTGAAGCCTGGGCGTCATAACCAGCCTCTGCCTCTGCTCGAGCCTCAGGTCATGTCTCATTTCCATCGACGAACCCCCGCAGGCAACCGACTTAATGCAATGAGAACTTCTCGCCGAGATACGCCTCCCGAGCAACCGGGTCATTGGCCAGATCCTCGGAATTGCCCGAAACTAAAATCTTCCCCTCCGCCATTATGTAGGAGCGATCCGTTATGGCCAGCGTCTCCCGCACGTTGTGATCTGTTATCAACAGCCCCAGACCCCTCTGTCGTAGCTCGCTGACGATCGACTGGATGTCCTGAACCGCTATCGGGTCTATGCCCGAGAACGGCTCATCCAGCAGCATGAAGCGAGGACTGGTGACCAGAGCCCTTGCGATCTCAAGCCTGCGCCTCTCGCCGCCTGAAAGCATGTAGGCCTTGGACTTGCGAAGATGCTCGACCCCGAGTTCTTTCATCAGCTTTTCCAGCCGCACGGCCATATCCTCCCTGCTGATCCCCAGGGTCTCAAGGATCGCCTTGATGTTCTCTTCGACCGTCAGCCTCCTGAAAACCGAGGGTTCCTGCGATAGATACCCCACGCCCATCCTTGCGCGCACGTGCATCGGCAGATCGGTGATCTCGGTTCGGCCCAGGAAGATCTGCCCCCCCACGGGTCTTACAAGACCCATGATCATGTAGAACGTGGTTGTCTTGCCGGCTCCATTCTGACCGAGCAGGCCGACGATTTCGCCCTGCTTCACCTCCAGAGAAACCCCGTTTACAACCCTGCGGCCACGGTACGACTTGATCAAGTCCACGGTCCGGAGTGTCTCCATCATGGCCCCTTCTCCCCCTCCATCCTATCGGGCTTGATCGTCGCCCTCATGTTCTTGAGAATCTCAAACTCAGTGAGATCCGCGTTTCCCCTGAACCCCCAACCCGTCAGTGTGTCCCCATGCCTTATCACCGTGACGGAATCATCTGAGACTATCTGCCGTTTCTGGTTCTGCCAGCTGAGGCTCTCGGTGCGGAGCACCACCCCGTCGGCGCCTGTGACTGCGACGTCCTCCCGAGCCTGCATGTCGTTCGAGTTCCTGTCCAGGCTTCCGCGTCTAGCAGTCAGCACCGACCGCACACCGCCCCCTTCGTCGAAGAAGGTGATCTTGATCAGCTGGGCCTCAAGTACGTTCCGCTTCTCATAGATGTAGGCCTTCTGGGCCTCCATGCTCCATTCCTTCTTGGTCCTGGTGGTCTCAGTTATGCTGAAGTTGGAGATAACCTGATCGGGAAGCTGCTTCCCGGTACTCTGGGCCAGATCGGCCGGCTCCTCCTTGGAACAGGCCGCAACACCGATCAAGCATGAGACCAACGCGGCAAACACCGGTCTCAGGAATACAGATCTGATACCACCGATTTCCATCGTCTGTGCATCCATACCCATTGCGAGGGTTCTGCGCGAATGAAGGTCTCCACCGCCTTCGAGCACCGCTCGACATCATTTACCAATGAGGCCTCTTGTCCGCTCACTACAAGAGGTTCCTTGACTTCGATGCGATAATGGCCATTGTCGGTCATCAGCATCGCAAGGGGAACGATGGCTGCGCCGGTGCGCGAGGCCAGCTTTACGGGCCCCACCGCGGTCTTGGTCGGCCGGCCCAGGAAATCCACCAGGACGCTCTCGACCGAGGTATCCTGATCTATCAGGATGCCGAGGATCTCTCCCCGATTGAGGCAGCGCAGCGCAGCTTTTAGCCCGCCGGACCGCTCGAGCACTGCAATGCCGACATTGCGGCGCAGGCCCGCTATCAGCTGATCGAGCCGCGAATCCTTGAGTCTGGTGGCAAGCACGTTGAGCGGGTAGCCGGCGCGCGAAAGATAGGCTGCCATCAGCTCCCAGTTCCCAACGTGTCCGCTAAGAAGAATCACTCCCTTGCCCCTGTCGAGGGCTCGGTCCAGATTGTCAAGGCCTGTGACTTCGATAATCCTGGCAAGACCCTGGGGAGCGACCCGGTTCAAATTGACGACATCATAGGCAAACTTGCCCAGATTGATGAAGGCCCTCCTTGCGATGCGCCTTATCTCCTTATCGGGAGCTGCCCGGCCATAGATGAGTCGTAAGTTCACGAGGGCAATCCTGCGGGACTTTCGCAAGCACAGATAGGCCACTGCGCCGAGGTTGCCGAATACCGCACTGCCGAGCCTCCTCGGGAGGACTCGAGCCAGCGAGACAAGCACCCTAATCAGGAGATACGCGCAGAACCTGCGCAGGCTTTTACGCATGGCACCCACCCGTAGGCAAGAACACCGGTCTCGTCATCCACGAGTAGATGTTAGGCCGAGGAGTCCGCTGTGTCAAGCATTTGCTGTGCCAGATTGAGGCCAATCCGTAGAAATTCGTCCGGTTGGACACCACCGGCCCCGCTAAGCGATGCCGGCCCGCAGGCAGTCGTGCATATGGATGATCCCGACAGGCCGGGCCTCGGAGTCTACGATCATCAGGCAGGTAATCAGCCGCTTGGGGTCCCCTTCCATCTTCTGCATGGCCCCGGCTACAAGCGCCTCCTTGCCAATGGTCCTGGGATTCCGGGTCATCACGCTGCCGACCTTGACCTCGCGGACATCTTGAACTTCGGGGTTACCCATAAGGATACGCTTGATATCACCATCGGTTATGATGCCCGTAAGCCTGCCCTGGTTGTCCACGACGCCGGTTACGCCCAATCGTTTCTCAATTATCTCGACCAGAGCGTCCCGCATGGTGGAATCCTCGCGGACCAGGGGAACGCTGGTACCTGTGTGCATTATGTCTGCGACCTTGAGGAGTAGCCTTTTGCCGAGCGCCCCTCCCGGGTGGTGGAAGGCGAAGTCCTCGGGCCTGAGGCCCCGTGCCACAAACACTGAAATTGCCAGTGCGTCACCCATCGCCAGTGCACAGGAAGACGAAGCGGTAGGGGCCAGGCCGAATGGACAGGCCTCCTGTCTGACGCCGGCATCGAGCACCAAATCGCACTCCAGGGCAAGATCGGAGCTGAGATTGCCCGTGATCGCGATCATCTTGGTCCCCAGTCTCTTGAAAGTTGGCAGAAGCACGGCAAGCTCGTCCGTCGTGCCGCTCTTGGATATGGCTATCACCACGTCGCGAGCACCGACCATACCCAGGTCCCCGTGGGCCGCATCGACCGGGTGCATGAAGAACGCGGTAGTACCCGTGCTATTCATCGTCGACGCGACCTTCTTGGCTATGAGACCGCTCTTACCCAGGCCGGTGACTATCACCTTGCCGCCGCGCTCTATGCAGGCAACTATCAGGGAGACCGCCTCCATGAAATCCTGGCCGAGTCTCTCTTCGAGCCTCGCCACCTCCTCAGCCTCGATCCGTATGACACGCCTCGCCGTCCCGAGCACGTCAATGTCGTTCCTTCGATCAGCCACGCCTATCTCCCGGCTCTCCACCTAACCCATATTGGGAGAGCAGCCCCTCCCACTGGCCGTTGAGCTTCAGGACCCACTCACAGGCCTCACGCACACCTCCGCGTCCCCCAACCGAGACGGTGACAAACTTGGCCACCTGCTTTACTTGATCCCGGGCGTCGCCGACCGCTATTGGGAACCCCACCTGAAGCATCACCTCGAGATCGGGGAGATCGTCGCCCACGTAGGCCACCTGGTCCAGGGATACGCCGTGCTTTGACACCACCGCCCTGAGGCATGCCAGCTTATTGTCAATACCTTGATGAACCTCTGCGATGCCCAGATCCAGAGCTCTTCTCACGACCGCGGCGCTTTGCCGCCCGGTTATTATGAAAGGAATGATGCCTGCCTTCCGGACCAGAGTTATACCCATGCCGTCGTGGGCATGGAAGCACTTGAGCTCCAGGCCCATGTCCCCATAGAAGATGCCGCCTTGGCTCAAGACACCGTCGACGTCCATACCGAACATCCTGATCATCGCCAAACCTCGCTGAAGCAGCCTCTATTCGAAGGTCCTTACCAGTCTATCCAATGCCGCGACCTGGGACAAGAGCCAGTGAACCCGTGACAGGGGAAGCATGCTGGAGGAGTCACACATGGCGCGCTTGGGTTCAGGATGGGTCTCAAGGAACAGGCCGTCCACGCCGCAAGCAACGGCAGCTCTTGCAAGATAGGGGACGTACTGGGGCTCCCCACCCGCGGGATCGCTCGATGGATAGCCGTAGATTCTGACGGCATGGGTCACGTCGAAAATCACGGGGCAGTCCAGGGAGCGCATGATCGGCAAAGCCCTCATGTCCACGACAAGCCTGCGGTATCCGAAACAGCTGCCCCGCTCAGTGAGGATTACAGCGGTATTTCCCGTGCTCCTTATCTTGGAGACCACGGCCTTCATGTCCTCGGGCGCCAAGAACTGACCTTTCTTTACGTTCACGACCCTGCCGGTCCTGCCGATAACCAGTGCCAGCTCGGTTTGTTGACTCAGGTAAGCGGGGATCTGGATCACGTCCAGCACCTCGGCCGCCCGGTCAACCTGCTCACGGCAGTGAACATCCGAAAGCACAGGGACCCCGATTCTGGCTTTGACCTCGGCAAGGATCTGAAGTCCGTCCTCAAGGCCGGGCCCTTTGAAACCAGAGGCACTGGACCGGTTATCCTTCTCAAATGACGACTTGAAGATGTAGTTGAGACCTAGTTCCGCGGTGACAGCCTTGAGGTGACCTGCGACCTCGAGACAGGTATCGACGTCTTCGATCACGCACGGCCCGCCGATCACGGTAAGGCGGTCGCCGCCGACATCAAAGTTGCCCACCTTTACTTTGAACGAGCCGGGTTTCATCACTTCTCCCCCACAAGCAGCCGGTGCTTGAGTTTATAAGCCTTGGCGGCGCCGATGAATTCTCGGAACAACGGGTGTGCCCTTGCCGGACGGGACTTTAGTTCGGGATGGAACTGACAGCCCACGAACCAGGGATGGCCCGAGATCTCAATCATTTCGACCAGACTTCCGTCGGGGGAGGTGCCGCTCACTACGAAGCCTCGCTCCGTCATGATCTCTCTAAAGAGATTGTTGAATTCATATCGGTGTCTATGCCTCTCACTTATATGATCGATCCCATAGGCAGCGTACGCGAAGGTATCCTGCTTGAGATGACAGGGCCAGGCGCCCAAGCGCATGCTCCCGCCCAGGCGAGAGACATTGCGTTGGTCAGGCATCAGATCGATCACCGGATAAGCAGTCGATGAATCGAACTCCGAGCTGTTGGCCCCCTCAAGCCCGCAAAGGTTGCGCGCGATTTCGATCACCGCGCATTGCATCCCCAGGCAGATACCGAAGAACGGTACCCGGTTCTCCCGCGCGTACCTGACCGCTTCAAACATGCCGTCGGTGCCGCGCTCACCAAACCCGCCGGGGATCAAGAGGCCGTCAAAGCCGTGAAAGATGTTCCGCGCAGTCTCGGCCTTGACCTGCTCGGAGGAAATCCAGTGAGTCTCCACCCGGACATCGTTTGCGATCCCCGCATGGATGAAGGCCTCGTTGATGCTCTTGTAGGCATCCCTGAGCTCGGTATACTTGCCGACGATCGCCACCGTGACCTCGCCGCCGGGATGGCTGATCCTATCGACCAGATCCTTCCAGTCGGTGAGATCGGGCTCGGGACAGGTCAGCCCGAGCATATTTACCACCAGGGCGTCGAGTCCTCCCGCGTGGAACACAAGAGGTACTTGGTAGACCGACTCGACATCCTTGGCCTCAATAACCGCTTCCTTCCTTACGTTGCAGAAGAGGGCCATTTTCTGCCGGGCCTCCTCGCTTATGCATCTCTCGGTGCGGCACAATAGGATATCGGGCTGGATGCCGATCTCGCGCAGCTCTCGCACGCTGTGCTGGGTGGGTTTGGTCTTAAGCTCGTGCGCCGCTCCGATATAGGGCACCAGCGTAAGGTGCACGAAGACCGTGTTGTTCCGGCCCATCTCCAATCTGATTTGCCTTATAGACTCCAGGAAGGGCAGACTCTCGATGTCACCGACGGTTCCGCCGATCTCACTGATGCAGACATCCATCCCCCGCGTCTCGCCGACCTTGGTGATTCTGGACTTGATCTCATCGGTAACATGGGGGATAACCTGGACGGTACGACCCAGATAGTCGCCCCGCCTCTCACGAGCGATAATCGCATCGTAGACCTGTCCCGCCGTTACATTATGGTCACGAGTCAGATCCTCATCAAGATATCTCTCATAGTGGCCGAGATCGAGATCTGTCTCAGCCCCATCGTCGGTAACAAAAACCTCGCCGTGTTGGAAGGGACTCATCGTACCGGGATCTACGTTCAGGTAGGGATCGAATTTCTGAAGCGTCACCTTGAGGCCGCGCCGCTTAAGCAGCATCCCCAGCGACGCCGATGCTATGCCCTTGCCGAGAGAAGATACGACTCCGCCTGTGACGAAGACATACTTAGCCATGAAGCAGCTTCTCCACTTTCGCGATGTCTTCGGGAACATCGACGCAGGGACTCGAAAAATCAACGATTCCGGCTTTGATCTTGATGCCCAGGAAAAGCGCTCGAAGCTGTTCGAGCGACTCCAGATCCTCAATCTCGCAAGGCTCCGCCTGAGCGATCTCCGTCAAGGCGGCGCGATTGTAGCCGTAGGTGCCGATGTGCCTGTAGTACGCCGAGGCCTTGAGATCGATATCGGCTCCTCGGTCAAGATACTTCCTGGGAAAGGGAATCGCGTGACGGGAGAAATAAAGGATATCGCCGCGGCGGTCAAGAACCACCTTGGCGGTGTTCTGATCGAGAAGTTCGCTTCTTGAGGTGATCCGCGCCGCCAAGGTTGCCATCGGGGCGCCATCGAGAAGCATCCGGGCAACCAGGTCGACAAGTTCGTGTCGAATCAGGGGCTCGTCCCCCTGAACGTTGATGTAATATGGGGCTTCGACCCGGTTCGCCACTTCGGCGACCCGGTCGGTACCGCTCCGGTGGTCGGCTCTAGTGATCATCGCCTCACCCCCGAATCCCCTGACCGTGTCGGCAATCCGCCGGTCGTCGGTCGCCACAATCAGCCGCGAAAGCAGCCGGGCCTGTGAGGTCATCTCATAGACGCGCTGAATCATGGGCTTGCCCGCGATCAGCGCAAGGGCTTTGCCCGGGAACCGCGTCGAACCGTATCTCGCGGGGATGACCCCGACTATCGGGCCCTTGTCAGGCACTTCTCTTGTAGGCCTCCTTGCCCTTCTGGTATAGGTCGTCGCCGGACATATCTATGGCAACAATCAGCGGAAGTTCCTTGACCTCCATCTTTCTGATCGCTTCGGCCCCGAGCTCTGGATACGCAATCACCTCGGACTTGGTTATGGACTTAGAGATCAGGGCCCCCGCCCCGCCGACGGCGGCGAAATACACCGCGCCGTGCTGCTTCATCGCTTGCTTCACTTCGTCGGAGCGCGGCCCCTTACCGATCATCCCCTTCAGACCCTTGCTTATCAGAAGCGGGGTATAGGCATCCATCCGGCCGGATGTCGTAGGGCCGGCGGAGCCGATCGCATAGCCGGGCCTCGCCGGTGACGGCCCGACATAGTAGATAACCTGGCCCTGGAGATCAAACGGAAGTTTCTCGTTCTTCTCAACCAGATCCACGATCCTTTTGTGAGCCGCATCTCGGGCAGCGTAGATCGCGCCGGAGAGGGTCACCTTTTCACCTATCCTAAGGTCCTTCAGATCATCATTGGTAAGGGGGGTCTTCAAGTTCCTAGGCTGTGCCATCCCGGTCCTCCAGTCTCCCTAAATGACCCTGTGCCCGTGTCGTGACGCATGGCAGTTGATGTTGACGGCCGCAGGCAGCGAGGCAATATGGCAGGGATAGGTTTCGATGTGAACGTCCAGCGCCGTTACCCTTCCTCCAAGCCCCTGAGGCCCTATGCCTGTGGCATTGATCCGCGCCAGGAGCTGATCTTCCACTTCGGCATAGAACGGATCGGGGTGCCTGCTGCCAAGAGGTCTTAAGAGCGCCTTCTTGGCAAGCATGGCACACTTCTCAAACGTGCCCCCGATGCCCACCCCCACGACAATCGGCGGGCACGGGTTGCCACCGGCAGCCTCCACCCTTTCCACGACGAAATTCTTGACGCCCTCTATGCCGTCTGCGGGCTTCAGCATCTTAATCCCGCTCATGTTCTCACTGCCGCCGCCCTTGGGAGCAACCGTCACTTTGACCTTGTCCCCGCGGACGATACTGAGATGGACCACCGGCGGCGTATTGTCGCCGGTATTGACACGTTTTATGGGATCGGAGAGGATCGACTTTCTCAGAAATCCATCAGTGTAACCCCGTCTCACGCCCTCGGCGATTGCCTCATTTATGTCTCCGCCGACGAAGCAGACGTCCTGGCCGACCTCTATGAAGATCACGGTAAAGCCGGTGTCCTGGCATATCGGAATCATCTCCTTGCGGGCGATCTCGGCGTTGTCAAGCAACATTCCCAGAATCTCTTTGCCGGTCGGAGATTCTTCTATCGCGATCATCTTCTTGATGTACGCAACTTCTTCGTCACCAAGAACCAGGTTGGTGGAAATCGATAGATCCTTTACGGCGTTGCCCACCAGTTTGACGTCAACTTCCCTCATACACCGACCTCCGCATGTGTGTTCAGGACTTAAAGGGCGTGCTCAAGTACGATGATCCGCTGTCCCCCAAGGTCCTCCTTTTTGATCTCGATCTCGGACTTGCCCGGCCGCTCGTGTTTGCCGGCGAGAGATAAGAAATCCTCCACCGGTTTCACCGGGAAATTGATGCTCTCGGTCTTGAAGTGCATCGGGATCACGACCGAAGGCCTGAGCGATCTGACAACGGCAAGGGCCTCCCTGGGCTCAACGGTGAAGTGGCCGCCCACGGGGACAAGAAGAACATCAACCTTGCCGATCGCCTTAACCTCATCGGGGGACAGGAGGTGGCCGAGATCGCCCAGATGAGCGATCCTCATCCCGTCCATCTCCACCACGTGCACGACGTTCCGGCCGCGATCCTTGCCCTGGCGGTCGTCGTGAAAGGTCTTGACCCCGGTGACTGAAACTCCTCGGGCGTCGTGCCTGCCGGGCGCAGTAATCGTTTCGAAGCCCTCAGGCAGGCCTTCAAGGTATAAGTGATCGGCGTGGTCGTGGCTCGCCGTGACCACATCGACCTTCTCCTTTATCGGAGCGTATCTCAAGGCTCCGTCAAAGGCCCCGCTCTGGTAGGGATCGGTCAGGACCTTGGTCCCAGCATCAGAGGTCAGAACAAACGAAGCATGACCCAACCACTTTATCTTCATGCTTCCACCTCCTCAAGAGACCAGAACATCGCAGGAGAAAAATGAAAAACCGGAGACTATTCTCCGGCGCCATTTATGAAAAGCCCAACGAGACCTGGCTAGGCGTAGACACTGACTCTCTTTTTCGTCTTCCCTTGTCTCTCGAAAGTGACCCTGCCGCTTACGAGCGCAAAAAGGGTGTTATCCCTCCCCATGCCCACGTTCTCACCGGGGAGGATCTTGGTGCCCCTCTGCCTGATTATTATCGTTCCGGCGTTTATTATCTCGCCTCCATACCTCTTGACCCCCAACCGCTGCGCGTTACTGTCGCGCCCATTGCGGGAGCTTCCAACACCCTTTTTGTGCGCCATGACCCACCGGCCCTCCTCAACCAACAATCTGTGCGATCTTTACCTCGGTAAAAGGCTGTCTGTGCCCCCGCTTCCTGCGGTAGAACTTCCGTTTACGATACTTGCAGATGATCTCTTTGTCAGCCTTACCATGACCTACCACCGTGCCTATCACCTTGGCGCCCTCGATCGAAGGCGACCCGATTCTGACCTCACCGTCCATCCGCATCGCAAAAACGCGATCGAAGGTGATGGTTGCGCCGACCTCGGCGCGACGGCGGGGGACTCGAACAGTCTCATCAGGCGCAACCCTAAGCTGCCTGCCACCCACATCAATCACTGCGTACATAGTCATCTCCGGGTTTTCTCGTGAGCAGATGCTTCACAACCCCAGTATCTAACACGCCAAAGTGCCGGTGTCAAGTCATATCTTGGCGGACCGCTCAGGCTTCGATCAGAGGGGTGAGATCCTCGCCGCTCCTCGAGGCGCGAACCACGACGTCGGTGCGACGCAGACTGGCATCGTCCTTGACGTCGATCTCGATTCCGAACTGTTTCTCCAGCCTCATGATGCGGCGCGACCTGTCGGACAGCATATGGAAGGCCACCTCGGGGCCGAGATAGACCGTAAGGCGCTTCTCCGAGTTTCTAGCCCTGAGCCTCTTAAGCATTCGCTCCAGGCGCATCTCGATCGATTCCAACGAGAGCACACGCCCGGCACCGCTGCACGCGGGACAGGTTTCGCTCAGCATCTGGCCGAGACTGGGACGGACCCTCTGGCGAGTCATTTCTACCAGACCCATCTCACTTACCCGCAAGGTCTTGGTGCGGGACCTATCGCATCTGAGACCGGCCCTAAGCTCCTCCAGCAAGCGCTTCCGGTTCTCTTCATTCTGCATATCGATGAAATCGATTACTATGATTCCGCCGAGATCCCGAAGCCTTAGTTGCCTGGCTACCTCGGCGGCGGCTTGAAGATTGGTTCTCAAGGCTGTTTCTTCCTGATCCTTGGCGCCCCTGTACCGACCGGTGTTGACATCGATCGCGACCAACGCCTCAGTGTGGTCGATCGAGATGAACCCACCCTTCTTGAGAGCCACGATCCTGCTGAGGATCTTCTCGGTCTCCTTCTCTATCTCATAGGCGTCGAAGATCGGAGTATCTTCCTTGTAAAGATGGACCCGCGATCGCAGATTGGGAGCGGAGGACCGCAGATATGACAGGATCTCTTTGTGTTCCCTCTTGGAGTCGACCACGATCCGGGTCACGTCTTCGGTAAAAAGGTCCCTGACAAGTCTTGTGATTATCTCGATGTCCTTATGGATCAGGCTGGGGGTTCTCGCCTTCTGAGTGCGTTTGGCCACCTTCTTCCACAGGTTGGTCAAGAACTTGATGTCGGCGGCAAACTGCTTCGTTCCCATGCCGACACCGGCGGTTCTAACGATCAGGCCCATGTCCGAGGGCTTGAGCGGTGCGACGATCTCCTTGATCCGGTGCCTCTCCTCGCGGTCTTCGATCTTGCGGGAAATTCCCAGCAGGCTGTCATTGGGCATCAGCACCAGGTATCTGCCGGGCAGCGAAATCTGAGTACTGACCCGGGACCCCTTGGTCCCGATCGGCTCCTTGGTAACCTGGGCCAGAACTTCGTCACCCTTTGAGAGCAGTTTCTCGATTGCCTGCCCCTTTCCCCGGCCGGCCTGCTCGCGGGGCAGATCGCTTTCCACATCGAACCTTTCCTCGATGTCCTCAAAATCCGTAAGCTCTCCGCCCATGTCGGACACATGCAAAAAGGCGCTCTTGTCATGCCCGATGTCCAGGAATGCAGCTTGCATCCCCGGCAGCACCGCCGTTACCCTGGCCTTGTAAAGGTCCCCGACAGTCACGCGCTCGCCGGAGCGCTCCACCATGAACTCTACCAGTTCGCCATCCTCTTTGATGCCTATCCTGGTCTCGCTCGGTTCAACATTAATAATGATCTCTTTCTTCACGTTCTATCCTCTTCTATCCTTTCACGATCTCGCCAAATGGAGAATACAGTGTACCGTCTTTTTCCAGGTAGAGCCCCTTCCTCACCAGCTTGAAGGGCTTCCCCAGCCGTCTCAGCACCCCCACTATCACCTTCTCAGGAGCTCCTGAATCGAGTCTAAGCCTCGCCAGAATCTGCAGACGGCACTCCACGTCGCTTCCCCCACCGCTGATTCTCAGGATGCCTGCCTCAGACAGATCATGCCTGATCGAATCGACGAGGGCAAGCTCTGTTTGACGATCGCACTCCCATACCGTTACCTCGTAGCCGGCCGCGTTTATCATGGTCATAAGCGACGGCCCCTGCGCCGGGACCATCCGCGCCTCCAGTACCCTGAGACCCGAGGGAAGCACCGAATTCAGTTCCTCAAGCCAGCCTTCCCTGGGCTTCGCCGAAACCGCCATATCAAGGTACTCGGCCTCCCCAACCACACCGAGCGGCAGAGGCGGCCCAAAGGATATGCGCGGATGCGGGGAAAAACCCTCGGAATAGCACACCGGTATCCGCACTCGCCTCAAGCTACGCTGGATGGATCGCGTCACATCCAGGTGCGATGTGAACCGTATTTGGTCGTCCTTGGCATATTTCACTCTCAACTTGAATGCCGTCTGAGGGACCCCTGCCCTGACCGGCCCTGAACGCTCCACCGGTCTTGCCGAGTCCGGCGGCGCTTCCTTGGTCCGGGCCTCGTCCGAAGGTCCGGGGCAGGCGCCGCAGTCGCTGCAGGCACCCTCGCGGCAATCGGGGGTCAGCGTACCCGCCGAGGCCCTCGCGGCCTCGGCCGTTAGGAACTCCGTGGAGACGCCGCCTACTATGTAGTCCCAGGGAAGGGGCTCGCCGACCTCACGCGCCCGGGCTGCCTCGCCGGCTTCGATCCCTTGGCCCTCGAAACAGCTGATCCACCGGGCAAAATCAAATCGATCGGTCCAACCGTCAAAGCGCAGGCCCGACTTCCAGGCAGCCAAGATCACGCCGCCAACCCTGCGGTCGCCCCGAGCCAAAAGCCCCTCCACCAGCGACATTCGCGGGTCCCGCCATTTGAGATTTATCCGGTCATCGGGCAGGCTCCTGCGTATGAAGTTGATCGTCCGCAGCAAGTCCTCCGGGAGGCGCTGGCTTTCCCACTGGAATGGCGTCCAGGGCCGGGGCACAAACGGGGAGAGTGATACGGTCGCATGCCGGCGCTTGCCGAACCCTCTGCAGATCGAGCCGATCGACTTGACCATTTCGATGAGCCCCCGGATGTCCTCGGCATCCTCACCCGGCAGCCCCAGCATAAAGTAAAGCTTGACCGAGTCCCAACCACCCCGGAACGCTGTCTCGACCGTGGAGTAGAGCTCGCCCTGGTCGATGTTCTTGTTTATTGTCCGGCGCAGGCGGTCGCTGCCCGCCTCGGGTGCAAAAGTGAGGCCGGTCTTCTTGGTGCGGGCAATCATCCTGGCGATCTCCCGTGAGAAAGTGCCCGGACGCATCGATGGAAGTGAAATGCTCACATGGCGACCGTCAAAGGCCTCGGCCAGCCTCTCGACCAGCCTCTCCAGTCCGCAGTAGTCAGACGTCGAGAGGGAGATCAAGGAGACCTCCTCCCAACCACTGGCCGCTATGCCGGCCTCCGCCAAGCCGACTAGGGAATCGACGCTCCGCTCCCTCACCGGCCGGGTCAGCATCCCGGCCGAACAGAAACGACACCCCCGCGTGCAACCCCGCATTATCTCGAGTGTCAATCTGTCATGGGTTATGGGAATGATGGGAACGATCGGCGGGAAAGGGGAATCCTCATCCTTCAGGACGGACTCGATCCTCCGGGAGACCTTGGCTGCAGGGCGCGGGCCATCAATCCTCGGAACGTAGATGCCCTCTATACCGGCAAGCATCTCCAGCTTCCCGGCGCGGCCGATGCCCCGTGCCTTTGCGTCCGCCAGACGTTTCGCTATTTCTGCAATCACTGTCTCGCCGTCGCCAATCGCAAACGCGTCGATGAAATCCACCATCGGTTCGGGATTGAAAGCGCAAGGTCCGCCTGCGATCACCACCGGGTCGCAGTCCGCTCGGTCCCCGGCAAGCACCGGGATTCCCGCAAGATCAAGCATATTGAGCACGTTGGTGTACTGGAGCTCGTGCTGAAGTGAGAAACCCAGAGCGTCGAACTCCCGGGCCGGGACACCCGTGCCGATCCCGAAGAGAGGGATGGCTTCCCTGCGCATGAATTCCTCCATGTCGACCCACGGGGCGAATGCCAAGTCCGCCTGATGCTCGGGATCGCGGTTCAGCACATGATAGAGAATCCTCAGGCCCAGATGGGACATGCCTATCTCATAGAGGTCCGGGAAGCACAGCAGTATTTTCAGGCGGCCCCGCGTATCGCGGCGCAGGTTGATCTCGTTGTCGAGATACCTGCCAGGCCGCGCGACCTTCTCAAAGAGCCGGGACAGGATTTGGTCGCCGAGGTGGCAGTTCAAGGGAAATACCTCTCTCCGGAGATTGAAGCAGCGTGAAATATCAAAATGATGAGCCTATCCGACTTCCTCGAATCCCTTGGTCAGGGCCTTCCTATTGACGTCAAGCAGCGCCATTGCCCTCTCGGAGAGCACATTGCCGAGGCTCTGGACCGCCGACTCGAGCTTTATGGCTTTGGTCTGCTTGACAAGCCCGCCGAGCATCACCATGTTGGCGGCTCTAGAACTCCCAAGCCCTTCAGCGATCTCATTTGCAGGAATCCTGATCTCGCGAACATCTTGGCGCTTGACGTTTCTTTCGATGAGGGAGGAGTTGACGAAGATCGTGCCGCCGGGCCTGACGCTCGGCTCGAATTTATCCAACGACGCGACACTCATCACGACGATACAATCCGGACTGTTCACAACAGGAGACGCGATCTCGGTATCGGAGACGATCACCGAGCAATTGGCCGTACCGCCTCGCATTTCCGCACCATAGGATGGGAAGAAGGTGGTGTGCTTGCCCTCGGCCATTCCGGCATACGCAAGCAAGGTCCCTGTCAGCACTACACCCTGACCGCCAAAACCGGCCACGATAACCTTGGTGGTCATCAAATCCCCCTTCCTATTCCTTCGCTCCCTCCTGGGGCGCGCCCGCAGTAACGTCCTTGAACACCCCAAGCGGGAAGTAGCCTCTCATCTCCTTCTCCAACCACTTCACGGCCTCAGTGGGACGCTGTGCCCACCCTGTGGGACACTGCGAGAGCAGCTCGACCAGGGTAAAGCCCAGGCCCTCGATCTGAATCTCAAAGGCCTTCTTGAGTGCGCGCCTGGCTTTGGTCACGTTCTGAGGGCTGTTGACGGCAACGCGCTCCAGATATGCAACCCCACCCAGCCCGCTCAAGAGTTCGCAAACGCGCAGAGGATAGCCGGTCAGCTCCGGGTTCCGGCCGTCCGGACACGTGGTGGTCTTCATGCCTACAAGCGTTGTGGGCGCCATCTGGCCGCCTGTCATCCCGTAGATGGCGTTGTTGACGAATATCACGGTTATCTTCTCGCCCCTGTTGGCGCTGTGGATCATCTCCGCGGTGCCGATCGAGGCCAGATCGCCGTCGCCCTGATGCGTGAACACCACGCAATCCGGCCGCACCCTCTTGACACCGACGGCCACAGCAGGGGCCCTGCCGTGTGCCGCCTGAACAAAATCGAAATCGAAGAACTCATCGGCGAAGACCGAACACCCTACGGAGGCGACCCCCACAGTCCGCGTTCGGATCCTCAACTCGTCGATCACCTCGGCGGTCAGCCGATGGATAATGCTGTGCCCACAGCCGGGGCAATAGGTGAACTGCTTCTTGCTGAGGCTCTCGGGTCTCGCGAAAACCTTTTCCAAATCCTCACCCCCGATATTCGTCAATCCAAAGCCGGATAGACTTCGATCGACTCCTTGGATGCCATCGCGCGCCTGGCGGTCTCCACAATCTCCTCTTCGGTGGGCAGGCCGCCGCCGGTGCGAGCAAGCAGAGAAACCTTGGCCTTGCCGCAGACACTCAAGAGCGCATCTTCGTACATCTGACCGAAACTCATCTCCACAACCAGGAAATTCTCCTTCTTCGCGGCGATCTCGCGGATCACCTTTTTCGGGAACGGCCAGACGGTTATGGGCCTGATTATGCCCAGCCTGATGTTACCCTTGGTCTTGGCCAGCGCTACCGCCGACTTGGCGATACGTGCGCCGGTACCGTAAGCGATTATCACAACATCCGCATTGTCGACCTCGAAGAGCTCGAACCGTTGCTCCTTCTCTTCAATCTCCCGGTATTTCTTTAGCAGCCTGATGTTATGGGTCTCCAAGGTACCGGGGGCAAGCCTGACCGAGTTTATGACGTGGCGCTCCCTACCCGAAGCGTCACCCACGGCCCAGGAGGCCTTGGCCTTAGGATCGTAGTCGACCATCTTCCTCATCACCGCCGGCTCCATCATCTGGCCCAGAATGCCGTCCCCCATCAACATCGCCGGGTTGCGATAGCGGTCGGCGACCTCAAAGGCCAGCATCGTGAGATCGATAAGTTCCTGGACGGTGCTGGGAACGAAGACCGGAATCCGGTAATCCCCATGGCCTCCCCCTCGCGTCGCCTGGAAGTAATCCGATTGTGCCCCGGCGATGTTTCCCAGCCCTGGCCCGCCGCGCACGATATTCGCAAGGAAGCACGGCAGTTCCGAACCGCACATATAGGAGAGCCCTTCCTGCTTGAGGCTGATGCCGGGACCCGATGAGGAAGTCATGGCTCTCGCACCGGCAGATGCGGCTCCGTAGACCATATTGATTGCAGCGAGCTCGCTCTCCGACTGGATAAAAGTGCCCCCGACCTCGGGCATCCTCCAGGACATGTATTCCGGTATCTCATTCTGGGGCGTGATTGGGTATCCGGCAAAGAAACGGCAACCGGCCCTGATCGCCGCCTCGGCAATGGCCTCATTACCCTTCATCAGCGAACGTTCTTCAGACATCCGAATCCTCCGCAGTCTTCTATTTATAGATCTCCAAGGCCACTTCAGGACACATTATTGCACAGATCTTACAGCCCGTACAGGAATCCGGTTCAAAGCACTCCGGGAAGTGGTATCCCTTGGAATTGATGTCCGATGACATACGCAGAATCTTCTTGGGACAATACAAGACGCAAAGCTCACAACCTTTGCACTGTTGATGGGTCACCTTGACCTCAGCCATGTTTCCTCCTGAGCCTGGGCGTACTCGATTGGGCACAAACCGGATTAAGCTACCACACGAGCCGCGCTTAGTCAACCCAGCTGTGCCCGCCAGGGCGTTGTCGTTGCTACGCGCGTCCTCCCGATCCATATAGGCCGTGGCGCCTTATGTAGGCTTCGACCTCGCGGGGCAGGAGGAAGTCTATGCTTCGCCCGTCGCGAACCTGCTTCCGTATCTGCGTCGATGAGATGTCCACCAATGTGGTCTTGACGAAGCGAGTCCTGCCCCTCGGCGTGAGGCCCAGGGCTCCTCGGTGGTAACCGGGCCGGCAGGCCACGCCCAAGGAACACTCGCGGACTATGGTCGCGGGGTCCTTCCAGGCAGGGATGTCAAGATAAGCATCCATGCCTACGAGCAGCCATAACTCGACCGAGGGGCCCAATCGCTTCCGCAACCGGCATACGGTATCCGCAGTGTAGGATATGCTGGGCCGTCTGGTCTCCATGTCGGACACGACGAAACCGCGGTAACCACGGGTGGCGATCTCGACCATCCTGATACGATCCCGGGCGGGCGCAGGACGATAACGCGGTTTGTGCGGCGATCTCGACGCAGGGATAAACATCACCAGGTCGAGAAGGAGGGCCTCAGCCAACTCACGTGCACAGACCAGATGCCCGTAATGGATAGGATCAAACGTGCCGCCAAAGATGCCGAGGCGTCTCAACTCATTATTGCGAGGAGGTTTCGGTCTTCTTGTCGCTACCACCTCCGAGCTCCTTCAGTCGTCGCGCGGCCTGGTCGGCTGGACCGCTTGATGGAAAGTCCTTGATAACCCGTTGATAGACCTGTCCGGCCTCGTCCGGTTTGCCCTCACCCTCCAACGCCATTCCCTTGGCCACCAGGGCCTGCTGCGCCCAGGGGGTGCCGCCGTATTCCGAAATCACATAGTCAAAATAGATGCCGGCCGATTTGTAGTCCCTAAGCTTGAGATAGAGCTGGCCGTTAAGGTACTCCTTCTCGGCCAGCCTGGATCTGGCTTCCATTATGCTTTTTTCGGCAGCCTCCCTCACGTCGGTGTCGGGGTATTTCCTCAGGAGCAGATTGAGTTGGTTCAGAGCCTCGATGGCCTTCGACTGGTCGCGCTCGACCCGCGGCGATTGCCTGAGATCGCAGAGCCCGACCATATACATCGCATCATCAACCTGGTTGCTCCGGGGATAGGAATTGATGAAGTCCTCGAACTCGGTCACTGCGAGGTCGTACTCCCCCAGATCCATTCTGCACCGAGCAAGGTTGAACTTGGCGGTTTCGGCCACCTGTGGCCTGGGGAATTCGGCCAGCAGTTTCTCATACTGCAAGATCGCCTGAGTGCATTTCCCTCTCGAGGACAGCTGGTCCGCAAGCGAGAGCCGATCCTCCTGCGTCATCGCCACGCTGGCCTGTTGGTGCGAGCAAGAAAACCAGCAAAGAATCACCGCCAGAATGGGAAGCGCAAGCAGCGCTGCCAGAAGCCTCTTCTTCACGTCGAAACCTCTCTCAAGGGGCATCACGAAGCAGTTTTGTTCGAATAGAACAGGTAGACAAGGATCCCAACGATCGCCAGCACCAGGGTTGCCTCAACATTGCGGTCCCACTGGCTCTTTTCCAGGGCGGGCGAGGCAAATCCATACTTGGCATCGCTTAGCGAGGCCAACTTCGAGGCCGGCACCTCATCCCTCAACTCCCGATTGGCACTGGATGAGACCACCACATTGCCGCCGGTCCTGTCTACAAGATCGTAGGAAATGGATACTCGTGCAATCCTCTCCACCATCTTGCCGGTTACAAGATAACGTCTCCAGCTCTTGCCGTATATCAGACCCAGATCCGTGACCCGCGCCTTCAGCAGGAAATCGGATGGCGACGCCGTTGTATCCGGTGCTGCGGGCCTGGCCTTCACTTTCCAGCCGGTGGCAAGCAGACGCTCCTTGAGAGCATTCTCGACCATCCAGACCCCCTCGCTGCCGGTGATGGCATCTATCTCAAGGTACGGGCTCCGCCCGTCGGGAGGCGCCATATCCATCTGGCCTACCGCAGCGGCCACGGCCTCTTCGAGCAGCTCGATATTGGTCGGGTAGGCTTTCTCGGCCGAACGCGCCGATCCTAATCCCAGGAGCACAACAGCCAGAACCAGGACTAATGTTCTTGTCATCGGCACACTCCAGGTTTGGATAACTTCTTGACAACGCTTATCAACGTGACATGATATTCTTCAACATTCGCGCCCCTATGTCAAATTTATTTTGCTCAAAGCGTCGCGACGGTCTGCCGAAGACATGGTTACGGAAGATATGTTATCGTTCGATAGGAAGGGGACAGCAAGATCATGTCGGAAACCGCCAAGATAATCGGTCACATGTTTGTCAATCTGGTCAAGATCCCGCTTGATGAGAGAATCTCCAAGCAGGCGGCCTCAGTGGTGGACGGGCTGGTGGAAAAGCTGATGGTCGAGATGCCTCAGATTTCGAAGTCGGACTGGCAGAAGATCCGTATCGGTCTCTGCGGTATGCTCGCCCATGGCTGGAATCTGGGCATGCATCCCTATAACAGCCCCAGGGTGACGGTCGACGGAGAAGCCCTGGAGGTACGCGTTTCAAAAGACATCCTGATCCCGATTGAGGCGCTCAAGGCCCTGCGCTATGTCAAGAAGGACAGCCTGGGACGGGTGGAAAAGGCTTTCTTCGAACCCAGCGCCGAGGCAAGGATCAAAGAGCAGATCGAGAAGATCCTGGCCGAAATATCAAAAAAGCACTGGACCGTGTAGCGAGCGGCGAGACCCGGTACTTTCCTACGCCACAACCCCCGCCATCCTTTTCAGGCGCTTCACCCTTTCTTCGATTGGAGGGTGAGTACTGAAGAGGGACGCGAAAGTGGCCCCCCTCAGCGGGTTCACAATGAACAGATGGGCGGTCGACGGCGAGGCAATCGGGGGCGCAGCCTCGTTGACCCTGGCAAGCTTCATAAGGGCATTGGCAAGACCCATGGGCTGCCCGCTTATTCTGGCGCCGCGATCGTCTGCCCCGTATTCCCGCGATCGCGATATCGCGAGTTGAACAATCATGGCCGCTATCGGCGCGAGGATCGCCAGCAGCAATAGCTCCAGCCCTCCTCGGCCGCGGTCGTTCCTACCCATACCGCCGAAGATCGCCGTGAAGCGCAGCATGCTTGCAAGCATCATGATCGCTGTGGCCACCGTAGCCGCAATCGTCGAGACCAGCACATCACGGTTCTTGATGTGGGATATTTCGTGCGCCAGCACTCCCTTGAGCTCCTCCCTGTTGAGGAGCTTCAAGATACCCCCGGTCACCGCCACCACCGAGTGCGCAGGATTCCGCCCCGTAGCGAAGGCATTGGGCACATCGTTAGGGACCACGAACACTCTCGGTTTAGGTATTTCGGCAGCCAGAGCAAGCTCCTCCACCAATCCATGGAGCTCCGGGTTCTCGCTCCTCTGGACCTCCTTGGCCCGGTACATCCCAAGCACGATCCTGTCGCTGAAAAAATAGGACGTGAAATTGAGAGCGAACGCGACGGCAAAAGCAATCACCGCCCCGTTGACTCCCGCAAAAAACCATCCCAGAGCGATCAGGATTCCGGCCAGACCGGCCAGAAGAACCGCCGTCTTAAGAGAGTTCATGCTAATCGGTCCCCCCCTTCTCGGCGCCTTTCTCTTTCTTCGGCTCCTTCTTCCTGCCTTTGTTCTTGTAGTCGGTCGCGTAGAAACCCGAACCCTTGAATATCAGGTTTATGTTCCTCGGCAACATCTTCTCCAGTTTGCCGCCGCATTTCTTGCATTTCTTGAGGGGTGCGTCAAGTATGCTCTGCTCGACAGCCAAGGTCTCCTTGCACTTGGAGCACTTGTAATCATACGTCGGCATCTCGATCCCTCCTTCGTTACGTAACATACTCTGTACTTCGAAATAAATCAACCTTTGGAGTATAGTTGACACCCAATCCGGGATTTGGTATTCTGCACGTGGTTTCAGGAAGGAGGAAGCAATAATGAAACGAATCCTGTTCTTGTCGATCGCGATAGCGGCGTTCCTCTGGGCGTCGGCCTACGCCGCAGAACCTCCGACCAAACCCACACAGACCGGCACCACCCCGATCCAACGTCAGCCCGAGGGCGCCCCCCTGGCATTTCCTGAGCAGATGATTTCGGGCACGGTCACCGACGCAGGCGGCCGAGCCCTCGGAGGGGTTGTGATCAAGCTGTTCGCCAGCGGCACACTGGTCGAGGTGGCCCATACGACAGCTGCCGGGGCCTACGAGATGCCCCTGCCCCTGACTGTTGACAGGGACGAAACGGTCGTGCTGTGGTTCATGTCGACCACCGAGTCCGTTCTGCCTCAGAGCGTGATCCTCAAGCAGAGCTCGCGGGCCCGGAGCAATCGGCTCTTCAGTGCGTGCACGCCCGAGGTCAAGATGCGGCCGCAGATGCGCGTCGATGTAAAACTCCTGAGTGAGAATGAGACCCTTGCCGCGCTCAAGGGCAAGGGCTGTCTATGATGTCTCGACCTCCAGCGGAGTGACGTAGATCGCCGGAGGATCAACCGGGCACTTCCATTCGCAAAGGCCGCAGCCGGTGCACTTGTCCGGCAGCACGCCGGGCTTGTCGATTGTAGCACCCTCGCCTATCACCAGACTGATCGCGCCGTAGGGACAGACTTCATCACAAAGATAGCAGGACCGCTCCTCTTTCCAGGCAACGCAAAGATCGCGTTCGATGACGGCCTTGCCCAGCTTGAGCTTCTTTTTTTCCTCGAGCGGCATATATCGGATCGCCTGCGTGTTGCAGACCTTGCCGCACAGGTTACATTCAGCCTCACACCCGCCAAGCCTGCCCACAAGAACCGGGGTCCACATTCCCTCAAACCCGACTTGGAGAAAAGCAGGCTGCAGCCCGCCCGTTAGGCAGGCCCCTATGCATGCCCCACATCTTGTGCAGGCAGCAAGGAAGCGATCTTCCGGCAGAGCACCCGGCGGCCTTATCGGCGGCCGACGGGGCGTCTTGGACAGTCCCCTACCTCCGGGGATCACGCCGACAGCCAGGCCCGCGGCAAGCGAGGCCACCACAGCGCGGCGGCCGAGGGACACCTTCTCCGCCTCGGCTGGCCCGGCACCGAAGGATATGGCCTTATGAGGGCAAACCGGCCGGCACCGCGCACAGAGGGTACATTCGCCCTGTCTCGTGGTCGCCGGATTCTCGCCTATCACCCCGAAGACGCATGCGCCCTTACAGATGTCGGTCCCCTCACAACCGATTACCCGACGTCTCAGCCTCGCGGCCCTTGCCGGCAGCGACAGCAATGCACCAAGCGGACAGAAGTGCCGGCACCAGAAACGGCGGTTCACCACCTCCAGCAGGAGCAACACCCCAAAGAGAAGGGCGAAGAGCAGGCCGAGGTAGTAGAAGCGATCCTCAAGCAACGTCCCCAAAGCCGGAACCAAACCGCCCACGGCCTGGAGAATGCCGGAGACCGCCTTCCGTATCACAAATACTCCGCTGCGTTCGGCGATCGTTATCGGGTCGGCGAAGTGGACCAGCGTGAAGCCGAAGGCGGCGGCAGCCAACGTCCCAAGAAGTATCAGGTACTTGAGATCCGCAAGCCGCTTGTGCCTGATAGGCTTCGAGCGCAACCGAAACAATCTGCTCCAGCAGTCAAGCATCGTGCCCAGAGGGCAGAAGTAGCCGCAGAAGGCGCGCCCTACGATCAGCGTTGAGGCCAGCACCGCCAGTGAAGGCGCAAGCGCCCATACGAACCGCCGAGACGCAAGCATGGCGATCACGGACGAGTAAGGATCGAGCCTCATGAAGAGATCGACAGGATAGAAGAAACCACGTGGATAGGAATTCACAAAAACCAAGAAGATGAAGCCTGCGAGTGCCACCAGCTGTATGGTTATCCTCGCTCGCCTCAAATCGTCAGACCCTCATATCCTCTCACCTGAAGCATCCCTACGACACCGGCCGTCCGGCTTACGCTCCCTGAGCCTCATCGGTCGCACTGGGCGCCAGCAGCCCAATCACGACGTAAATCAGCAGCCCCACACCCCTTGAGAGTAATATGATGAGGGCGAAAACGAACCGCACGATATTGGGATCGATCTTGAAATACCGCCCCAGGCCGCCGCACACCCCAATAAGCATCTTGTCTTCAGCCGTTCGCTTGAGCCCCGGTATACCCTGAGAGGTCTCGCGCCAGTATACGAAGAGCAACAGCAGCCCACCACCGATCAAGGTCAGCGGCCAGAGCACTACCCACGCGAGATGCCACGCTCCCCAGAAACCGTATTCCAGGACTCCGGTCAATCTCAGGACGATCATTACACCCAGGCCCAGCAGCACCGCCCCGACCAGGAGCACGCCCGAGGCTTTCTTCGACAGAGGCTGTTCAACCACATCTTCGGATTCATGTCTTGGAAAGAGATACATCCCGATTATATAGGCAATCACGCCGATCCCGCCCGCCAGTGCAAGGGCGACCCACGCGATCCTGACCCAGATCGCATCGATCCCGGTGAACACGGCAACCCCACCGCACACACCGTCGATCACCCTTCCCTGCCTCACCTTATGTATCTTCTTTATCTCACTCATAGTAGATACTCTCGGTTGTTTTTCTAACACCCCTGTGGGCCGATGTCAAGCTAAAGCCTAGAAGCAACTTGCCCCGTGGGGCTCTACCTTAACTTAATTCAATCGTGGTCCGGAGCGAGTGATCTTGGAGCGCCATGCGCCGGGCATTTGAAGGAATCAAGGCCTAGGGAGTGTGCCGCTCGAAGGGTTCGGGATGTGATGTCTGCGGCTCCTGCCAGCTTCCGAGCCCGATCCGCTACTCGCCGTGAATCTGCTTTCCAGCGGAGCCGGATGCGGCTTCCCAGACTATCTCCGACAGTGTCGGATGAGGATGTATGACACTGGCAACCTGGCCGACCGTCAGTCCCTGCTTGATTGCCAGCGAGACCTCGGCAGCCAGCTCCGAGGCGTGAGGTGCGAGTGCATGGAAGCCAAGGATCTTGCCCCGGGGTTCGTCCGAGATAAGCTTGGCCAGGCCAAAGGTCTCCCCCATGGTGACCGCCCTACCTATCCGCCCCAACCTCAGTCTGTAGACGCGAGCCGGGATACCGCCGGCCGCGGCCTGCGCCTCCGTCATACCCACAGCCGCAAACTCCGGGTCGGTATAGACGCAGCGTGGAACAGATCCATAATCAATCTCAGAGGTTAGCCCGCATGCATTCTCGGCCGCTACAATGCCCTGGGCCATGGCGACGTGCGCGAGCATCATCTTCCCGGTCACGTCGCCGACGGCGTATATGCCGGGCACGTTGGTTCTCAGTCCGGCATCGCTGGTTATGCCTTTGCGTCCGAAGGCCACTCCGATCTTCTCGAGCCCGAGTTCTTCGGTGTTGGGCCTCCGCCCCACACCTATCAGCACCTTGTCCGCAGCCAGCACCGTGCCGCCCTCAAGCCTCACCTCGAGCCCCTGGCCGGACCTCTCCACGCCGGCAACCTTGGCGGATGTGTGGATTGCGATACCCTTCCGTTTGAGCGCCACCTCCAATCTCCGGGCAAGCTCGCCGTCCTCGGCAGGCAAGAGGTGATCGATCATCTCAACGATGCTGACGCTGGTCCCCAGTGCACTGTAGATCTCGGCCAACTCGCAGCCGACAGCCCCTCCACCTACGATCACCATGCTGCCCTGAGCCTCCCCGAGCTCCAGGGCATGATCGCTTGTGATCACCGTCTTGCCGTCGATCTCGATACCGGGAAGCGTTATCCAGCTTGACCCGGTAGCTATAATGATCGATTTCGCGCGAACAATCTGTCGCGAACTCCCAGAGACGATCTCGGCGGAATTGGCGGCCACCAGGGTGGCTCTTCCTCGTATCACCAGGACCTTCTTGGCCGCGAGAAGATCCTCCACGCCTTTTCGCATCAGGCCCACGATCGCTCTTGAGCGCGCGGCCATCGCCTCCGGCACAGGCCTGATTCCGTCAACGGCCAGGCCGAATTCTTTCCCTCTTCGCACGGCTCTAAGGAGCCTTGTGCTCTCCAAGAGCGCCTTGGTCGGGATGCAACCCCGGTTGAGACAGGTGCCCCCTATCAGGTCTTCCTCTGCGAGCGCCACTACTCGTCCGAGGCCCGCTGCGCGAAGAGCCGCAACATACCCCCCGGGACCACCACCAATCACCAGCGTATCAAAGATCAGTTCACTCAATCGGCCACACTCCTTGGAGGCTCGGCTCGATGCCGAACGAGATCCTGCGCCCGGTGTGTTCCGGGCGTAGACCGCCACACTGCATATCTAACACAGTACCCGAGAGGTAGTCAAGGTATGCGGCGAACAGATAGGATGCCCGCTCCGGCCGATATGCCGGGCGGCATGATTTCAGGTGATCGGCCGGGTCTTAGAAAGACATGCAGAGTCCAAATCTGTGAACAGCCTTAAAGACACCGAAGCTGCTGTAGGCGTAGTCCACCGAGGCGGCCCCGAGCGACGTTTTCAATCTGAAACCGCAACCGGCCGAAAAATCCATCTCCTCGGCGTTGGTGATGTAACCGCATCTCAGGAAGACCATCTTGTCCCAGGAATACTCCGCCCCAAGGTGCACCCGCTCCGAGTAATCGTTGGGATGAGTCGCGTCAATGGCAGTGGTCAGCCTGCTGGTGGGCGACATCTCGAAATCGTACGCAAGCCCGACCCGGAAATTCAGTGGCAAATCGTATCCGCCGAAGGCCTTGGTCTGCTCGACGTAGGCGGTTCCTATGTAGTACCTGTCAAGGTAGTTGCCGTCGAAAGTCATATCAGGACCGAAGTTCGTGGTCGACATGGCCAGCCTCAAGGACCTGAACCCCGTGAAATAGACCGAGCCGAAATCGAATGCGACACCTCGCGAACGGTACTCGGCAATCGCCTCTTCGATGTACTTGAGCGAACCGCCGACCATCAGCTTGTCGGTCCACCTCCGGGCGTACGATATGCCCAGAGCCAAATCCCTGGGACTGAAAGTGCCCACGACCACGTCGGCATCTTGCTCTCGCACCATCGGAATGTCGCCGTAGTCAACCGAGATCGCGCTGACTGCCACCGCCCCGTTGGCGCCATATGGGAATGCATAGACGCCGCCCAGAAACCTTATGTCCGCAAGCCATTCGGCTTCGCTGATCAGGATCTGCTTTCTGTCAAGCGCAGCTAGGGCTGCAGGATTGGAAAAAACCGACGATGCATCTCCGGTGGTCGCGGTCGAGACCTCGCCCATGCCGGCACTTCTCACATCCATACCGACCTTCAGGAAAAGAGCACCCGCAGTTCCTACCCTGCTTATCATTGCCGAAGAGGGAGCGGCAAGAGCCGCCAGACATACTGCAACCAGTACGATTCTCAGGATTCTCATTTGCTTAACCCCCACTTATGGTTGGCGTCCTACCTATCACCTTTTATTATGGCAAACTTGCCGACTTTTTCCCCATAGCCCGAGCTGACTACCCGGTATAGGTATATCCCGCTCGCAATCGACTGATTATTGGATGTCAGCATGTCCCAGCTCTCGCCGCCGGTCTCATTGCCGGCCGGGTCCGGTGTCTCATCGCCGGAGACATTATGATAGACGATGTTGACCATCTCCCCCGTGAGGGAATAAAGGTATATGGTGCACTGCTTGGGCAGGTTCATGAACGACAGCCTTCCCTCATAATCCAGGCGCTCCCAGTCGCCGCTGCCTCGATAGGGGTTCGGGGCAACCAAGACACCATCCAGGGCGTGCTGGAGCTTGCTCTTCATGCATGCTTCCATACACGTCCGGAGGCAATCCTGGCAACCCTGGCACTCCGCGGCGCACCCACCCTCGCAGTCGCCGGCGTAATCCGACGGCAGGGTCGCGGCATAGACGCCGTCAAGGGTCTTGGTGCTTGCGGCGCCCTTGGTGGATTCGTTGCCCTGCTGATCGTAGGCGGTCACCAGGTAGAAGGTCGGGAAGCCGATCTTCAGCGTATCCAAGCACGAATTCTCATAAGGCCGTGAGCCGAAATCCCTGATCAGGTCCCACGGACCGACGTTGGACACGTTGCTCTTGTAAACGCGGTAGCCTGCGAAGCTATCCTCTTCCTCGGATGGGCACTGCCAGCTCAAGGTCACCTCTTTGCCGTTGGTGAGCGGCTCCTGCATCGCAGGGGGCTCGGGAGCCTGGTCCTCAATCACGAGGCCTTTGGCAAAGAGATCCTTGACGCTCTCAACGTGTTCTACCAGCGAGCCCAGCGTCGCCTGGCTCGCACCCAGATTCGCTCGGCGCGACCAGTAGCTGGGGTCGTAGCCTTCACCGAATACGATTGCGAAGTAGACCGTAGCTGAGTCGCCTGCCTGGACTTCATACGGCCCGACCGCGGTAAGCATCCTGTAGTCAAACGGCTGATCCGGAGGCGTCTGCTTTATCGTTCCCTGCGACATACGTTCATATGCCGCGTCATCACCGGTGACATCATTGTTCCAATCCCACCACGAGGAGGTTTCCCAGGATACGCTATTGGCGGGCGATTCGGTGATCCGCCCACCGGGGGGAGGCGCCGACAACAGGACCTGGCCGACGTGCGCGGGTGACAGCAACTTGCTCTTGGGGTCGCTGGGGACCGCCGGGTCACCGTCGTCATCATACGTATATGCGACGCCACGCGACTCATCGTAGCCCACGAGATCGTCATAGTAGTAGTCTGCCAGCGTGTTGTTGCCGATGTCGCAGTCCATGAGCCAGCCCCACCAGAAGTGCTTTATGGCCTTATTAAATTTGAGCCCGGCCTTGACCAGTACGAAGTCGTCGTAGCGCGGGTCGGTCCACATCATGTAACGCAGCGTGACCACCATCCCCAAGTCTTTCGGGGAACGTGCCGTGTCGAAGGTGCTCTCGATATCTATCGAGCCATGTCCCGGCTGGGCGACCTTGAAGCCGCTGCATATCGAGTCGTACTTGAGAAAGTCGAGCTGGTCGAACGAACCCATCGCCGTCCATACGCCCCCATCCTCGGCTCCGTCGACGTAACCTCCCGCCCAGGGTGCGGCCTGAAAGATACTCTGATTCTGAGCGGAACCCGGGTAATATCCCGTGTAAAGCGCCAACCCCACGGTGTAGATTCCAGGGAACCACAGATCCCCGATATCATAGCTGAAATTGGCGGAGACACAGGGGGAGAGCGGTGCAGGTTGCATTCGGCTGCCATCGGTGTTTCCGGGTCTGCCGAATCGATCTACCACACCCTCGTCCCATGCCGCGGCACCGATCGACAGCACCAGCAGCATGGCAATCGCCAGACCAATCGTCCACGCGGATTTCATCGCAACCCTCCGATTTTAGAACAGTAACTCAAAGCCGGCTTTGATTTCCCTCGGCGAACCGAAGACGGTCACATCATCGAATGGACCCGTATATTCGCCGTGCATTCTCAGATATCTCATCAGATCCGTATTGGCGTCATTGAAAGCGACCAGGTTCTTCTTGTTGAAGAGATTGTCTACCTGTAAGAAGACCCGCTGGGTCGTCGAATACAGATGGAAGTCCTTCGAAGCCTTCATATTGACCAGGGAAGTTGACGGGAATCTCGCGGTGTTCTGCTCAGGCTGCTGCGATCGCCCATTCTCGGCCGGCGTGTAGGGAGACCCCGAGGCGTACTTCACCAGGAAATTGACCGCCCAATTCTGCCGGCGGCCGTAACCCACGTCCAGAACAAGCGTGTGCCTTCTGTCCCAGTCAAGATAGTATTCTCTGGTGGGGAGCACCGTACCGTTGAACAGGGCCTGGTAACCCTCACCGACGTCGGAGCTTCTTCCCTTGGCTATCATGAAGGTGTAACTGACCCGTCCCATCCAGTCTTCTCTGAACTTCCTCTGGAGGGCGAATTCGAATCCCCGGACGTTACCCCAGTCGGTGTTGCGGTAGGTGGTGTACTCGGTTGCCCACTCAGGGGTCGCCGGGTCACGGCTGTCATTGATCACCACGGTCGAGATCAAGTTGTCGATGTCCTTGTAGAAGCCGGTGAGATCAATCATCAGATCCTCGGCCACAAGATTCTCGAGCCCGACTTCGTATGAGACCGTCCGCTCAGGTTCGAGATCGGGGTTCCCGATCAGAGGCCAGGCGCCTCCCATGTCGAACTTGGTGTTGGTATACATATAGCTGAAGGCCGGCATCTGGAAGTAGTGACCGTAGGTGAAATGCAGTACGGTCTTGTCCGAGACCGGATGCGAGATGCCAAGTCTGGGGCTCATCTGATACTTGGTCGAAGCGTCCTTCAGATTCCAGAGCGGAGGCTCGGTGTTGTCGGGCCCGCCGCACTCCGGTCCCGGCACCTGCAGCGTCGAATCCCACGGACACTGGGGGTTGGAAGGGACCTTGAACCTGGGGTTGAAAACGTCCATCCTGAAGCCCATGTTTACCACCAGTCCGCTATACTCGGCCTTGTCCTGCAAGTAGGCGACCGTGTACCTGGGCCCCACATTGTAATCGTTGCGATATATGTTCCCGGCAGGCGCGTAGACTTCGCGGTGCGTAGTCCGGTATATGTAATGCTCGCCCCCCGCCTTGAATTGGTGGTGCTCGTTGATCTGACTGGTGAAGCTGGACTTTGCGCCGTAGATTACCGACTGCGAGTCGTGGAACAAGGGATTATCGCCCGCGATGATGAAGTTGTTCCCGTCATATTCGGGCGACAGATTGAGGCCGCCACCGCCCTCGTCGGTCGGCGTAGTGTTCCACTCCTGAGACTTGCTCAGGTCCCACCACTTACCCGGCTGGGCCACATGGTAACGGGTCTTGAAACGCGAAAGCGTGCAGTCATAGTAGCTGTCCGAGCTTATCATGTGGCTCAGGCCGAGCACGCCCACTTCGGTCCTTCGATCGTACTTGAGGAAGGTATCCGGGACCTTCTGGCGCTGAGCGTCCCATCTGTAGAAGTCGGTGCCGTAGTAGAGGCCCTCGAAAAAGATCTTCATGCTATGGCCTGGGGCGCCCGTCAGTTTCCAAGTCAGCTGGTCCAGGTCGCGCTCCTGATGTGGAAGCACATAGACGTGTGGATCCCAATCGTTCCACTTGGACGTTTCCCCGGATATGAAGTATTTCAGGCCGTCAGTCCAGGGCGAAGGTCCGCTCAACATCAACTTGGTCGCTCCGAAACCCGTATCGTACTGCTTGGCATCGTCTGCGGCCTTCCAAAGCGCATCAAGAGGCAGGTAGAAGGTCTTCTGGAGCTGGCCCTCGAATTCCGTCCCTCCCTCCTTGGTCACGATATTGACGATGCCCGACTGGGCGTTACCGTATTCCGGAGTGAACCCGCCGCTCAAGACAACCATTTCCTGAATGGCAGACTCGTCATAGTTGGCCGAGGCCTTGGAGAAGATCGGATCCATGATCGGTGCGCCGTTCACCGTATACGAGATCTCGGTGTCCCGTCCGCCTCGAATGTGAATTCCGCGCCTGTCGGCTGCGGCTCCGGCCTGGAAACTCAGGACATCGAAAGCCGATTCGATCGGCAACATCGATATCTCTTCGTGTTCAATCACGTTCATCGAAGACGTCATGTCCTTTCTGATCATCGGCCTTTCAGCGGTCACTACAATCTCGGGCACAATATCAAGCACCGCCGGGCTCAACTCGAAATCCACCGTGCTGGTAAAATCGGCATTGACCATCACGTCCTCTTTGATGATCGCCTGATAGCCCATCATGGTCGCTTTGACCGTGTAGGTCCCCGGCATCACATTGACGATGTGGTACCTGCCCTCGATGTTGGAAACCGCCCCCGTACCGGTGCTGCCCACCGTGATATTGACCGCAACCAGCGGTTCGCCCGTATCGCCGTCCACCACCATCCCCGCGATCTTGCCGCTGGTTCCGCCGTAGAGGCTGGGAACCAGAGTGATCCCGACAATGACAAAGGCCACAAGTACCCCAATTCGTTGCATAGCAGTTTTCTCCTTCGAAATGGTTTGTGCCATTATGTCCCTTCTGGCGATATCGGCGCCGGCTTCGCGGCCTTTAGCAGAATTTGAACGTTAGTTGCGAGACTTGCCAGTGAAGCAGTTAGGCCTAGTAGGCACTTGGGCCTAGTCGGCGGGCACTACACCAAGGCCCGGAAGATTCGGCAGGTTGATGATGCCTTCGGTCGCCCTGACCCCGCGGAAGGGATCATTTGAGATCAGAAGATTGCCGTCAAGATCGCAATAATCCACCAGGGATGAAATATGAGCGGCCGCGGTGATGCCCAGAGAGCTTTCCACCATGCACCCCAACATCACCCTGAGCCCTGCCGCGCGCGCCACTGCGATCATATCGAGGGCCTCACCGAGGCCCCCGCATTTCATCAGCTTGATATTGATGCCGTCGGCCAGGCCGATCCATTGGAGGATGTCCTCTTTCGTGGTCACGCCTTCATCAACAATAATTGCGGCGCCGGTCGCATTCTTGATCTTCCGGTACCCGTCCCTATCCTCGCGAGGAAGAGGTTGCTCGAAGAATTCTATGCCGAACCTTTCCCAGGAATTGATTTTCCGAATCGCCTGATCCGCCTGCCAGCCCTCGTTGGCATCGACCCGCAGGATCGCCTGTGTCTCATGCCTCAGAAGCTCAAGAAGCTCCTCCTCGGCGCCGAAGCCGACCTTGACCTTGAGGATCGGAAAGGTCCGCAGGACCTCAAGCCTTTCTCGGGCAAGCCGCACATCCTCGACAGCGACGGTGAACGAGGTCCGCGGCAGAGGCTTCCCTGCCAGTCCCAGGAGTTGCGCAACCGGCACCCCGGCCATCTTGCCGGCGATATCATAAAGTGCAGCCTCAATCGCTGCCCTGCCGGAAGGGCTCGCCGGAAAACGCGCACGAAGGCTCTCGCTTGCCCGGCGGATCGCGAAAGGATCATCGGTCAGGGACTCTCCCGCTCCCGCGATCGCCTCCACCGCTCGCTCCACGCTGTCCCCATAATAGGCCGAGGGTGATGCCTCTCCGAGACCGGTGATCCCCCGGCATTCGACCCGCGCAACAACTATCGTGTGCATCGAGGTGGTGCCGCGCGCGATCGCAAACGGGACTTCGAGTTTGAGTTGGTAGGTCTTCCAATCGATCTTCATGGGATCCGCCCAAGGCTTTCCAGGATCCTGCCGGACCCCCATCTAATCGGATCGGCGGTCGCAAGCCCGGTCTCGCGCTCGACCCGTGTGACCTTGGCCCTGGCCGAGGCTTGATCAAGATCGTAGGTATTGAGGGCTATCGAGACAACCCTCGAAGTAAACATCGGAAGGCAGGCCCGCTCATAGATTCCCGCGAGCTCACTCAACGGCGGTATCTCTATGTTGAATTCATCAATGCGGGTCCGCGAGGGCTGGTGACACAAGATCATGGCATCCGGCCATGACCCGTGCAGAATGGCGAGGGTGACGCCGGAATAGGCCGGGTGGATCAAGGAACCCTGCCCCTCAACCACGGCCACGTCCGCGTGCTCCAAGGCACGAAGCGTGAGATCTTCCACGACTCTGGCCATGAAGTCGCCCGGTACGCGGTCAATCGCCTGCCCCCGCCCCGAGAGCAGTATGCCTGTCTGTCCGGTGGCGACAAACTCGGCCTTGATACCCCGTTGTTTCATCAGCTCCACAAGCTCGTATGCAACCGTCATCTTGCCTGAGGAACAGTCCGAGCCGACAGTGAGAATCACGCGGCCCTTCCTGTGGCGAAGGAGGCCGCGCGAGATCCCGTCCGGAAGCACCGGTTTCCTTATGTCCCAGATGCCGACTCCCCGCCGCCGAGCCGCCTCGCTTATCTCGGGGTCCTCACTGAGCATAGTATGAAGACCGCTGAGAACATTGAGCCCGTGCTCGATCGCCTCAACCACCACACCCCGCCAGGCTTCCGGCAACAAGCCCCCACGCGGGGCGATTCCGACCAGGAGCGAGTCTGGACGGTACCTGACGGCCTCCCCGAGGGTCGCGACGATCGGGATCGCGCCCCCAAAGCCCAGCACGTCGTGGGCCGTAAGCCCCGCCTTGCTTCCATCAATCACGCAAGCGACCCGATCAGGCCGGTACCGGATCATGCAAGCAGCAGTCTTCGAGGTGACGACGCCCAGCTTAGCCTCGGCGAGAATCACAAGCCTGTCGTAACGGATCATAGGGTAAGCCTTCGGGCCCACTGGAATCTCACGCGAAGGTCCTCTCTGTAATGCCTGGAGCCGGGGTCGAGACTCTCGATTCCAACATGCCCCGATGCGTGAAGTATGCTGAGATCGCCCAGATGGATTGCCACGTGATCGATCACGCCCCCGTCCCCAAAAAACACAAGATCAAGGGGGCGAAGCCTCTTGAGACTACCCAGCAGCCTTCCCGACGAGGCCTGCTCGCAGGAATTACGCGGCAGGTCGACGCCCAGGAGCTCGAAGATGAATTGCACCAGGCCCGAGCAATCAAAACCAAAGGCGCTCTTGCCACCCCAGAGATAAGGCGTCCCTATGACTTCCCGCACCACCCTCGCCAGGCCCGCGCGACTCACGCCCGGCCGATCGAGCCGAAGGACCTCGCTACGCGGAATCGATCCAGACGCCCCATCGGGCAAGCGAACCATCAGAGTTCCCCTGGATTCCTCGGTCACCTGGATCGGACTGGCCATGGGCAGGACCAGATTGCTTCGGCCGGAAACCTTGAGGATCGCGAATCTCTTGGCAACCCAATGAGTCGGCTCGTAGGCGCGGCCGACCGACAGGTAGGAAAGCGGCATCCATCCGCGGGAGGAATCTGCGAGTGAGCACAACGACCAATCGGCCCTGACGGCCTCGATCCGAACGTGCTTCCCAAAGATCTCCTGGGTCACGAGCTCCGAGCGGGGATTCGGCCGCGCCCTGAGCGGCGCAACCGGACGACACACCACACCTGCATTGCCGGGGCCTTTAGCCTCCAACCAGGACATAGTCACCGAAGCCCGTATCGTCGACGAAAACGAAGCGTCTACTCTGGCTGTAGTAATACCATATCTCTGTGGGCTTCCGGTCCATCTCCAAGGGATACGAGTCGATCTGATCGGGCTCCCCGTAAAGCATGTATATCCTGCCCCGATCGGTCTTCCATCCTTGGGAGAGCGGCACCGAGAAATGGTCATTGGCGTACCGGAACCTCCTGAGGTACTCCTCAAAGTATTCATTTCTAGGGGTGCCGGGGGTGAGATCCTTCGCGCGCCAGAAATCCTCCCAGATGCGCTTTCGCTCCTCCTCGTTGGCCTTCTTGAAGGCCTCGATCTCACTGGAGCCGGCAATGTAGGTGAGCAGCGCAACCGCCTGATCCAGATCCCGGTTCAAATAGAAGCCCTCATGCCTTACCTCAAAATCCTTGAGCCTGGCTGCCAGGACTTTGCCGTCCTCGCTCTTCAAGGCGACTCTGAGCGTATAGCGCCCGTTGGGCAGCGTGTCGGCGGGAATCGCCCAGAGATGAGCGACCGTTCCCGAGCCGACCGATGTTCCGGACATATCATAGATCTTCGATCCGCCACTCCGTGAGACCGTGCAGGCGAGGCCAAGGCTGTCGTACTCGCCGCCGTGGTAGACTTCATAATAGAAAGGAATACTGTCCCGCTCGGTGGTATAAATCCGTTTGACGTTAGGGATGTAGCCCCGCCTCATTCCTTCGTGGACCCCGCTCCCCTTCAGCAGCAACTCTACGTCGCTCAGCGAGGGAGAAGCCGCCAGGGACGGGATCCGCAGGGCAGCCTCAATCTCACTCTTGACGCGGGAATCCCGGTCATAGAGACCCAGCAACATCTTGAAATCCCCCGGTTTGGCCTTGAAGGAAACCACTCGCGTGTGACAGGAATCGACAGACGTAGTCCCGGCATACTGCGCAGAGTAGAGCTTGATCCGATAAGTATCGCCCGCGACCTGGTTGCCCTTTCCATCCTTCAGTATCACTGAGAGATCCGCCGTAGCCGCATAACCGGCGCCGGTCTTGACGAATTGTAGTCCCTCGTTGCAGACACCGAAGCAGACTTCGATCGCCGATGAGCTGTCGGCTCCGAAGTACCATACGTCCGCACAGAAATATGGAGGCAGCGGGGAACACCTGGGAAGCGTGAGATCATCATCGCCCAAGGCGCAGGAGGCCAGGGCCGCCACCGCAGCCACGACCGCCACTGCCCAGAGATGCCTATTCATAACGCAATGACTCCACAGGATCGAGACCCGAAGCTCTGAAGGCAGGATAGAGACCAAAGAATATGCCCACCGCGCAACAGATTCCCAACGCCAACGGCACCGCCCATACCGGAACGCTCGCGGGAAGCGGAGTTGCCAGGGCCACCCCCACGCGTATGAAGAAACCCAGAGCTATACCCACGACGCCACCGATCAACGTGAGCACAACCGCCTCCACCAAGAACTGGCCCATCACAGCCATCCTGGTTGCGCCGATCGCCTTCCTAAGCCCAATCTCCCGTGTCCGCTCCATTACCGACACCAACATTATGTTCATTATGCCGATGCCGCTTACCAGCAGTGCGATCGATGCCACTATCCTCATAACCCAGTATATCGAACCTGTCAACTTGTTATATGTCTCCAGAAGTGACTCCTGGGTGGACAGCGCGAAATCATCCTCCTTGCCGGGATGGATTCTGCGAATCACCCGCATCGTCACCCTCAGATCGTTGATCGCATCCTCAACCCTCGTGCCCTCGCGCGGCAGCGCCATGACGATGTTTTCGTTGGAGTCACCAAAAATCTCCCGCACCGCCCGGTAGGGCACGAGAGCGATGTCATCGTTCGTCTGCCCGAAGACCACACCCGTAGCCTCAAGCGTGCCCACCACTTGAAACTTCCTGCCCTCGATCTCGACCTCCCTGTCGATCGGCGAGCCCTTGCCGAAGATGCTCTTAACGATGTTTGCCCCCAGGACGCAAACCATCGAACGCCGGTCCTCCGCGTCGGTGAAGAATCTCCCCTGATCGATGGCCACCTTCCCGACGTCGGCATACTCCGAGGAAACGCCTCTCACGGTGACCATCCCGGTGCGCCTGCCTTGGAACCCCACTCTGCCCCGGCCGTCGGACACGATCGACATCTTATCGATCGAACCCGCCCGCCTCTTCAGTTTTTCAACCTCCGAGAACATGATCCTCCTTCTTTCGTGCTGCCCCCGCATACCCACGTGGAGGCCGGGCTCAAACCTGGTGATATAGACCACGTTGGGTCCGAGCTTCTTGAATTCCTGCATCACCGATCGGTTGATGCCGTTTATCAAGGACAGCATTCCTATGATCGTGCCGATGCCGATTATCACCCCAACGGTTGTGAGCACTGTGCGCAGTTTGTTGGCCCAGAGCGACTTCAGAGCTATCCGCACGATGCCGCCAAACCAGTTCATTGCCCGTACCTCAGAGCGTCCACCGGATCCAGCGAGGAGGCTTTGATCGCGGGATACACCCCGAAAAAGAGGCCGACGCATACCGACACCACGAGAGACAGTCCCATCGCCCACCACTCCGCGGCCACCGGAACTCGGGTCTTCCAGGCCAGCAGCTCCGCCGCTCCGACGCCGACGCCCACTCCCACGATACCACCCACAAGACATAGAACCGACGATTCCGTCAAGAACTGGAGCATTATTTGCCTTCTCGTGGCCCCTATCGCCTTGCGGACGCCTATCTCGTTGGTTCTCTCTTTGACCGAAACAAACATTATGTTCATGATCCCGATTCCACCCACTACAAGTGAGATGCTTCCAACCCCCACCATTGCGAGGAAGATATTTGCCGAAAGCCGCCTCCACATCTGGAGCAGAGCATCGGACGTGATGATTCCGAAGTCATCCTCCTTGCCGGGCCCAAGTCTCCTCACGTTTCTCATCACACCCCTGACCTCCTCGGTGGCCTGGCCGACCAGCCGGGGACCTCGCGCCCGCACCGAAATCTCCGCGTCGAAGCCGCGCCCAAAGACCCGCTCGAAGGTGGTATACGGAATATAGACGAAGGAATCGCGGGAGATACCCAGAATGGTTCCCATCCTGGCGTGCGATCCTATCACCGTGAAGCGATGGCCCTTGATGTAGACCGTCCTCCCGGTGGGATCGGGGCCGGCGAAGATCTTCTCTGCGACATCTGCGCCGATGATACACACTGCGCTCGCGTGCTCCACTTCGTAGGGAGTGAAATACCTGCCGACGTCCAGCCCTATGTCGGTCATGTACTGGGCATCTTCGGTCGTACCCTCGATGTAAACGTCTTCCGCACTCAAACGTCCGCTCTTCACCTTTGCAAGGGTCCGAACAAAGGGAGCAACATGCAGCACCGATGGGCACTCGCGTTTGAGGGTCGCCGCTACATCCGGCCTGATGTCTTTCCGCTTGAGAGCTTTCCAGTACTCCTCCTCTCCCATCGGCATCCCGATCTTGGTGACCGCGAATCCCTCCGAGCCCATGCTGCCGAACAGGGTCGCCATATACCTGTCCACACCCCTTACCACTGAGGTGATCGAGCTGACCGATATGATGCCGATTACGATTCCCAAGAGCGTGAGGGCCGAACGCAGCTTGTGCTTGAGGAGAGCGGCATACGACATCGCCGCCATGTCAAGGAATGTCATTACTTTGCTTTGGCTGCTTTGGTTTTAACGATCTTTACCTTGGTGCTGTCTTCAAGATCTCTCAGAGTCTTGAAGGGCCCTGCAATCACGTCCTGATCGGGTTTGAGCTCGCCCAGGATTTCGATATTCTTGTCATCCGAGATGCCGGTTCGAAGCGGGACGAACTTCGCTCTTGATTTCTCTATGGTGAAGACGCCTTCGGTCTCCTTCTTCTTCTCAACCTTGCCCACATCCCTTGCGACCAGGGCTTGCATCGGCACGTAAACCGCGCTGTCGCGGGTCGCGGTCACTATGTCCACGGTGGTTGCCATACCCGGCCTGAGGCCCGGCAGGTGGTCCTTGATTCTTATTCTGACCTCGAAGGTCGCGCGCTGGTCCGAGGTCATACTGTAGGATTTCGCGGAGCTGGACGAGCTGCCGACCACTGATACCGTACCGGCAAGCGTGGTTTCCGCAAATGCGTCCACGCTGATGTCAGCACTCTGGCCCGGGCGGATCTTGGCCACGTCGGTCTCGTCGATATCCGCACGGACCTCCATGGTGTCGAGGTTGCTGATCGTCATTATCACGGTCCCGGGGTTATTCATCGTGCCCGTGATCACAATCTCTCCCTCCTCGATGTTGAGGCTGGTTACCGTACCCGAGATCGGCGCGGCTATGACGGTTTTCTCAAGGTCGTCCCTGGCCGCCGCGAGCGCAGCCTCGGCTTCAGCGGCCGCCTCACCGGCGGCATCGGCCTCCGCCCCGGCAACCGTACAGGCCGTTTCACTTGCGTCCACCTCTCTGTCGGAGACCAGTCCGGACTGGGCCAGGGCGGCCGCCCTTTCTTTCTCTCTGCGGGCATCCTCAAGTCTGGCCCGGCCCAGCTCCATGCGCGCAAGTGCGGCCCTGTGACTGGCCTCGGCCTGGTTCAGCCGGGCCTGGTACTGCGAGGCATCTATCTCGATAAGGATGTCCCCTTTCTTGACGGTGTCTCCTTCCTTGACAGCGAGATTGGTGACCCTGCCCATCACCGAGGAACTCAGCTTGACCGAAGCTTCGGCATATACCACTCCCGGGCCCGACACCTTCTCCACTATCGGCCCCCGCACGACCTTCGCTGTCTCGACGCCGACAGAAGACTCGTAGGACAGCTTGAGATTGGCTATCACTACGACCGCGATCCCGACCACAGCCGCGACGAGGATGATTGCTCTCTTCTTGGTCATCGCGCCCTCAGTCCTTTCCCACGGCCATCACCAGCTGCGCCTGGGAGAGCAGATAGTCGTGAAGGGCCTGTATGTTAGAGGTTTTGGCCCGGCTGAGGGATAGCTGGGCATCTATCTGCTCGAGCATTGTCCCGCCACCCAACCTGTATCGCTCCTCGGCAAGTCTCAACTCCTCCTCGGCAAGACTCACGGTCTCCTTGCTGACCTTGACCCGCTGCTGGGCCTCCTCCACTCTGTAAAAGGCCTGCTTGACCTCCAGTGCGGCGTCCCTCCGTGCCTGGTTCAGATCCTCGCGTGCGGATTTGAGCTGCGCCTTGGCACTCCTTACGCTGCTGAAGGTCGCGAGGCCGTCGAAAAGGTTCACACTGACACCCAGGCCCCACTTCCACCGGGACTCGCTCCAAACGTCCGAAAACGGAGCAGGGAAGTCTGTGGATGCGAAGCCGCGGGACCAGGAATAGGCCACGCTCGGCATCCAGCCGCTTCTCTGACGCCACACACCGGCCCTTCCAGCCTTTACCAACTCCATGTTGCCTCTTATATCGGGTCTCATCTCCATCGCATCGGCGAGGGCCGCATCCAGAGTATAGGTGGTCTCCCCGGTCTCGAGGATGTCTTCGAGCTCCAGCGGCCGGTCGCGTGCTATCCCGAGAAAGTGCAGAAGGTCGGTCTCCGCGAGTCTCAGGGCATTCCGTGCAGATATAAGATCAAGCTGGTTGCTCGACTCCTCGACCTGAGCCCGAAGAACGTCGGACTTGACTCCCGATCCGACTTCCAGCATCGCCTGGGCCCTCTCCATCCGTTTCTTGCTCAAGTCAACGGCCCCCTCGCTGACCGAGAGCAGTCTTCTCGTCTTAAGCACCTCCAGATACTTCTGCTTCGCGGTGTAGGACACTCCCTGCCTCACCGCCCGGACGCTCTGCACCGTTGCATTCTTGTCGGCAAGGGACTGAAAAAGCCCCATCACACTCCCACCGGAGAGCCCTTCGTGTACCGACAAGCTGGAGCTGTAGCCTCTGGTCGTGCTTGTCGAGATCAGCTGGCCATCAATAAGCTGCGGTGTATCCGGTTGGGATCGATTGTGGCTGAAGGACCAGCCCGCCGACGGCAGAAGACCGGAAACGGAACCGATTACGTTGTTCTTGGAACGTTCCAGGTCGTAACTGGCTTTTAGGATAGAAGTGTTGGCCTCGATCGCCATCTGGACGCACTTGTTGAGATCCAGGCGTAGCGGGCCGCCGGTCTCCTCACCGAGCGCAGCCCCGACCGAGACAAGGATCGACGCGACAACCGGAATAACCAACCATGTGAATCTCGCTCTCATTTCGTCCTTCCTCCCTAAGGGTTATCCCATTATCCTCGAGCTTACAAGAGCTCCAATTACCTTAAGAGCAACATACAGGGCATACAACCCCACGACAATCGCGACAGATTTCCTCGTGCTCAACCCGGTGATCACCTTGAAGCCCATAACAGTGGCCACAACCATCCATATCGAGAATATGTCGGCGGAGTTGAGCAACAGGCCGGTCGGGGAATCGAAACGCACACCGGGTGCGAATGCGCCCAGACTGGTCCTCACGTCAATCGACTTCTTGGCCAGAACCAGGGGCACCTTGGCCAGGTTGCCTGCCGCGCCTATCACCCATACGTACCCGAAAAAGCACAGCAGCCTGCGAAATCCGCCCGTGCCTCCGGTGATTGCCGAGAGACCCAGGAGGGCTGAGCTGCCGACAACGATCATCACCAGGGCCCAGAGGGCACCCACGACCCCGCTGAAGACGTGCTTTGTCAGAGTGGGCTTGAGATAGCTATCGATATCAATGTCAACCCCTCTATCGCGCTGAAGCCTCTGCATTGCCTGCTTCTGATACTCGACCTGATAGGTGTAGGTCGCAAAAGACGCGACAAACATCACGATCAGAACTGTGACGATGGGGATCACCCAGTTCGGGCGCTCGGAAACGCTCCTGCCCACTTGGCTGGGGCTGAAGAAAACCAGACCGATATTCCGTAAGTACCCCATACCGACCCTCCTCACTGACAAAGGTTCTTTCCCGAGAGACCGGCACAGCCGAAGTGCCCGCCTGCCAAACCCCAGACCGCACAGCAGACTGCGCTCACTAGTCTCCCATACCGATACAAGGGGAAAACGTCCGGCCGCGACTCCAGGCTCCAGGTGCGAAGCTCACGCTGTGCCTACAGCCGCGCTGACAGGGATGTTGCGCTGCGTTCCTTAAGCGAGATCCTCGATGCCTGGGCGAGCTTCAGTTGGCCCAGGATGTCCACCATAAGCTGGTATTGGACCTGAGCACCGGCCTCGACGATGATTATGGTCTTGGAATTACGGGCGATCGCGGCCTCAACCGACGGTCTGACCATATTAACGGCCACCGGTCTGCCGTCAATCTCAACTCGGCCGTCAGCAGACCCGGTCACCCTGACGGTGGTCGTTCTGGCTATTCTGCCGGGGGCCGATCCTCCCCCCGGGAGCTGCAGAACCAGGCCTTCTTCCACCGCAAAGGCCGCGCACACCGCAAGGAATATCAGGGCCAGAAAAGCGACATCGACAAGAGAGGCCCTTGGGATCTCGTCTGCCCTTCTAGGTCTGCCCGGAAGCAACTTAGTCCGATTCTCCTGGCACGAGCCCCAGCCCCGCCGAGGGCATGAAGCTCCTCTGAGTCCAATTCGCTCTGGTAACCATAATACTGGGGGGCGGGATTTGTCAACTACTCTTCAGTATTCCTGCTTCTCGCTGCTGTATATCAGCTTGTAATCGCCGATTCCTCGCTCATCGACGAACATGAAACGCATTCCTGCGGAAGAGGCCATGCGATCGGCAAGCCTTCGCACCGGGTCCCCCGGACCGTCGTAGGCCCAGGTCTCATAGGGTTTGCCGTGTACCGTGGTACCGCCGCGCTGGTCCGACAGAACATCATCCTCGGACTCGGTGGCATCCTGACCGGCCTTGATTCCCACTCGCGCAAACGGATCGGTAAGTACGGGATTGGTGCCGCCTTCCATGTCACGCTTGTCCCTGATGAACTCATAGTCCGAGTAGAAACTCTGCACATCATCAGGCGGCCCGTACTTGATATAGATTCTTCCTCTGTCGCTGATGGCGCCGCGGACCCCTGCGGTGCCGTAGTGCTGATCCGAAAAGGAGATCCTTCGATAATGCTCCAGCATCGCCTCGTTATCCGCCGTTTCAGGCGTAGGATCGAGGTGCCTCCAGAAGTCCACGAGGAATTTCTCCTGATCCCCCGGGGAAAGCGCCTTGAACTCCTGCATTTCTCGTTCGTTCAGAATGAAGGCCATGTCTTCGATCTTCTCGTTTTCGTACTGGCCCCAGGAAAGGATCGACCAGACCATATCGAACTTGCGGGTGGAGGTGGCAAGAACGTCACCGGCCCGATCGCGCAGCGTGACATCAAGGGAGTAGCTCCCACCGGTAAGAGCGGTCACATCAAAGACGGCCGCCGCACTGAAACGCTCACCGTGGGGCGCCAAAGGGGTCTCGCTGGTGAACATGGTATTGCCTTCCCGGCTAACGATCGAATAGGTTGCGGCGACGCTGTCTCCCCTGCCTGCCCCCCTGAGGTCATAGACCTCATAGAAGACAGCCAACTCGGGCAACAGCTTCCCGTATCGCCTCTGCGCATTGGGCACGATCTCGTAGTCGGGTTTCTGGAAGACTCCTTCCTCCGTACGGGTCACGCCCCTCGCAAACTCGATATCGCTTATCGAGATCTGCCCGCTCTCGAATTGCTTGGAATCGACCACCGTTTCGACTTCACCGGTCTTGTACCGTCTGAAGAGATACGACAATATGGTTTTCTTGCGCGCGTTCAGATCCTCGATCACCACCCTGATCCTATACCTGCCTGCGGCAACAGTCACCTTGGACTGGAGCACTTGCACGACCGTTCTATCCACAGCATCGTCCGCCGAAGGCGCACTGACGCTGATGATCTTCTCGGTGGCCTCCAAGGTCCTTCCGTCCTCGTCAGCAACCTTGACCGTGTACTTGAGTCTCGCCGCGTAGACATCGCCCTTCTTGACGAACCTAATCTGCTCGTTGGGGACAACGCAGTTGATCTCCTCGATATTCCTGTCCCCACCTTCATAGAAGGTTACTATGTCGGCGTAGAAGATTATGTCGCCCCGGCTGGGACTGGGGATGTCCCGATCAACATCCGCTTGAAGGCAGTAGCCCGGGGCCGCGAAGAGCAGCGCACACAAAACAACCGGGGGTAGCCATTTCCTGGCTACCCCGGCAAATATGCGTGTCTTGTTCATAAATTAATAGGCGGCATTAAGGGAAATCTTGTGAGAGCTCTCGAGAAGCCCCATGTCTGAGTATGCATAATCAATGCTCCAGACCGACGGCTTGCTCACAAGACCGATCGGCACGAACGGAAACTTGAGGCCGAATCCTGCAGTCAAGCCCTCCACATCCCGGTTAAACCTGTAACCGCCCCGCAACGCTATCTCGAACTTGGGGGCAAACTTCTGGAAGACATACTCGCCACCAAGGTTGACTCTCTCGGCTCCATCCGGGGGATGGTTGAACTCAACCGCTCCAAGCAGTTTCTGCGTCGTGGTGTTGAGCAGAGGCATAGCGCCGCCGACCTTGAAGGTCACGGGCAGCGGGCTTGTCTTGCCACCGGCGCGGAACTTGTAGCCGGCGCCCATATTCTGGAAACACATGCCGATCTTTATGCTTCGGAAACCTATATCGTAAAGGGTCCCGAGGTCGATGGCGAAAGTCCGGCCGCTGTAGTCCGCCAGGCCTTCCTGTATCCACTTGAAGGTCGCGCCAAATGAGAATCTGTCGGTAAGCATTCGTGCGTAGGTCAGCCCAAAGGCCATGCTTCCCGCATCAAACTGGTACCCGGTGCCGTCCTGCCTGTACTCGGTTGTCTCAGGCATCGGATCCATCTGAAGCACGGTCGCGCTTACGCCGAGAACGCCGGGTATGAACTTGTAGGAGAACACGTAAGATGCGAATTCGTGGCTTAACTCGGCAGGCCACGTGGCATGATTCAAGGTCAGCTGGCTGGCCTGAACCGAGGCTATACCGGCGGGGTTCCAGTACGTGCCGGAGGCATCGTCCACCACGGCGACAAAGGCCTCGCCCATCCCCACACCCCTTGCGCCACAACCTATCTTAAGGAATTGGGCTCCGACCGTCCCTACTTTCTCGAACATCTTTGCCGACCAGCATGGACCCGCCAGGAGCAGTAAGACAGCGACCACAATCACCAGACTCCTTCTCAATTTGACGTCCTCCTTCCTAACTCGCGGGGCGTTGACATGAACCTTCACCTGACAACCACAAGCTTAGTCACTTCACTACCAAGAGGCGACTCGATATGAACTATGTAGGTGCCGCTGACGATCTCCTGGTTGTTCCTCGAGACAAGATTCCATCCGGGTGGCTCGCCCCTGGGCTCCAGAGGGTCTTCGAAAAACCCGCTCCAGACCAGATCGCCCGACAGGCTGTAGACCCTGACAGTTGCTCTCCTCGGCAGGTTAAGGAACCTCACCCTCCTGCCGGACGGGTCACCCTCATACTCGACCATGTCCCCGATCGCGCGGCCGGTGACTCTGGCCCGATCACCTATGCCGGGATACGGATTCGGAACGATTCGGACTTTATCCTTGACCACGCCTGGAGTACCTCTGGGATACACAACCTGCATTGCCTGGGAGTAGCTCCCATATCTGGGAATCGAATCGACCCTCCCCGTGACTCTGTCGACCATCTTCTCGGCGCTTCCATCGTCGAAAGCGGTCACGGCATACCAGTACGGCAAGCCATTATGGACGTCGGTATCCACGTAGCGGTACTTCCCGATACCCATCAGACCGGTGTCGATGGTCGGCAGATCCGCCTTGGAGTAGTGCCCAATCAGACGCCACTGATCACCGGAAGGAACCGAGCTCTCATGCTGCCAGCCGACTGCCTTCCAGATTCTATAACCTGCGAAGTCGAACACGCGCTGGAGGGGATCGGCAGTGGTCTCGGAATAATCATCCCACTCCACGAGCACCTTGGCGTCGCCGGCGATCAGTCTCTGCTTGGGAGGCGGCGGTGGACTTGACCCAAGCCAGTTGACCTCTACCTGGATGCTGCCCGGCCCCATGATTTTTCCGCCATTATAGACCTTCTGGGCATTGGCCGCATTCTGCAAAAAGTCGTCGAAATTGGCGCCGGCGACGAAGGCCACCTGGAAAACCAGCGAGCTGTCGGGAGGGATAGCCTTGAAGCGCCCCGCCGACACCAGGAATCTGTAGTCGGCCGCCTTTATGGTGTTGGGATCTATGGTCTGCTCGGTATCCGAATTGCCCCTCATGTACCTGTACCGCTCCCGGTCACTCTCGGGGTCCTCTTCACCGCTCGACCACTGCTTGAACATATGGATGCCCACCACCTTGGGAGCGAGCTCGCCGTTCTTCGGGTCGGTGGTGTGCCCCAGGAACATGCAGCCGAAGTAGCCCTCGACGGTCCCATCATCTCCGAGCGGAAAGTCATACATATAGCCTATGGTCAGGTGATAAGGCACCTGCGACTCATTTCCGGATGCATCAACCTCCGCGCGAATCACGGTACTGTCGATATAGCCTGCCATATCGTCCGCATAGGACTGGGGATAGATTCTTATGTTGCCGATGTCGGAATCCACCATGAACGCCACGTAGGCGTTATATATGGTTGAGTCCCCTATGTTGGTCACCTTGTATTCGAGACCTATGAAGTTCTCAATCGCCTGGCTTGTCCAGGCGTAGCTCTCCTCTCGCACCATCAGATGCAGGGTCTTGTGGAAATCCTGGGTTCTCGACCGGTTCATCCCCATAGACGTATCGAAGTAGACCCGGCTGAACATCTGCTGGGATACCGCAGCAAAGTCCTCATCGACGAATCCATCCCTGTCATTGTCGTAGCCGTCAAGCCAGTCTTCGTCTATGAGCCCGTCGCTGTCGTCATCCTGTAATCTGCCTCCGCCCGGGGAACCCTCGGAGGTGATGTAAATGACATCCCGGGTGTCGGGCCTCGGATAGAATTCGAGCTGATAAACCGAGGCGCTGACAAGCGTGTCCGGCCTGTTGTTCTGGTCGTATGCCACGCCACCAACCCACAGGCCGGCGGCAAACAGCCATTCAACGCCGCTGCCGGCAGGCCATTCTCCCGATGGCAGAGTGGCATCGGAGTCCCAGTCGCCGACGAAGCCCATGTTCGACACGTGCAGCAAGAGCTTGTTTACGTTGTGATAATAGCCTCTGAATCTCACGACCGCATTATCGGGAAGGTCCGTATGAGCCGCTCTGCTCTCAAAGAACCCGTAAGCGGTAGAGACCAGAATGAGACTCGCCACCAGCGACACGAATAACAATCGGCCGTGCGCCGAGCGGTGAAGAAATCGTCCAGTACTCATCATAATCCTCCCGAGAAATTCTACCAGTCAAAGGATACGCCGACCTTGAAACTCCTCGGCTCGGAGTAGACCCTGGGGTCGTGCAGAGGAACATAGATCACATCCGCAAGCCCGAGCAGCTCGCCCTGATCGTAAGCCCCGCCGACCTGCTCCTGGGTCGTATAGTAAGGAACGTAGTTGCCGTTGCCGCCCGGCCAGTTACCCGGGGAGAAACTCGCGATGTTCCTTCGGTTGAGAATGTTCGTACCGTCCAGGAACAGCGAGATCTCCTGCCCGGCGATCCTGTATCTCTTGTCCGCTTTGATGTTCAAGGTGCTGCGTGAAGGCAGACGCCTGGAGTTTATCAGGGACGCCTTCTGGTATCTTTCTCTCGGCTGCTGCGGCGTGTAGGGTGCTCCCGAGGAATAGCTCCAGTCGAAGTTGCAGCCCCACAGGCCGGGCTCGCTGATATAGAGGTTGGCGGAGAGCACGTGGTTTCGGTCCCAGTCAAGCGGCAGCTCGGTGATCGGAGCCCTATCAAGGCCGCCGGACGCCGCACTGTTGCCCTGGAGCTCGCTGGAGCTGGAGCCCGTCGCCTGCGAGAAAGTATACGTGATGCCTCCCGCGAAGCGGTGGCTGAAATGCTTGGAGATCTTCAGCTCGATTCCTCGCACCGATCCGTAGTCAAGATTGGTGAATATCACCGGATCCGCGGTAGCGGATACGTCCGTGCGCCACACGGACTCATCGGTGGCCTGCACCAGCTGGGTGCCGGTAAGCCCGAAAATGTCTTTATAGAACATCGCGATATCGCCGGCGACGTCGCGGGAGAACTGGTGCTGGATGCCGATCTCGTACATGATCGTGGTCTCAGCATCTATACCGGGATTGCCGAAGGGGCCCCCCTGACTAATGTCTCCTATGGCCGCCAGCAAGACCTCTAGCCGCGGCACCATATAGAACCTGCCGTAATTGAAGTAGAGTGCATCCCTTTCCGATACGGGGTAGGACACTCCAAACCTGGGACTCATCTGCCACTTGGTGCGGTTCCAGAAGGAGCTCTCGTCCTGGATGGCTCCTATGTCCCTCAGGAATCTGTTGTAAGTTGAAAGGGCTTCCGAGCCCGGATCAAACACGTCAAGCCTGACACCGAGGCTGAGGTTCATGCCCTCGAACTTTATTCTGTCCTGACCGAAAGCTGACAGCCCCCAGGTGTGGAACTTATATATGTCGTTGCTCAGGCCGAGCGGATTGTCAAGCGTGGTGTAGTACAGGTCCCTCATTTGAAGGCTGTAGAGGTTGGTCTCGGCTCCAAACTTCACCTGATGGGTGGTCTTGCTCTGAATCACCATATCGCCCTTGGCCGTCCACATGGTGGTGTGGTAGCGCTGCCAGTGGGGATAATCACCCTGTACGATGTAGTACTTGTTCTCAGGATCACGGTCTTCGTTGAAGTTATACGCGGTATACTCATAGGGCTGCTTGTCCAGAACACCTTCGGTGTGAAGTGTGGTGTATCTACCCACTCTCAGCGTATAGAAGGACGCCGAACTCAGCGTATGGTTCCACACCATCTTGATCTGCCCATTGTTATTGGTGAAATCGGGCGCATGCGCCGGGCCGACATAGAGACTGTAGGTCGAATCCAGCGGTTCGAACCACCAGTGCTTATGACTGTCGGACCAGTAACCCACGCGGCTCAGGCCATGATGGTAGTTATCGTACTGGATGCCCGACGACAGGAACTCCGTGGAGAGCTTCCTCATCTCCGAGAAGTTGTAAGTGACCTTGGCCTGGGCCGAATACTGATTGTTCTGCCGCTCCCTGAACTTGATGCCCCAGAGTTCCTTTTTCTGCCTCGGGTGCTGGGTCTTGAGATAGGTGTCGGTGAAGACCGCCTCACCGGAAGCAAAGAACCTGAGCTTCCTGCTCAAGAGAGGTCCGCCGAGACCCACGGCAAGATCGTCTTCGTTGAAGTAGGTCTTGTCGGGCGCCCCGAAGTCATCGGTCATGTACTTGACCACGCCGGAGTACTTGGTGCCGCCTTCCTTAGTTTTGATGTTGATCACTCCCGACTGCACGTTGCCGTACTCGGCTTCGAAGCCTCCCGAAAGCACCTCGAACTCGGAAAGCGAGGCCAGACTCACTTCCATGGTGTTGGCCCCGACAAATGGATCGCTGATCTGGAGACCGTCAATGTAGAACTTGGTCTCTCCTGCTCTCCCTCCTCGCACGTGGATCTGACCCTGCTCAAGCACGACGCCGGCCTGAGTAGCGATAGCTTCCGTAACCGTGTTGATCGATCTTACCTTCACATCTTCGCTCCTCACCGTCTGCTTGGTCTGGGTCTGATCGACATCGATCACCGGCCTCGGGGCCTCCACCACAACCTCTTTGAACGTCTTGGCGATCGTGCTCTTCAGTTGGAAGGCAAGGTCGACTGTCTGGTTAGCCACTACCACAACGTTTTCCCTGAGCTCGGTCTCGTATCCCATCATGGTAACCCTGACGGTATGCGTACCCTCGGGTATATTGGCGATAGTGAACTTGCCGCCCTCTTTGACGGCGGCACCGATGCTGGTGCCCACGAGCAAAACGTTCGCGAAGGGCAGAGGCTTGCCGTCCGCCGTGTCGACCACGGTACCTGTGATCGCGCCGGTTCCCGCCGCGTAGCTTGATGGGGCCCAAAGGATCAGCAAGGAGAGCAGGGAAACTGCAATTGCTTTTAACAAGCGAGGCATCGTCAGGACCTCCTGGTTCGTCGGCAACTTGCTAGAAACGTGTGCGCTACTAACCTCATTTTACTATACATAAGCTATGGAGAGACTGTCAAGTGCAATTGTCCCGGCAAAGCGGCGAATCCCCGAGCCTAAGCGTTGTATCCGCCGAGGGGTCGGCAGGGACGTAGTCGGGAACCGGCACCACCGGGCCGTCAAAACCTGCGACAAATGCATCCAGCAGCCTAGACGCCACCCGGTCCGCCTCGAGGGTCCTGCCCACAATATCCTCGAGGCAGGTGCTCGCCTCAAGCATTTGATCCCTGAGAGCGGCTCTCTCGTCGGCGCCGCAGTCAAGGTAATCCACCACCAGTAGGTAGTCCCGACCGATCGGAAGGCTTCCGTGTTGGAGCACCGCACCACGGCCCAGCCGCTGGGCGCTCCCCAGCAACTTCCTGCCCGAGTGGACCACTTCGTGTCTCGCTGCTGAAAGGAAACAGGGCTTTCTCCTCGCCGTCGACCCGGCAATCGAGCCTCTTGCCAGCTCGACCCGAGCCCCCAGCGCCGCCAGCCCGGCCACCATGCGCTCCGCGATGTATAAATACACCTCGGTGACCATGGCCTGACGCCCGATCGGGACCACGACGGTATAGGTGAGGTCCCGTTTGTGCAGCACCACCCTACCACCGGTGGGCCGCCTAACCAGATCGATCCCGTCGGCTGCCGCCCGGGCCCGGTCGACGGCATCCGCCGGCTCAAGGAGACCGAGTGAAAGGGCCGCGGGACTCCAGGTATAGAAACGTATGAAGGCTCTGTGGGGGTCCTGCTCACATGAGGCAAGAAGATGCATATCGAGAGCCATATTGTAGCTGGCGTTGTGGGATGCAAACGGGACGACGCCCAGGCTTCGAGCACCGATCATCAAGGAATCACTCGCAACCAGTCGCTCATCAGGAAGTGAAGTCTGCCGATCAGCAGCGAGACTCGGCTCATTACCGTGTATCCGAATGATGCCCCGAAGGATATCATCAGGAACCATACGCCGATTCTTGAAACCACCCCGAGGCTGCCCTTGTGCTCCCTCGAGAAGAAGAAATAGACCAGCGTGGAGATCAGACCAAAGATGATCAGGGGATTCTGGATCAATCTCAAGAAGGCGAAGATCAGGTCATCTGCGTTGCCGCTTGCCCTGATTCCTCCCAGGCTGCCCGCTGCGACCAGGGGGATCATGTTGGCCCTTACTTGGGCCACCAGGTCGCCCTGAAGCGCTCCGATCATCGCAAGCCCGGCGTATGAGCCCACCATTGCCGCTATCGACCAGCGGCTCAGCCAGGCCAGCCGGGCGGAGAACCGCGCAAAGAGCAGCAGGCCCAGGGCAAAGGGGAACAGGAGCAGCATGCCCGGGAAGTACGGGAGGCGCACGGAAAATCCACCTAGCGAGAAAACGTGAGCCATGGTCACATGATGCAGGCCCCGGACCAGCGGATCCCACAGATTGGGCCTGAAGACATTCCAGTACTCCAGCGAGACCGAGTAGCCCGCGGACACCCCTATAAAGAGATGCTCGGCAAGCTTGTAGATGCGGTTATCCTTGTAAAGGAAACTGAAAATCGCAAGCGTAAGGAGCGCGGCCACCCAGGTGCCCAGGATCCTCGGCGACAGGCGCCCTCCTGCCACCAATGAAGCAAGGATCACAAGCACAAGCAATATTGCTGCGGGCTTTATTAGTTTCATTTCCTAGTCTTCTCGATCAGATAGACCACGTTGGCGAATATGATGAAGATAACCACCATGATGTGAACGCTCGACTGCGCCACCATCCCTGCTATCCCCAGGCCGGGCCGCGCTATCAACTGCTCATACTCCGCGGCCCCCTTCATCCCGGACAGAAGACCGGTCAGCTGTCCCGACTGGATGTACGGATACATCTCGGGTGCAGTGACCGCAGTCACACCCCCTCCTATCCTCATCCCATATCGCGTTCCCACCTGCTGTATCCACTCCTTGACGCCCGGATAACCCGCCGACACCGAAACGATCATCTTTGCGTCCCTGAGACTCCTGATGTCCTGAAGCATCGGAACATTCTCCCAGGGCGTATTGAAGAAATCGCGCGGGAAAGTCCTCCGAAGATCTTCGGCGGCAGAGAGCATGACCGCTTCTCGGCCCTCCTTGAAACCAAGGTTCACGTAGTCAATGCCGTATTGCTTGCCGTACTTCGGGGCCACGGCGTCGAAGGCCCTCTGGGCCATCGGTGGGCCTGGAGCCCACAGTGACGCGGAGATGATCTTGATATTCCTCGCGAAGAGATGATCGAGCAAGACGATGTTCATCGGATAAAGCTCCGGCATCGAACCAGGATCATAATCTGCGGCCAGCCAGACATATGAACCCGGTTCAAGCCCGTCTATGGCATCATAAAGCCCCTTGACGGGTTGGGTGATCGACATCTTCATCTTCGCACCGGTCAAGAGCGGCACCGCAACACACACGAAGATGATCAGGAACAGTATGCGCCGGTCGATGCGCGAAAGGCGAACCAGCAAATCACCTTTGGCTTTTTCCGCCATTACCCACCACCCAGGTATGACCGCTCAAGGCCGAGAACCATCTTGAGGCCGGTGGATATCCCGCCGAGGGCCGCGCCTATCATGATGCCCCGCTTGGCCGCCATGTTGGGCACTTCCATTATCCACTCCGTGAAATCGGGGAACCTGCCCCAGATGTGTTCGCTGATCGGAACCCTTCCCAGCATCACAATTGCGGCGGTCACAAGCAGGAGCGTGGCTTCAACCGACCTGGCCCGGAATGCCCGGTAGGCCGCCGAGGCGATGAAGAAGGCCAGGAGCGAGAACATTGTGGACTGCATCGGAACGTAAAGATTCTGATATGCCCAGTCGAAAGCGCTCCCACTCCTTATGCCCAGACCTATGCCCAGGACGATCATCACGGCAAGCGCCGCCAGCAACACAAACTTGTATTCCCAGTCTTTGCCCCGCTTTCTCAAGACGCCCAGGCTTATTCTTGCGATGTTCGCAACACCCAGGACGTAGGCGAAGCCCGTTATGATTATCGCCCAGCCCCTCACGACGGAGGCCGGTTCCGAGATCACGGGGTGCGGTACAAAAAGCGAAACGATCATCAGCATCCCGGCGATGAATGCGATTGCGACTGGAACCTCTGTCCTCATCCGGCTACCTCGGAGTAAACCATTCGGCGAATGCCGTGAAGCCTGCGGTCTCAGTAATGAAGCCTGCGACGAGCAGGACCAAGATCACGAGCTTCGCCAAGTCACTGGCCTTGAGCGTCCCAAGAAACTTGGGCTCTTTGGAGAGATATGCACTGGCGGCATAGAGCTCCTCCCCGATAAGGGTGTAGTCACAGGCCGCAACGAAGAAGGGCAGCTGATGGACATTGGCGGTCCCCGCAACCTGGATGGCCCCGGTCGAGAAACCGGTCTCCGCCAGAATCAGGGATTCGGCGAAGAAGGAACCCATATAGAGATTGGCCGCGGTGCCCTCCCGCATCATTATGCCGCTTATCCCGGCCGTGAAAGCAAACTGCTCATCGGATAGATATCTAATGTTGTTCGCATTATAGAACTCCGGTCTGCCGGCATGGAGAAAGCCCTGCTTGACGGCTTCTTCGGCCACCGGCACCACGAACGGACGGCACACGGGCACAATGATAGGAGTCTCGTAGGTTCCGGCCAGACGCGCCACGTCTTTGAGGATCACCATGCTTGCGATCGTCTGGATGTTGTCCATGTCATCGATCCCGGGCACATAGAGTATGGGTTTGCCCATCTCGGTCGCCCTGCCGATCGCTTCCTCAATCGCGCTGAGGCCCGCTATCCTCCGCACGAAGAACTTCCGCCCTGAGGCCGCGAGTCTGATGTAGACCAGAACGAAGGCGACGAAGACCGCCAGAATGATCAGCTGATTGATCCTCGCGCGATTCAGGATAGAAGCCCGCGGCTGAACGGGGTCCGAGACCGCGGAAAGGCCACTCGCCGAGGTGACCTTATAGAAGTATCGGGAACCGATGGAAAGCCCGGTGTCGGTATATCCGCCCTGCCTGGGGTCGACGGTGGCCACCTCCTGCCACGCCGTATCGGGATAGGTGGCACGCCATATCCTCAGGGTATCCGCAAGGGCCAACTGGCCGGTCCACGATACTCGTAAGGCCGTACCATCGTCACCGGGCACGTCGTCCACCGAGAGGAGGCCGGCCGCCAGACATTGGACCGGCAGCATCACCAGGGCCGAAACAAACAGCCAGAATCCAAACCGGTTGGTCACAGCACGGTTCCTATTCTTCGATCAGCTCGACGTTGGCTCTCGGGATCACAGCGGTTGTGCCGTCTTCGAACTCCACACCCAGGACTCTTACCATCGCTTCGGTCTCCAGCTTCTGCAGCTCCGGGGGCAGCTCGGCCACCTTTCCAATCCTGCCGAAGTAGGGTTCTCGGATTGCTCTTACCGGGATCCCCACCTCAAGCCCCGATGACGGTGAATCGCCGACCATCTTGTCGCTCTTGGCCGAGAACGCGCCGCCGAGAGGAACAATTATTTCCGGTCTTATCACACCGGCCCTTATCTGGGTGGCGCCACTGATCGAGGTCTTCATGCCTTTGCGCGATACCAGCAGGTCGAAGGTTCTCTTGGCCATCGTCATCTCGCCGAAGCCTTCGGTCACGACCACGGTGAGTCCGATGTCCTCCGACCCCGTGATCGCCACACCCAGGTCATAACCCAGGATTGCCCTCAGGTCGGCGTCATCCATTCCGCCTGCCACCAGGGCTCTCGCTCCGACTTCGCGGGCGCGGTTCAGGGCTTCCATCGTAACAAGCGAGCCGCCCAAGAGGATCTTGTCTTTGTGGGAAGGATTTATGCGATCCGCGGTCAGCACCTGGTCGGGACGGTCGGCCACGACGTCAAGTATGCCGACGGCCTCTCCCCCGATGCCGAATATCCCCTGGACATAAGTCGCGGTGGAACGTACCAGCACCCCTTCATTCTCGTAGACTTCGACTATGTCGCCATCCACGAAGGCGTTCACTTCGACGGGGATCGCTTTCTCCCTGACGATCACCTGGCCGGTTATGTCGGACACCGATTCGATTGTCCCCGAGACAGGCATCTTGCAATAGGACTTGAAAAGCCCAAAGAAGCTCTTGCTCTGGGCTATGATATCGCCCTCCTCAACCCACTCCCCCAACTTGTGAATCATATGGCCATGGATGTCCTCTGGAAGCAGGCTCAGCTTGTTGGCAACGTTTACCGTCTGGACATTGCCGGGCAGCTGCGTATGAGCGACGACGGTTTCGGCGGCCACATGATCGCCGACCTTCACGAGGACTTCGCCGTTAAGCGGCAGCCTTCTCTCTTTTCTTACCTCAGTTTGCTTGGAGACCCTGAGTCCGGGCGTGTAAGCATGTGCCAATTGTCATACCTCCATCAACTTCGTTCTTCCGGGTATACGCTGAGGGCTTTGTTCCATTGCCTGAGCTTGCGCACTCTCTCGTTCTTCTCCACAGGCAGGTTGAGCGGTCTCCCCCTTGTATCTATAACCAGACCCACAACCCCACCGTTGACCTCGGTGTGGAACTCCTTACCCTTGCCCAAGCCCACGTCGAAACCCCTGGCAGGCTTTATGGCGACCTTGGCCTTCTGGTCGACCTCAAGCGGAACCAGCACCATTTCACCGAAGTTGACGGATTTCTCTTCACTGGTCCCGTCTGCCCGATCGATCTTAACGTGGACACACGGGCTTCCTTCCTTAGCGAGCCCGACCGGCGCGATGCACGTACCCAGCCGGATAAGACAGTCCTTGTTGAAGACCTCGAGCGCCGCCTTGGGATGCACTTGCGCGAGCACTCCGAGCTGCGGCATCATGAAGATACTGTCCACCGCCAGATGGGTCACGCCCTCGGGCCGGAAGCCGTCGATCAGCATAAACGCAGCCTGCGCCCTGCGCGGCGCATGGGAGAGCACCCCGCCGCTTCCCACCAGGATATCCAGCCTCATCATATCGACCAGCGTGGCGCCGCTCTCGGCCTGTTCGAAGGTATCCGAGATCGTCCTCTCCTGCTGGACGCCTTTGAGGCCCACGGCAAGAAGTTTGTGTTGCACGAACGCAAGCCTCAAGGCTTCCCGGGAGATCGCCTGCTCGATCATCAGCTCCTCCAGCGTCTGGGGCACGGTGGTAGGTCGGATCATCTTGTTCTTGATCCGGTTCCTGAGATCGGCCTCCTCCACATCGAAAGGCACCCATCTGAGAATATTGGCGACCGTGGCTTCAGCGAGCACATTGGATATGGAATAGCTCATGCCGAGATTGGCGCTCACGGTTCGGTTAAAGACTTCACCAAAAACCGAGAAGACGTCGGTGGTAGCTCCGCCTATGTCAACGCCGACAACATTGATTTTCTCAATCCTGGCAATCAACTGCATGATGTCCCCTACGGCGGCCGGTGTAGGCATGATGGGAACCGGTGTCCAGTCGAGCAGCCTGCCGTAGCCGGGAGCGTGCTTCATCACATGTTCCAGAAAGAGATCCTGAATCTTGAGCCGGGCCGGCTGCAGGTTTTCCCTCTCAAGAACCGGCCTCAGGTTATCGGTAATGGTCAAACTGGTCTTGGTCTCAAGCCGATCCTTGACGATCTCTCGGGCATCGACATTGCCGGCATAGATCACGGGCAGCGAATAACCCATTCCCAGCCGCGGTCTCGGATCGGCAGCCCCGATTAGCTCCGCAAGTTCGGCAACGTGAGTGGTGGTCCCGCCGTCGATCCCTCCCGACAGCAGGATCATGTCAGGCCGCAGACTTCTTATCCTCGCGATCTTGACGTGGGGTGCCCGCTGGTCATTTGAGGCGATCACGTCCATCACGATCGCCCCGGCCCCCAGGGCCGCGCGCTGGGCACTCTCGGCGGTCATCTCCTTCACGACGCCGGCAACCATCATCTGGAGTCCACCGCCCGCCGAGGAAGTAGAAACGTAAAGATCGGTCCCCATCTTGCCTTGTTTCGGAGAGAGTATCTTGCCGTCCTTTATGAATTCCCTTCCCGTAAGGTCCTCAACCTCGGCCACCGCATTCAGGACTCCGCACGTTACGTCTTCAAACGGCGCCTCGACCGTTGTGGGAGCCTCCCCTCTGACGATAAGACGATACTCATCGCCGCGCTTCTCTATCAGAATCGCTTTGGTAGTCGTGCTCCCGCAGTCGGTCGCGATTATGGTCTCGATCTCTTTGGGGTCCCTAGTTGCCATCTACCACCTCACGCTATTGCTTCCGTTTCCGCTTCTTCTCTGCCTTCTCTACCTTCTTCTCCTGTTTCTCTCGTTCGGCAAATTCAGCTTCCAGATCCTCGACCTTTCGTACGAGTCGCTCCCAGTTGCCCCTGTCTTCCATCAGCAGGGCAAACCGCTGATACTGCGCGAAGTTGAACAGGGTCTGAACAAAAGGTTCTAGGAAAATTAGCAATTGCCCACCCAGAAAGGCAAGAGGTTTGCTTGATTCCAGCAAAAAGATCGCCGGCACGCTCATCCTCATGCGGACGATTCTCTGGGCGACCTTGAGCACAAGGGCCTCGTCCTCACCGGTGAATTCGGTCCCCCGGTCGCGTCCGCTATCCGGGACCGTCCCCGGGGTTTCTATTGAACCTCTTCGAAATGAAGGCCAAAACCTCATCTTTGTTGCTCCCGTAAAGCAGTCTGGTTGAGCGAAAGGGCTCCAGCCGCGAGGGCCTATCGAACGGTGACAGGGTTACCCCTTTCCTATCAACATAGTACTTCTTGAAATGCGACCATCGCTTGGCGATGGTCCCAAAGGAAGACTTGACGGTTACCTGGTCCGCATCCAGACGATAAGTGGTTCTCCCGAAGTAGGTGTGAAGGGACGCGAAGAGGAGCAGCACCGATAGGACCGCCAGGTAAGGTTCCTTGAAAGCCACGAAGATCAAGAACCCGACTGCCAGTATCACGGCGATCACAATCGCCGACCGCACGGCGCTCTCCTTGAAGGGCCGCACGCTCCACTCGAGCGGAGCGACCGGCTGGCCCTCCTCGCTACTCTGCGACATCGAGCCTCCTGGCCGCCAGGCCTTCGTCAACCCTGCCCACGGGCGTCGTATAGGGGGCGCCACGCACCATCTCGGGGTTGGTCTTGACCTCCATCGCTATCTCCAGCATCGCCTCCGCAAACCTGTCCAGAGTTTCCCTGGACTCGGTCTCAGTCGGCTCTATCATGAGCGCTTCTTCAACTATCAGCGGAAAGTAGACCGTGGGCGGATGGAACCCATAGTCCATGAGGCGTTTGGCGATGTCGATCGTCTTTGCTCCCGCGACGGCCTTGTCCTTGCCTGACAGCACAAACTCGTGTTTGCAGGCAGTGTCATAGGGCAATATGAAATTCGATTTGAGTTTCGAGAGCAGATAATTGGCATTGACGATTGCCCCCTCGGCCGCCTGCCTGAGACCCTCGGCGCCGGTCATCAGAAGATAGCAATACGCCTTGACAATAACACCGAAGTTGCCATAGAAGGTATGAACTCTTCCGATCGACTTGGGTCTATCGTGGATCACGCGATAGCCCTGGCTTCCTCTTTCGACAAGGGGCACCGGCAGATAGGGAGCAAGGCTCGCCTTCACCGCAACCGGCCCCGAGCCGGGACCTCCGCCGCCGTGGGGAGTGGAGAAGGTCTTGTGCAGGTTGAGATGCACCACGTCGACGCCGAAATCGCCGGGCCGCGATATTCCCAGAAGCGCGTTCATGTTGGCGCCGTCCATATAGACCAGTCCACCGGCATTGTGAATCATCTCGGCGATGCGCGCGATGTGGGTCTCGAACAGGCCCAGCGTATTGGGATTTGTGATCATGAGCGCTGCAACGTCTTTGTCCAGGTGGGGCTTAAGAGCCTCGGGATCGATCCTTCCGTCGGGACCCGACTTGATTTCGACTGCCTGATAGCCGGCTATACGCACGCTGGCCGGGTTGGTGCCATGTGCGGAATCGGGAATCAATACCTTCTTCCGCGGATTTCCGCGGTCCTCGTGATACGCCCTCACCAGCAACATCCCGGTGAACTCACCGTGGGCCCCGGCGGCGGGAGCCATGGTGATGTCATCCATCCCCGCGATCTCGCAAAGGGCCCGGCCCATCTCGTAGATCACTCCCAGGGCGCCCTGGGCCAAAGTATCATCGACCATCGGATGCAGCTCGGACAGCCCCTCGTACGCAGCAACCTGTTCGTTGACCTTGGGGTTGTACTTCATGGTGCACGACCCGAGGGGATAGAGATCCCTATCGACGTGATGATTGAGTACTGAGAGGTTGACGAAGTGCCTCACGATCTCGGGCTCGGATACCTCGGGCAGAGCGGCCGCGATCTTCCGGAGGGCCCCGGCGGGAAGCACAGTCTCGGGCTCGACCGCGGGCACGTCGGGAGCAGGCAGAGAATAGCCCCGCTTGCCCGGGCGACTCTTCTGGAATATTGTGCCTTCCTGGACCACGCTTAAGCCACCTCCCCTCTCACCACGCGCGCCATCGTATCCACCAGCCTGTCTATTTCAGCCTTGGTCCGTTTCTCGGTGAATGAGATCAAAAGAGAATTCTCAGCGTCGCGATGGAAGATGCCGAGGGGCAGGCCCGCCAGTATGTGCTCGGCGGCAAGGGCCCGAACCACATTCCTGGAATCGATAGGCAGGCGAATGACAAACTCCTTGAAGAAGGGTCCGCGGAATTCGAGGTTGAGTCCGCGGCCCGCGAAAGCCCGCTGGGCATAGACGGCTTTGGCGAGGCAGAGCCGCGCCAACTCCTCGAGGCCGGCCTTGCCGAGCCAGCACAGATAGATCGCCGCACGGAGAGCCATAAGGGCCTCGTTGGTGCAGATGTTCGAGGTAGCTTTCTCCCTCCTTATATGCTGCTCGCGGGTCTGAAGCGTCAGGCAGAAACAAGCCCTGCCGTTCTTGTCCACCGTCCTGCCGACGATCCTGCCCGGGATTCTCCGAATGTGCTCCCTCTTGGTAGCCATGAACCCTAGGTAAGGCCCGCCAAAACTCAAGTGGTTACCCAGCGACTGACCTTCTCCGACCACGATGTCGGCGCCATACTCCGAAGGTGCAGCGAGAATCCCCAGGGATATCGGGTCGACCGAGACCAAGTAAAGCGCACCGCATGCTCTGGCAATTTCGCCGATCGCACGGCAGTCTTCGACTATGCCGAAAAAGTTGGGAACATCAATGACGACACAGCAGGTCCGGTCGTTGACCAGGGATTTCACCTCCGCCGGGTCCGTGGAGCCCCCCTGCCAGCCGGTCGCCTTGACCGTAATCCCGGTTGCCTTGAGGTATGTCCGCAGGACCTCGAGCCTCATGGGATTCAAGCAGCCGCTCACCACGATCTCCCGCCTGCCGTTAATGGCATTGGCCACGAGGACCGCCTCGGCCAGCGCCGTGCCGCCATCGTAAAGCGAGGCATTCGATACATCCATACCGGTCAGCCGGGTGATCAAAGACTGAAACTCATATATCGTCTGTAGGGTACCCTGGCTCACTTCAGGCTGATAGGGCGTATAGGCGGTGTAGAATTCGGACCTGCCGCTCAGGTCGTCGACCACGCTGGGCACAAAATGGTCGTAAGCTCCTCCGCCCAGGAAACACAGCCACTGGTCGCCCGAGGCATTGCAGGCCGCGAGATGCTTGAGGTGAACTCTCGCCTCAAGTTCCGACAGGGGCTGCGGCAGCCGGAGTTGGCGCTTGAGCCTGACATCCCCAGGTATGTCGGCGAGCAGATCCTCGATCGAGCCTACCCCAATGTCGCGGAGCATCTGGGCTCGCCCCTCGCCTCCCACCGGAAGAAAGTTCATAGGTCTTACTCCCCCACAAGCTGCCGATACTCGGCCGCTTTCATCAATGTGGCAAGCTCCCGTTTGTCCGCAATTCTGACCCTGATCATCCAACCGTCACCATAGGGCGAGGATTTTATGACATCAGGGGCGGCGCCAAGAGCGTCATTGGCCTCGATAACCTCACCCGAGATCGGGGCGTACAGGTCACTGACGGCCTTGACCGCCTCGACGGTTCCAAAAGGTTTCATGGATTCGACCCTGGTCCCGGCCGCGGGCAGCTCGACATAGACGATATCGCCCAGTTGGTTCTGAGCATAATCGGTTATGCCGATGGTAGCGACATCACCCTCGGCCTTGACCCATTCATGCTCCTTGGTATAAAGCAGGTCATCCTGAACCATCACCCAATCTCCTTTCTATTTGTGCGATGCTCTCTTGTAGAAAGGTCCCTTCTGGAAAACGGCATCCACCAGATGGCCTCGGACGTCGATCTTGAAGGCCGTGTCCTGACGCGCGAACCGGGAGTCGACATATGCCAGCGCAATACCACACTGGAGGGACGGCGAGAAGCCGCCGCTGGTGACCGCGCCAACCGCGCGGCCGTCCACGACCACGGGATGGCCGTGCCGCGGAACACGCTTGGAATCCGAACGAAGGCCGATCAGCTTGCGCGGTAGGCCCTGCTTAAGCTGCGCCTCAAGCGCGTCCTTGCCGGTGAAGTCCCCCTTATCCATCTTAACGACCCAGCCAAGTCCGGCCTCAAGCGGCGTGGTCGTCTCATCCATGTCACTGCCATGAAGCCTGTACGCCATCTCAAGCCTCAGGGTATCCCGCGCGCCCAGCCCGCAGGGTTGGGGCCTGACGGCGCCCTGCATCAAGAGGTCCCAGACGGTCTCGGCCTTGCCGGCATCCATGTAGATCTCGAAGCCGTCCTCACCGGTGTATCCGGTTCTCGAAATGAAACAATCGACATCGCCGATGCGGGAGGGCAGCGCAAAGAAGTAATCCAGGCCCGAGACGTCGTCGCGCGTGAGCGGCACCAGCACATCCAGAGCTCCGGGACCCTGAAGCGCAATCTGCCCGGTCGCTGCACTCCGGTCGGCCAACTTTACATCCACGCCGGCCCTTGCTTCGAGCCATTGGAAGACCCGTTCGGCATTGGAAGCATTGGGCACCAGTAAATAATCATCGGTTCTTCGATAGACTATCAGATCATCGATCACGCCGCCGCGATCGTTAAGCACAGTGGTATACTGAGCCTGAAAGGGCGCCAGATTTGTCACATCGTTGGTAGTGGCCCGGTTAAGCCAGGCAAGGGCGCCGCCGCCTGAGACCGTGATCTCGCCCATGTGGGAGACATCGAAGATCCCGACGTGGCTTCGTACACTCAAGTGCTCCTTGACGATACCGGAGTATTCGACAGGCATATAGAAGCCCGCGAACGCAACCATCTTGCCTGCCAGCCCAATATGCCTGGAGTAGAGCGGTGTCTTTCTGGTTTCGGTTGCTATGGTCTCGCTCCCCCTTTACCTCGCCCTTGGCCCGAGAAACACGATAGCTTACCCTGAAGTCACTTTTTTTTCAAGCCCGTATCGGTGCGATTCCTCTTCGAAGATGCGCTTGAGGACCTGACCGGTATAGGACCTCCGGCAGGCCGCAATCTCTTCGGGGGCACCCTCGGCCACGATCTCGCCGCCCGCATCCCCACCCTCCGGGCCGAGATCGATGATGTGATCGGCAACCTTTATGCAGTCCGGATTGTGCTCGATGATCACTACGGTGTTACCCCTGTCAACCAGCCGCCTGAGGACATCGAGGAGCATCATGGTGTCCTCGAAATGGAGGCCCGTGGTCGGCTCATCAAGAATGTAGAGTGTCCGGCCGGTGCTGACTTTGGAGAGCTCCCTTGCGAGCTTCACTCGTTGAGCCTCCCCTCCCGATAAAGTGGTGGCAGGCTGCCCCAACTGAATATAGCCGAGGCCGACATCATAGAGAGTATCGAGCTTCCTTCTCACTGCGGGGATATTCGCGAGAAACTCCCGTGCCTCGGCCACGGTCATTTCCAGGACCTCGGCGATATCCCTGCCCTTATACCTGATGTCGAGGGTCTCGCGTTCATAGCGCTTGCCCTTACAGACATCGCATCTCACGTAGACGTCAGGCAGGAAATGCATCTCGATCTTTATGACGCCGTCCCCTTCGCAGGCCTCACAACGTCCCCCCTTGACATTGAAACTGAACCTGCCCGGCCGGTAGCCTCTGACCCTGGCTTCGGGGACCTGGGCGAAGATGTCCCTGATCGGGCCGAAAAGACCTGTATAGGTTGCGGGGTTGGACCGCGGTGTCCGGCCGATCGGAGACTGATCGATGTCGATCACCTTGTCGACAAGTTCGACCCCATCGATGCCGGCGTGCTCCCCCGGCTCGTCCTTGGATGTATAGAAGTGCCGGGCCAGCGCCCGATAGAGAATCTCATTCACGAGCGTGCTCTTGCCCGACCCCGAGACGCCTGTGACGCAGGTCAGGGTGCCTAGCGGAACCCTGACGTCGATGTCCTTCAGGTTATGTTGGCGCGCACCGCGTATCACTATTGCCCGGCCGCTGCCTTTGCGCCTCTCCATCGGCGTGGGAATCCACTTCTCTCCGCTCAAGTACTTGCCGGTCAGCGAATTCGGATTGGCCTTAACCTCGTCCGGCGTTCCGACCGCGACCACCCTGCCACCATCCTTGCCGGCTCCGGGGCCGAGATCGATCAGATAATCGGCCGCCAATATGGTCTCGCGGTCGTGTTCGACCACGATCACCGTGTTGCCCAGATCTCTCAGCCGCTTCAGGGTATTGAGAAGCCTGCGGTTGTCACGCATGTGCAGCCCGATGCTGGGCTCATCCAGCACATAGAGCACTCCGACCAGACTCGACCCGATCTGGGTGGCGAGCCGGATCCGCTGTAACTCCCCACCGGCGAGTGTGGATGCCGACCTCGAGAGGGTGAGATAGCCCAACCCTACGTCGGCCATGAATCTCAATCTCTCCCCTATCTCTTTGACAATCGGTGAGGCGACTTTCCTTGAAGCGGCAGGGATCTCGAGACCGGCAAAAAACCTGAGCGCCTGCTCCACGGAGAGCTCGGTCACTTCGCTTATCGATCTGCCTGCGACTTTGACCGACAGGCTCTCAGGCTTGAGCCGTGTGCCCCGGCAGGTCGGGCAGGGCTTCATGGTCATTAATTGCTCCAACCATGACCTGATCCCTTCAGACTCGGTCTCCATGTAGCGCCGCTCCAGGTTGGGAATGATGCCTTCAAAGGGGGAGACATACTCCGAGTGGCCGCGCCGCGTCGCGAATTTGAACACAATCTCGTCATCGCCCGAGCCATATAGAATCGCACGCTTGTGCGTCTCGGAAAGCGCGGCGAAAGGTTTCTCGAGCGATATACCGTAGCGGTCCGCAACGCACTCGATCATTGCCCAGGTCACGCTGGCGCGCCGCTTGCCCCATGGCACTATCGCCCCGTCGGCAATCGAGATCGAGCCGTCCGGAGCCACAAGCGCAGCATCGATCTCAAGTTTTCTGCCTATGCCGTCGCATACCGGGCAGGCGCCATAGGGGCTGTTGAAGGAAAACATGCGCGGCGAGATCTCGGGAAAGCCTACGCCGCAGTCGACGCAGGCAAATAGCTGGCTCAGCACCCGTTCCTCTCGGTTGCCGATAGCCACGGTCACAATTCCGTTGCCCATCTTGAGAGCGGTCTCGATCGAGTCGGCAAGCCGCCACCTGATGTCAGCCCCAATCTTCAGTCGGTCGACCACCACTTCGATCGTGTGTTTCCTTTTCTTGTCGATCTTGATCCTTCCGTCAAGGTCGTAGAGCACGCCATCGATCCTGGCTCGGACGAAACCTTCGCGGCTTGCTTTCTCAAGAAGGTTTCGGTGCTCGCCTTTGCGGCCGCGAACCAGAGGCGCCAGTATCTGAACGGCAAGACCCGGCTTGAGATCCAGGAGGCCGTCGACCATCTGCTCGACCGTCTGGTGGGAGATCGCTTTGCCGCACTTGAAGCAATGGGGCGTGCCCACCCGCGCAAACAGCAGCCGGAGGTAATCATAGATTTCGGTTATCGTGCCGACAGTGGATCTCGGATTGGTGCCGGCGGTGCGCTGCTCGATACTTATCGAAGGCGACAACCCCTCGATGTAGTCGACATCGGGCTTTTCCATCTGCCCGAGAAACTGGCGCGCGTAGGTCGAGAGCGACTCCACGTACCGCCGCTGTCCCTCGGCATATATGGTGTCGAAAGCAAGCGAAGACTTGCCTGAACCGCTCAGTCCGGTGATAACCGTTATCATGTCCCGCGGGATCCTGATGTCTATGGACTTGAGGTTGTGCTCGCGGGCGCCCCTGACGATTATGTGATTCTTTGACATTGCCTCTCCCAGACCGCCACTACTTGCCGCCCGGCCCCTTCCCTTGCTTTGCCCCCAGCAGTTCGGCCAGCCTCGCTTCGGAGGCCTTACCCCAATCGGAGGTCTTGCCGAACTTGCGGACGTTCTGCCTATAGATTGTTGTCGCGTGATCGACCAGGCCGGCCTTCTCGCACTCCTCCCCCGCGGTGAAGGCCGCCGTGCCGGCCCACTGCGCCTCCTTCGGGTAGAGATAGCCGGTGCGCAGAAACTCGCACGCCGCTCGCAACGGCTCACCCATCTCCGAGTACGACCCCGCAATCCAGAATTGTATCTCGGCCCGGGTGGAGGCCTTCTCAGCGTACTGGAGCGCGCCGGTGTATACATCTATGGCCTGGGCCGGCTTGTTGTCATTCTGAAGGCACAAGCCGCACCGCACCAGCGATCTCTCGAACTGCTCTGAGAAGGGGAACCTCAGCGCCAGCTCCCGATAAGCTTCAGCGGCCTGCCCGGACCCTCCAATCTCCTCGAGCGCAAGCCCCTGGTTGAAGAGGGCGTCTCGCACAAGCGAAGGCTTATCCGATAGGGCCGCCAGCCCGAAGTAGAGCGCCGAAAAATCGAACTTCTGCATAAGGTAGTAGGCGCTGCCAAGTTTGAAGCAGGCGTCCCGATAGAACTCCGAGGCGGGAAAATCGTCAACTATTCGTCTGAAGGCTTGTTCCGCTCGGGGATAGTCGCCGCGCACCAGCAGACCGATACCCCTTCGATACAGAACCTCGGCCACCAGGGGATTCTGTCCGGCGGAGGCAAGAAGGCTATCGCTTGGGGCCTGTGAGGTGCTGTCGGGGGTTTCCCCCAGCAGTGCAAGCACGCTTGCCAGCCCCATCTCATCATGGGATTCACCATCCAAAGGGAAACGTCGTCTAAACTCTTGGCGCGCCTCGGTACATTGTCCGGGACGGCCGGATGAACACGCGTATCTGCCGCGCTCCCGGAGGAGAGTGTAGGTATCAAAGATGTCATCGGGATCAGGTCTGGCGGACTCGAGCAGCGCCACGGCGGCCTCCGGATCATCTTTCCAGACGAGCCGTGAACCGACGAGCGAGGCCTCGCAAGCGGCAGACGACGGACCGGCAGCAATTTTCTCAAGGATGCCCACCGCCAGCCGTTTGTAGCCGGAGACGCCGAGCGCATAGGCAACCACGGTCCGCTTCGAATCACCTAGCCTCTGTCGTGCTTGTGGCAGGGGCGAGTCGACGGCCGCAAGAGCGGCCTCAACTCCGTCTCTCTCCGTGATTCTTAGGCTCAGCCTTAACCTGGCCCGATCCATCAGGGCAGCGGGGGCTAGGCGCGCAAGCGCGGCGCGGTAATATGCGATGCTCGAGTCCGGCTGGCCGGCGACATCATAACACCGGGCAAGCTCGTAGCAGACTTGCGGAGAGCCGGCGCCCCGCCTGAGGTAGTCCAGCCCCTTGGCGACACCGCCCGAATAAACGTAGCACTCGCCGATCCCCACGTTGGCCAGCATCACTATCACCGGGTCATGCGACTTCTGCGCACACCAAACATAGGCCTCGCGCGCGCCGCCGTAATCCCCGGCCAGAAACTTCAATCGTGCGAGAGCGATTGCAGCAAGAGGGGCCTGCTTGGAAGAACCGAATTCGGTAACGATGCGGTCAAGGGACATCGCGCACCGGTCGTATACTCCGGCGTCGCCTTTCAGGAAGAGCTGATACAGAAGGCCGGCAACACTGTAAAGGGAAGCCGCCGCGAGGTCCCTGCGCGCGCTCAGGCCCAGTGCGATTTCAGCGGCCGCGGGACGCGCATGCTCGAGCCAATCGGTGGAGAGTTTGACTGCCGCCGTCACCTCATCGGGCTTGACCGCCTTTGAGGCCGCAAGAGACCGCAGGATGCTGAGCGCCTCCGCTCGCCTGGCGTCACCGGATTGGATATCGCCGGGATTCTTGAGCGCCTCAAGCGCGAGTGCGCGGGCAAGTTTAAGCTTCACCCGATCGAGGTCACTGCCCGGGGGAGTCGCACCGGCCACCTTCCTGTAGTAGACCTCGGCCCTCTCGTAGTCTCTCAGCCTCTCCATAAAGAGGTCGCCCAACTCGAGGTCGGATGCGCCCTTCTTGGCGATTTTCTCGACCTCCTTTGCTATGTCGATATCAGGCTGAGCAAGGTTCTTGAGAAGGAAGGCCTGTCTTTCGCACCGCATACCGGCGGCGGACGGGAGCGGCGACTGCGACACCATTTCGCAAATCGCCTGGGCCTTCTCCCAGTCGCCCGCGCTTTCAACCAGCACTGCAACCTCGGCGAGTGCTTGATCGTCGAGGCCCACTTTGAGGCCTTCCACCATTGTTTTGAGCTCGGCCAGGGCAAGGTCCTTAAGGCCGAAGTCAATCAGGACTCGCGTGAGGGCGAGGCGCTCATCGGGCGCCAGTTGAGCCAACAGCGGACGGATACCGGTGCCCAGATCCTTCACGATCTCTTCCAGCCTTTGGGGAGCAAGCGTGAGACACGCACCCAGACACCGTGCCTTCAGCCCGGGGTCGGCGACCGCTTTGACCAGTACGGCCAAACTATCTCCGTGAGAGCCCGGCGCGGGATCACCAAGTGCGCGGGCATACTTCAGGTCTTGTCTCGCCACGAGCGGAAGATTGCGCCCGAGCAGAGCGTCGCAATACGGTCTCATGTCCTCACCCGCTTCAGCGAGACGCACGATGGAACCTATCGTTCCGGGGCAGGTCCCGGGCACAAAGGTGGTGTCGGCGACCAACGATTTGACCAAGGCATGCCAGAGGCTCGGCAGCACGTCTCCGAAACGGATGGCAAGATCGCATCCGTCCTGCTGGGGCAGAGCCGCTCCCCGTTTTGACATTTCCTTCGTTATCCCGAGGGCGCCGGCAAGATTGCCATCTCTAAGATTGCATCTGACCAGGCCGAGCCCCGCGTCCGGCGACCCAGCTTTCCAGACCTCCTCGTAGAGTTTGACGGCCACGGAGGCATCTCCCCCCATCTCCTCAGCCTTCGCCCGCCACATCAAATAATCAGGGCGCAGGCCACCCTTCACGTGAGGCTCGATCGCTACGAGGTTCAGCAGGGCTTCCTTGGTGAGCCCCAGGCTAAGCTGGCACTCGGCTCTGAGGAGTACGCTTTCCACTAATCTGTCCTCAGGCGGGAGCATGGCCGCCAACGTGTCGAGAATCCCGACCGCATGCCGGTAGCGGCCCGCTCCAAAGAGGCTATATGACTTTATCATGAGGGCGGTGTGATCGACTTCCGGCCGCACCGGCCCGATGCTGTCCGCGAAGGCCAGCACTTCATCAAACCGGCGATTGTGATCCATCTGCCGGGCGTACTCGCTGCACGCTCGAAGGTCGCCTGCCTCAAGACACAGCCGCTTGAGTTCAGTCAGGTAGAGCGCGCCGAGATCGGAATCCCTCAGGTAGGTCGGGAAGTCGGAGGTCTTGGGAGAGCCCGCGCGTTCGGCGGAAACCGCAAAGGGGACGCATGTGCCGATGGCAGCCAACAATACGATAGCAAGAAGCCCTGCCAGTCTCTTCACTGTGTCACGACCTCGGATCTTCTCTCAGGAGAACCTGCAGAAGTGTCGGCTCTATGATAATCGGGCGCCGGGGCACGGTCAATAGGTTTTGGCTGGAGACGGTGTACCCGGAGTGGGGACCGGCGGCGACACCGAGGCCTGACGTCGGTCTGGAAGCCGCTGCCGCTCAGGGACTACAGCACACGCGTAAGCACCAGCGCCACGAGCCCGGCCGGAATAAGATAGTAACCGAAGAGGTGGAACTTGTTCTTCACGATCGCTCTGAAAAGCAAGGATATGGAGACATAACCGCCCAGGAGAGCGGCCAGAGCCGCAGCGATGATCACCGAGGGCTCACCACCGACACGCCCACCGAGCACCTCGAGCACGGAGGCGGCAAGGACCGCGGGGACCGAAAGCAGCAGCGAAAACTCGAAGGCCTCGCGTTTACCTACACCGAGGGCAAGCCCTGTTCCGACCGTGAGGCCCGATCTTGAGAGTCCCGGCACGATCGCAACGGCCTGGGCCACGCCGATTGCAAGCGCCTGCGGGAGCCGTAGCGCGGTTTTCTCCTTTGACAGCCTTCCCGTCAGCAACACAAAGACACCGGTTATGATCAGCATCGCCGAGGTTGCGGTGGCGTTTTCGAAGAGGCGCCCGACGGCGTCCCTCAAGGTCACCCCTACAATCGCAGCCGGCAGCGTTCCTAAGATAAGGTACACCAGCAGCCTCAGGTCACGCATCTCGGTCTCGAGCATCCCGGTCCCCCTACAGAAGAGGCCTTTGGAACCGGCGAGAAGCATGCTCCCGATTCGCTTCCGGAGATAGACGATCACCGCCACCACCGTGGCAAAATGGGTTACTACTTCCAGCGTTATGCCGACCTCACGAACCCCGAGAAGCGACTTGGCGATAACCAGATGACCGCTGGAACTGACCGGTAGGAATTCGGTCAAGGCCTGAACCAGTCCAAGAACTATGGCATTCAGCATCTAGACCCCCGCCAGCACGAAGGCCAGCAAGCCCGCAGGCATCACCCACTTGAGCATCACCGCCGCGGATCGCGCGGTGCGTTCCATGTCGCCGGCGCCGTAGATTGCCAGGATCATTCTGCGGATGCAAATGCCCACGAGAGGATAAATCACAACTGCAACCGGTAGGATGTAGAGCACCCCATAAAGTTTCAATGCAAATGGGAGGAGGCTCAGACCGGCAACACCTGCAAGACACCATAGCGCAACCACCAGGGCTTTGCGCCCGCCGATCCTGACCGCCAGCGTCCTCTTGCCGGCAGCCCGGTCCCCCCCGGCATCGGCCACGCCTTTGACGATCTCTCTTGCAAGGTGAAGCACGAGAGCTATCGCGGCCGGCAGCAAACCGGCCTTAAGATCACCGGCCCCCTGTGCTCCCAGGACAAAACCTGATGAGGCCACCAGGCCGACCAGAAAATGGCCGTATATGCCCTGGGTCTTCAGTCGCCATGAGTAGAGCCAGAGCAGGACCATCCAGCCAAGATAGAACGCGGTGCCGGGCTTGCCGCTCAGGATCGCAGGCAGCGCTGCTGCCGTCCACAGGCCGACAGAGAGCCGGAGCGCAGCTCCGGACCCGATCGCACCTACGACCAGCGCCCGCTCAGGTTTGGTCACCCTGTCGGTGGCCACGTCAAAGCGATCGTTGAGGACATAGGCGCCGGCACACACCAGATAAGCCATCAGGCATGCGGCAACCGAGTGGGACGGGACTCCGCCGCTTGCGAGGAAGGCCCCCACGCCGACCGAGGCCGCTGCAATCAGGCAGTTGTGCGGCCGCGTCATCAAGATCACATGCTTCAGGGCGCGCACGGAGGTCACTGGCGGAGACTCTCTGCTTTCTTGTAGGCTTCCATTGCCTTGGACTTATCGCCCTTGTGGTCGTAAGCGATGCCGAGATAGTAATAGCTTCTCCAATCCTGTGGCTGAACCGCAACCGACCTCTCAAAGCAGGCTATCGCCCCATCCACGTCGCTCTGCCCAAGGTAGGCAGTGCCGAGATAGAAGTAGGCCCTCGCGTTATCGGCATCCAGTTCGAGACATCTGGACAGGCACTTGGCCGCCTTGGAATGAAGTCCCTTGCGAATGTAAACCAGCGCCAGGTTGAACAGGGCCTTTGCGGAATCGGGCTCGATCTCAAGGGCTTTACGGAACTCGCCGATCGCCTCCTCGAGGTCGCCCCGATTACTGAGGGCCATGCCCAGATTGTAGTGCTCATCGGCCCCGCGGCCACCAAGCAGAATAGCCGTCCTGAACTCCTGAATGGCCTCATCATACATCCCGGTGTCACCGTAGATTGCCCCAAGATTGCAGTGCCACTGTGCATTGCGCGGATCCTTGTCGATCGCTTTCTTCAGTTCGCCGATCGCGATCTCCTTCCTGGCCATCTTGTCATAGATCAAAGCCATCTCACTGTGGGCCTTGGCGCACGAGCCGTCATACTTGAGACACCTCTTGAAGACCGCCAGCGCCTCATCATAATTGCCGCCGCGCGCGTAGGTCACACCCAGCCGGTAATAGGCTTCCGCGCATTCCGGCTCAATCGCTATCGCAAGGTTGTGCTCGCGTACGGCGTCGTCGTACATGCCCTTGAGGTCATAGGCTCTGGCAATCGTGAAGTGGGCCTGCGCGCAGGGCCTGGTCTCGCAGGCTCTCCGCAGGGTTCTTATGGCATCATCGAAGACGCCGAGGTCCAGCAGGCTTTCTCCGTATGTGATCGAGGCATCGAAATCGTCGGGATGGGCCGCAAGATACTTCTCGAGCAGGGACATCGCCTGGTCAAACTTGCCTGCCGCCCTCAAAAGGCCCACCAGCTCCGCCAGTGTCCGCCAATCGTCGGGTTTCCTCTTGAGGTCGTTCCTCAGTGCTTTGATCTTATGCTCAAGCATAGTTCATCCAAGCCGACACCTTGCGCTTGGAGAAAGGTATCACAGGCCGGGGTTGGTGTCAAACCGTCTTGTCGTTCTCGTCTCCAACGATTTCGACGTCAACCGCTAGATTGACGATCACGTGGCAAGGTTTGCCGCTGCCCGTGACTCTGATGGGAATGGTGAGCTTATTGTCCGGACCGTCGGCCGATCGACCCACCTGGGAGGAGGTCTCCCTGATCAGGCGTTCGAAATGGCCGGCATCAACCCTACCGCCTCGGGCCCCGTCGTCAACCCTCTCAACGTGCACGCTATGTTCAGTGGGCGGGCAGGAGACATCGGCTGTAACAAGAGCAGCGGAGGCTTCCTCACCCGGGGAGGGGACATTTGGAGTCGTATCCGTGATCGTGGAAGAAACCTCCCTGCCCTCTCCCACTGCCTCGCTCACCTCACGGGGCTGCGAGGCAGGTCCGAATGTATCTCCCTGCCCACCCACATCTTGCGTGTCCTGGTCCTGAAGGAGCTGCTTGCGGAGTTCGTTGAGCACAAGTTTGCTTGCGGCGTTAAGGGTTTCGTAGACTCCCGTGCCGATTGTGGCAACTGCCTCGAAGCTCGGCACCCTGGTAGGGTTCAGCTCTTGTTCGAGCTTCTCCAGCGGCAGCGCCGTCGGCAGGTCGCGTTTGTTGTACTGAATAACCCACGGGACGTCCTGGAGACTCTTGCCGTATTCGCTCAGGTTCGTCTCGAGGTTCTTAAGGCTCTCCCTGTCGGCAGCAAGCTCTTCTGCCCGGGAATCGGCAACAAAAACAATTGCATCGGCGCCCTTCAGGACCAGTTTGCGCGTCGCATTGTAATAGACCTGGCCGGGTACGGTATAAAGCAGGAACCGGATATTGAAACCTGCTATCTCGCCCCCTTCGATCGGAAGGAAATCAAAGAAGAGGGTGCGGTCTGCCTTGGTCTTCATCGAGACCATCTTGCCGCGCAGATGCGAAGCAGTCTTGCTATAGATATGCTCCAGATTGGTGGTCTTGCCGCTGAGCCCCGGCCCGTAATACACGATCTTGGTGTTTATCTCTCTGCCGGAGTAGTTGAAGACTACCATACGCGACCCTCCCCGGTCTGTGTTGTCCTGAGCCTTCACCCGCGGAGCATCGCAACATCCATGCCAGGGCTGCTCCGCGATCGGGGAAGAACGATTTCCCGACAGGCTTGATTTCTATAAGGATAGGCGATCTTGCAGAAAGCCATTCAAAGGAAGATCAAAGGAGCATTGCATGAGGCAACTCGGTCGGCAGAATGCAATTCAGATTGCTAATCGTCTCTCTTGAGCCAGACTCCGCAGGTTTCCTCGATCCGAGGGGGGAATTGCGGGGAATCGAAGTACTGCGCATAGTGGGAAAGAATGCGCGGCTTGATCTCGGCATAGCCCCCTGAGGGAAAATACCGGGTAATCTTATGATACATCCCGTCCTTCTCAGAGTAGATCAGCATTGAAAACCGGAGTACCTTCTCATAATTGGCATCTGAGTATGAGACATTGGGGTCACCGTCTATGTCGAACCAGATTGAGACGCTCTCTTCGGCCACCGTGAAATTGTGCTTGCCGGTCATCAGGTGTTTCCAAAGGTGGAAGACCTCGAGCGGCACGAATCGTACCGACTCTTGCAGATTGCCTGCATCCGGTCTCCGGACCTTGCATCGCACGATCTTTTCCTTGGCCATTATTCTGACCCCCGCGACAGGTTACTTTCACCCCACGGACCTTGTCAAGCGACAAATGATAATAAGCTCATTAGTAAGACGCTCGTAGCGCCGCATTTCCAACGCCGATTTCGGCGTTGAAAGAAGAGCGATCAGCCGGTATTGTTCCGGGGGAGTGTGGCTCAGCCAATGGATCAAGAGATTCCGGAAAGAACCGTTACACGCGGCGCGCTTCTTACGGGCTCCTTTGCGGCTCTCCTGGCAGGCCAGATCGTGGCCGTTCTGGGTGACCGGCTCAACAGCATCGTCCTGATCGATCTAGTTTCCAGCGAGACCGGCAAATTCGCCAGGACAGGTTCGGCTTTTGAGCTTTCCAAGCTGGTCCTGGCCATGACGCTGCCGTCACTGGTGCTCGGACCCTTTGTGGGAGCCTATGTTGACCGCGTTCGCAAGAAGCGCGTCCTTGTAATAAGCAACATAGTAAGGGGATGCGCCGTGCTTGCAATTCCCCTGGCGAGGCCCGCTTTTCCCATGTGGACCGTCTATGGAATCGTCGCGCTTGTCTATTTGGCTAACCTCTTCTTCTTGCCGGCCCGATGCGCCATCGTTCCGCAGATTGTATCTCGCGGAGCCCTTATCCGAGCCAACGCGCTGCTGTCAATGGGGGCGACTCTGGCAACAGTTGTCGGATTCGGCCTGGGTGGTTTGCTGGTAACGCACACAGGCTGGAGGATAGCCTTGGTGATCGACGCGGCAAGCTATTTCATCTCGGCCGCAGCCTTGGCCATTATGGTCCCGCGGACCGAGCCTGCACGATTGGCCGCAGCGAGAAGGGTATCCTATCTGGAAGCGATCAGGGAAGCCCTTGGCGAGATGCGCAGGTTTGTGGGGACCCGAGCGGGCGTCCTCGTTCCACCTCTGTTGGTTGCCGCAGGCACCGCTGTCTCCGTGCTCGGCGTGGCCTTGGTCCAGAGCAGGGTTAGACAGGGCACGATGGCCACGGGCTTGCTGCTGAGCTTAGCGGGTCTGGGCATGGCCGCAGGCTGTTACTTCACCGGCCGATTCCTGGGACGGGTCGATAGGGAGCGGGTCGCGGGGATTGCTGCGATCGGCTCGATCGCGTCGCTCTCGCTTGTTGGATTGACTGACCGGCCGTTTGTATTGGCCCTGGCCGTGATCGCAGGAGGATTTGCTGCGGGCCCGGTCTTCGTGGCAAGCGAAACCGCGATTCAGGAGCAAGCCAAACCCGGCCGTCAGGCCACGGTGTTTGCGGTAAGAGACGCCCTGATGAAATTGGGTTCCATTCTGGCAGGAGTCGGAGCACCCGCGATCGCAACCCTGGTCGGCTTCCGCCCGGCCATAGTACTACTCATGATCGCGCTACTCCCGCTTGCTGCCGCTGCCGCTCACCGAAAGCAGTAAGACATTGGCCCACCGGGCAGAACTTATTTCTTCTCCTGCTCATCCTCATTTTCGGGCTTCTCGGTGACTACGGCCTCTGTTATCAGGAACAGCACAGCGACACTGGCGGCATTCTGTAAGGCGCACCTGGCTACTTTGGCGGGATCTACTATGCCGGCCGCGGCAAGATCCATATATTCGTTCTTGGCTGCGTTGAAACCCCAGGCGCCTTTCTTTGCCTTGATTTTCTCGACGACCACCGAGCCTTCCGCGCCGGCATTGTCTGCGATCAGGCGAGCAGGCTCTTCGAGCGCCCGTACCACAATCGACGCCCCAACACGTTCGTCTGCTGGAATCGCCATCTTCTCTATAGCCGGAATCGCCCTCAAAAGAGCGACACCTCCGCCCGGCACGACTCCTTCTTCCACCGCCGAGCGTGTCGCGGTGAGCGCATTCTCGACCCGCGCCTTACGCTCCTTCATCTCGGTCTCGGTGGCGGCGCCGACCTTGATTACGGCAACCCCTCCCACCAGTTTCGCCAGCCTCTCCTGAAGATTCTCCTTGTCGTAGTCCGAAGTCGCGGCTTCGATCTGCTTCCTGATCTGTTTTATCCTAAGTTCGAGTTCTCTCTTTTCCCCCCGGCCGCCGACGATTGTGGTGTTCTCTTTGTCGATCTTCACTCGCCGTGCCCTGCCCAAGTCACTGAGGACGGCGTTCTCAAGTTTGAAGCCCACATCCTCGGATATCACTCGGCCGCCGGTCAAGACCGAAACGTCTTCAAGCATCGCAGTTCTACGGTCCCCGAAACCCGGCGCCTTGACCGCGCAACAATGGAGCGTGCCTCGCAGCTTGTTGAGAACCAGAGTTGCCAGAGCCTCACCCTCGACATCCTCGGCAATTATCAGCAACGGATTGCCGGCCTGGACGACGTTCTCCAGGACGCCGACCAGATCCTTCATTCCGCTGATCTTCTTGTCGTGAATCAGGATGTAGCAATCCTCGAGCTCACAAACCATCTTCTCGGGATCGGTCATGAAATAGGGCGACAAGTAACCCCGATCGAATTGCATGCCTTCCACAACATCGAGTGAGGTCTGCATGGTCCTGGCCTCTTCGACCGTGATCACGCCTTCCTTGCCCACCTTGTCCATCGCGTCGGCGATCAGATTGCCGATCTCAGCGTCATTGTTGGCTGAGATCGACGCCACCTGGGCGATCTCTTCCCTGGTCTTGATCGGTTTTGCCAGCTTTGCCACTTCCTCGACCACGACGGCCACTGCCTTCTCGATGCCGCGGCGGACTGCCATCGGGTTGGCCCCCGCGGTGATGATTCTGAATCCGTGGGCGATCATCGCGCGAGCCAGGATGGTCGCGGTAGTGGTACCGTCACCAGCGACGTCGTGCGTCTTGGTGGCCACTTCTCTGACCATCTGAGCACCAACGTTCTCATAGTGGTCCTCCAGATCCATCTCCTTGGCAATGGTCACACCGTCATTGGTTATTATCGGGGCGCCGAATTTCTTGTCGAGAACCACGTTCCGACCCTTGGGCCCCAGGGTTATGCCGACAGCCTTCGCAAGCTTGTCCACACCCGCCTTAAGAGAGGTCCTCGCGCGAGCACCGAATTCAATCTGTTTAGCCATCGTTGTCCTCCTTCACCAAGCATGGATTAGGCGCAGAGCATCCCGCAATTAGCACTCGAGTTCTCAGGCTGCTAACAAAGGGAAGGATACAAGGTCGTCTTGCCTTGTGCAAGCGAAAAAGGGCTGATCGCCTCGGCCTATCGTCTCAGCATGCTGTCGATTGCGTAGGCGATGCCCTTGAGGGTGAGGTTCAAATCGAATGTGGTCTCAAAGCTGAGCTGCTTCCAGATCAAACCCGCCCAACCACCGGTCATGATCACCGGGTACCGGTCGCCGATTTCATCCCACATCCTTTTCACTATGCCTTCTATCTGCCCCACGTTACCGTAGAATATGCCCGACTGCATGCACTGGACGGTTGTGGTTCCGACGATCTTCACCGGCTGGCTTATCTCGACCGCGGGCAGCATGCGTGCCCGTTTCCAGAGATCTTTGGCGCCGGCCATCATACCCGGAGCGATCACTCCGCCGCGGTACTCGCCTTCTTGAGATATCAGGTCGAACGTGGTTGCTGTTCCCATGTCCACGACTATCGCGGGTCCGCCGTACTGGTAGAACGCCCCTACCGCATTGGCGATTCGATCCGCACCAACCTCGGCCGGGTTGTCTGTCAGCACCTTGATGCCGTAATCCCCGCTGCCCGACAGTATCTCGACGCGGATCCCCGGATCCGAAGCCAAGGCTTCAGCTATCTGGCGGGTCTCGGAAGGCACAACCGAACATATGCCCGCCACATGCAGCTTGCTTCTGTCGATATGGTTCCTTTCAAGCAGCGACGAGATCACGGCGGAGTACTCGTCGCTGGTCCTCTCCCGGGTCATGATCCGCCAGAAGCGCTTGACGTCCGTCCCCTCCAGAACTCCAAGAGCGGTCGTGGTATTGCCCAGATCGACACATATCATCATGGGATTCCTCCTAGCCGACTCGCACGATGTCTCCGGCTATTACCGATCGAAGCTGTCCGCTTTCGGTCCGCAAGACCAGGGCCCCCGTGTCGTCGATGCCAAGCGCCGTGCCTTCGACCTCTCCACCGCCCGTGACCACTCGGGTGACCTTGCCGATCAGCGGTGACAGGGCAAGCAACTCCCTTCTCAAATTGACAAAGCCCTCACTTGAGAAGATCGCATACTTCTCCTCAACCGCGCCGAGAATTTCAGCAAGCAACTTGGCCCTCCCGACCCGGCGATTAGTCTCCAGTCTGATCGAAGTCGCCTTGCCCCTGAGCTCGGGCGGAAAATCATTCAGGACGTGAAGGACGTTGAGCCCGAAACCCAGGATCATCAAGCTGGCCCGACCGTCCGTGAAATCGGCCTCGGTAAGGATACCACAGATCTTCCTCGGACCGACCACCACGTCGTTCGGCCACTTGACGTCCGCTTTGATGCCGTAGCGTTTTCTCAGAGCAACCGCGACTCCGAGAGCGCAGACCAGGGAGACCGCCGAGGACGCCCGGGCATCCAAGTCAGGCCTCAGCACCAGGGAGAACCACAGCCCGAGCCCCGGTGGGGATTCCCACCTTCTGCCGAGGCGACCCCGCCCCTCAGTCTGTTCCTCGGCTACTACAACCGTCCCGTGATCGGCTCCCTGCTTCGCCAGCCGAGCGCCAACGTCGTTGGTCGAGGTCACGCTCGTGAAGACGTGCACCTCTCTCGCCAGGCCGGAATCCGCAAGCGCCGTCTTTATCTCGCAAGCGTCAATCAAATCGGGTGCTGCAACCAACCTGTAACCTTCGCCGGGGATCTCGTCGATGCGATAGCCTCGTGACCTGAGGGTTTCGACAGCTTGGAGCACGTCGCAGCTGCCAACGCCGCACGCCTTCCCCAACTCATCGCGCGTGACATAGCCCGGTGACGACTTGAGTCTGAGGATGATTTCGGTGTAGAGGTCCTTCATGCCGGTTGGTCCTCGAAATCCAGACTGATGTCAAGTGAGGGGGCCGAGTGCGTGATGTAGCCGACCGATATGAAGTCAGGTCGGGTCAGTGCGAGCGCCCTCACATTCTCCGGCCTTATGCGCCCTGAGACCTCAACAAGGGGCCTTGCCGGGAAAAGCCTGACCCTCGCGATTGCCTTGGATAGGCGCTCCCGCGGCCAGTTGTCAAACATCAGAATGTCCACATCGAGATCCTTGAGGCTCTCGAGATCGACATCCGGCGCCACCTCCACTTCGATCAACAACCCGTGCTTCGTCCTGCCTAACCGTCTTAAGGCCTCGCGGAGGCCGCCCGCCGCCCTTATGTGGTTGTCCTTCACCAGCGCAAGGTCGGCGAGGCTGGGTCGGTGATTGAACCCACCGCCCAAAGCTACCGCGTATTTCTCCAGGGGTCTAAGGCCGGGAGTGGTCTTGCGTGTATCCAGGATCTTGACACCGGTCCCGCTGACCCGATCGACCAGTATCCGGGTCGCGGTCGCGGTACCCGAAAGCCGCTGCAGGAAATTGAGGGCGACCCGCTCGCACGCGAGAATGCTGCGCGACCTCCCGGTGACCCTGGCAAGCACCGTGCCCCGCTTGCAGCGCGCGCCTTCCTTGACTCTTGACGTAACCCGGGTGGCCGGATCAAACTCCTTGAATACGGCCCTGAAGACCCTGAGACCAGCGACAACCCCGTCATCCTTGAGCCGGACCACAGCCGATCCCCGTGTCTCCGGTGCGACGACGAGCCTGGTGGTCGCGTCCCCTTCGGAGAGATCCTCCCGAAGCGCGTTGCGAACGGTCCGCCTGAGGTAATCCTCGGGGATACTGACTCGAAATGGAAACCTGCCGATCTTCCGCTTACCGGTCATCTGCCTAGTATCTCCTGCCCGCATTTCGATCACGCTTTCTCTTGGCCTTGCTCCGCTCGGGCCTCTTGCCTTCCAGCGTCATCATCGTAATCACGTCCTCCATCCTATCCCTCAAGGACGCAGCTTTCTCGAATTCGAGTTTGCGTGCTGCCTCAGTCATCTCGTGCTCCAGGTTTGCAAGAATCTCCTCGTAGGACTCGCTCTCGAAAGGCGCCTGGGGCTCACTCGGATTACCCCTCCCGGAGTCGGCCACATGGGTCGCCTGGAGGATCTCCTCGGTGGTCTTCACTATGGTCTCGGGTATGATCCCATGCTCCTTATTGTATTCCAGTTGTGTATCGCGCCGTCGCTTGGTCTCGCTTATGGCACGTTGCATCGACCCGGTAACGGTATCGGCGTACAGGATCACTTTGCCCGAGACATTGCGTGCGGCCCTGCCCGACACCTGGATCAGCGAGGTCTCCGAACGGAGGAAACCCTCTTTGTCGGCATCGAGCACCGCGACCAGAGAGACTTCCGGTAGGTCCAGACCTTCCCGCAGGAGGTTTATGCCCACGATCACGTCGAATTCCTTGAGTCTCAAGCCCCTCAGGATCTCGACTCGTTCGATCGCATCGATATCCGAATGAAGGTAGCGGGCCTTGACCCCCAGGGAGATCAAATAATCGGTAAGGTCCTCGGCCATGCGCTTTGTGAGCGTAGTGACGAGCGCCCGCTCGCCGCGAGCGATCACCTTCCTTGTTTCCCCCAGGAGATCGTCGATCTGACCTTTGACCGGCCGGATCACCATCTCCGGGTCCACAAGACCCGTAGGCCTTATGATCTGCTCCACTACTACGCCGCCCGATCTCTCAATCTCGTAGTCGGACGGGGTGGCCGAGACGAAGACCGCACGATCGATCTTCCCTTCGAACTCGTCGAGCTTGAGCGGCCGGTTGTCAAGAGCGGAGGGCAACCTGAAACCGTACTTGACCAGGGTCGACTTCCGCGATTTGTCACCCTCGTACATGCCTCTAATCTGCGGCACGGTCACGTGGGACTCATCGATTATGATCAGGAATCTATCGGGGAAATAGTCGATCAGCGTGCAGGGCGGCTCGCCGGGCGCCCTGCCGCTCAGGTGCCGGGAGTAGTTTTCGATGCCCGGGCAGTAACCGATCTCCCGCAGCATCTCGATGTCGTAGCGAGTACGGGTCTCAAGCCGCTGCGCCTCGAGCAGCTTGCCCTCTTGCTTGAGGGTCCGGAGCGTCTCATCCAGCTCGGCCGCTATGTTCACGAGGGCTCCTTCAAGCCTATCGTATGGCATCACGAAGTGCTTCGACGGATATATGTTGACCCGACTTTTCTCGGCGAGAATCTTGCCCGTCGTGGTATCAACAACCGATATCTGCGAGATCTCGTCCCCAAACATCTCAACCCTTACGGCATTCTCCTGGTCCGATGGTCTTATCTCTATGGTGTCTCCCCGTACCCTGAAGGTGCCGCGCGCACAGTCGTAATCGTTCCTGGCGTACTGGATGTCGACCAGCCGTCTCAAGATCGCGTCACGGGGGGACGTCTCCCCTTTGACAAGCGTCACCTGCATACTTTTGAAATCCTCGGGCGAGCCGATGCCGTATATACAGGAGACGCTCGCCACCACTACCACGTCTTTCCTCTCCAACACGGACGCCGTTGCCTTAAGCCTCAACTTGTCGATTTCCTCGTTGATCGAGGCATCCTTCTCTATATAGGTGTCGGTAGAGGGAATGTAAGCTTCGGGCTGATAGTAATCGTAGTAGCTTATGAAGTACTCGACCGCGTTGTCGGGGAAGAAACCCCGGAACTCACCGTAGAGCTGGGCAGCGAGGGTCTTGTTGTGCGAGATCACCAGAGTCGGCAGCCCGACCCGGGCGATCACGTTGGCAACGGAGAAAGTCTTGCCGGAACCCGTGACGCCCAGCAGAGTCTGCCATTTTCTGCCAAGCCTCAAGCCCTCGGCCAATTCCTCGATGGCGTTGGGTTGGTCGCCTCCGGGTTCGAACTTGGAAACCAGTTTGAACTTCATCGCACTACCGGTCCTTGCGCTAAGGCAAGGGATAATCGTATACGTCTTTGCCGCCGGATGAGGGCAGGCTCACCGGCTTGCCGTCAAGATTCAACTCGACCGCGCGCCGGTCGCTCAGAAAGAGGATGACAAAAGACTTATCGGAGGACAGCACTTGCCTGTCACCACCGGTCATGTTGCCGTAAAAGAGAGTGTCTCCTCCGCTTGCAACGGTGAGCCTGGCCCCTCGACGGGCTTCGATCACCAATGTGTGGGCGGCCGCCGCAGGTGGAGAGACCGCCGGCCCGGGCGCAGTCGTCAGGCCGTCGGCCGTTCCCGCCTGTTGCTCCGGACGACCGGGCTCCGTCGGGGATGGCCCATCGCTCCGGACCTCCGTTCCCTCAGGCGACTGGCCGGACTCATCCTTGCCGGGAACCCAATTCATTCGTGGTGCGCCCTTGGCTCCTTCTCGGACAGCCGGCGCCTCAGAACTTGCGTTTTCCTGCGCTCCGGCAGCCTGATCGCTCCCATCCTTCCGCTGGCCCGCGCGATCGACAACGACCAGAACTACGATCGTCAGGACCACTCCGGCAGCGATGCCGATCAAGGTCTTGTTGAGCCTGGCGCTCTTGGGGGGGCCGACCCTTATGTCGCGTAGAGCTTCCTGCGCCCGTTCCTCCTCGCTCTTCTGGTCCTTTACAAGCTGGTCTCCGTCCAGTCCCAGCACCCTGGCATAAGCTCGAATGAAGGAATTCCGGTAGACTTCGGCGGAGAAAACCCCGGCACGGCCCTCTTCGACGGCCTCCAGCATGTCGGGTCGAAACTTCATGGTCTCGGCTGCATCGTCAAGGGAGAGCCCCAGCTCCTCGCGCCGTCGCTTGAGCCTCTCACCTATCCCATCCATCAGACCTCTCTCCTCACCGTGTAGGTAAGAATCACTTTGGCATTGGCTCCCACGGGAACTTCAAACTCCGCAGTGTCGGACTTGAGTTTCTTGTAGGTATGGGTGGCACTCCGGATCGTCCACTCGCCGTAGATGTGTTCGGTGACCGCAAGCGTGATCGCTGCGTCCTTGTGGTTGGCGATGGTGATGTCGTAAGTCTCAACGAACACGTGGTCGCTCAACCTGTTGAATTCCTTCTGCTCCCGGGTGACCACCACGTCAAAAGCATCGCCGACATAGAGCTTAACTTCCTCGTCGCGAGGAGTATGATCGATTTCATCCTCACCCAGAAATTCGAGACTGCCATCGGTGTCCGCCTTAAAGACTCGCACCTTACCCATGGGAAGCGGTATACCAAGCCCGCTGGTCCGGCTGTTTTCGAACTTCATCACCACCCGGACTCCGGTCCCCTTGGACGCGTCGAAATTGTAGAGTTTGGCGGCGGGAACGGTGGTCTCAGGGAAAAGCTGGATCTGCTTCACTTCCTTGTCCTTGATGGTGGTAGTCCCCTCAAGGGTATACATGTGGTACTCGAAGAACGCCTTCTCCTCGATCTGCGGCGCACCCTGAGCCCGGGCCATTTCATACATGGGCATCGGACCCTTCTCGCGCGCGCGGTGGATGTCGCCGGCAATCAGCTTGAGCTTGGCGTCCGGATAAGTTGCACCCGATTGGTTCTCCACCGACACCCACGAGGCCAGTCCCAGGCTCTTCTCGTCCTGGCCGACCGTGGCAACGTACTCAGCGTGCCAATTCATGCCGTCGGTCAGATAGGCGAGCTCCATCTCCGCCGACGTAGCCCTGGACGCATTGACGTGCCAGAAAAGCGTCGGCTTCACGACCAACCCCTTGTCGGCCAGCGGCAGGACTATGTCCTTGACCTTGTCCCGTGACACCAGGGCCACTCCCGACGCTTCCATATCGAGCACCAGATTGGCGCCATCGAAACCGATCAGCTTGCCCTCATAGATCTTGCCGTCTTCGGTGGTGATGCTCAGGCGTTCCTCAAGATACTTCTGGAGCAGCTTGTCGGGATTGACCAGATCGTACTCGAAATTCTGCTCGATGACCGATATGTCGCCCTCTCCATCGAGATTCAGCCTCACCGACGTGGGGTCGATCTGGGCGGCGATCTCGTCCATAGATATCAAATTGACACCACGCTCCAGCTTGGCGGAGCGAGTATCCCTGACCACCCCCAGGTTGCTGTTGTAAACCGTGACCCTGACGTCTCGGGCGTAGAGAATCCCGGGTAGAAGCAGCAGAGCCAGCCAAATAGCCGACAAGCACTTGAAACCTGTGGATCTCATCACAGCACCTCCTGTCAACCGAGCAGCGCCGAAAGGGTTCTCTCAAGCTTGGCCCTGGTCTGAGTGAGTGTCTCGACTTTATCTCTTTCCTTTGCCACAATCTCGCCCGGCGCCTTCTCGGCGAACTCGGGATTCGCAATCTTGGTCCTTGCCCGGTCAAGCAGCCTTCCCACCCGGTCGATCTCCTTGGTGAGACGCGCCTTCTCAACCTCGACATCGATCACGCCGGCCAGCGGGACCACGACTTCGATCCCTCCCACTATGCTGGTCGCCACCGGTCCGCTCCCGGAGGGCCTGCCTGTTTCAATCGTGGAGACTTTGCCCAGCTTCTTGATGTACCTGCCGGCCTCGAGCAGACCGGCCTCGGTCTCCCGGGAGCCTGAAAAGACAAGGTGAAGATGGACGTTGACCGACGGGTGCACCCCCATCTCTCCCCGTATGTTTCTCACGGCTTCGACGATGCTTATTACCGAGGCCATCACTGCCTCGGCGGCGGGATCGCTCGGGAAAGTCTCATCCGCTCGCCAGGCCTGTTCGAGCAGGCTCTTGCGATCGAGACCGAGCGTGTGCCAGACCTCTTCGCTCAAGAACGGCATGAACGGATGCACCAGCTCGAGGCACCTGGCGAGGACCTGGCGGGCAACCCCGTTGACCTGACTCCTCACGCCGGCATCCTGGGAGTAGAATCTCTCCTTGGCCAGCTCCAGGTACCAGTCACAGAACTCGTGCCAGATAAAGTCATACGCAGCCTTGGCAGCTTCGTTGAGAGCAAATTCCCCGTAGTAGGCCTTGATCTGCCCGGTGGCCTCCGCCGCCCGGCTGATGATCCATCTGTCGCAGATGTCCAGGCTGCCGGCGCGCATATCTGCGGCAACCCTCTCGCTTCCGTCGGAGTGATCCGCGCCATCGCCGGCCGCCTTCAAGAGCCTCGCGGCGTTCCAGATCTTGTTGGCGAAGTTCCTGCCGGTCTCGAGATTGCGCTCCGCAAAGAGCACGTCCGATCCTCTGGGTGTAAGCGAGACCATCGTGAACCTGAGCGCATCCGCGCCGTACTTGTCTATCAGCTCCGACGGATCCGGCGAGTTGCCTATCGATTTGGACATCTTCTGCCCGAACTCATCCCGTATCAGGCCGTGAAGATAGACATCCTCAAAGGGAATGTCCCTCATGAAATAGAGTCCGGCCATGATCATCCGCGCCACCCAGAAGAAGATGATATCCGGACCGGTCACCAGCGCCGATGTGGGATAGTACCGCTTCAGGTCCGCGGTTTCGGCAGGCCAACCCAGCGTTGAAAACGGCCACAGCCACGAGGAGAACCAGGTATCGAGCACGTCCTCTTCCCTCAAGAGCGGCCCGTGGCAGTCGGGGCATTCGGTCGGATCGGTAAGTTCGCTTACCATGCGGCCGCAACTTTGGCAGTGCCAGACGGGAATGCGGTGGCCCCACCAGAGCTGCCGCGATATGCACCAGTCCCGTATGCCTTCCATCCAGTTGAAGTAGACCTTGGTCCAGCGGTCGGGATGGAACTTCACTCGCCCCTGCCTGACCGCGTCTATCGCCGGCCCGGCCAGAGGCTCCATCTTCAGGAAGTACTGACGCGACAGATACGGCTCGATTACGGTCGAGCATCGGTAGCACAGGGCCATCGACAGCCCGTAATCGGTGATTTTCTCCATCAGGCCCTGTTTCTCGAGCTCCGCAACAATGCGCTTGCGGGCCTCGAACCTATCGAGGCCTGCGAAGGCGCCCGCATTCTCATTCATTGTACCGGTCTTATCCATCACCACCAAGGGTTTGAGCCCGTGCCTGCCGCCGATCACGAAATCGTCGGCATCGTGGGCCGGCGTGACCTTGACCGCGCCCGTACCGAACTCCGGGTCGACGATGTCGTCTCGAATCACGGGCATCGGCCTGCCGACCAAGGGAAGCACCAGAGTCTTGTCCCAGGCATGCTCGTAGCGCTTGTCATTTGGATTTACGGCCACCGCTACGTCGCCCAGCATGGTCTCCGGCCGGGTAGTGGCTACGGTTATGTGGCCGCTGCCGTCCTGGAACGGATACTTTATGTACCACAGCTTGCCCGCGTGATCTTCGCGCTCGACTTCTTCATCGGAAAGCGAGGTCAGGCACCGCGGGCACCAGTTGATCACGTATTCGCCCCGGTAGATCAGGCCGGCCTTGAAGAGCGTGACAAATGCCGTCCGGACCGCACGGGACAGGCCTTCGTCAAGCGTGAATCTCTCCCTCGACCAATCGCAGGCGCAGCCCAGATGTTTGATCTGCTCGGTGATCTTGGCGCTCATCTCCTCTTTCCACTGCCAGACGCGCTCGGTGAACTTCTCCCGGCCCAGGCTCTCACGGGTGAGGCCTTCCTGGCCGATCTGTTTCTCGACCGCAACCTGGGTGGCGATGCCGGCGTGGTCCTTTCCCGGAAGCCACAGACATTCCCTACCGCCCAACATGTTCCATCTCGTCAAGACGTCTTGAAGGGACATGTTGAGGGCGTGCCCCATGGTGAGCGGCCCGGTGATGTTCGGCGGTGGCATCACTATGACAAAGGGCTTGCCCGGTCTCGGCTGGGGCTTGAAAAGCCCCTCCCTTAGCCAGAAGTCATACCATGTCCCCTCCGCCTTGTGCGGGTCGTACCGTGTCTCCATCGTCTGCTCCTCGTAGTTGGCTCTTTGATGCGAAAGGTAACACGGCTGGAGAGGCCAGTCAATCTTCTAATGGCCGGATCGCCTCGCCTTGTGCGACCGCAGCATGTCGACGAAGGCTTCGATCCGGACGCTTGACCTCGAGTCGATCTTGCCGGGCCGGTTGCCCTCGAGGGTGAGCGTCGGCAGACCGATTTCCTTCCTTATTATGATGTCCTCGACTTGCCGGAAACAGAAGGCCTGAACATAGTGGACGAGACCGTCGATCTCGCGCCGCTTGATCTCGGCCCTTATGTCATCGAGCCTGTACCGGATGTGGTAAGGGTAGGTGTAGTGAAGATACTGGTCAACCAGATGATCGCACCTAACTGGCATGCTGAACTGTCGCTGAAGCTCATTGAAGACGACCATCCCGCCGAGGTTTTCCACCAGCGGGTAGATGCCGGTGACAATAGGCGGGATACCGACGTAGGCCAGTCTCAGGTCGCCGCCGAGCGGCTTGCGGTCCCGGGCCGACGCGATGAAAGTATCGATCTCCTGCTCGAAGGCGTCGGGATCGCCCTTCATATCGCTGCAGCATATCTGGTAGTAGTGGTTGTCGAAGCCTCCTACCCTGCCCTCCTGCCAGGTCAGCCGGTCGATCTCTCCGACTTTGGCCCGGATGGTCTCAAGACGGGACCTGGTCCGCTCCAGATCGCCGGCCGAGACGGCGAACCTATCGCAGAGCTTTTCCACCTGGAGTGTGAGGAATCTCCGGTCGCGGTCGTAAGGGTACATGAAAGGGATGGTCTCAATGCCCTCGACCTCAAGCACCTCCATCAGAGCGTGGGTGTTGCTGCAATCGCCCTGGGTTACCGCGATCACGGTATCGACGCCTTTGTGTTTGATCGCCGAGTATATGCCCTTTATCCAGGCGCAGCTTGAGTCGGGGAAACCCCGGCGCTCTGCTTGCTCCACCAGCAGTCCGCTGTCGGGGCGATCGACGAAGACATTGTTGAGATCGAGCACCCGTGAGCCCGCCGCATAGATCACCTCTATGGGCACGCTTGAGGTTATGCCTATTTCGCGCCGCTCGCTCACCGGATACCAAGCACCTTATGCATCTGGAGAGAAAGCCTGGCGTCATAGAGCCCGGAGCGCGCCAGGTTCAGGGCAGCCAGCAGGCGCTCCCCGGCCATGGCCGGCCGCCCTTCCAAGATTGCCGGCTGAAGCAGCACCGGCAGATAGCGGTTGACTCCGGAAATAAGTTCGACCGCGTCCCCGATTTCAGCCTGAGACGCTTCGTCGGTCAGCACGATCTTGACGGCCGCGTCCCGCCCGGCTAAAGCCTCCAAGAAGGCGCGATGCTCTCGCACGAGGTCTTTGCCGCCCTGGGTCGAAGGGAGTTTGATGTCCATGCACACAAAATCAATGACATCCTTGATCTCCAGGAAGGCATCGGCAAGCGAACCGTTGGTCTCGAGGTGAAGCCTGTAACCCAGCATGTGTAGCTGCTTTGACGCGTCGAGCAGGAACGAAGGCTGGAGAAGGGGTTCACCGCCCGTGAGGACAATTGTCGGCGCGGCGCGCGCCTCCTTGATCTCCGCAACCAGGCGGTCGGATGTCACCGGGTTCCCGACCTCGCGGCGTTCGCCGCTTCCCACAGCCCCGGCCCCGTGAATTATCGCGGCTTCGGAGTTCCGCCCGGCATACTCGGTATCGCAGTAGGAACATGCCAGATTGCAGCCGCAGAACCTGATGAAGGTCGCGGGCCGTCCGGCATACAAACCCTCACCCTCGACCGAGGTAAAGATCTCGCTTAGATAGGCGGCAGGCATACTCATACCACCGGCCTCACCTTGGAGGCAGCCCTCGTACAGGAATCGATCTCGCCGGCGAACCTCGCAAGCACCTCGCCGGCGATCCACTTGTAGTCTATGCTCATGCCTGCGAGGCACGCAGCCTCAACCGGGACGCCTTCAGTGGTTATGTTGAGCCCCAGGTGAATCAGGCCTGAGACGGGAGACACCGTGGCCACCGAGACCGATAGTTTGCCCTGCCCGACGTAGAGATCGTCGCCCCTCCGGTCAACCACGCGACCGGCGGCGGACTTAGAGACCTCTGAGTTCAAGACGTCCTGGGTGATCGAACACAAGAGCCGCTGCGCCAGCGTGATCCCCAGCAGACCGGCGCCGGACATCTCCACGATGAAATGAAGCATGTCCTTCCCTGCCACGACATTGCCAAGATCGAAGTCCTCGCGATCCACCAGGTCTTCACCGCTGACCATGCACGAGCCCCTGAAGGCAATGATCACATCGCCTTCCAGTCCGAAGCGTTCCATCACCCAGTGGGATCGGAGCTCCCGGCCGGTGTAGTTGATCCTTTCGTCGGCAAGCTTGCTTTTCATTCGGCAAACCTCGCGGCGTACCTTTCAAAAACCCGGTTGGCCCGAAGTGCGGCTTTGACCCTCAGGCACGATTGGCAGGTTCCACACATCCTTTGGTCATCCGAGCGTCGGTAGCAGGAATAGATGAGATCGAGGGGCGCCGATATCCTTAGGCCAAGCCCAACTATCTCATCCTTGGTCATATCGATGGTATAGCACAAGGCCTCGACCGCCGACAGAGTGGACACGCTCAACACTCTGTTGATCTTCTCAAGGAAACCCCGGGAATTGTCGGGAAACACCTCAGCCTCCTCCCGGTTAAAGCCTACCACCACAGCCCGAGCTCCCAAGGCCTCCGCATAGGCAGCGCCGATCGAAACAAGCACGCAGTTGCGATTGGGGATCCAAGCCTCCCTGAGCAGCGCCGGGGCCTCGGCCAGTATGCCTCCCGGATGAGGTGCAATCTCGCCCCGGCCCATCACCGGATTGGCGACCACTTCCCCGTACCAGGGCAGTGAAACGATGGTGTGGGGAACGCCGCAGCGGGCGGCACACAGGCCGGCCGCCCTCGCTTCGTTCGCAAACGCGACCTGACCATAATCGAAGGTGATAGCTCGCGCAACCTCACCTTGGTCCAACGCACACTTGAGGTTTACGGTCGAGTCAAGCCCGCCGGAAAGCAGAACGATGGTTTTCAATCCTTGAAAGTCACTCCTTGAAATAGACAGCGCAGTTGAGCGGGGATTCCCAGACTTCTACCCGGGCAACGCTTACCGGTTCGTCCGCAAGGCGTCCGGCCATCTCGCCATAGAACCATTCAGCGATAGCCTCAGCGGTCGGATTCCTGCCTTTGAAGCAGGCAAGATCATTAAGCACGGTGTGATCGAGCGCCTTGGCCACCTCGCTCATCAAGGCCCTCAGCGTGCGGAAGTCATAGGCGAGGTCGGCGGGACCGCTGGTCCGCTGCCCCCGGCCAATCGCTTGAGAGCCGGCCTGCCCGGTCGTGCCGGTCCGAAGGGCGACCCTCACCTTCCAGTTATGCCCGTGCATCCTGGCGCAATCACCTGGGTACCCGGCAATGAAGTGGGCAGCCGAGAAGCTGACTTCGGTCGATATCTCGTAGGGCATCCTAGGTCCCGCCCTCCCCCGAGGGCAAGCTGAAGAATACAACTCGATTCTTGCCGCTCCGCTCAGCCTGGGCAAGCGCCTTGTCGGCCTTCTCGATCAGATCATCCTTGGTGACGGCATCAAAGGGGCAGATCGCTCCGCCGAGACTGATCGTGATCTTGGCATCCCCGATCGCGGGGCAGATCGCCGCGAAGTCGGTGGCCTCGATCACCCCCCTCAAGCGGTCGGCGGTCATCAGGGCATGCTCGCCGATCGTGTCGGGAAGGATTATGCCGAACTCATCGCCGCCATACCTTGCGACCACGTCGATGTGCCTCACCTTGTCCTCGAGCGAGTGAGCGATCGCCGAAAGCACGAGGTCACCGACCGGATGACCGAAATTGGTGTTGACCTGCTTGAAGTTGTCGACATCCATCATCAGGAAGGACACCGGCTCATTGGTGCGCTTGTAGCGCTCGATCTCGCGCTCCAGCTGGTCTTCGAGGTAGCCCCGGTTGTAGACGTGGGTCAGCGGGTCCCGGAAGATCAGAGTCTCCAGATGCTCCGCATTCTTGATCATCCCCGCGGCAAGCATCGCCAGCAAGGAGAGAAATCCCAGATCGTCATCCCCGAAGTTGCCGACCAGCCTGCTCCAGGTCTCGAGCACCCCGTAGGTCTTGCCCTTGCAGCGCAGGGGCATAACCACGACGGAGGCGAAGAGGCCGCCCGAGTACTTGGCTAGTTCCGCTTCGCGCCCAAGATCGGGCACGTTGACGCAGAAACCCTCATCCTTCACCCATTTGTCGACGAGGGCGGGGGCAAAGCGTGCCGGAGCCTCCGGCGAGCCGTCGCTCACCTTGGCTATGATCTGTCTGACGGATTCGTCGCTCAAATGGATCACGCAATAGTCGGCCGATATCATATCGCGGATCGTGGCGAGCATGCGCTGGAGCACGCCACCCAGCTCATCCTCCGAGCGGCAGGTGGCAATCGAGGTGAAGAGCATCTCGATCCTGTCGGAATCTTCCTTCCGCACGAAACCTCGCGGCAGAAACGGCGCCACTTCCGCCTTAAGAGCCGGGGGCTCCTTGAGCGAGAATACGTCGAGGCTCCCCGGATCCTGGAACCGCAGGTATCGTTCGCCATTGCGTTCGCTAACGCCCAGCCATCTGACCCGGCCGGACTTGGACATCGCCTGCATGATCTCTAGAGTCTGCTCCCAGGCCACCAGCGGATCGGGCTCCGCGAGCGCCCGATGCAGGCTTTTCCGCAACTCGGTATTGGTCCCGTCGCTTGCCAGCATCTTGTTGAGGAGACTGCGCAGACTTATCTTCTCGGTTTTCATATCACCAATCCGAGCCCCGTTACTGCATGTAGCCGATCGCCCGAAGCTGCTTCTCCATCTTCTTGGAATCCTGGGCGGAGAAAGCGATCGGCGTCCTATACCCCGATGAATTCGATGTCGCCAACCGAAGCTGACCCGAGGGCACCGCCGCGAACGCCTGTTCCGGCACTCGCCCATCGATATCCCCCGGTGCAGGTACACCCAGATATGCCAGTATTGTCGGCGTGACATCCACGATTCTCGCCGCAAGCACCGTTCCTGGCGATACAAATTTCCCGTAGAGACCTATCGCCCCCGGCCGTCGATGGAACCCCGAGAAACCCTTGTCGGGACTGGGACCGGCGTCTATGATCCGCAGGTCAGGGGTCCGGGGAAGCGTGAAGAACAGATAGTCGGGGTTCTCAAGACATACAACGTCAGGGGCGGTCGACAGGTAAGGCCCCTTGTAGATTTCCTCTTTGACGTAGATCGAGTCGATAATCGGCACACCTCTCGCGGGATCCTTGAGCGTTCTAAGCCCTTCAATCAGACGTTTTCTGAGGCTAGTATACCTTTCTTCGGCATTGGGACCGGAGACATTGATCTTGAACTTGGCCCCAAAGAAATCGGCGCACAGCACGTCCTGAGTTGCTCCCAGCGTCCGATAGAGAAAGTTCTGGCCGTTTACGGTGTAGTCCAGGCGCCCAAAGCCGTGATCCGACATCACGACGAGCAGGTCATCGTCCTTCATGTGCTTCATGAATTCACCGAGGTAGGTATCCGCCATCACATATGCGTCCTCAATCGCTCCGCCATACTCCTTGCCGCCGATCGGGTCGTACATGGGATGGCCCGGGTCCATGTATTTCCACAGGTAATGCTGGTACCTATCGGTGAAGGTGAACACAATCCAAAAGAGGTCCCAGGTGTTCTCCTCGAACAGCTTGAGCCCCAGCTCGAGCCGCTGCGACTCAATGGCCTTTTCCTTCTGGATGAACCTGTCCTCGCGGTTCTTGGCAACCACCACCCGGAAGGCATCGAAGGTATAATCCCCGAGCAGGCTGCCGAGGGATCTGGGCCAATAGTAGGCGGATGTATCCTCCGAGGCGTGAGGGAAACCGGCTATCATCATGCCGTTCAAACTGTCCGCAGGGGAGGTTAGAGGTATGTTTATCACTATGGATTTTCTCCCGAACGGCCCGATCAGCTGCCAGACGGCACGGTAGCCCCGCTGGAGAGAAGTATTGAAGACGATGGCGCCCGACGCGTCAGGTTTGGGCTGGCCCATGAAACCATAGACGCCGTGCTTGCCGGGATTGACGCCTGTCACCGCTGAGGTCCAGGCGGAGGCCGACGACGGCGGCAGAGTCGACAACAGCGTACCGAACGCTCCCCCGGTGATCATCCGGGCGAAGTTGGGCATCTTGCGCTCCGCCACGAATCTTCTCACGTATCCCGGATCGAGACCGTCAAAGCCGACCACAATCACGCGCCCCAAGGCCGGTGTTGCCATTACGACCACCTCAGGCTTCTTCTTATCGCCACCACAGCCGGACACGAGCCAGGTAAGCAGTAGGACCACGACGGCTGCAGCACCCGCAAAACCTATGCGTCGCTTCATCAGGCAAGCCCTCCAATGAGATCGTAATCGCCCGCGCTGTGGTTCCTGTTAAGCAATTATAACAGAGCCCGCCTTCCATGGCAACCGTCCGCAGCTCACGGCCCCTTAAGAAAACGCTTGCCTCGAAAATCGCGAAATTGTATTCTCCGCCAAGATTTGCCAACGATCGCCAATAATCACGAAGGAGGTGATGCACTGGAATTGCTCAGTGTCTCGACTCGACAGGCAGGTGCTTCGAAAGGAGGAGCAGTGATGAAGCTGTCCCTATGTTTGGTAGTGTGCGTGCTGTTCGGGGCCTCGGTTGCCGTGGCCGGAGTGGGCATGGGAACGATCGAGACCGGTGGGAGCCTTGATCTACATTTCTCGCCCGAGCCCTGGAACCTCAATGCTGATATGTACCTTGCTTACTACATCAACAACATGCTGGGCATTGGTCCCTTCTGGAGCCTGTCAAAACGGGGGACCAGAAAATCGGGCAGATCACATACAAGCACGCGACCTGCTACACGCTGGGTGCCATGGCCAAGCTCTACCCACCGGTGGCGTACATGGATGGCAAGATGACGCCCTTTATCCAGGCCGGACTCGGGATCAGGGCTTTGGATTCAGCGGAACCGGACGCGGGGCCAACCGACACCGAAAGCAAGATGTTGGTATCCTTCAAGGTCGGCTTCGATTTCTGGATGACCCCATCTTGGACCGTGTGGACTGCTTTCCAGGGCGACAAGATGATTGTTGACAATGACAAGTACTTCGACGACTACGGACGCGACCTCAGTGAGTTCGATTCTAGCATAAGAATTGGCTTCAGCCACTTCTTCGGGACAGAGTAACTCAGGACCATAGCTTAGTTCAGGGCGGGGGCTCGCTACCGCGAGCCCCCCTCTTTATGCCCGGCAACCCGCATATCTCAAGTCGGCGGCCCCCGAACCAGGGAACATTCACGACCTCCACAAGGTTCTTGCTCATTAGGACGCGCCTAAGGTATAATTCCGTTGGTTCAGGGGGCACTATGAAATCCTTGTTATGTAGGCTTCTGCTCGTGCAGGTTCTCTCGCTTTCAGTGGCGGCCGGCGCATATGCCGCCGGCTGCGGTTTCGCCGTGGAGAAGGTGACTCGTGTGACCAACTCCGGGGGAAAGTCGCAGACCGCCCGGGACAATGCCCGGTGCGTCACCGTGGACCCCTCGGGCACGGCGCATATGGTATGGGTCGACGACAAGGACGGCAACCCCGAGGTCTATTATGCTTCGATTGCCGGAGAGGTTGTCTCGCCCGCGGTCAGGATAACCCGGTCCGACAGCGTTTCGAGTTTCCCCTGCATTGCCAGTGAGGGAAGCAACGTCTACATTCTATGGCGGGAATCCCTGAGGACTTCGCGCCAGATATTCTACGTTCGGCTGGTGGGCGGGAAAGAAGTCGCACGCAAGCAAATCACCAACGCGGCGCTCGGAGCCGGCTGCCCCGTAGCCTCGGTCGGCCCCGACAAGGCTCTTCACATTGCCTGGCACCAGGGCGCCCCCAACATGACCGCCGTCTACTACGGCAAGATCGTCGGGGACAGCCTGGTTACCAAGACCGGTCTGTGTACCAGCCACCCCGCCGCCTTCAGACCCGATATTGCCTGCGATAGCAAGGGCAAGATCCTGGCGGTATGGTATGAAGGCCTTGATATCAAGTCCCGGCTCTGGGACGGTACGGCCTGGCAGCCGGAAACGCTCGTGAAGACCAACCATAACCGATCGTGGCGGCTGTCGCTCGCCAATGTCTCCGAGGGGAAGTGGGGGCTTGCCTGGTTCGATCAGGCCCCGATGACTTCAGACGTTCTGGCCATGTTCTATGACGGCAAGGCCTGGTCCGGCGAGACCCGTGTCAATACGGGACAGATAGGCTTTTATCCCGCGGCGGCAGGTCTCGGTGGAGACGGGCTGCTGGTTGCCTGGGAAGACCAGGACAAGAAACAGGACAGTGTGGACTATTTGCTTATGATGCGCTGCTATGACGGCCTCAAATGGGGCGAGCCTATTGAGATAGCCCGCGGGTCTGCAATGTCGAGATACTGCTCGCTCGCGCCCGCGGGGAGTGTGGTCCACGCCGTCTGGTTCAGCCCCGCCCCCGGCAACGACGAGATTTTCTACGGCCTCCTGAGGAGAGAGTAATGCGGTTAAGAGCGGATAGGACCATTGCCATCGCGATCCTGGTCGGGGCTTTCCTGGTGAGACTGGTTTTCATCCTGCAGACGCGGCGGCTCTCCTTCTATTACCATCCGGTGCTTGACTCGGGCTTCTTTCACCAGTGGGCCACCTTTAAGACCAATGCCAGCTGGTTTGAGTTTGCGCCCGCTTTCCGGGAGCCTCTCTATGCTTATTTCCTAGCCTCGATCTACGCGGCCCTGCGAGAGAGCCTCACAATGGCCAGGATAGTTCAGAGCGCGCTGGGCAGCGTGACGGCTCTTCTGATTTACTCCTCGGCGAGGATGATCTATGGGAGGCTCGCTGCTGCCGTCGCGGGTATCATATTCGCCCTTTCGGGGCTCGCCATCTTCTTCGCTTCCGAAATCAACGAAACCACCTTGCTGGTGTTTCTGCTTGTGGCAAGCGCCTATCTCCTGCTCAGGGCCGAAAGGTCGCGGCCCTACGTCAATGCGGCTCTTTCGGGCCTCCTCCTGGGTGCGGCGTTCCTGACCAGGTTCGCAGGCATCGCAGCGCTTCCGGCCTGGATGGCCCAACTCCTGGCCGCCAAGGACAGGAGGCTCAAGCGTGCGGCGCTCCTGGTGGCGGCTGGGTTCGTGGTTCTGCCGCTATGCTACCAGGTGCTGCTCGTTAAGGGAGAGGATCACTCGATCGTGCCCTTGAGGACCAGCTGGCACGCTTTCCTGGGCGGCGGCTCGGTGGGCGGCACGTCAAAGGAACCCCACTATGACATAGGTACGAGCGGAGATCAGGGGACATACAGGGCAATAGCCTTCTCCGACTGGGCTGACGGCCAGAAGGATGCGATGCGGTTGGCGAGGATAGAGACCGGCAAGAGCCTCTCGGTCGGAGCCGCTTCGAGTCACTGGCGAGCAAGGGCTCTCGAGGATTTCAAGAGCGGTCCCGGCAGGTACCTGAGGACCTACTTGACCAAGCTGGGCATATTCTGGGGTCCATCCGTGCCTCCCGCAAACGTTGATTCGCGTTACATCGCGAAATACTCCTTCCTACTCAAGAACCTCTTGTTCGCATTCGCGGTGATAGCTCCACTGGGGCTCGTGGGACGGCTGCGCCGAGGTTCGCCGCTTGCAGCTGCACTTTTCATGCCGCTGTATTCCCTGACCGCGTGTCTTTACCTCGTGACGGATTCCGACAAGCTGGTGGTTATACCCTTCCTTGCGATCTTTGCCGGAGCCCTGGTGAGCGAGATAGTCGTGGGCTTCAGGAAGCACAAGTCGCGCAAGTCTTTCGCCCACCTCTTTACGGTGGCAATAGTGGGAGTGGCGCTCTTCTTGCTCCCGCACGAGAAAATGGATGAAACGAGGCAATTGATCATACTTGGCGACATCTCACGCGAGGAATCGCTCTTCGACAAGGCCGAGACCGCCTATCGGGGCGCCATAAAGCTTGCTCCTGAAGTCCCCGATGCCTACATTCCGCTCTCGAAGATCTACAGCAGCGCCCTTAAGCCCGAGGAAGCGCTCAACATACTCTCGACTGCTGCCGGCTCGGCTGCTCGGGACCCCAGAGTGACGATTGAGCGATCGTCGCTCCTGCTGATGACCAACCGCGCCGATGAGGCAGTCGCAGGAGCTCGCCCCCTCGAGAGCACCTATCCTTACGAGCCCAAGCTCCATGAAGTGATGGGCATAGGCCTGCTCGCAAAGGGAGACATGCAGGGGGCGTTGGCTGAGTTCCAACAGGAGATCGACTACGCCGGAGGTGGATTCGTGACCTATTCGGCGATGGGCAAGGCCAAGTTGGATCTTGGACAATATGAGGAAGCTGCCGGCTATCTTGAGACTGCCCTGCGCTTCAATTCCTCCAACACTATGGTAGCGATGCAGCTTGCCGATGCCTACAACAAGATCGATCAGTATATCAAGGCCTGCGACGTGCTGGCCAGGGTGCTGGCGGTCGATCCGGGTAACATGCCCCTCAGATTCAAGTTCGCCAATTCGCTTTACCGCGCCGGCAGACTCGAGGACGCACTGAAGCAGTTCAGGGAGTTGAGCAACTTCGATCCCAAGAACGCCGATTTCGTGCTCAACATGGGCACGGTGTATGCCGCGATGGATAGCGTCAGTCTCGCGATTCAGATGTGGGAGAAGGCGCTGACCCTGGACCCGACCAATGCAATCGCAAGAGAGAACCTGAAGGAAGCCAGGCAAGGGAGATGAGCAGCACTCTAGTGATGATTCTTGCCGGCGGGGCAAGCCGGGAACTTCCCGTCCTCACGACCCATCGATCAAAGGCGGCTCTGCCCTACGGCGGCAGGTACCGTATAATCGACTTCTGCCTTTCGAACAGCGTCAATTCGGGGATGGATCGCGTCGGGGTGCTCGCCCAGTACAACCCCGCCTCCCTGATAGCACATATCGGAAACGGCAGGCCCTGGGATCTTAATCGGCGTACCGGCGGGATCTTGATCCTTCAGCCCTATGTCGGCAAGGCCGATTCCACCTGGTTCCGAGGAACTGCAGATGCACTGTGGCAGCACATCCAGGTGATTCAGGATGCCCCCTGTGAGAACGTCCTGCTCCTGTCGGCGGATCAGGTGTATAAGATGGATTATAATCCGCTCATAAGCTTCCATCGGTCGCACGAGGCGGCGGTCACGGTTGTGGTCAAACCATCTTCGGGATTCGTGCCGGGCAGGTACGGCGCGGTCGAGGTGGACGAGGATGGCCTGGTCAGGTCCTTCCTGGAGAAACCCGAGCATGAGGCCTTTAATCACTACTCGCTGGGGATATATGTCTTCAAGAAGGATGTGCTCTTGGAGCGGCTCTCGGTCGCGCGCGAGGGCAGACACGACATAGTCTTTGACGTGATCATGCCCCTGGTGAGAGAGGCCCGCGCCCGAGCTTTCGTGTTTGGCGGATACTGGGCGGACGTGGGCTGGCTTGAAGAGTACTTCGAATCGTCGATGTCGCTCGTCAACAGGCCGCACGTGCTTGATCTGAGCGACCCGTCGTGGCGCATCTTCACCGCGACCGGAGTGAGGCCGCCTTCGGTCATAGGCCGCAGCGCCGACATTCAGTCGTCGCTCGTAGCTAACGGATGCTGCGTTGATGGCGAGGTCAAGCGCTCCATTCTTTTCCCTGGGGTGACGGTTCAGCCCGGTGCCCGGATTGAAGACTCGATAGTCTTCTCGGACACGTTCATAGCCGGCGGCGCAACCTTGCGATCGGCCATAATTGACAAAATGGTACGGATAGGGCGCAAGGCCTTCATAGGATTCGGCAATCCGACCTGTCCCAATTCCTTGTATCCCGATGTCGTGAGTTCCGGCATAACCGTAATCGGCAAGCGAAGCACGATACCCGACGACATAAGGATAGGAAGGAACTGCCTGATCGGTCGGGAGTTGCCTCAGGAGGCGATACCCAGCCGCGACATAGTCTGCGGTGAGACGATTCTGGGTGAGGAAACATGGCAAAAGATCTCGTCATAGTCCTGGCGGGCGGCGCGGGCAAGAGGCTGCTGCTCCTGTCCGAGCGCCGGGCCAAGCCGGCAGTGCCCTTCGGAGGCATCTATCGCATCATCGATTTCCCGCTCTCAAACTGCGTCAACTCCGGACTCAATCAAGTGTTCGTCCTCAGCCAGTACCTGCCGAGGTCGCTGTGGCGGCACCTGGATTTCGGCAAGCCCTGGGACTTGGACAGGCTCAACGCCGAGATGATGATCCTCCAGCCTTACGTGGGCAGCTCCGAATCCAAGTGGTACCAGGGGAACGCCGACGCGGTATACCAGAACCTTCATTTCATCCGTGAGCGGTCGCCCGAGGCGGTCTTGATCCTCGGCGGCGATCACGTCTATAAGATGGATTATCGCACGTTGCTGAATTTCCATAAGGAGCGGAAGGCCGACATCACGATCGCCGTGAAACGGGTCAGACACGAGGAGACAACCAAGTTCGGGACGTGCATCCTCGACGAAGACAAACAGATAGTGGAGTTCGAGGAAAAGGCCCGGAACGCCAGGAGCAATCTTGCCTCGATGGGCATCTACGTCTTCCGCACCGACGTCCTGGTGGATTGCCTTCTCAAGGACTCGCGGAACACCAGCTCCACCCATGATTTCGGCCGCGATATTGTCTCCTGGGTCATCGATGAACTCAGGGTCTATGGGTTTGAGTTCAACGGCTACTGGCAGGACGTCGGCACGATCAGTACGTACTTCGAGTCCAACATGGAGCTCCTGCACCCCAATCCTCCCATGGCCCTCGACGATCCCGATTGGCCGATCCTCACCAACTTCGAGGATCTTCCGCCGGCGAGGCTCCTGAGCTCCGGGCACGTGAACGAGTCGATGATCTGCGACGGGGCGGTCATAAACGGAACGGTCGAGAGCTCGATCATATCCGCCGGCGTAGTGATCGAAGAGGGAGCAGTCGTGAGGAACTCGATCGTCTTCGCGGGCTCCGTCGTCTCAAGCGGCGCCAAGATCAACCTTTCGATATTGGATAAGCACGTCTCGGTGGGACGCAACGCCAAGCTGGGCTACGGCGTGGATTTTCGCCCCAATGAAGATCATGCCTCGATAATGGCGAGCGGAGTCACCGTGATAGGCAGGAATAGCCATGTCCCTGCGGATTCGGTGATCGGGAGAAACTGCCTGGTCCACACCCCCGGCGGCGCAGACCAGCCGCTTCAGGTGGAGAGCGGGAAAACCCTGGTCTGATCAGCCGACCGCTTCCTACGTGTTGGCCCTGACCGGGACTTTTATCTTCTGACCGGGGTATATCTTGTCCCTGGGTTTCAGCCCGTTGGTCTTGAGCACGTTGCCCGTCGTGGCCCCATATTTCCCAGCAATGCCGTTTATGGTATCGCCCTTGCGAACCTTGTGGACAATCACTCGGTCCCGTGCTATCTCCCGGCCGGACACCACCAGTTTCTGCCCAGTTTGCAGCAGATCACGTGACTTGATGTCATTCCAGGCAAGCAGGTCATCCATCTTGATCGCGTATTTGGCGGAGATGCCGCTAAGGGTCTCCCCCCGTCGCACGGTGTGAATGCCCGGGTTTTCGGGGGTACTCGGATGGTAGTCGGCGCCTGGAATGGCCAGGACCTGGCCAGTGCGGATCTTGCGGTAGTTCTTGATCCCGTTGGCATCGGCTATTGCCGCCACCGTCGTGCCGTACTTCTTGGCAATCCTCGAGAGCGTCTCGCCGCGCTTGACCTTGTGCTCGATATTTGCCGCTACATAAGCCGCAACGGTGCGCTCCGCCTTGGGAATCCTGGCCAACTCGGCAACGCAGCCTTCAGCGCTGCCCTTGGGGATCCGCACGGTAGAAGCGCCGCCATCCGGGGTACAATGCCGCGTGTATTGGGGATTGAGCTCACAGATCACCGCCGGCTCGACCTGGCAGGAACGGGCTATCGCCTTGAAATCGGTTCTCCCCTCAACCTGGATCGTCTCGAACTCCATCGGGGCCTCGTAGCGGCACTCGAAGCCGTACTGGGCCGGATCGCTCATGATGATGGCCGCCGCCATAAACATCGGCACGTAATCCCTGGTCTCACGCTTCAGGCTCAAACGCCAATAGTCGGTAGTACAGTTGCGCTTGATAGCCCGTCCCACGTTTCCCGCGCCCGAATTGTAAGCGGCCATGGCCAGAGGCCAGGAATCGAACATCTCATAGAGATCCCTGAGGTGCCTGGCGGCAGCCCGGCAGGACTTCTCGGGATCCCTGCGCTCATCTACGTAGGAATCCACCTTGAGCCCATAGAGGTGGCCGGTGCTCTTTATGAACTGCCATATCCCGGCGGCATGCGCCCGGGAATAGGCATTGGGATTGAACCCACTTTCGATCATGGCAAGGTTGGTAAGCTCCAGGGGCATCCCTTCCTCTTTCAGGATTCTCAGAGTGAGTGGCCGGTACTTGCCGGACCGTGTGATCCACTCCTGGAAGTTATCCCGGACATCGTAGTTGAAATAGCGTATCCACCTCTGAACCTTGTCGTTATCGACAATCTCAATCGGCGGCAGCTTGGGCTTCAGCGGCCGGATCGCCTCCAGATCTGCCTCGGGGCCGGCCTCGGCCACCGTGGCCGGGATCCTCTCCAGAAAATACCTGCACTTATAGACCAGGAGGCGCCTTTCACTCAGGACGGTGCTGCTTGCGGACCAGCCGGCATCCTGGCCGAGCAGCGACAGGGCCCTATCGAGATAAGATGAGGCGGAGTCGTACTGGCCCTTGACGAAGAAATCCACACCGGCCTCGTAGACAGAGGTGGCATTGGAGAGGGCGGCCTGAACCTGTTGAGGGACAATGGCTTCGGGTGGGGCCTTCTCGACCACGGCGGTGTATCTCGGCGCGCATCCTGCGAGCTCCAGGACGGCAAGAACAAGGCAGAAAAGCCAAACGCACCTTCTTGGCATAGCTCACCTCTATCGGTTTTCCTGGTTTGACCGTCGAATCCTTAAGTCTGGGGACAGCTTACGGAACTATGCCAATCTTGGCAAGCAAAATCTCACCGGCGCGAGACTCGATCGCGGGACAACAATCCGGGGGTGCCTGGGAGAAGGCACCCCCGTAGTAAAGCCTCAAGACAGAAGGTAAAACCCTGTTACTACCGATACATCGACTTGATGTTACCCCACGTGCTCGGCTCGGTCGCGGTCGGACCGCTATTGGTCAAGTAGA
>JAZDEY010000065.1:0-44585 GCA_043808325.1 Candidatus Eiseniibacteriota bacterium
CGGATTTCTCCTCATCCGACAACACAAGCAGCCCTCTTGGCCGGCCGGCTTTCATGAGTACCTCCTTGTCGATAGGAACGGTACCCACTATATGCGCAGAACCATACATTAATCAACTTATTTATGGGACACGACACTAGCCAGGGGTCACGATGTCTGTTCCCAACCCCAGGTGGCTCTCTGGTTCTAGTTGCATCCAGAGCCATCCCCGGCTATAATTCCCATCTATGAAACCTATGATCTCCAAGCGCATTTCCAGCATCGGGGCCTCTGAGACCTTGCGCATCAGCGCCAAGGCCAAGGAGCTCGCTGCCCAGGGCATAGACGTCATCGACTTGAGCGTGGGCGAGCCCGACTTCCCTACCCCTGAGAACGTTAAGGCGACCGGCAAGCGAGCGATCGACGAGAATATCACTAAGTACACGCCGAGCCCTGGCCTGCTGGACCTCAGGAAGGCCATCGCCGAAAAGCTCAAGCGCGACAACGCTGTCGACTACGCTCCCGACGAGATCATTGTGTCCTCGGGAGCCAAGCACAGCCTCTACAACGTCTTTATGGCGATCTTAAACGAAGGCGAAGAGGTGATCGTGCCTGCGCCCTACTGGGTCTCCTACCCCCACCAGGTAACGCTGGCCGGGGGGAAGCCGGTCATCCTCGATGCGCGGGAAGAGGATGGCTTCAGGCTCACGCCGGGCGCCTTGAAAGCCGCGCTTACCGAAAAGACCAAAGCCGTCATAATCAATAGTCCCTCGAACCCCACGGGAGCGGCCTACTCCCGCCAGGAACTCGAGGCGCTTTGCACCGTGGCTGCCGAGGTGGGCCTGGTGATTGTTGCCGACGAGATCTACGAGAAGCTGGTCTACGACGGCTTCCGGTTCACGAGTGTCGCCTCCTTGGGGACGGCCATAAAGGAGCAGACAGTCGTCATCAACGGAGTCTCCAAGTCCCACGCGATGACGGGCTGGCGCCTGGGCTATGCCGCGGGCCCCAAGGACATCATCTCCGCGATGAACAAAGTGCAGAGCCACAGCACCTCCAATGCGAGCTCGATCTCTCAGATGGCGGCGATTGAGGCGCTACGCGGGCCTCAGACCGAAGTGGCGCGCATGGTCGTGGAGTTCGAGAAGCGACGGAACTATATGGTGCGTGAGATGAAGCGGATCCCTGGGGTCACGCTAGTGGAGCCCAAGGGCGCGTTCTACGTTTTCCCCAATTTCTCGGCTTACTACGGAGAGGAGTACAAGGGCACGAAGTTGCAGGACTCGTGGGCCCTGGGCGACTTCCTGATGGACCAAGCCCACGTCGCCGTGGTGCCCGGTGCGGCGTTCGGTAACGACCGCTGTATCAGGCTATCTTACGCCACTTCGATGGAAAAACTCGAGGTGGCCGTCGCACGAATTATCGAGGCGCTCGGAAAACTGCGCAGTTAGAAAACAGGGACACACCCCATTTTCCCGTGTGACTCCACCAGAGAACAAATGAACATCCTCTCTTCTTGCCAAGCTACGAATAAAACAGGGTGTGTCCCTATTTTAGGAGGGGGGTGAGGGGGCTGTCCCAGGCGGGGACAACCATCCACTTGTTGTTGATTCGCCGCAGGCAGCAGATCAGAGGACTTACCGGGTACTTGAAGGCCAGCTCTCGCAGGTATTGCCAGTGCTCTTGAGAAGGTACCTGCCTGCCGAGCATCGTGACCTGCGTCGCGAGAAGCCTCTCTTCAATTGTCCCTATGGTCTCGACGATCTTCTTCTCGGCGAGGTCACGTATGAGATCGAGCACTCGCTCAACCGGGGCAGCCGCTGCGCCCTTGCCCTGCTTCAACGCATCACTTGCGCGTTCCAGGTCAGCCCGGGATTCAATCAGCTCCTCCAAACGCCGCCTCACTCTATGGAGCTGCAGATGCTCAAGCAAGACCTCGATATCGCTGAATTCCTTTTTGAGGCTGGCGGCACTGCGCAACAACTTTTCCTGGGCTTCCCTCTCGGCGCCCTCGCCAAGGGGAATGCTGCCGAGGGATTCCGCAAACCGGTTCATCTCATCGGCGACCCGCTTGGCATCGGCCCTGAGCCCCGTAAGCGCCCCTCCCTCGATTTCCTCGAGATCCGCATGGGCCTGCTTGCAGACACGGTAGAAGTCGCCGGCGTCGGGGTCCCTCGCCAGCGCGACATATGGGAGCAGGCTCTTCCTCACATCGGGAGCGAGAGCCGCCACCACTTCGCAGGCCTTCGGACCTTCGAGCAGGTACCCGAACCCCTTGAGGACCGCCTCGTCGGGGGGAATCTTGGTTATGCACTTCTCCCGGCTCGCCGTACACTGGTCGTGGAGAGCCGGGCCCGCATATTGGAAGAGCGGCGTGCCCTCATTGAGCTCCAGACTGGATGCGATCACCAAGGCTTCAGCCGCCTCCTTGATCTTCCCTTCGCCCACGTGGCTCCGCGCAAGCCCCAAGTACTTCTCAACGTAGGTATCCTTCTCATTCAAGATCTCAAGACAGCGCGTTGCCGACAGGAACTTCCCGGCGCCTATGGCATTCTCAAGGGCGAGTCGCACGAGCTCGGGTGGCAACGTTTTGGGGTCACTTTCGGCCGCCAGCATCTTGTCGACTTCCTGCCGCGCAGCCCCGGCCTTCTCACCGTCGGTGAGGAGCTTCTCGAGGTCGAGCCCCTTGACATAAGCCGGCAGCTCGGCCGCAAGGCCGGCCAGCGCCAGGGTTACATCCCCGAGATAGACGCCACCTACAATCAGGTTCTTTCTCTCTTGATCCATGATCCGTCAAACCTCAATAATCAGTAATCAGTAACCGCCAACGCAGGCAATCGCGAACGCCAGTAATCGGGAACGCTCCTCAGTACTTTCAGTACTTGAAAACGCTCCCTCCGATGAACTCCCTCAAGATCGAATTGCGCGGCACCTCCTCAGCCTTGATCGCGAGGAAGTATGAAAGAAACCGTAAGAGCCGCCTTGCCTCGGCATATTCCGGCACCTCGTCGGTAATTGCCGAGAGCAGTTTCTCCGTATATCCCTTCAAGACGCAGAGCTCGTAGACCAGCGAGGAGTTGAACATGGAGTCGGCCTCTTCCTGATACGGGAATATGTAGAGGTCCTCGCCTCGCCTCACGTTTTGCCAGGTGGACAACGTATCGATCGCGCCGTAGCCTCGGAAAAGGTGATCGCGCACGATCCTTCGGAGCTTCCGGATGTCGGTCGTGGGGACCCGGTTATGGTGGTCGACGTTGAGCTGCGAAAGCGCGCTCACGTAGACCCTGAATTTCATGATCGAAGGAATCGAAGGCGTAACCACGGGATTCAAGGCATGGATGCCCTCGAGGATCAGGATCTCTCCGCTCCCCAGACGGAGCTTGCGATAGCCGATGCGTTTGCCGTCCCGGAAACTGAACCGCGGTACGCCCACTTCCTTGCCGGCAAGCAGTTCCAAGAGTTGGCTATTCAAGAGCTCGATATCGATTGCCTCGGGGGCCTCGAAATCGTACTCACCGGTCTCGTCCTTGGGGGTCTCGGCCCTGTCCAGGAAGTAGTTGTCCAGGGAAAGGATTACGGTCCTCAGGCCATTGACCCTCATCTGGATCGCAAGCCGCTTGGAGAAGGTGGTCTTGCCCGAGCCCGATGGGCCCGAGACCAGAACCAGCCGCGGGCGCGTCAGCTTCAAGAGGATGACGTCTGCCATCTGGCCGATCTTCTTCTCCTGGAGCGCCTCGGCGATCCGGACCATCTCACTGGCCTCGCCGCGTTGGACGATCTCATCGATGTCGCCGACGCTTGCGATCCCAAGGATCTGACCCCACTTGACGAATTCCCTGAAGACCTCGGCCATCTTCATCTGTTCCTTGAACTCGGGGATGCACGATGGGTCCTGAGCCAGCGGGAAGCGCATGATGAAGCCCGGCGGGTAATACCTGAGCTCAAAGAGCTTGATGTAGCCCGTGCTCGGGGCCAGGGCCCCGTAGAAATAATCGGTGAATTTCCCAAGGTGATAGATGTTCACGGTGGGCTCGGTCCGGTACTTGAGGACATTGACCTTGTCCATCTGCCCATCTTTCTGAAAGATGTCGAGGGCTTCCTGTACCGTGACTTCCTCGCGCACGAAAGGCTCATCGGCAGCGACGATCTCCCTCATGCGGGCCTCGAGCTTGTGGAGATCTTCGAGCTCGAAGGTTCTGCCCAGATCGATTTCGCAGTAGTAGCCGTCGCTCAGGGAGTGTCTCACGTAGAGCTCGGGATCATTGAAGACCTCGCGCGTCGCCTTAATGAGCACGAAGGTGAGGCTCCGCCTGTAGACGCTCATGCCGTCGGAACTGTCGAGCGGGACGAATACAAGCGTGCCGTCGATCTTAAGCGGCGACTTGAGTTCTACGATCTTGTTGTTGAACCTGCCCGCCACGATCGGAAAGGCCGTCCCGGGCGTCACCATGCCGATCAGGTCAAGGGACGTCGTGCCTACCGGCACGCTCAGCTCCCGCGAACCTTCGACGTTGACCCGGATCTCCCGGTTAGCTGCGTTGCCCTTTCCTATCCCGCCGTTTCCTGCCTTGCTGCTTCCCACCTTGGTCCTCTCCATCAGGCCCACCACCAACTCAGGCCCGTTTCAGCTTTCTGATCTCAGCTTTCTGATCTTCTCCTTGTAGGCCATCCTCACCTGGGTCAGGAATTCATCATACCTGCCGTCTCTGAAATCAGGGAACCCCCAGTCATAAGGATGCCATCCCTTATCATAATAGAGTGTGGGGTCGGCATAAATACCTTTTCCTAGATAAATCTTCTGGCCCAGGAACTTGGCGGACGCCAGCACCAGCTTGTGGAAGTCCATGTAGCCGGGATCGATGTTGACCTGCCGCCGGCCGTCTTGGGCAAAGTGGCCCTCAATCTCATTGGCTGCAAGCTTGATCTCGACGATCGCCTCGGGGCTTACGAGATCCTTGAAAGCGTAGAGAATCCGCTTGAGGCCGCCGCCCATCTCGCCGCCATAGTAATCGGTCACCTCAAAGGGATATATCGGCGACCGGGCCTCGATGGTTGACAACTTGCTTTCAAGCGCACGTTCCAACGGCCCGAGGAGGCCGGCCTCACCGAAAATGACGCCGGCGACGACCTCGACAGGCTGGGGTGCGGTTACTTCGGCCAATTTGCTGCCCGCCTTTCATCCAGGGCCCGCCTCTCATCCAGGAGCTTCTGCGCGATCTCGACCCACTCACCGCCGATCCCGAACTCCTGCTCGATGAACTTCTCCCTCTCCCGCTCCAGTTTGAGCTTCCGTTTTTCAATCGCTGTGGGCGACGTGAATTTGAAGAAATCCTTGCGGAAGTAAAGGTGTCCGCGCGGGGTCATCCGGGTGATACATATATTGTGGAGCGTCGGCTTGCCGAAGGACTCAAGCCAGTGGGTCTCAAACTCCGGGTCGGCCACGGGCGTATCCCTGAAGGTGTACCGCCACTTCCTGCCCGAGGCATCCTCGGTCCAGAGCCCGTATTGCGCATACAGCCGATGCTGCCGGGTCTCGTCGTGAGCGCCGTCGTGGGCGCCGTCGTGAGTGTCGTCATGAGTACCGGGATCCGCGGCCACTTCGACCGCCGCGTGCGGGAAGCAGACGCGCTGAGTCCCATGCTCGGGAAGCGCGACAACTTCATACAGGGCATAGCCCGGATCGACCATATAGGTCACTCCAGCCTCTTTCACGACGACCAGACAGTGCACGTTCCGACCGGAGTTCATGTCCGCCATCACTTTGTAGCAGTCAAACCCAAAAGACTTGAGCACACGTTCAAAGAGAAAGGAGAGCGAGAAGCAGGTGCCCCCGAAGTTGCGTTCAATGTGGTCGGTAACGACCTCGGTGGGAAGTCTCATCGCCTCAGCAAGCGTCGCCGAGTTGGCGGCCTTAATGATCTTGCTTATGTTCTCATAGGGGAATTCCGAGAAGCGGTGCGCAAGTTGCCGGACGAGCTCAACGCCCCTGGCCCCCGAGCCCACAGCAACAGGTGAACCTGCGCTCCGACCCGCACCCACCGGCGGCAGCCCGGACATCAAGATTCGTGCGGCTTCGTCCCCCTTCACGGATTCGAGCAAAACGACCCTCCAAGCGCGGCGGCGTGCTCACACCGGGAACCCTCGAAATTCCAGATAACAACCCTTGTTGACAGTACCTAATCTTAGTATAAAATGGGATAGTTTCAAGCTGGCATCGGGGTCCAAGTTGGCTTCGAGTGGGAGCCTGACTCGCGAAGTAACGATGATGAACTAACGATAGGGATTGGCAGCGGTCGAGATCAAGATCATCCCATCGCGGGACTGTCCTCACAGCTGATCTTAAGTTTCCGCCTGGGACGACTACGCACTCGGAGGTGAGAAATGGCGAAGTACACAGTGGTAACCATGCCCGGGGACGGGATAGGCAAGGTGGTGCTCCCCGAGTCGCTAAGGCTCTTGGGCGCGGTTGGTTTTGATGCCAACTATGTCCACGGGGACATCGGCTGGGAGTTCTGGTGCAAGGAAGGCAATGCGCTGCCCCAGCGGACGCTTGAACTCCTCGCAAAACACAAGCTCGCTCTCTTCGGCGCAATCACTTCGAAGCCAAAGGCCAAGACGGAGAAGGAGCTCGCCCCCGAACTGGCGGGCAAGGGCTACACCTACTTCAGCCCGATCGTGGGCCTCAGGCAGCACTTCAACCTCGACATATGCATCCGGCCCTGCAAGAGCTTCAAGGGCAATCCGCTGAACTTCGTGCGCAGGAAAGACGGCGGCTGCGAGGAGCCCATGGTGGACTCCGTGATTTTCAGACAGAACACCGAGTGCCTCTATGCGGGTGTGGAGTGGACCAATCCTCCCGACGAAGTGCGCAGAGCTCTCGAGACCCATCCCAAGATGAAGGCCTTCAAGGACGTGCCGAGCCCCGATCTGGCGATCTCCTGCCGGATCTTCTCGCGCGGCGCCTGCCGGCGGATCATCGAGGAAGCCTTCAGTTACGCCAAGAAGTACGGGTACAAATCGGTAACGCTCTGCGAGAAGCCCAATGTGATCCGTGAGACCTCGGGCATGATGCTCGCCGAGGCCATGAAGATCCAGAAGAACTACCCGGACATCCCGCTCTGGGAGAATAACATCGACGCCCAGATGATGTGGCTTACCAAGAACCCGGAGGATTTCGGCGTGATCGTGAGCGGCAACATGTTCGGCGACATCGTTTCCGACGGGGTCGCGGGCCTGGTGGGCGGCTTGGGGTTCGCCTGCAGTGCCAACATCGGCAAAGACGTCGCCATATTCGAGCCGACGCACGGCTCGGCGCCCAAGTACGAACACCTCAGGCCTTCGATCGTAAATCCCATCGCCATGTTCATGAGCGCCGTGATGATGCTCGACTACGCCAGCGAAGAGGAGAAGGCAAAGCGGATACGAGGGGCCATCGCCAGAGTGGTCGAAGAGGGCAAGGTGAGAACCTACGACATGCTCCGGCTCGCGGGCGGCCCCGACGTCTTCAAGAAGGGCGCGGCAAGCACCGACCAGATGACCGATGCAGTGATATCGAAGCTCTAACTCGAAGGTATAAGAAGCCATAGGCGGATACCGATCTACTGCCGGGGAGGACCCATGGGACAGACTCTGATTGAAAAGATAATCTCGGCGCACGCCGGCCGCCCGGCCAAGCCGGGTGACATCGTCGATGTCAAGATCGATGTAAGGGTTGCACGCGACTTCGGCGGGGCGAGTGTGGTGAAACACTTGCAGGACCACAGCCTGGCCGTCGATGATCCGCGGGTGACCTTCTTCACCTTCGACTGCAATCCCACGGGTTCGGACCAGAAGTACGCGGCCAACCAGCAGAAGATCCGGCTCTACGCCGCCAAGCACGGCATCAAGGTCTATGACATAGACGCGGGCATCGGCACGCACATCGCCATGGATGAGGGCCTGATCGGGCCCGGCTCCACCATAGTTTCGACCGACTCCCACGCCAACATCGTCGGGGCGATCGGCGCCTTCGGCCAGGGCATGGGGGATCAGGATATCGCCGCGGCCTTTGCGCACGGCAAGGTCTGGTTCAAGGTGCCGCCCACGGTGAGAATCTTCCTGGATGGCAAGCGGCCCAAGCACGCTACGGCCAAGGACGTGACTCTTGCGCTGCTTAGAGAGATGGGAGCGAGCGGGCTCCTGGGCCTCGCCGCCGAGGTCTACGGCGAAGCCGCCGAGGCGATGACCCTTTCCGAGAGAATAACCTTTGCTTCGATGGCCACCGAGATGGGTGCGATCATCATCCTCTTCCCTCCTTCGGCCTCAGTGCTCAAGGAACTCGAAGCCCTTACCGGCAAGAAGCACGAGCCGGTTCTGGCCGATAAGAATGCTGTGTACGAGCGGGACATCGCCTTCGATGTCAGCGTCTTGGAGCCGCTGGTATCGCGTCCGGGGAATCCCGAGAATGTGGTCCCCGTCCGGGAAGTTGCGGGCACCAGGATTCATTCGGCCTTTATCGGCTCCTGCACCGACGGCAGGTACGAAGATATGGCCGATGCTGCCGCAATACTCAAGGGAAGAAAGGTAGCCCCCGGTGTCGTCCTGAAGATTGTGCCTTCCACCGACCGCATCTGGCGCCGGCTCCACGACGACGGGCTTATCGGCATTTTCAAGGGTGCGGGAGCGCTTGTCGGTAATGCCGGATGCGCGGGGTGCGCCGCAGGTCAGATTGGGATGAATGGGCCGGGCGAGGTCACGGTGAGCACGGGAAATCGCAACTTCCCGGGCAAGCAGGGCCAGGGTGAGGTCTATCTCGCCTCACCGGCCGTGGTCGCGGCATCGGCTGTGAAGGGTGTGATTGCAGCGCCGGCGGACCTTGATCGCCCGGTGGCCAAGCCGCGCGCCTCGGAAAGCGAACGAATCCTGGAGGCGATACCGAGGGCGGAGTCAGAAGTCGCGGGGAAGACTGCCGCACCGGCCGCTGCCAAGACCGCTCCAGTCACCACAGTCGCCCCCAAGGCTGCGCCGCCGCTCGCTGTAAAGGGCAGAGTCTGGATAGTCGGGCGGGACAACATTGATACCGACATGATCTATCACAATAAGCACCTTGCCGTCACGGACGTTGCCGAGATGGCCAAGTACTGTTTCGGAAACCTTGAGGGCTGGCAGGATTTCCCGGCCAGAGTGAAGCCCGGAGACGTAGTGGTCGTCGGCAAGAACTTTGGCTGCGGCTCATCACGCCAGCATGCGGTCGACTGCTTCAAGAGCCTCGGGGTTGCGGCCGTCCTCGGCAAGTCGTTCGGAGCGATCTATGAACGGAACGCCATCAATGCCGGCCTTCCGATCGTCGAAGGCGATTTAGGCCCGCTCAAGCTCAAGGATGGCGACATCGTGAGCGTGGATTTCCTGAAAGGTACTGTGACCAAGGAGCCCGGCGGTGAAAAAGTAAGTGTCACGCCGTTCTCGGAGGTGCAACTTGATATATACAAGCGAGGCGGCCTGCTCAGTAAGTGAGTGATTGAGAGCCTGGGGAGGTAAACCATATGGGTGCAACTTTCGCGGAGAAGGTGCTCGCAGCCAAGAGCGGCAACAAGAGTGTTGAGCCGGGTCAGATCGTCACGGTGCGGCCCGATCATCTCTTGATGCACGACAATGCGGCGCCTATCGTTTCCAAGGTAAACGCCGATCTCGACAAGTACGGTCTCAATGACAAGACGGTCCCGGTGATCGTGCTCGACCACGTGATCCCGGCGGCCAATGAGAAGACGGCCACCAGTCACAAGAAGATCCGGGACTTCGTAGCCAAGTTCGGGGTCGCCAACTTCTTTGACGCCGGCGAAGGCATCTGCCACGAGATCGTCGTCGCCAAGGGGCTTGCGGTCCCTGGGTCCCTGATCGTTGGGAGCGACTCTCACACGTGCACCTACGGCGCCGTGGGCTCTTTCGCAACCGGCATAGACCGCACGGAGGCCGCGGCAATCCTGCTTACGGGCAAGACCTGGCTCAAGGTGCCGCAGACCTTGAAGATTGAGGTCGCGGGCAAATTGAAGCCCCCGGCATCAGCCAAGGATCTGGTGCTAACCATCATTGGGGATATCGGCGCCGACGGCGCTAACTACCTCTCGGTGGAATTCCACGGCGACATCGGCTCCCTCTCGATGGAGGACCGGCTCACTATCGCCAACATGGGTGTCGAGATGGGTGCGAAGATTGCCGTCTTTCCCGTCGACCGCCTGACTGAGGATTACCTCACCACGGCCGACGCACCCAAGGGATGGAAGGCTGTGTGGGCCGACAAGGATGCTTCCTACATTAATACGCTGCACTACGATCTGGGCAAGATCGTTCCCGTTGTGGCCAAGCCCCACAGCGTGGATAACGTGGCGCCAGCAAGCGACGTCAAGGACGTCAAGATCCAGCAGTTCCTGATCGGCACCTGCACCAACGGGCGGCTCGAGGACTTGCACGCCGCGGCCAAGTACTTGAAGGGCAAGCGCGTGGCCGCTGGCTCGCGGCTCCTGGTGCTGCCTGCAAGCCGCACCATCATGCTTGAAGCTACGCGCGACGGCACAATCGCTGCGCTGATCGAAGCCGGCGCCATGGTGCTGCCGCCCGGCTGCGGCCCCTGTCTTGGCGCACATCAAGGCGTGCTCGCACCGGGCGAGGTCTGCCTGAGCACCGCCAACCGGAACTTCAAGGGCCGAATGGGATGTGCCGACGCCGAGATTTACCTTGCGAGTCCGGCGACCGTAGCCGCGAGCGCCCTTGCCGGCAGGATAGTCGATCCGCGGGAGGTGTCTTAATGGAAGGCCGTGCGCAACCGAGAGTCTGGAAATATGGCGACAATGTCAATACCGATATGCTCTTCCCGGGTAAGTACACCTATACCTGTAGCACACCCGAGGAAATAGGACCGCACCTTTTGGAGGATCTCGACCCCGCCTTCACAAAGGAGGCCAAGGCCGGCGACATCATCCTGGCCGGCTCCAACTTCGGATGCGGCAGTTCGCGCGAGCAACCGACCGTGGGGCTCAAGGCACTGGGCATCAAGGCCGTTGTGGCCAAGAGCTTCGCCCGGATCTTCTATCGCTCGGCCATAAATCAGGGCTTGATCCTCGTCGAGGCGCCCGAGGCGATCGATGCCTACAAGCCTGGGGATGCCGTCGATCTGGACCCCGAGGCCGGCAAGATCACGGTCGCAGGCAAGGAATTCAGGTTCCCGAAACTTCCGCCTGAGATAATCGCGATAAGAGATGCCGGCGGATTGCTCGCCCATGTAAGAAAGGAATTGCAGGAAAGGAGGACCCCGTAATGGCAAGAAGTGAAGCGGGGAGGCGGGGAAAAGAGGTGCGATCTGATTGCTGGATCGCGCTCGAGGAGACAACCGCGGGCGGCCTCGCATTCGACTTGAAGAGCAAGGTTGCAAGCATGTATGGCGCCTCTATCAGGGACCTCGTGGAGAAGGGCCTGAAGTTCTTCGGCATAGAGAACGCCCGGGTCGAGGTTGAGGACGCCGGGGCTCTGCCTTTTACCGTTATGGCCAGAGTTGAGACCGCCGTGCGGAGGCTGAGGCCATCGGAGACCAAGCAGTTCCTGCCGGACATGGCCGACACGTGCCGGTATGGAACCCATCGTGAGCGGATGCGGCGCTCCCGCCTCTATCTTCCCGGCAATGAAGCCAAGTTCATGGTAAATTCCGGGCTCCACAGGCCCGACGGGGTGATCCTCGATCTCGAGGACAGCGTCCATCCTTCTCAGAAGGACGCCGCCCGAGTGCATGTCCGAAACGCCCTGCGCCGAGTGGATTTCGCAGGGGCCGAGCGGATGGTGAGAATAAACCAGGGCGAGATGGGCTTCGTCGATCTTGAATTCTTGGTGCCCCACAATGTCCATATCATTTTGATTCCCAAGTGCGAAAGCGCCGAGGAAGTTAAGGCGATCGACGCCAAGATCGCCGACATCAAGAAGAAGCACAAGGTCGTCTCCGACGTTTACCTGATGCCGATTATCGAATCGGCCCTGGGTGCAATCAGGGCTTACGAGATTGCTGTGGCCTCGCCCAACGTTGTGGCTTTAACGATTGGGCTCGAGGACTACACGGCCGATATCGGCACCAAGCGCACCAACGAAGGCCGCGAGAGTTTCTGGGCGCGCGCTCAGGTAGTGAACGCCGCCCGGGCGGCCAAGGTGCAGCCGATCGACACCGTATTCTCGGATATTATGGACATGGAAGGCCTCCGCCAGAGTGTGCTTGAGGCCAAATCACTCGGCTTCGAGGGCAAGGGTTGCATTCATCCTCGCCAGATAGAAGTCATAAACGACGCCTTCGCCCCGACCGAGGACGAGATCACACGCGCCAAGGCAATCGTCGTGGCCTTTGACGAAGCCGAGAAGAAAGGGCTTGGGGTTGTGGCTCTGGGCAACAAGATGATTGATCCTCCTGTCGTCAAGAGAGCCCTCCACACTGTGGAACTCGCAGTGGCTTCAGGAAAGCTTGCCCCGAATTGGAGGGAGACGAAATGAAACAGGAACTCGTCAAGAACGCAATCGGGAAGTTGGTCCCGACCGTCGTAAACGGAAAGGAGCAAGTTCCTTACATGGGTGTGGGCAAATACGCGCCCACGGGCCGCAAGGCCGCGCCACCCATTGCCTCAACCAAGGACTATCCTGCGGACGGTAACAAGGTGGTGAAGGATCTTAGGGTGGCCCTCGAGAAGGTGGGTCTCAAGGACGGGATGACCATTTCCACCCATCATCACTTTCGGAACGGCGACCTGGTCGCGAACCAGATCTTTGACGCCGCGGCCGCGCTGGGCGTGAAGGACCTTATGTGGTTCCCAAGCGCCTCCTTCCCCTGCCATGCGCCCCTCATCAAGTATCTTGATAACAGCGTGATTCACCACATCGAGGGCAGCATGAACGGGCCTCTCGGTGAATACACCTCCCGCGGCAAGATGCAGCGGGGACTGGGGGTGCTCCGAAGTCACGGCGGCCGGTACCAGGCGGTGCAGGACGGCGAGGTCCACATTGATATCGCGGTGATCGCAGCCCCGACGGCCGATCCCTTCGGCAACTCCAACGGAGTCACGGGACCGTCGGCCTGCGGCTCGCTCTTCTTCTCGCTGGCCGACTCCCAGTATGCCGACAAGGTGATCGTGGTGACCGACAATCTCGTGCCCTTCCCCTGTGTCCCCTGGCAAATCCAGGGCAACTACGTTGACTGTGTGGTCGTGATCGATAAGATAGGCGACCCGGCCAAGATCGTCTCAGGCACCACCGAGATCACCCGCAGCCCCGATCGGCTCCTGATCGCGGAGATGACCGCCAAATTTGTCAAGCAGGCCGGCATCATGAAGGACGGCTTCTCCTTCCAGGCCGGCGCGGGAGGCACATCACTGGCCTTCGCAATTTTTCTCAAGGACATGATGAAGCAGGCGGGCATCAAGGCAAGATTCATCCGCGGCGGCAGCAACAAGTACCTGGTGGAGATGCTGGAAGAGGGGCTCACCGACTACATCCTGGACGGTCAGACCTTTGACCTCCACGGCGTGCGCTCGATGCGGGATAACCCGCGTCACGTGGCGACGAGCCCGTTCACCAGCTACAACTATCACGGCAAGGGCAACTTCGGCACCATGGTCGACTGTGTGGTGCTGGGTGCGACCGAGGTGGACGTCAACTTCAACGCCAACGTCGTGACCCACTCTGACGGGCTCTTGCTTCACGGCATCGGCGGCTGGCAGAATTGTCTCTTCTCGGGCTGTACAATTTTGCCGATCCCGTCCTTCCGCGATCGGATCCCGGTGCTCCTGGATGAAGTGACGACGTTGTGCGGCCCCGGAGAGCTCGTCGATGTGATCGTGACCGAGCGGGGCATCGCAATCAACCCGCGGAGAAAGGATTTGATCGACGCGGTCAAGGGCTCCGATCTCCCGATAAGATCGATCGAGGACATCAAGGCCGAGGTCGAGGACATCTGCGGTGGGAAGCCCGATAGGGCCAAGTTCAAGGACCGCGTGGTGGCCGCTATCAAGTGGGTCGACGGCACCGTGATCGACAGCGTCCGCGAAGTAGAATAATCTGGGCCTACTCCGATGACTTGTCCGGGGCAGCCCGGCGCCGTTTGATGGCGCTCTTACGCCGCTTCTGCTCGAGTCTTACACGCCGCGAATTCACCGTGGGCTTGGTCGGCCTCCGGCGTCTGGGCTTTCGGCACGCTTTGCGGATCAGGTCCCGCAGCCGCTCGAGCGCATCCTGCCGGTTGCGTTCCTGGGTGCGGAACCGTCTGGCCTCGATCACGAGCACTCCACGGGCCGTGATCCGGTTACCGGCAAGCTCCACGAGCCTCGCCCTGACATCCTCGGCAAGCGACCTAGAGCGGTGCAGATCGAACCTCAGACGGACTGCTGTGGAGACCTTGTTGACATTCTGGCCTCCCGGCCCCGAGGAGCGGCAGAACTCAAACTTGAGTCCATCGTCAGGCGGAAGGTCGGGCGGCCGCGCGTTCCTCAAGGGTTTCATAAGTCACCCGGCATATCGGGAGCAGCCTGGCCGGCATAGAAATCTTCGATCATACGGATCACTCGATCCAGATTGAAGCGGCGCCGTGCGGACTCCCGGGCCTTTGCGCCGAGGCTGCGCCTCAAGTCAACATTATCGATCAGGGTATGAAGGGCACGCGCGAGGCTCTCGACGCTCTTGGGCTCTATCAGGAGACCTACCCTCCCTGCTTCCAAAACCTCGGGTGCGCCGCCCGCGTCGGTCGCGATCGAGGGCAGGCCCGCCAGCATCGCCTCGACCAGGCAGTTGCCGAAGGTCTCCTCGTAGGAGGGCATCGCGAAGATGTCTATGGCGCTTAAGACCCTCGGAATGTCATTCCTGAAACCCGTGAACACCACCCTGGTCTCAAGTCCGTATTCGCCGATCTTGCGCTTTAGGAAATCCAAGTACTGCTCGCCCTCAAAGAGAGTCGGCTCACCCACGAGCACCACCTTAAGATTCGAGAACCTTCTCAAGACCAGCCTCAGCGCTTCGACCAGCTCGTACTGCCCCTTCTGTCTGTCGATCCGGCTGGTGCATCCGATCGCAATTTCGGCATCGGCTATGCCGAGCTCGGCCCGCACCTTCGATCGCTCGTCGGCGCCGACCTCATAGGCCTTCACATCAAAGCCGTTGGGGATCACTCGCACTCGCTCCGGCGGCACGGTGGTCGCGGCAGTAAAGCACTGTCTTCCCGCCTCGGTAAGCACAATCACGCCGGCAAGCTTGCCATAGATTCGTCTGTGAAGAAGACCGCGCTTGGTCGTGTCCTTGAACAAGATCCGGCTTACGTAGAAAAGCCTGGGTCGGCTTGCCCCAAGCAGCGCCAGGTAGAGGATCCAAAGATCCTTCGAATTGTGAGCTTGGACCACGTCAGCCGCGCTGCGCTTGAGGAAGGTGCGTATCTTCGCACTGGCCCGGGGATCGAAATGGCTGGCCGCAAGCGGCACCGTGTTCTGGCTCAGGCCCCGCGCGCGCGCCTCCTCACTCAGGCGGCTCCCGGCAGGCAATATTGTGTGGACCTCGTGGCCCCGCCGGGCGAGATTCTCGGCCCACCTAAGGGCCGACATCTCGAGCCCACCCCACGATCTCGAAAGGCAGACATTGGCGATCTTGAGCATAGCACCGATGGTATCACATGGGCTCGGAAGGAAAAAGCTGGAAGGCAAGAGCCGGAGCGCCCATCTGTACCCTACTCGCCGCAGGACCAGTGGAAATCCTGAGCGCCCTGATCGGTAGTCAGATTCTCGTAGACGATCTCAGGAGGATCGAAGGCACATTCACCGCCATACGGTCTCAGGGTGTAGGTGAAGCCCGGCACGGTCATTTCGAAGGCGTAGTCACCATTGCTGTCGCTCCTAGCGTGGTCGTGCCAGTAACCCCCGGTGTCCCTCAGTTCAAGCTCGATCCCTACGAGAGGTCTTATCAAGGCATCCCTAACACTGCCGCGGATCGATATGAACTGCCCGCTGTAGCCCAGGAAATCAACATTCTGAGTTTCAGCTTCTCCGTGCTCCCGATGGCATCTGTGGAACCAGCGGCTCCACCTGTAGCCTGACTCCTCAATCACCAGCACAGCTGCAGTATCCGCTGATCCGAGCCATAAGCGGTAATAGCCCTGCGCATCGGTGGTGGCATGCGTGTCCTCCTCAAAACCGCAGAGGCAGGGCAGATCGCTGGGGCAACATTCCACCTCTCGCGGATTGATATCCGCGGCGATGCGCGCATTCTCGATCGGGTCGCCGGACAGGTCCCGGACATGACCCTCAACCGTCCAGCTGTCGCACTCGGGACCGACGCCGCACCCCCAGGGGCCAACCAGAACGAGAGCAAAGCCAAGGATCAGGATGCCGCGGGCACGGGCGGTCATCATCCTACCGGCCCGAACTTGAAAGGTATCGATCATCGCAGAACCCACTCCTTGCTCGCCCTCCACCCCAACTATACCGCTTAAACCGGCAACCGACAAGCCGAACAACGTAGCTCCGACATCATCCTACTGAATCTTTCTCACTTGATCCTTGAACATCTCGACATAGGGGTCGGGCCGCGTGAGCGTGCCGAAGGCGGAGAGCGCATCGGCCTTGCAGCCGCCGGCACAGGTGGTGGCAAGCTGGCAGTCACGGCAGAACTCCGGGATCGCGCTTCCGAACTCCTTCACCTGGCTGCTCCCGGCCACTTCCTTGAAGGGCCGCTCCAACAAATTGCCAAGGATGATCTTGGAGCGGTTGCACATGCGGAGGTTCCCCGCGGGGTCAATCGCAAAGTACGAGCCCTCACTGGTAGGATCGTTGAGCGGACACAGGCCCGAGTAGACCTTCTTGAACCTGGAAAGGTCCACCAGACAGGGCTGAATCTGAACACCAGCGCTCAAGCCCACCCGGTATCGCTCGGCGACCCCTGCCGCTCGGTCAAGCGCCACTTCAATCTGGCGAGGTTCGGGCACAAGGTCACGCCAGGTATCGATACAGGTCCCACCGCAGGCGACCCGATTGAAAAGCAGCCACTCCACTCCGAGGAGGGCATTCACTTCGACCGTATCCTTGAAAGTGGCGATGTTCTCCTTGGTAGCAACGAAAACCGTTGTTACACGCCCGCCGAGTTTCTTGACGTTCATGATGGCGTCGATCACTTCGTCGAAATTGCCGGTACGCCCGGCCAGACGATCATGAATCTGCTGGTTGTTGCTGTGAAGCGAGACCTCAAAATACTTGATGCCGCTATCGAGGCACCGCTGAACAGTCGGCACGTCAAGCAGGGCGCCGTTGCTTATGAGCACCGGCTCCACGCCCCGCGAGGCCATGAACGAGAAGATCTCAAAGAGGCCCTGCTTGAGCAGCGGCTCCCCACCCGTAACACCGATGTGCTTGCACCCCGTCCCGCCTATCGCCCTGTCGAGGACAGCTATGGCGTCTTCGGTCGAGAGCTCGTGCTGCGGGTAGTCTGGGTCTTCCTTCCAGACGTTATAGCAGAAGACGCAATCATTCTGGCAGCTCTTGGTGACCTCAAAGAGAAGATACTTGTGGTTTCGGCGGCCGTCATCGTTCATGGGCGACCTTTCCGGGTTCCATCGCTTTGAGCTTGAGGAGCGAGGGCCCGGTCTTGTCTGCCCTGGCCTTCCAGACGCGCAGATAGGGATCCTCGGCCTCGAAGGACCCGTAGCACAGATGGGCCGATGACCGGCAGCCGCCCCGGCAGATCGTAGCAACAGCGCAATCGCGGCAGTACTCCGGGAGGGTCTCCACGAAGTCCTTCAGGAACTTGGCTCTGGTGATTTCTCTGAAGGATTTCTCAAAGAGATTCCCCAGAATGTGGGGCGAGTGACTGCACACCTTGAGATTTCCCACGGGATCGATCGCAAACAGAGTGTGCTCCGAGTTGCCGACGGTGCAAAAGCCCGGTGTTATGTGCTCATGTTCCGAGACGTTTACCAGGCAGGGCAGAATCGGCGTTGAGATCGAGATCGCGATGGGATAACGCTTGGCAACCTCGCTCGCCGCGCCCAGGGCCTGCTCGAGCATATCGGGGGGCGGCAGAAGCTCCTGCCACCGGGTCATTGCGGCCCCGCCGGGCACGAACCGGCCGAGAGCCACGTTGCGGACGCCCAGAAGCACGTTGAGCTCCAGGGCGCCGCGAAAGGCCCCGATGTTCTCGCGCACTGCCACAAAGAAGGTATAAACCGTGCCTTTCTGGTTTCGGATGTTGAGGATACCCTCCACAGCCTTATCGAAGGCTTCGCTGCCGACCAGACGGTCGTGCATGTCGCGCTGGTCGCTCAAGAGGGACACCTGGAAGACGTCGACACCCTCCGCGACGCACTTTTCCGCCATATCCTTGGTGAGCAAGGTGCCGTTGGTCACAAGCCCGACCTTCACCTTCTTCTTCTTGATGAACCTGATTACTTCGAAGATGTCTTCCCGCAAGAGCGGCTCGCCCCCGGAGAGCGTGATCTCATCGCAACCGGTCTCGTCGATCAGCTTGTTGAGCAGCCGCAGCGACTGCCCGGTTGCAATCTCTCCGGTATCGTGCTCCTCACCGATCTTCCATGCGTTGTAGCAGAACTGGCAGCGCAGATTGCACGACCTCGAGATTTCGTAGGTGAAACTCAGTTTCGCAGGTGCCTTCGGCAAAACGCGTACCCCCGGCTTCAAATCCTCCACCGCGGCCTCGCCGGCCTTCCGACAGCCAAGGAGAAGGGAATGCGGCAGTCAACACTTAAGAGTATGCTTCTAGAATCCGTCCTGCCTCAGATTAGATGTGAGGCATGAAGCATAGCCACGGCCTGGTGGCAACTTTGTCCTCGAGCTCCTCTACCTCGAGCTCCTCGAGAAGCTTCCTGCGGAGCTCGTCGTTCCTAAGGGCATCCAAGATCAGCTGCTTGCTCATTCACGTCACCACCTTTCGAGGATGTTTCCTGTCAGGCACCACTCGATCAAAACCTTGAATCTGCCGCATCCCTCCTGCCTTAGCACCAATCCTTGCGTATCATGGTGGCACGCGACCCAATCACGCCAAACCCGGCCTGGGAACTACCAAGCCGGTCTAAAGCAAATCCAAGGCTTCGCTGCGACTCTCTCCTCGAGCTCCTCGACTTCGAGCTCCTCAAGAAGGTGTTTTCTCAGCTCATCGTTGTTGAGGGCTTCCATGATCAGATCCTTGCTCATCCAGATCACCTCCTCAGACAACTTCACTTGCCGACACAATCAGTCCCCGCCGGTCGCGTGCCGCCCACTGTCGGGACCAATCTTGAGATTCATCGTTCTTGCAATCCTCAGACCGCGATTCCGAACTTCTCACAGAATTTCTCGAGATATCGCGCCTTCTCCTCGATGCCGTCGCTCCTTATGTAGTAGAAGCCTTCGAATATGTCCGGATACGTCTTTATCATGCTTTTGAATTCCGCAGGCAGCTCGGCTCGTTTGCGGCTCATTCCCGGCGTGATGTTGCCAAGCGAGGCAAACACCGAACACAGCTTGTCCGAGAACCCGAGCCTGTCACGGTACTCGATTCCCAGGCGCGAAAGCGGCATCGGGGAGAGCAGTTTGAGGCCCGCCATCGCACCCAGGTGCCACATGGAGACCACGCTGAAGATTGTGCTCTTGAAATCATCCATGGTCTCAAAGGGAAAGCCCCATATGTATGATGTTACTATCTTCTTCATGTGCTTGGTGGCCATCTCGACCTTTTGCGTGGCCTGCTCGATGGTGAACCTCTTGTTGATCTTGGCGAGCACGCTGTCAGATCCGGATTCGATCCCAAGGAACAGGGCGTCGCAGCCGGCAGCGGCCATCCTCCCCAAGAGTTCTTCATCGAGGGTGTCCACCCGCGACAGACATGACCACTTAAGGCCCAGGGGTGTGATTTCCCTGAGCAGGGTCTCGGTCCGGCTTCTCTGAAGCGTGAAGGTGTCATCGGCGAAACTCACGCGCCCGAGCCCGTAGGTCTTCTTCAAGAGCTCGAGCTCCTCCATAACATTCTCCACACTCCGCAAGACCACGCGATTGCCCCACAGCGGTCCGACGTCACAGAAGGCGCAATTGAACGGGCAGCCACGGCCCGAGACCACGGCAAATCTGGTGTAATCGGCCATCCTCACGGCGTGATACGCAGGCATCGGGATCTCGTCGAGGTTCTTGAATCGGGGGCGAGCCGGGTTCTCGCAAGCCGAGCCATTGCTGCGGTAGGTGATACCCAGGACCGATGCAAGGTCGGCCTCAGTCTTCAGGGCCTGCACCAACTCAACCAGGGTAGCCTCTCCCTCTCCTTTCGCCACAACATCTATCCAAGGCATCGAGTCCACTATCGCCTTCGCGGCTCCCGAAGGTCCGGGCCCGCCTAGAATGATCTTGTGCTCGGAATGGCTCTCCTTGAAGCGCTTGGTTCCGAGTAGCACGAAGGGCAGCATGGAGACCATGCAGCTTACGCCCAGAATCGGGGCCGAGTCCGCGAGAAAATCCTGGAAGGCATCAAGGCTCAAGGGATACTCGTACTTGGAACAGAAGAGTTGATAGTCCCGGAAATCAACCCGGTAGCCGGCTTGCTCGAGGGCCGAAACAAGATAGAGAGCACCCAGGGGAAGGTATACGTCCTTCTGCTTCTCGACCTCTGAAGGCATCGGAAGCGAAACATTGACCAATGTCAGATCGTATTCCGACAAGGGACGGTATCCTCCATCTGCCAGTAGCGGCCAAGCGACCGCACGATTTCGGTTTTCCTCTCAAAACCGTCCGTGGGAAAGCCGTAGAATGATGGGAAGATCTTTGGGAACGTCCTCACCAGATCGATTACCTCTGGCGGACAGCCCGCCACCTGGAAGGGCTCGCGGCCCGAATATGAACCGGCCTCGTCGAGCCATCGAATGTCCTCGCCGTATTGCTCATAAAGGGGCATCAGCGGGAACGGAGCGAGCCGGTTCAAGCGGCTATCGACCCCAATCTGCGAGAGATAAACCATCAAGAGCAGCGTCCTCATCAAATCCTGTTCGGTCTCAAACGGGAATCCCCAGATAAAGGATGCCACGGGCTTCATGTACTCAAGAGTGAGTGTAAGCGCTTCCAGGGCCTCGCCGACCGTGAAGTCCTTATTCACCTCGTCGAGGACTCTGTCGGAACCCGACTCGATTCCGAAGAACATGGCCTCACACCCGCTGGAGGCCATCTCAGCGAGCAAGTCCCGCGTGACAAGATTAACTCTACCGGTGCACGACCACTTGATGTCCAGGCCGTCGTGCTTGAGTCTGCCGCAGAACTCCATCACCTTGTCCCGACCTAGCACGAAGGTCTCATCGGTAAACTCGAAATGCCGCCGGCCATACTTGCCCTTGAGCAACTTGATCTCATCGACGATGCTATCGACACTGCGCTGGAAATTCTTCCTCTGCCACATCGGCGCCACGTCGCAGAAGGTGCAGCGATAAGGGCAGCCCCGCGAGAAGACGATATTGGCCATCGGATAGTCCTCGACCTTCACGGCTTCATAGAGCGGCAGGGGAAGCTGGTCGAGGTCTCGTATCCTTTCCCTCGCAGGTGTGAGGCAGGCCTCGGTTCCGTCCCGGAAGCAGATGCCCTGAATCTGGCCGAGTGCCCGGCGGCCCGGGGCCCTGCCACCCGGGGCCCTGCCACCATCGCAGAGGCACTCCACGAGCTCGAGCATCGTGTGTTCTCCCTCGCCCACGACCACAATATCTATGAAGGGAAAACTCCGGATCAGCTCGCGTGCCACACCGGTGGGCCCCGGGCCGCCGAGGATCACCGTCTTCTCGGGGTTGGCTGCTTTGAATTGCGCGAGCGCCGCAACCACAAAGGGCAGGGTATCGCTCATGCAGCTTATACCCACGACGCCCGCCGACCCCGTGAGATGAGAGCGGATAAGGGCAGGCTCGAGCTGCCAGTAGGAGTCTCGAGTGCACGTAGCGAAGTCCACCCCATAGCCGGCTCGGCGGAGGACCGCGGCGATATAGAGCGCACCGACGGGGATGGTTCTAGGGTTGCTTACACCGACATGGACCAGAGTCACATCGGGGGGTCCGGTCTTCAAGACTTCCCTCCGTCGGTGCGCGCATCCTCCGCGAGCCCGCCGAGCTCGAGCGCTCGCCGCATGTGCTCCTCGGCTCCGGCCTCGTTGCCCTGCTCAAAACAGGCCAGGGCAAGCTTGCGCTGGGTGCTCGCGTGGTCAGGATCGATCGCGACCGCTCGCGCCAACACCACGGCAGCGTCCTCGAATCGCCGCGCCTTGATGTGGAGAGTGCCCAGATTCCGCAGACCGGAGAGCAGACCTGGATCGATCCCAAGAGCTATCTTGAGCGCGGCCTCCGCCCGGTCGAGCCGGCCCATTGCCAGATATGACGTGCCCAGATTGACATGCAGGTGCGGGTCCCGCGGGCGCACGACAGCCGCTTGTTCGAATTCGCAAGCGGCCTCAGCGTAGCGTCGCTGCGCGTAGTAAGCACGCCCCAATTCCTGACGGAGTAACCACGCCTCAGACGAGTCAGGGTTCTTATCAAGACCGGTGCGAAATGATTTGATGGCGTGACCCGGATTGCCCTGCTGTGCGTGGAGCCGGCCTTGCGCTCGCCAGATACGCAGAACCTGCGGCATCCCATCCAGGGCTCGCGCAAGACGGGTGAGTGCTTCGGCGGGCTTGCCATTCTCGGCGCACACCAGGCCTAGGCAGTAGTGGGCCGACCAGTAGTCGGCCCTGTCCCGAAGGGCCCGGCGGAAGCATCCCTCGGCCTCGTCCAACCTGCCCAGGGCCGCGGCGCCGACGCCGCAAGCGTAGCACGCCTCCGGGCTTTCAGCCCGGGCTCCGAGCGCCGCCTTGAACTCCGTGAAGGTTCTATCGAGCACAACATCTACCCGCGAGAAGACCACGTCGTGCACGAGCGCCTCACATCCCTGTAAGGTGCCTTGTCCGGTTGGAATTCCGATCGGAATCCGCCCCACCCACGGAGTAGTAAACCACAGAATCCGATGATTGTCAAGATGGATTGGGCACACCGGAGATCCCCACTAACCCATTGAGGTTGCGCGTGTTGCATTATCTGATAATCGACAGAATGAAGGACCCTATCTTGAATACCACAAACACCAGGAGCCCCACCGAATAAGCACCCGCCAATACGCCATAGACGAGATAGATTCTCTTCTCCCGCGGGGTGGTCTCGCGGACTTGCCGGCCGGCCCGAGAGAACCGGCCTTTGACCTTCGATCCGAGGTAGGCAAAGGCGCGCCTGCGTAGATTGGGGATCTCAAGATAATCGCTCAGCAGATAATAGCCGTCCAGTTTGATCAGGGGATTGAAATTGAAGAGAGCCGTGAGCCCTGCGACCGCGATGGTGATCGCACAGGCATCGCTCAGCCAGGTTTCGCGGCCGACCGCAAGCCACACGACGGCAGCAATGCCGTAGATCACCAGCTGAAAGAAGGTGCCGGCCGCGGAGACCCAGAGTCGCCTAGCCTTGGCTTTGAAGAGCCAGGCGTCGCTGACGTTGCAGTAAAAGGCCGGCACCAGATAGATCAAGAGAAAGCCTATTTCATGAACCTTGCCGCCATAGTGCTTGCAGGTAAGCCCATGGGCAAACTCGTGAAGAGTCGTCACCACCGCCACCACCAGAATGAAGGTGGGTATCGACTCCGGACGGAAAAGGTCTCTCGCCTGGGCTGCGTAGGCGTCCCACTTGTAGCTTGTTATGGCCACTGCAACCAGAGTGATCGCACTCACAAGGACCACGAACTGCCAGGTGAAGAAGAACCTGCTGCGAGGTAGCAGTACACTTAGGAGCCTATCGGGATCAATCGCCTTGAGCCTGAGATGGAGCAGCCTGCCCAAGCCCCGGTCTTCGGAGCCGGCCTGCCGCTGCGCCCTGGCGAGATCTCTTGCCGGGAGGCCGGTCTCCACCAGACACAGATCGGTTATGCGCTCGATGAATCGCTCGATGCTCGGACCGGAAGGGGCAGTGTCGAATTCCTCCCGGAATCTCGCCTGAATCTCATCGAGCGGGGTCTTGCCATCGAGCCGCCGGGCGATAAAGTACTCATGGCTCTTCAGCCGGAAGAACTTCCTGGTGATCGGGTCCTTGATGACATAGTAGGTCTCGTCACCCTGGACCAGTTCGCTTACGACCAGGTCTTCACGGAGTTTCGGATATTCGCTGCGCATGGCATCCGCGGCCAGTCTAACCGCAAGTGCCCGCAAGCGCAAGGTCTTGTGTGGTCACATAATCTGTTGCCAATCTTGCCGGTCTTGTATATCATAATGTCGAATTGCGCCATCCCCGTTCTGGAAGTTTCTTTGCCTTTATGTAATGGAGGTGATCCCCGATGAAGAAGTACAGTACGGCGATTCTGAGCGCATCGGCTGCGATCGCGCTCGCTTTTGCGGCCTCAGTGACTGCGGCGCAGGCCGGGACATATGCGACGCCTGTTACTTCAGCCGTGCTCGCCCAGGGCGAAGGCGACGTCGATGAGTCATATGACCTCCACGGTGCGGATACCGACGAGATAATGGAAACCGATGATGCGGTGGCCCCGCGCGATTCCACCAAGAAGGCAGCTCAAGCCGAGATGGAGAAACTGACCCGGGGCATAAGGTGGTTTGGTCAATCGGCATTCCTGGTTCAGAACGGCAAGAATATCTACCTTGACCCCTTTGAACTGCCCGAGGGCGTCCCTCCTGCGGACATCGTTCTCATAACCCATGAGCACTTCGACCATCTCTCACCGGTCGATCTCGCCAAGATCGTGAAGCCGTCGACCGCGATCGTCTCGATCGCAGGTGTGGCGGACAAGCTGCCCAAGCAGGGGACATTCAAGGCTGTGAAGCCGGGAGATACCCTCACCGTCCAGGGCATCAAGATCGAGGTGGTACCGGCCTACAACGTCAGCAAACAGTCCCATCCCAAGGAGAAGGGATTCGTGGGGTTCATCGTTCACACGGGCGGCAGAAGCATCTATCACGCAGGTGACACCGACCTCATCCCAGAGATGAACAACATCAAGGCGGATGTGGCGCTCCTGCCGATCGGCGGCAAGTTTACTATGGACGCGAGCGAAGCCGCAAAGGCGGCGAATCTCATCAAACCTAAGGTTGCGATTCCCATGCACTGGGGAAAGGTGGTGGGAACCAAGGCCGACGTAGAGACCTTCAAGGCCCAGGTCAAGGTCCCCGTGATGATCCTAAAGACCGAAACCAAGCAGGCCGGCCCGGCAGGGAAATCTCAGTAGGTGGGGCGATGAGGACAAGTGCATAACGAGAATGGCCGGTAGGCGGCGGATCAGAGTGAGGCGAAAGGAGGCCGCAACTTGAAGAAGGTAATAATCGCGGTGGTCATAGTGGCTGTCGTCGCCACGGTCTTCGTGGTGTACAAGAAGGGTCATACGCCCAAGATACCCGAGATGCGGATCGTTGCGGTCCAGAAGGGCAATATCACCAAGGCCGTCGTGGCCACTGGCGAGATACGGCCGCTTGCGGTCGCCGAGGTCAGATCGAGGATCGGCGGCGTGGTGCGCAAGTTCTTCGTCGAGGAAGGGCAGCCGGTGGCCAAAGGCCAGAAGCTTGCCGAGATCGTGCCTTCAGCTACTCCGGGGGAGCTCCTGGCTGCGAGAGAGACCGTGAAGACCGCCAGGCTCCAGCTTGATCAATCCAGGCGAAACCTCGAGCGGCTCGAGGGTCTGGCTGCCAAGAACCTGGTTTCCGATAAGGAGACCGAGGACGCCGAGACCCGGCTAGCCATAGATGAGGCGCGCTATGATGCAGCCCTGGCCGGGCTCCAGGTACTCGAGCAAGGATCCTCGACGGGCAAGTCGGACGCCGAGACGGGCGCGGGTGGCGAGCCAGGAAGCGCGAGAAGCAATGTGACCACCGAAGCCCTGGCGGACATGACCCTCACGTCGCCGGTCGCCGGCATCGTGCTTTCCCGCAACGTAGATGAAGGTTCATCGGTTATCGCGATGTCATCGGCCTACGGTGGAACCAGCATCATGACCCTTGCAGATGTTTCGACCATGCATTTTGAAGGTGACGTCGACGAGAGCGACGTCGGGAAAATAGAAGATGGGATGCCCGCAAAGATTTTCGTCGATGCTTTCCCCGACACCTCTTTCCGGGGCACACTCACGAGGATTGCCCCCCAGGGGGTCAAGGCCGAGGGTGTGGTGAACTTCAAGGTGGAGGCTCAGGTACTGGGCGACACCAGACCCTTGAAAACGGGCATGTCTGCCGATGTCCAGCTGGTGCTCGATGAGCGGAAGGATGTGCTCTCGCTGCCCGAGGGGGCCATCATCTACGAGGGCGACAGCACCTATGTAGAAAAGGTGGATGCAGCGGCCCAGGGCGGCAAGAAGCGTGCCGTCATAAAGACCGGTTTGAGCGACGGCATCAAGACCGAGATCCTGAGCGGCCTCTACGAGGGCGATAAGGTAGTGATGCAGTGATGCTGGATACAAAGATTCGAAATGGCGGGACACATGGGAAATGGGGTGTGTCCCTATTATGAGGGTTGATGATCTTCTCTTACAATCGCTAAGGGCGGTCTCGAGACAGAAGCGGCGCAACGCTTTCGCGGCCTTCGGCATTGCCTGGGGCGTGGCGAGCGTCCTGATTCTTGCCGGCTGGGGCGTCGGGCTCGAGAAGCTGATGAAGGACGGGATGAATGCCCTTGGCGATAACATCATCTTCATGTTCCAGGGCCACACGTCGCAGGGAGTGGGCGGCTACCGCGCCGGCCGACCGGTATTTCTTTACCCCGAGGACGTGGATGTAATCAAGGCCTATTCCTCCAAGCTCAAGCTGGTGGTACCCGAGGACGAGTACACGTTGCCGGTCGCGCGCGGAGCGAAGACCGAGGAACACACGATACGGGCCGTGATGCCCGACGCCAAGACCCTGCGGAATCTCTGGGCCGAACAAGGCCGTTTTTTCACTCCCGACGATATCGCCGAGAAGCGGCGAGTGTGCTTCCTGGGCAAGAAGATCAGGGAGCAATTCTTCGAAAAGGGCGAGGAGCCCGTGGGTCAGGAGCTGAGGCTTGGAGGCATCCGATTCACGGTAGTCGGACTCCTCCCCGAGAAGAAGCAGATGGCCAACATCGGCACCCGCGACGAGAGTATCGTGTTTATCCCCTTCTCCACGGGCAGGAGCCTTTTTGCGGGGCGCAGGCCGCTCTTCTGTATACAGGGGAGGGCCTTCGACGTCAACCAGAGTGAAGAGGCCGCGGTTGAGATGAGAAAGGCTCTCGCCGGGAAATACCATTACGCCCTCGACGATGAAGAAGCCGTATTCGTGCTCCCGATGACCAAGTTCACCAAGATGATCGATCGGATGGCCGCTGCCATCCGCATCTTCGTGGCCGCGGTAGGCGCAATAACGCTTGCGATCGGCGGCATCGGCGTGATGAACATGATGCTGGTATCGGTCAACGAGAGGATCGGAGAGATCGGTATCCGCCGCGCCGTGGGCGGCCGCAGACGGTGGATAATGCTCCAGGTGTTGACCGAGACTTTCATTGTGACCATCGTGGCAGGCGCGATCGGCCTGGCCCTGGGCCTCGGGGTACTCTTCGTGATTTCGAAACTCCCTGTCCCCGACTACGTACCCTTGCCGATTCTCTCGTGGAACGTAACCCTGCTCGCGGTCGTGGTGATGGTTGCGACCGCACTGCTTTCGGGCATCACGCCCGCGCGGAGGGCCGCTGGTGTTCCTCCCGTTCAGGCAATCAAGGGCGATATCGGGTTATCTAGGGGCCCCGCCGGCCGGCGCCACAGCGCGCTTCTCTTCCCGGGCCTTTTCGGAGAAATGGTCTCGCAGGCCGTGGACGACATAAGAGCGAACCGCTTGCGGGCCGCGCTGACCGCCTTTGGGGTCTTCTGGGGTGTCGCGGCGGTCGCGCTGCTCATGGGTTGGGGGGACGGGATGCAGGCGCAGATGTTGGAGAATATCGCCCAGATCGGCGGCCGAAGAACCGCGGTTTATCCCAGAAGAATCGAGAACCCCATAAGCGGCATGAAGCGAGCGGAATATCTCAGGTTCACCCAGCAAGATGTAGCCGACATCGAGACCAATGCGTGGTTCATCGAGTACTTCACTCCCGAAATCGAGATGGGATTCCCCGTCGTGGAATACGGGGGCGAGTCGCGGGCGATCAACACGTTGGGGGTTGTGCCCGACGTGAAGATCGTAAGGAACTTCGAAGTCGCCCAGGGTAGATTCATAAATCAACGCGACATCGACGAGCGGCGCAAAGTCGCTTTCCTCGGAGCGGCCTCAAAGGAGAAACTCTTCGGCGCCGCCGAGGCGCTTGGCAGGAACATCCGGCTCAAGGGCAAGATCTTCTGCGTGGTGGGAATCGCCGTCAAGAAGGGAGAGCAGACTTCAATCGAGAACTCCCTGGACGACGACAAGATCATGATACCCTATACGACCGCTCAGGTTCTCACGGGACTGCGACGGCCGGAGTACTTCCAGTTGCACCCGACCACTGCTATCCCCTACAAAGAGGTCGAAAAGGGTCTCCGCAGGATCATTCTCGGCAACCACGGCACCGATAAGGAAGATGCGATCGGGATCTACTCTGCGCTCGAGGCCGTCGAGGAGATGAACAAGATGAACCGGGGCCTCGGGGTGTTCCTGGGAGGCGTCGGTCTTGTAACTCTCCTGATCGGAGGCATCGGCGTTGCTAACGTGATGTTCGTCTCAGTGGCGCAGCGTACCCGGGAGATCGGGGTACGCCGGGCGATCGGCGCCAAGAAATCCCACGTCTTCCTTCAATTCGTGTCCGAGGCGATAATGATCTGCTTTGCCGGCGGGATCCTCGGCATCCTCGCTGCGGTCGGTATCTCCAAGGTGATGGCGGCGCTACCGCTGCCTCAGTTCTTTGCCGCCCCCGCGATCAACGGGCCATTGATGCTTCTGATCTTCGCGTTCATCGTGGGCACTGGAATCATCTCGGGCATATTCCCTGCAAAGAAAGCCTCGGACTCCAATGTGATCGAGAGCCTTCACTACGAGTAGGGATCACTCGACCCGTACGGCATAGGTGATCTTGGCCTTCTCCCGGAGCATTGCTCCCACCGAGCAGTACTTTTCATTCGAGAGCTGGACCGCCCGGTTCGCATTCTCCTGGGTCACGCCGCTGCCCGAGAGAATGTAGGTCAGATTGATCTCATCGTAATACTCGGGAGGCTCTTGCCTTCGCTTGGTTTCGATCTCGATCTCAAACCTGGTAAGCGTGATCCTCATCTTCTGCAAGATCAGCATGACGTCTATCGACGTGCAGCCCCCCAAAGCCATCGCGACAAGATCCATCGGGGTAGGGTTCTCGCCGCTGCCGCCGTAGCGCGGCCCGGGCTCCATTGTCACCTTGTTGCCCCGCTCGTTCTCCCCAACGAACTTCATTCCGCCTTCCCACTTTACCTTGAGAGCCACGGGGGCCTCCTTTCATCGGCCGAACCGCTTCGGTCGGGCCGGTCGCCATCACTTGCCCAACATGGGAGCGCTTATGGTCATGGGCTTGAGCGCCTCAACCTCACGCGGAACCTTACTGCGTTCGATTTATGATGTGGTAACCGAAATCGGTCTCCACGATGCCCGAGACCTGACCCGGCTTGAGCGCGAACGCAGCATCATTAAAAGGCGGGACCATCTGGCCCTTACGGAAGAAGCCCAGGTCTCCGCCTCCGGGCGCCGACGGACAGTCCGAATATGTCTTGGCAAGCTCTTCGAAGTTCTCACCCTTCCTTACCCTGGCCAGGAGATCCTGGGCCAGCTTCTGAGCTTCGGCTTTGGTCCGCGTGGCCTCGGTCTGAGCGACTCCCTTGTAGGATATGAGGATGTGGCTTGCCCGAATCGTCCCGGGGGGAGCGGGCTGCACCACCTTCGGCTGCTCTTTCTCCTGGGGCATCTGGGGCGCCTGGGCCGACTGAGATTGCTGAGATTGAGCTGTCTGGCCGGCCTTGGTCTCGTTACGCGCCTTTTCCTTACTACAGCCTGCAAGCAGGCACGCGGCGACAAGAAGCCCCGTGCACACAACTACGACCGCAACGCTTGCCGGAGATGACCTCATCATGCTGACCTCCCTTTGAGAGTCTTGGCCTGTGAGAATCTCACCCTGCGCGAGTGCTTCAAGCCCGAAAGGCGAGCTTGAAGATGCTCACCTGGGAAGTTAGCATAGAGTCTTGGAGGGGTCAATATCTACCGGATCTGCGGAGAAGACAGGGCCTCCCAAACCAGGACGGCGCGCACCCGATGACAATGCAATCAGGCATTAAGTCGACCATCAAGCAGCGTGCAGCAGAATTGGGTATCGACGGGATCGGCGTGTGTGATGCCGCGCCGATTGACGAAGTCCAGGCAGGCTATGAGTTCGCCGTTGGGAGGGGCTACATTCCCGCCGATCTTGCGCCGAGCGCCCGGACGCTGACCAAGCTTGCCACACCAACCCAGCATCTCCGGCAGGCCAGGTCCGTGCTCTCGGCCTACGAGGCATACTACACCGGCGAGGATCCCGCCTGCGAGCCGGGCTTCGGCACGGTTGCCAGATACACGCGAGCCAACTACTACGAGGACCTGCGCCTGAGGCTCCGCGCGCTCGCCGCATCGATGGAGCAGGAGTTCGGCTGCAAGACCAAGGTTCTGTGCTGCTACGTGACGCTTGCCGAGAAACCCCTGGCCGCGAAGGCGGGAATCGGCTTCTACGGTCAGCATGGTGTGATCGTGACCCCCAGGCACGGCTCATTCGTAGTCCTAGGGGAGATCCTCACCGATCTTGACCTGGAGCCTGACCCGCGGCTTGAGGCCGAATGTGCGGGATGTCGCAAGTGCATCGAGGCCTGTCCCACGGGCGCTCTCAGGACACCCTACTTCGTTGACCGTAATCTGTGCATCCAGGCCCACTGCGGCAGAAGAACGGTCGTACCCCTCCCCGTGAGGGACGCGTGGCAGAACAGATTCTACGGTTGCACCACCTGCCAGGACGCCTGTCCGCGGAACCTCAACCTGGAACCGGTGGCGCACAAGGTAGAACACGGTCTTGTCGGCCGATCCGTGCGATTGCTCGACGTGCTCACGCTCGGCGACTGCGAATTCAACGAGCGTTTCAAGGACAACCAGATCGGCATGCGAGAGAAGAACATAATCCGGAGATGCGCCCTGATCGCGGCCGGCAATTCAAGGTCGGACGCCATGATGGAAGATCTTGACGCCTGCGCCCACGACCCCGATCCGATGGTCCGGCAACACGCGCTCTGGGCGATTTGGAAGGTCAAGCGAGTGGCCGCCCGCGCCTTGCTGGATAAGGCTCTCAAGCAGGAGCAAGACCCGCCGGTGGCCGCCGAAATCAAGACTTTGCTTGACGGAATTACAGACCTCGCATAATATTGGTTTGGAAGATGAAGATGTGGACGATATAGAGGATCTGATTTGTTGATGAAGCTCTCTGAGATACTCAGCCCTGAACGGATAAACCTCGACGTAAAAGCTACAACAAAGGATGGCGTCCTCAAGGAGCTGGTCAAACTCCTGAAGTTGAGCACCCCCGCCAAGAAGAACCTGATCGCGACACTCGTGGCAAGAGAGGAACTCGGCTCCACCGGTGTAGGCAACGGCATAGCGATCCCGCACTGCCGCTCGCTCGTAGTTAGCGAGTTGGTAATTGTCGTAGGCCGGTCCAAGAAGGGCATCAATTATCAATCGATGGACCGCAAGCGCGCGAATCTCTTCTTTCTGATCGTGGCGCCGCCGCTTGGGGACCCCGGCCGATACCTGATCGCCCTGGGCAAGATCGCCCAGGTGGCAGGCCTCATCTGCGGGGACAAGCGAGCGAAGGACATCAAGCAGCGAAAGCAATTCCTCGACCTGGTGAAGGAACTTGAAGAATGAATCCTCAACTGCAGATCTTGATTGCGCTCCAGGACATTCTTTTCATGATACGCGAGGCCAAGGATCCGTCCCAGAAGAAGGCGATGGATAAGATCGGGTTCAAGATGGACAACCGCGCTTCGCTGGAATCCACCAAGTCGGACCTGGAGAGCCAGCTCAGCCTGCCTATCCTCAGCGAATACAACCGCCTGAAACAGAGATACGGCAGGATAGTGGCCCCCGTGATAACCGGAGTCTGCTACGGCTGTTTCGTCAAGATCCCGTCGGCGATCCACACCTCCGAAAGCCGCGACGCCACTCTCCACCGCTGCGAAAACTGCGGCATGTTTCTTTACTGGGTGGAGAAATAGGAGCGTGCCGGCAGCGATCGACTCTATGGATCTGGGTGGCTAGTGCAGCTTGTATACGCTGCCGCCGATGAACTCCCGCAGCAGCGAGTCTCCGGGCACCACTGACTCGTCTTCATAGACCTCGATCTGCGACAGGAGATTGTAGATCCTCTCCGCCCGTATCAAGGCGTCACGCCGTTTCGGGTTGCCCTTCAACGCAGCGATAAAAGCAGGGAAATGCCGGTACGAGTATTTCTTGTGGTAGGGAAGCTCATAGGGCAGAGCTCCGTTGACGATGTAGTCGGCATCCCTTATGAACGGGATGATGTGCTTGAGCTCGGCCCGTCTGACGTAATGCCAGTGACCGATGGTCTGGCTGGGGTCGTAGCCGCGCTGGGCGTGGTCCCGGACCATTCTGCGCAAAAGCCTGATGTCGGTCCAGCGGATGAATTCTCCGTCCTGGTCCCTCAGTTCGGAGATGGTCTCGATGTAGACCTTGAACTTGGCCTCCTCCGGTATGCTCTTGGTGAGCGGCCCGTAGAGGCCGTGAAGCGTATCGATCAGAATCACCTGGTTGGGCTTGATCGAGATTTCGCTGATCTCGGTAAGGCGCTTGCCGGCCACGAAGTCGTAGCGAGGCACCTTGACCGTCTGCCCCTCGATCAAAGCCTTCAGGTGAGAATTTATGAGAGGTATATCCAGCGCCTCGGGCGTCTCGAAATCATAGTCGCCGTATTCATCCTTGGGATGAAGTTCGAGATCGAAGAAGTAGTGATCCAGGTTAAGGAGCACCGTCTCGATGCCGTGCTCGCGGAGCCGCTCTGCCAGCTTGGAGGTGGTGGTGGTCTTCCCCGATGACGAGGGGCCCGCGACAATGATCAGTCTTACCAGATCGCGCTCCGAGGCTACGGCCTCAGCCGCGCGCTCGATACTCTCGCCGTAGGCCTTGTCGGCCTCCGTGATCAAATCCGGAAAAGCCAAAGTCTTCACCATCGCGTTTAGTTTAGCGATGGTCTCGCACCCGTGATCCATATTCCAGATCAAGGTCTCATACATTATGCGGTAGGGCAGCGGGCTCACCTTGCCGCGCTTGGCCGCCTTGCGCTCCCGCTCGCGCCGCCGATATTCGCGGTAAACAATGTAAGCCTTGGCAGTCTTGGCATGACCGTTCTCGATCAAGACCTTCTCGACTATGTCCTGGATTTCCTCGACCGTCGGGACATCCGGAGGCGGGTAGTTCTGCTTGAGCATCTCGATGGATTCGTCGGCAATCTTCTCGCTCAAGGCCCGGTTATGGCCGCCGACCGATGCGGCTGCCTTGTAGATTGCCGTGATCACTTTTTCCCTGTCGAATTCGACGAGGCTTCCATCACGCTTCATCACGCAGGGTATAGGATTCTCAGCCGCCATGGGAAACCTCCCAACTCCACCTACGAGAAATCTATAATATGGGTTTCTGCGTGGCAAGCACCTTGCCCTAGTTGAACGGGGTGCCCGCCTTGACGATCCCGTCTATGAAATCCGCATAATGGCCGTTGATCTCCGGGGATTCAATCATTACTGCGGTCTCATTGTTATCCTCAACAGCGGGCTGGGACCAGTTGGTCGAGCCCACCACCGTGAAGTCGCTATCTACGATGAAGACCTTGGCGTGGGTGGTCACATCCGGTGAATCCTCGTAGACTTTCCCGCCTGCTTCCTTGAGCCTCGTCAGGAACGCCAGCTTGTTCTCAGGAACGCGGCCCCCACGGCCCATATCGACCACCAATCGCACGTCCACACCTCGGCGGGCTGCCGCCTCCAGGCCCGCCAGGATATCGTTGGTGAGACTTGGCGGAGCACCCTCGGGTCTCGGCTTTTTCTCCCGCTCGGCCGGCACGGGGCGCTTCTCATAGTAGCGGGCATCGAGCATCGCAATCCAGATGCGCTCGCGAGCCGCTTTTACCAGGCGCTCCACCTCGGGTGCATAGGCCTGGTTGGGTATCGGCATCACGCGGTCCGCATGCGTCCACTTCAAGGGGGGTTTGGGAAGGCTCACGGCCTTGAGTTTGGTCCGCTCGGTATCGAAGGCCTGAGCCATCGCCTGGATCGCCCTTGTGGTCTCGAGGTCGAGCGCATGGACCTCCTGCCGATTGTCCCGGTTCAGCTCGCCAAAGACTCTGAGCGTATCCCCCCGGATCTCGTCGAAGAAGCGGGGCTCAACGGCAAGGGCCTCCTCGAGGGCATCGGCATCGACCCTGACAACGATGGTGCCGAGATATATCAAGCCCTCCTTACGATCGGCGTCGTATCTCGCCGAATCGACCAGGTCTCTTATGAAGACCGCATTGCCCTTGGCCTTGGGAACATCGGCAGCCTTGAGGAACTGCTCGGGAAGCGGGTAATCGGCCGTGCCCGTTCGGACCACTTCGCCAAAGTACTCCTCAAATTGCCTGGCGATCTTCTTAGACTCTATTACCACGGTCGCTTCGCTGTTCTTATCGAGAGCGTAGTAACTCCAGTTCATCGACCCCATGACGGTGTACTCGCCATCTACCACTACCAGCTTGGAGTGGCTGGTGGTCGAGAGCGGATCGAAGTAGGTCTCCACCCCGGCCTGCTTGAGGAGATTCCACACGTCACGGTTGTCCTCGCTGTTTTCGAAGTTCCAGTCGGCGGCCTCGAAAACAACCCGGACCTTGACTCCGCGCGCCTGGGCGTCCACCAGATCGGCGACGAGGGTGTTGCTCCTGCTCAAGGGATATTCGAAGTAGAAACGGCTCTGGTAGAGGATAACGTCGATCGAGCGCTGGGCTTCGAGGAAAAGATTGTGGACCGCGGGAAAATAATCCCGGTTATCGGCAGTCACTACGTCGGCAGGCGCCCAGGCAGGGCCGGTGGCCCTGAGATACACCCGAATTGTCATGATTACCAGAACGATCAGGACCAGTACCAGCACGAGCCTTCGTCGTTTCAAATCCATCTCCTTTGCGGGCGGTGCTTGCCAGGCGACGACTAATGCTATATGATTACGCGCGAAGTCTCAAGCAAATTGCCCGAGGGACCTGCTGGTGAGATCTGCCGCGATTTTGATTCTGTCAGTTGCCTGCTTGCTTTGCGCGGGCCTAGCGGCTGCCGCCGTCGACGTGGCTGCAACCATATTCCCGCTCGCGAGCATCGCCGCAGAGGTCGGCGGCGACAAGGTCAGCATCACGACCATTATCCCCGCAGGATCGGATCCGCATGAGTTTGAGCTCACGCCGACCAGCGCACGAGCGATCGAGGGGGCCAGTCTGGTCCTCTTGGTTGCGAAGACCTTCGATGGATGGGCCATCCGGGACAGAGGCTCGAGGTCGGCTGCCGCCTATATCGAGTTCCAGAAGATCTTCCGCGATTCCCTGGTCAAGGTGGGAAGCAGCGTCAACCCGCATTTCTGGCTTGATCCGCTCTATGCCCGGCAAATGGGGGTGGTGATCGGCCGGGAGCTCTCGCGCCTCGACCCATCCAACCGCCCCTATTACGAGACGCGGACGGAAGCGTTCGTTTCACGGATTGACTCGCTTCACGTGTCGGTCAAGACGCGGCTGGCCGGGTCCGGATTGAAGGGTTTCGTGTCATTTCATCCGTCCTGGATCTACTTTGCGCGGCGCTATGGTTTGGTCGACCACTGCTCCATCGAGCGCAGTTGCGATCAGGAGCCTTCCGCCAGGTGGATAGGCCGGGTGGTCAAGACTATGAAGCAGAATCGCATCAGATTCATACTTGCCGAGGAGTTTTCCAACATGGCACTGGCGCGGGTGATTGCCGAAGATACCGGCGCCGAGGTAGTAGTGCTCGACCCGCTCGGCGGTAAGGGAAGACCTGGACGCGACTCGTATTTCGCTTTGATTGACTATGATGTATCGAGATTGGAGGAGGCAGTGCGCCAGTGAGTGATGCGAACCGGCAGCAGGTGGTGGTCGAGCTCAAGCACGTCTGGGTCTGGCGGGGCCGCAACCTTGCCCTCAAGGATGTTTCTCTCGTCATAGGCCGGGGGAAGTTCGTCGGCCTGATGGGGCCCAATGCCGGCGGGAAGACCACGCTCCTGAAGGTGATCGCGGGCATCGTACCCCCGGACCAGGGCGAGGTCAAGGTTGCGGGCCCCACTCGCAAGACCGTAGGCTATGTGCCCCAGGAACAGGCGGTCGATCCTGAATTCCCGGTGACCGCCGCCGACGTGGTGGAGACGGGCCTTTACGGTTCCCTGGGGCTCATTCCCAGGATTACGGCGAAGGAAAGACACTTGATCGACCAGGCCCTTGCGCGGGTCGGGATGGAGCCCCACGCGAAGCGCAGGTTCGGGGAGCTCTCGGGCGGCCAGAAGCAGCGCATCTTCATCGCGCGGGCAATCGTGAGCGAGCCAAGCCTGCTCCTCCTCGATGAGCCCACCACCGGTGTGGACGCCAAGGCGCGCGACGATTTCTACAGGCTCCTTTCCCAACTCAGGCGCGACCTCGGGCTCACCGTGATCCTGGCATCGCATGATCTCGAGGTGGTTCCAACCCAGGTCGATGAAATAATCTGCATCAATCAGATGGTCTACGTACATGCTCCACCCGATGAGATCAAGCACACCGACGCATTTCAGAGGGCCTACGGGTGCGAGCTTGAGTTCATGACCCACGGGGAATTCCCTCACCGGGTGATCGGAAGACACGAGGACACCAAATCCGATGCTTGAGGAAATGCTCAGCTTTCCCTTCTTTCAGAGGGCTCTCTTGGGCGGCCTCCTCGTCGTTGTGATGCTCTCCGTGCTTTCCTTCTTTATCGTCTTGAGGAAAATTTCCTTCGTCGGCGTGGGGATCTCCCACTCGGCCCTGGGTGGAGTTGCGATCGGGCTTGTCTTTGGACTTAGCACCACGCTCACCACCACGCTTTTCTGCGCCGGGGTCGCCCTCCTGATCGGCTTCATTTCGAGGCGTGGCCGCCTGGCGGAAGACACCGCAATCGGGATCGCCCTCTCAGGCACGATGGCTCTCGGTATAACCCTGATATCACTTTCAGGCGGATACCTCTCGAGCCTCTTCTCATTCCTGTTCGGTAACATACTCTCGATCACCAGGGGCGACATCTACCTGATCGCGATCTACTGCTCGGCGACCGTCACCCTGGTCTTGATCTTTTTCAAGCCCCTGCTCCACGCGAGCTTCAATGAGGAGCTTGCCCGCGCAGCAGGAACACCGGTTGCGTTTCTTCACTATCTCCTGCTGATTCTGATCTCGCTCGCCATCGTTGCCTCGATGAAACTCGTGGGAATCATTCTTGTGTCGGCCCTGCTGGTGCTGCCGGCGGCGACCGGCTTCCAGCTGGCCCAGACCTACAGGAAGGTGCTTGCCCTGTCGGTTGCGTCAAGCATCATCTCGCTCGTTGCGGGGCTGGGGCTCTCCTACAGGTTTGATCTTCCATCGGGAGCGACCATAGTGCTATGCGCATGTGCTATCTTCTTCGTATGCTTCGCGCTGTCACCCAGGCGCCGCAGAAAGACGCAAATCCAGAAAGGGCAGACTCAGGGAGACCAACTTCCTGGGGAGCAATTCCAAGGAGGCCGGCATGCTTAAGAGAACCTGGCTCGAGAAAGCGGCGATACTTCTTGCCGCTATAATGATGGCCTGCGCGTCGCAGGTGAGACCGCCCGAGGGGTCACCCCCTCCCCAGAAGCCTGCCCAGCCCGCGGCAAGGGTGGGCCAGGACTCACAGCTGGTGATATATCTGAGAGAGGCCCAGGCATCTTCGCTGCCGCTCGCGTGGGAGATAAGAAAGATCTCTCTGGACAAGGCCGACGGCAGCCAGTTCAACATACCCGGAACCGGTGTCACAGTGAAGACCAGCGATCTCGAGCGGGGAAGCCTGGGAGGGACCGGCCAGATGCTCCTTTCCATCTCTGGTGTCCCAACGGGAGACTACACCGGGCTCACACTGGTGACGCGCACGGTCTATTATGAGGATACCGGGGAGGCGATTCTCACCGATGCAAACTTTGTGGCGATCAGGTACGGCTTCTCGGTGATCGCCGGCGACGCCAAGACCCTCTTGCTTGTGGCCACGCTCTCGCGGCCCGGCGCCGCGCGGGCGGCGTTCAGGTTTCAGCCCACAATTACGGTCGAGGACGAACCCATTACCCCGAGGGGCAAGCTTGTTTATGTCTCAAACGAGTCGTCCTCCAACATATCGGTGATCGAGAAGAGCACAAAGCGGGTGGTCAAGAATGTCTATATGGGCACCAAGCCGGGCGCCATGGGGGCCGACCAGCGAAGAAACAGGCTATATATCGCCGACCGCAGGGCCGGGGCGATATATGAGATGGACATGATCAGTCAGCACCTGCTTAAGGCCGCTCAGATAGACCTGATTGACGAACCGGTGCACATCGAGCCCGTGCCTCCAAGGGACGTCCTGATCGTCGTCAACTTCGGCAGCGACAGCATCTACCTGGTGGACACTTTCACGTTTCAGGTTGTGGACACGATCCCCGTGGGCGATGGGCCGGTCGATGCGGTGTACTCTGCCTCGCGCGACTTAGCATTTGTCGTGAATCTCTTTGATGGAACCCTGACGGTCATTAACCTCGCGGTCCAGCCCGCCGTGGTGGACACGACCCTCCAGGTTGAGCTGCGGCCCACCGGAGTTACGATCGATGATAGCATGGGCTGGCTCTATGTGACCAACAGTGGTTCCAGTGATCTCTCGATCTTGAAGCTGGAAACGATGGCGATTGAGCGGAGCGTGTTCATAGGTAACGGCGCGGGTGACGTAACGCTCGATCCTTATGGCCGAAGGCTCTTTGTGTCGATGGGCGAGACCAATGAGATCCTGTGTGTCGATCCCTATACCGGGGTCACGATCTACAGCGTGCGGCTTCCATCAAAGCCGGGCAGGCTGATGTTCGATCCCGACGAGAAGAAGCTCTACGCCACGGTCCCTGGCAAGAACGCAGTGGTTGTGATAGATACGATCACCCGTGAGATCCAGAACTGGATAGAAACCGGAGAAGGCCCCTACTCGATGGCGATAAGGCCGTGAAGTTAACCCGATACCAGGCGTAGGGCGGCCTTGTTGGCGTTCCGGACGATCTCGGCTTCGTCCACGGTGACGAGCCTGCCATCCCTCACCACCACCCTGCCGTTCACCATCGTGAGCGCGACCACGTGACTTGCGCCGCACAGTACCAGTGATGCCAGGTAGTCATGCGAGGCGCCGGCGTGCGATATGTCGGATATGTCGATGCCCACCAGGTCGGCGATCCCGCCTTCCGCAATCGATCCGATATCGTCCCGCCCCAGGAGACTCGCCCCACCTCGGGTCGCCAGATCTATCACCTGCCGCGCGGTCATCGCCGAGCTGCCGCCCCCCAGGCGTTGGACCAGGAAGCAGTTGCGCAGCTCGCCGAGCATGTCCGAAGAATCGTTGCTGGCACTGCCATCCACCCCGAGGCCAACCCGGATTCCCAGCCTCAGCATCTCGGGCACCCTTGCCCGCCCCGATCCCAGGCGCATGTTGGAAGTGGGACAATGACAGATGCCGGTCGCAGTCTCGCGAAGTTTCTCAAGTTCGGCATCCGTAAAGTGGATGCCGTGCGCGTACCACACATCACTCCCCAGCCATCCGCACCGTTCCATCAGCTCGAGCGGCCTTACGCCATAGGTTTCCAGGCAGTAGGCGGTCTCATCCTCGGTCTCCGCGATATGGGTGTGGAGGAGAACGCCACGCTTGGACGCGAGATCTCTCGTCGCGCGCAGGAGCTTCTCAGAGACCGAAAACGGCGAACACGGCGCGAGCGCAATCCGGACCATCGCTCCCGGCGCGGGATCGTGGTAGCGGCCGATCAGGCGCTCGCTATCCTCAAGGATCTCCCCCTCGGTCTGAACCACTTCATCCGGTGGGAGGCCACCCTCTCCCTCCCCACGGGACATGCTGCCCCGGGTGGGATGAAACCGCATACCGATCTGCGAAGCCGCTTCTATCTGGACATCAATGAAGCGCGAGCTCTTGCCTCTGGGGAAGACGTAGAGATTGTCGGTTGAGGTGGTGCAGCCGGTCTTCAAGAGTTCGCCGCAGGCCACCAGCGTGCTCCAGTAGATGCTGTCCTCATCCAGGTTCTTCCATATCTGGTAGAGCCGCTTGAGCCACGTAAAGAGCGGGGCATCCTGGATCTCCGGGATGCAGCGCTGGAGCGTCTGATAGAAGTGATGATGCGTATTGACGAAGCCCGGAAGGACGACCAGGTTGCGGCAATCGATTTCTTCGATCGCTTCGGCAGCTTCGGCCTGGGTGCCGGCCGGCGCAGCGGCCGCGGCCTTGGCGAGATCGATCCTGGGCGCGATCTGCCGGATTCGATTGCCTTCGACCAGGACATCGACGCCGCGAAGCTCTTGAGTGCCGGTATAGAGAAGCAGAATGTTCTTGAGGAGGATCACAGCCCGGCCTCCCTGAGAGCACGCCACACGCGTTCCGGCGTAAAGGGGAGATCCCTCAGTCTCACACCCGTAGCGTTGTAGATGGCGTTGGCAATTGCTGGGGCTACCACGTCCAGGCAGATCTCCCCCACGCTCTTCGCCCCAAAGGGACCTGAGGGCTCAACGCTCTCCACGAGCAACGCCTTGATCTCGGGAAGATCGAGCGAAGTCGGGACTTTATATTCCATCAGCGAGGCGTTTATCATCTTTCCGGTGGGCGAGAACTTCATCTCCTCAGTGAGGGCGTAGCCTATGCCCATCGAGACCGATCCTATGATCTGGCCCTCGGCCAGCGTGGGATTGATCGCGCGCCCGAGATCGACCGCCGTCGCAACGTCGACGACCTTGACTGCCCCGGTATCAAGATCGACTTCGACCTCAGCGAAGCAGGCCGCAAAAGGCGGAGGACTATCGAAGGTGAGAAACGAGGCGGTCTCGGTGATCTGCTGCTTGTCGTCCCCGTAAATCGATTTCAGGGCGGCCTCTTTGATGTGAACCCGCTTGCCGCCGGGTGCCGAAAAGCAGCCGGCATCAAAGGTCAAGCGGTCGGGGCTTTCGCCGAGGAGACCCGCCGCGACGATCTTGAGCTTCTCCCTCACTTGCTCCGCGGCCTTGACGACCGCGGTTCCTGAAACGTAGGTAGTGCTGGAGGCGTAGGCACCCACGTCGAAAGGCGTGTAGTCGGTGTCCGAAGAGTAGACGAGGATGTCCTCGAAGCCGACCCCGAGAACCTCGGCTGCCATCTGGGCAAGAATCGTATCACTGCCCGTGCCGAGATCGGTCGCACCCACCAGGAGATTGAAGGAACCGTCCTCATTGACCTTTATGGTGGCGCCACCGACATCGTCACCCGCAATGCCGCTGCCGTGCATGCAGACCGCATAACCGATCCCCCGCTTGGTCCGCTCAAAGGGGGTGGTGCGCTTGCTTCCACCGGACTTGGTCTCGCCGCCCTTGCCGCTGCCGGACTTGTCGCCTACGGCGGCCTTCGCGAGCTCGATGCACTCCTCGAGGCCGCAGGACCTGACCACGCGTTCGAAGCCGGCCTTGCCTTCCCCGAGTTTGGTCGCAATCGGATCGACATCCCCAAGCCGAATAAGGTTTTTGCGCCGCAGCTCCAACGGGTCCATGCCCATCGCGTGGGCCACTTCATCCATGTGGCACTCGAGCGCAAAGTAACCCTGCGGTCCGCCATAGCCCCGCATCGCGCCTGCCACGGGCAGGTTGGTGTAGGCAACCTCCGCCACGAAACGCAAATTGGGCGACCGGTAGAAGGGCAACGTCTTGCTCCCGGTATTGGATTGCACCGTCAGCCCGTGGGTGCCGTAGGCCCCGGTGTTGGCCAGGATCCGCAGTTCGTTGGCCACAATCACGCCATCCTTGGTGAGTCCGGTCTTCAGCGTGAGCCGTTGAGGATGCCGGGTGCGCGAGGCAAAGAACTCCTCGTCCCGCTTGAGCTCCATAAAGACCGGCCTTCCGGTCCGGAGCGCAATCTGGGCGCAGAGATCCTCGAGCACGATCTCCTGCTTGCCACCGAAGCCGCCGCCGATCCTGGGCTTGATAACCCGGACTCGCGACACCGGCACCTGATTGACGCGTGCGACAATCCGTCTCACGTGGAAGGGCACCTGAGTGGCGCTTACAATAATGATCCGCCGGAACTCATCGAGGTAGGCCAGACAGACGTGCGGCTCCAAGGGAACGTGCTGAACGTAGTGGACCGAGTAGGTATTCTCGAAAACGTGATCGGCCTTGCCGAAGCCGGCTTCAACATCTCCGATTTCGACCTCGATCGAGGCGACCAGATTGCGGGCGGCATCGCGGATACCGCTTGCATCGGGCTCGTCATGAATTACGGGAGCGCCCGGCTTCAGGGCTTCTTCGGGATCGAAGACCGCCGGCAGCACTTCGTACTCTACTTCGAGCGCCTCGCAGCCGCGGCTTGCTGTTAGTTCATCTTTGGCGACCACGACCGCCACGCGGTCACCCACAAACCGCACCTTGTTATCGAGCATAAAGTTATCGTAGGGAGAGGGCTCGGGATAGTTCTGGCCCGCCGTGGTATGGGGGATTCGCGGCACGTTCTCGTGGGTGAGCACCAGCACCACTCCGGGAATGGCGAGTGCGCCATCGGTCTTGATGGACTTGATCCGCGCATGAGCCTTGGGGCTCCGCAGAATCTTGGCGTAGAGCGTCTCCGCGGGAAGCATATCCGCGGTGTAGCGGGCCTCACCCTTGACGATGGCATCGCCATCGACCTTGCGCACCCGCTTGGAGACCACCTTGAGGTGCGGGTCTCTTCCGATCTGAGATTTCGCTTTATTCGCCTTAGTGGCTCGCGCCATACCCGAGTCCTCTATTTCCTATCCATCCGACCATTCATCCGACTGGATGGTTCGTGCTTCCCTGTCGCCTATTTCTTGCTTCCAATCTTTGCCGCCGCATCCCTTATCGCATCGACGACTTTGACATAGCCCGAGCACCGGCAGATATTGCCCGATATGGCTTCCCGGATCTCCTCTCGCGTGGGCGCTGCCTTTGTGCCGAGCAGAGCAAAGGCGGTAAGGAGCATACCCGGCGTGCAGTAGCCGCATTGAGGCGCTCCGGCCTCGACGAAGCTCTCTTGCAGCGCGACAAGCCTTGGGTCTTCTGCGAGGCCTTCCACGGTCACGACCGACCGCCCGTCCACCTGGAGGGCAAGGGTGATGCAGGACGCTACCGGCCTGCCATCGAGGAGCACGGTGCAGGTGCCGCAGTTACCGGTCTCACAGGATTTCTTAACGCTCTTAAGTCCCAGGCGCCGCAGCGCCTCGAGCAGAGTTTCCCCGGGGGAAACCTCGAGCGTGAGCTCTTTGGCGTTGACCGTGAGTTTAGATGTCAAGTTTCCAACCTGCCTGCGTAGCCGCCTCATAGAGCGCCCGCACAACCATGACTTCAACCAGGTGCTTTCTATATTCGGATGACGCCCGGAAATCAGATTTGGGCTTGATCGAGCCCGCTGCCGAGCGCGCAATCTCCTCAAGGAGCGAGCGCGTGAGTACCTTGCCCTCGGCCTCTTCGCCCGCGGCCTTGACGAGCACCGGCAACGAATAGGATTGGCCGACCGCAATCCTAAGCGTGCCGACCCTGCCGTCCTCCGCGCGATCAAGCACGACTGCGGCATTGACGATGGCGATATCTATGGCGCTCCTCCCGAACTTGGTGAAGCTCGCACCCCGGCCCCACCGCTCCTTGCTTACGATGGCACGGCAAATGAGATCGGGCCCTTTAAGCCAGCCTCGCCCCAAGAGATCCTCGATGCTGATTACGGTCTTCTCATCCCTCATGATTTCAAGATCCGCCCCCATCGCGAGCAACGCAACCGCAAGATCCGAAGGCAGATGAGCCACGGCGAGTGCTCCACCCACCGTGGCCATATTGCGAATGATGGGAGTCGCGCATCTCCGCACAGCGTCATAAACGCAAGGAAGCCCCGCGCGGACCTCGGCCGAGAGGAGGTCGGCCAGGAGTGTGGTTGCGCCAATCGCGATCTTGTTACCCTCCATCGCAACTCCGGCAAGATCGAGTCGGCTGATATCCACGAGCACCTCGACCGACCTGGTGGCCAGCGGAACCGCCATGGTTCCACCCGCGATATAGAGTGCCCTGGTGCCGGCGGACTTTCTCAGGTCCACGGCATCCTGCGGTGTCTTGGCCACAAGGAACTGCTGGAAGTGCTTCAAGATAACCCTCCTGCGATCTCGGATATTAGCACTCTCGCAGGACTAAGACAACCCCCCGCATTGACTCATAATAAATGTATTCGAAAGGGGTTCGTTGCCTCAGAAATAAAAAGTATTCGAAACATTGGTCAGATACGCTCCTGGCGCCGTGGGAATCGGCGCTCAGGAGGTAGCAGGCATGGGGATGGACATGAGGA
>JAZDEY010000066.1:0-13599 GCA_043808325.1 Candidatus Eiseniibacteriota bacterium
GGCTCGCAGGATGCTCTCGCTGAACTTTCGCACCGCACTCCGACCTATCGCTGGACCAAGAAGCATTGCCGGGTCGTCCCAAATCACGGATTCATCGAGATGACTGATGAACCGGTCTATATCTCGATCGTTCCAGGCGCCAACAAGGTCATCAACCAGGGATCGAATCGCAGTCTCGTTCATGGTTCTTCTCCGCGTCTGAGGGTGGGGCGAGGCGCCACGTCGCCTCGCTAGACTATGATCACACCGTCCACGACTGCCGTCTGCCTCGAGCCGTCTGGAAATACGAAGTCGAAGCGGCTGCAGACGATGGGGTTCCCCTTGGCGTACACAATGTCCTGGTGACAAACTCTGTCCGGGGAAGTGAAATGCTTCGGGCCTACTGTCCCCCCGATATGATCGCTTCGTCCGTAGGCCCAGTGGAACCCCGCCTTCTCGTCCTCGAGCACATTGCCGGTAACGGCCGCCTTATCGTTGCAGCCGATCGCGACCTCGCCGATGTTGCATAGCGCCGGCTCCCCACGAAACTCGGCGCGCATCCGTTCCGCGATCGGACCCTTGCCTCTGATATCAACGATCCTGTTATGCTTCACGATGAAGACGATTTCCTCACTGCCAAGCACCGCCGGAATCTCGCCGGCCGTGCGACTGTCGCTGGCCTCGTTTGGGCAGACGGCGACCTCCCCCGAAGGGAGATTCCGAAATCGAAAGGCATCCTTGTCCGCGCCTGGATGCAGCATGCCGTCATCCTGAAGCGGAATCTTGTGATCCGAGAGATCGAAATAGCAGATGTGTCCCGTTGAGAACGTGACTTCGACGCCCTCGGCCGGCTCGAACAGCCTCACCAGCCGCTTGCAGGTTGCTGCAATCTCCTGATAGTTGGCGGCAAGCCCCGTGTCCTCCATTGCCTTCGTGACCCCCGGCATGCTCGCCACGCGGAGGTGCTCGTATTTCTTCGTGAACATAAGAAGCGGCGCTGAGGCAGAGTACTCCGGCATGGACACAACTATGGTCGACCCCTTGACGATGTCCTCAAGCGGGACGGCCTGCTCCTGCGACACTCCATCTGACGGCAAGTCTGAGTTGTGGGCTCCGGTTGCCTGGTAGGTCACGATGGGGTTGACCGTGAATCCGTAGCGATTCGCAAACTCCCCTATCCTACGATGCCACGCAGATGCCATCTCCCGGCGCAGCCGCCACTCTTCGCGGTCCCGGATTTCGCCGTGGGGCAGGTCGTACATGATGGTGACCACATCCCCGCGCCGAGGCGCAAAGACATCAGTGAATAGCTTCTCAAGATTGAATGCCACGGTCACTCTCCCTTCTTGGTCCTGGACAGGTGCAGTCGGATCAAGGCGCCCACTGCCGCGTCGCTCGCCTTAGACGCAGTGTCACCTCCCTGGTTGATGCACACCAGCACGGCGAAGTCGCGTTGCGGGGCAATCCAGACGTTGGCGTGGTTCATGGTGTTATCTCCCGCATGGTTGAGCACGGTGCCGCCACCCCAGTCCCGTTCGACCACACCCCAGCCCAGGGCATAATCTCCGCCGAAGGGCGGCCTGTGCAGCACCTGGTAGGTTGAGTCCTGAAGCAGCGCGGGCTCCCCGCGTGCGCCCCGGAGCTGGTCGGTCACGAACTTGGCCCAATCCTGGATAGTGCAATGGACGCGGCCGGCGGGCCCAAGTATCGGAGCATTGTCTGTTGATGGGCCATTGGTGGCTACAGGCTTTGCGCCCTCCGTGTGGCCCCACGGTTGGTCGATCTGGCCGGGCGTGCCGACACCACCGAAACCCGCGCTCTCCATTCCCAAGGGTTTCAGTACCTTGTCCCGGATCGCTTCCTCCCAGGACATCCCGGTCACCTTCTCGACAATCGCGCCAACGATCACATACCCGAGATTCGAATACTTGAACTCGCTTCCCGGGCTGGATTCCGGTTTTTTGGCGAGCGCCTGTTTCAGCGCCCCCAGCCGCAGTGCCCGGGGTTTAGCCTCTCCCGGGATTCCGAAGTTGGACCACCAGTTAAGGTCTGCCGGCAGCCCCGCACGGTGCGAGAGCAATTGAAGAACGGTAACGCCCCTCATCTCAGGGCTGAATCCCAGCGCCAGGTCAGGGAACACCTCGGCCACCGTTGTGTTCCACTTCAGCGGGCCTTGCTCAACCAGCCTGCCGACCAATGTGGCCGTCATGGCTTTGGTATCGGAGCCAAGATGCCATTGGTCGCTAGGCGAAGCTGGAATCTCGGTGCCCATCTTGCGTACGCCGACAACCCCACAGACATCTAACCCCTTGCTGGTCACAATGGCGCCGGCGATGGCCGGCACGTGATACTGCTGTCGAATGGGCGTGAGAGCATCGGTTACCGCTTGATCTCCTGCCACCGGGCATACTGTGTCCGCCGTGCCCGATCGAACGCCGGCAAGGCTACATGCTAAGAGGGATACGACTATCCCCAGAGCCATTCTGCTGTAGAGGTTTCTCATGTTGTGCATCTCCCGGTCGTCCAGCATCTCGTTCATCTTGACCTGCCCCTATCCCACTTTCACCACCTTGAGCCCACAGAATTCCTCAATCGGATCAAAGCCCCCGTCATGGTGCAGAAGCGCAACATTGTGCTCAATGGCTACCGCTGCGATCATACAATCCACTGGCTTGCTGATCGTGACACCTCGCCGCCGGAGACCTCGATATATCTGAGCCGACCTTATGAACGTGCCCCTGGTCATCTCCAAAAAAAGGAAGGCGTTGAACCTCGAGTGCGTCCGCGCATAGTCCAAATCCTCGCGAATGCCCTGAAGAACCTCCGCCAGAATGATCCCACATATGCAAACGTCCTCAGACTCGGATAGAAGACGCTCGAGCGTCGCGACCTGCGCCGTGGCTTTGCCGCGAAAGAAGTCGACCCAGACCGACGTGTCAACAATAACCATGGCTAACCTCGGCCTTTACGCCAGGCATCAAGATCGCCCTCCCAGCTCACCATGCCCTTGAGCTCCAACACCTTTCTCTGCCGCCGGTGTCTCAGAAGCTCCCGCAGCGCGTGGTCGATCAAAGCCCGGACCGTGTGTATCCCCGTTTCTTTCCGGCACCTTGCCACCAGATCGTCATCCAGAACAACGTTCGTTCTTCCCATGCCTGTCACCCCCTTGATACACATTATACAGGCAATTTATGTGTATCGCAAGGTCTTTCTCAAGGAGCCAACAGGGCGTACGGGGGCCCCGACCTTGAGCAGGGCTACTCGATTCTACAGGCCTCTGACGGAGGCTACGTAATTGCTGGGAACTTTGTACCTGCCGGGGCCTTCTATATATGTGTACCGAGGCTGATCATCGATAATGCTCTCCCTGATGTAACCCCGTCAGAGACAATTCGGTCAGGAGTCTTCGTGCTGTCTTATCTCTTGTCGCCCGATTACTACATCCGGCGACAATTGCAATGATACGTCTTCCGTCTTGAAGCGCTGTCGCGACAATCGAAAACCCCGCGGCGCGGAAGTAGCCCGTCTTGAGACCATCGCATCCTTCGACTGTCTCAAGAAGATGATTGTGATTGTGCATCAGAAGCGGCTTTTCGCCCGGTCGGAAGACCTTCTCACTGCATCCAGTGTAGCGAAGTGATTCGGGATGCTTCAGAACCTCACGCGCCAGAAGAGAAAGATCATACGGTGTTGAAATGTCAGGAATCTCGCCTTTCCCAGGTGGCAACCCGTGCGCGGATGCGAATTGCGTTGATTTCATGCCGATCTCTGCAGCGCGCTTGTTCATCTGTTGCACAAACGCTTCTTCCGATCCGGCAACGTGAATCGCCAAAGCCACCGCCGCATCGTTGGCAGATTCCAACATCAAAGCATAGAGTAGGTCGTCAACCGTGAATTGCTCGCCCTGGCCGAGGTAGACCTGCGACCCTCCCATACGGGCGGCTTCTGCTCCTACCGTGACCGTATCCGCGAGTCGTAGGTCATCATGTTGGACCTTCTCCAGTATGATCAACAGGTCCATGAGCTTTACTGTGCTGGCGGGATAGATGTCTACCCTTGCGTTGTCGTCAAAAAGAATAAGCCCAGACTCGGCGTCGACGACAATCGCTCCAACGTATGGATCCTTTGCGATAGTTTCAGCGCGAGTCAGTATTGTTGAGCTTGTCGCCTCTCCATGCCCAGCGAAGCCAACAGTGACCAGTATCAGAAGAACGCACGCAATATGTTTCATATTGTCTCCTCAGCAAACGGTGTGACTGAGCGGCGCGGCTGTTGCTCAGCCTGTCCGCAAGAGCCATGCCGCCGTAGCCAAGTCCGCTCGGGCCACTTGTTATGCCCGCAACTGGGTCAGTCCTGTCATAATTGAAGCCGCTGCAGTTGGACGTTCAATCCCACCGAAAACGTGAAGTGCTCCAAGCGAGGGACACTGATGTCGTGTCCAGTCGGTCCATACTTCACCTGGAACTCATCTACCTTTGCGTTGACCTTATCCATCCCTGCGAACAGCGTCTGATAGCCTACGGCAAGGGCCAACCAGAAGGAGTTGGCACCCTCCTCAAATAGGCGAAGATCGACGCCACCTAGGACGGCAATGCCGGCGAAGGGCTCGTACTCCACATCGTTCTGGATCTCCCCCCCGACTTCCGGTTCCCACACCGTCACTGCTGAGGCGTTGCTTTTCACGAACACGGAGATTCTCGGGCGGAGGCGCGCCTCGGGGTCGAGGAATACCGCTGTCGCACCGGCTGCGTAGGTCTTACTCCACACGAAAGGTTCTGTGCCGACCGCGATCTCTCCACGAAGATGGTCACTACCGATAGAGCCGCTCATCCCGAGAGTCGCATAGGCGGAACCCAGTCCGCAGCCGAAACCGGGGGTAAGCCCCGCCCCGGTACACGGGCTAGCGACGGCCAGCCATGCAGCACACACGAGAAGGGCCCCAGTGATCTCCGTGCTGCAAATACGTTCACAGTGCACCTCCCTTGTTAACACCAGTCTAGTTGCGGCCCTTGCCGCCCATCAGCTGCACGCAGGTCATGAAAGATCCCAATGGACCACCAACCCTCTCGGGCATAGACATTATGACTTCCCTATCATACCACTCTTTTCGTCGGTTTGGATGTCCATAAGGATTTCCTCTCTGTAGCTTACGCTCCGAAGCAACGACTCAGCGAGGGCGCAGAAGACTGGTCCCGTGCGTGGCCCAACAAACGGGGGAAGGTCATCGACAGAGTCATCTAGACCGTTAGACCGTTGGCTGGGCGGGTTAGGTGTGCTATGATGCACGTAGGATGTGCCTAGGAGGTTGCGAGATGATGGTGAACAGGAGTGCCTTAGTCCGCCGAAGTCTCTCAATCATGGCTCTCGCCGTCATCCTCGCCGGGAGCAGCCCGCCGGTTATCGCAGGCCCTCCAAACCCGTCACCTTCCGACCTATCATCACCCGACCTGTCCTGGTCAAGGTCATACGGGGGCGCAGACGATGACTACGCGGAGTCCGTCATCGCGACCCCTGACGGCGGCTACCTGATTGCGGGACGTACCGGGGATTGGGGCTTTCGCTCCTACCCTGCTGAGCCTCCCCACTTCGACGTTTACCTTCTCAAGACGGATGCCGACGGCGAGAGCCTCTGGGCGAGGACCTACGGGCAGCGTGCCTGGAACGAAGCCTTATCCATTCAAGCGACCGCGGACGGTGGATATGTGGTCGCAGGATTCACTGCTGACCTTGACGCCGATTCCTTGCCCACCCAGGTCGACGCATACCTGCTCAGGTTGGATGCCGACGGCGACACTCTCTGGACAGCAACCTACGGAGATACCGCCGATACTTTCGGGTGCGCGGTCCGCCAAACCCGTGACGGCGGTTTCATAATTGCGGGAGAGACAGGCGCATTCGAGCGCTTTGATATCTACCTCATAAGGACCGACTCGAATGGTCGCGCACTCTGGACCAAGAGGTTCGGAGACACTGAATGGGATCAGGCCTGGGCCATCGACGAGACCCTCGATGGAGGGTACATCCTTTTTGGAAATACCTTCACTTCAAGATCGGGCTCCCGTGATTACGACGCCTATCTTGTCAAGACCGATGCGAACGGCGACACCTTGTGGACAAACGCTTGCGGAGGCAGCAAGTCCGATTTGGCCTGGGATGGCAAGCGGACCTCTGACGGGGGATACATCCTTACAGGCTGGACGAACTCGTTTGGTGGGCGCAATCAAGACGTCTACGTTGTCAAGACCGATGCCCGCGGTGATGCCCTGTGGACTAGGACCTTCGACGGCACAAGCTATGACTTCGGATACTCCGTGACAGAGGCCCGTGATGGAAGCTTCGTAGTCGCGGGCCACACCTACTCGTCAGGCACGGGCGGTTGGGATGTCTACGTCGTGAAGATCGACGTGCTGGGCAATCTGCTCTGGGAAGGGAAATACGGGGGCTCCGACCTTGAGCAAGGCAACTCGATTCTACAGGCCGCTGACGGAGGCTATGTGATTGCTGGGAACTTCACGCCTGCCGACGAGTGGATGGCTGATAGTGATGTCCTCCTTATGAAGACCGAGCCCGACACGACCGGGCGAAGCCCATCCTTCAATCTCCTGGCCGCACCCAATCCTGCGAGGGCGGGGGTGGTTGTCTATTATGCGCTGCCCTTGGCCGCGAATGTGCGGATTGCGGTCTACAACATCCTCGGACGCGAAATCAAGATACTCCTGAGGGAGAACCAGTACCCCGGCATGCACGCGGTTCCGTGGGATGGAGCGGACTCTGACGGCCACGCCGTCGCTTCCGGAATCTACTTCTGCGAGTTTCAGGCAGGCAGCACCATCACCACTAAGAAGGTCGTCATAACCAGATAGTATCAAATGACGCCATAAGGCTCACGGCTGGCCCTGGGCTTCGATCGTCAGATGTGGTACAGCGTCTGCACTAAGATGCCTATCGGGCCAGCACGGCCCGACAGCTCCGCTTGAGTGCTTTGTTACGGGCTTCTTCGTCTCTTCCGAGCTCGGAAGTACTTCATCTCTCTGTGCTCGTCTGGAATCGAGTCAATGAATGGCGATCTTTGGAGCTGGTACGATGCGCCCATGAAGGTGATACTTGCGGGCCTCTTTCTTGCACTGAAGAGATGGAGTTCCTTCTTTGCACGCGTCATGGCAACATAGAATAGGCGCGCCACCTCAGCACAGTCTGACTCGGATTTTGGGAACAGATGTCGTGAAAGCCCAACTACTATCACAACATCGCCCTCTAGGCCTTTGGCACTAGGCATATTATAGATGTTTACGGACCCGTAAGAGCTGCTATTGATGACCGCATAACTAATGTCTCATCGGAGGCGTAAGAAGAGAGGGGACACTTGAAGGAAGGAGCGAAGAAGAGCCTGGTCACGAGCGATCCTTCGGGTGTGACGCTCGGCTCGGCGCCCAAGCTCGTCGACATCGAAGGGCGCGTGGTTGGCCAAAGGGTTCATCTTGAGGTAGGCCCAGAACGCCTCCACGGGGTTGAGCTCCGGGGCGTAGGGGGGAAGGAAAACCGGGTGGATGGAGCGACTGCGGCGACAGAGTTGGGTCGAGGCGCTTCGATGGACGTTGAGGCGATCCCACACGAGGACGATGGGAGAACCGAGTTCTCGGCGGAGCGCCCGGACGAAGCGGAGAAGGTTTTGGGTCACGACATTTTCGTTGGGCAAGAGCGAAAAGTAAAGTCCCACCCGGCGTCGCCGGGGCGAGACGGTGAGCGCCGCGATCATCGAGACGCGCTCATGGGACCGCCCCCGTTGATAAAGGATGGGCGTCTGTCCCACGGGGGCCCAGGTGCGGCGCACCAGTGGGGCCATGAGAAGCCCGCTCTCATCCAGGAAGACGAGAGAGGCTTTCAGCCGCCAGGCGTTTTTTTTATCCGGGGCCACTGGGATTGCACCCAACCCCGGATCGCCGGTTCGTCGCGCTCGCGGGCCCGCCGCTCCGGCTTCTGGGGGCTAAAGCCCAGAGACCGAAGCAGACGGCTGATGTGGTGGATATGATACTTCACCCGGAAGCGGCGACGAATGAGATCGGCCACTCGGGGGCTCGTCCACAGGTCGGTGGGATATCCGAAGGTCGTGGCCCCTTCGAGGAGCATGTGAGAGAGCTTCTCTCGGTCATCGGCTTTAAGCTTGGGCGGGCGCCCCGAGGCGGGCACAGGCGAGAGACCATCGGTTCCTCGATCACGATATGCCCGAAGCCACCGATGGACCGAACGACGATCGACGCCCAGGCGTCGGGCGATCTCGCCGGGCAAGAGGCCTTTCTTGAGAAGCGTGACGGCTTTCAAACGCCGCCGCTCGAGGGTCTTGGGATCTCCGAAGGGTCGCATGTCTCACCTCCGAATAGGAGTATGAGACATTAGTTATGCGGTTGTCAATAACACCTGCGGCACGCCTCTCGGCGCGAAGCTCTCTGATTTCCTCAATAAGGCCGTTCGGGTTCTTGCCAGGGGCCACGAGCAGTCCGCAGCTATGCAGGAAGCCTGGAAGCGCTTTTCGATTCCCGCCCTTCTCTGTTAATACCTCGGCGGCCTCAGCCAAGCATTTCACTACGGCCTGGAAGACTGCTTCCCCATCATTTCTTGAGGCCCGTCTCAGCAAGACTTCATATAGGGTGCTCGTCTCATCGACATCTGTCCAGAGCGAGGCGAGCAGCTCCGAGGCTGCAAGCCTCTTGGCTGTCAGATTTCCGCCCGCTACGTCAACAATCTCGGTGATTGCATCATTGTTTTGGACAACTAGATCGAGCAGATAACGCAAAGTAACGTTATCGTCCGGGCGTTCCACCCAGTCTGCGAAGAGTGCGAAGCGTACTATGCCTGCTGGGTCGATATCTCGCTTGTAGGTAAAGCTTAGTCTCTTGCGTTCAAGTGCGACCTTGATGGGCTGCAGGTAGTTTCCGTTAGGGATGATGACAATGACGGAGCGCGTCTTGATCTTCTCGGTGGCAAGGCGCGCTATGATGCTGGCTTCTACGTCATCAGAGGGGACATCGTAGAAGACAATCTTGTGGTTCATCTCGATATCATCACTGAATGTAGGTTCAGGTTTTGGAAATGAATCTGGGTAATAGGTGCTAATTACCCCGCGGGCACCTTTCAGTATGTGCTCGGGACAGCGCCAACTCTTGGCGAGGCGGCCTATCTTCGAGTCTTCACCGAAGTAATCTTCGAAGGCTCTTATGTACTTGGGGTTGCCGCCCCGAAACGAATAGATGCTCTGGTCGTCGTCGCCAACGGCGAACAGGCCATCACGGTTGCCTGCTGAAAGGAGTTGGATTAGCTCACACTGCGCCTGGTTGATGTCTTGGTACTCATCTACAAGGAGATACCGTGTCTGGGCCTGCCAAGTAGCCAACCGATTAGTGTCAGCCCGTAGGGCTTCACAGGCCAGCAGAATCTGGTCGTCATAGTCCACCCGATCGCACGTGCGCAGCAGGCCCTTGTAGTGTCGGCAGATCTCGCAAGCCTCCGCACCATCAACCGGTTTGCAGGCCCCTTTACGCCGACAATCGTCTGTAATCTTGTATCTGTCGCGGCGGTATCCGGCAAGAGTTGCTGCGTCTTGGAGGAGAACGCGCCGCGCGTTGTCATCGTAGAGTACTTCATACTCCTCGGCGAGACCGAACATCTGGGCCGTAGTGCCGATGATCGTGTTTCCGAGGCTATGCATAGTGGAGATGATCTTCGGGGCGCTTTCCGAGGGGATGTTGACATCTGGCCTCGCAAGTCGTTCCCGCATGTTTCGTGCAGCTTCGTTTGTAAAGGTTATAACCGCAATTTCGCCAGGAGTAACGTCGCCTTCCTCCAGCAGGAACTTGATGCGCATCGCCAGCTGCCAAGTCTTGCCCGTGCCGGGGCCGGCCAAGAGGAGCACAGGGCCGGGATATTCTCTGAATGCGAGCAATGGTTCTTCAATCTCGATCATCGAAGGCCAAGCCTCCCAGTTGCCTGAATACTGAAGCCCCTGACGCTCCGGTTCAGCGGCGGCGATACGCCGTCCGCTGCAACCGGTTGTTATGACACGCTGTGTTCATCGTCTGGTCCATATTCTGACTTCAGCACCTCGTGCAGCGTGCGGATACTGTCGATCTCTGGCAGATCCGCGATACCGGCAAGATCGAAGCCGAGGCAGATGTCGATGTCCTTCTGCGACAGGTAGTTGTTGTGGATCAACACTTCGCGAATCTGGTCCGCAGCGTCGGGGTATTCACGCTCGTCAGGGTCGTGGTTCTGAAGCAGGAAGTCGCGGTAGCAGTATTCGATGATGGGCCTGGAGTGGGTTTGAATTTCATCCACCACCCGCAGGATCTCGGTGATCTTGGTATCGAGCGCCGCCTCGGTACTGAAGAAGATGTTGCCATTGGGGTGGGCGGTTTCATTACGGTCGTCCACCAGTTTGGCATAGGTGCCGATCTTGCCGTTGTCGCAGCCGATCAGTTTGAGAAAGCGCAGGATGCTGCGTTCCTTCTCGGCGCTGAAGACAAACGGCGAGGTCGCTTCCAGCAGTTTCTTCTCGATGTCCTTGCTGAAGCCGATGAGCCCCTTCTCGAAATCCTCCCGCCGGGCCTGCCTGATCTGCCAGATGTTGAAGTAGACGAAGCTCATGGTGAGCATGTGGTAGGCGAGAAAGGCGAACTGGTACTTGCCGTGGGTGTAATTGGTCTCGAAGGCGTCCCACAGGAAGGCAATGTAGTCCTGCTCGCTGCGGGTTTTGAAGGAGAGCGGCAGATAGTTGCCCAGTTCGGCGGCTTCTTCCATGGCTTACACCTCCGCCGTGGCCGGTTCGTCCTCGCCCCAGATGCGGGCGAGAGTAGCCCGGATCTTCTTCTCGAAGCGGGCGATCAGTTCGCGGTTGGCGGCGACCAACGCCTGCTCAGCTTCGATCTCGGCGACGATGGCTTGCTGCGTAGCGAGCGGCGGGAGGGGGAGCCGCAAGCCTTTCAGTATTTCGACCGAAGCGACGTTCTTTATAGCTGCTCCATAAGTGAAGTCCGCCAAGCTTTCCTGAAAGTTCGTACTCTCCATCCAGAGTTTCAGGAAGACCCCCAGAACGCAATCTTTTGGAGTCAGTTTGAGCAGTGCTTGGTTGATTATGCCAGCGGGCGCATTGTCTGGAATGATCGCCACTTTACCCATCGTACCCGAACAACTCATGATCAGTTCGCCTGGTCGCACCTGAAAACCATGCATCTCGGTGAACTTATCTTCATCGACGAAATACCTGAATTCGGAAAAGTCGTTGGTGATAGCGTGGCTCTGTTCATACACCGCGTAGCCATTTTTGACGAAAATCTCCTTCTTCAGACTCCCACCAAACGGCCCTCGCTTGAAAAAGCATACTTCTCCCAGCTCCACCATCGGCCAGTCGGGGTGGATGGGGATGTGGGGGCAGTAGTGGTCGAGGACGGCGCGGGCGCCGTTGATGACTTTCTGGTAACCCTCGATCTCCGCCACGATCTCCTTCTGCACCTCCAGCGGTGGCAGGGGGAATCGAAAGGAGGAGTATTGCTTCGCGTTGATGTTGGTCAGCGTTCCCGTCTTGGAGTTGCTGAGAATCCATTCCCGCCACGGATCGGATTGAGTGACGTGGAACACGAACTCTGAGAGGGCTTTGGCAGGATCGATGCGAAACCGAATCAAATAGCCAGCATACTGGTAGGTGCCGTGTAGGTCGCGATGGAGATACGTGCGTCCGACGGAACCAGATCTGGCGATGAGCAGATCACCCGTCTCAAGAAAGCAATCTTGCTCGATAATGGATGGAGAGACGGGGTCTTCCGACTTCAGTTCTCCACGGTCGGTGAGGTCGGTTATTCGTACGTAGCGGACTTTGCTATCAAATGGCACTTTGCTCGCCCCGGAGCCATACTGCGGCGAGCCCAGTGTGATCGCACCGAGTTCCGTCCATTCGTATGCGGTCTTTCTCGCCCCATTCTCTCGATACCTCTCCCCACTCAGGTTGTACTCCCCATTCGCCGCAATCTTCTCCTTCTCCACGATCAGCCCCAGCGTGGGCTGGAAGTCCTCAACCGATTCCCCCGCCCGCAGGCGGCGCAGGTATTCGCCGATCTCGGCGTGAGTTTGAGGCAGGTCGTTCTTGTCAATCTCGCGCCGCTGGGCGCCGAGGCCGAAGCCGTCGTTTTCCACTTTGAAGAAGGCGATGGTGTTGGTCTTCTTGGCCAGCGACTTGTCGAGGATCAGGATAGAGGTCTTGACGCCGGAATAGGGATTGAACACACCCGCCGGCAGCGAGACGACGGCGACGAGGTACTCCTCCACCAGCAGTTTGCGTAGTTGCTTGTAGGCCGTCTGGCTCTGGAAGATGATGCCTTCGGGCACGATGATTCCGGCGCGTCCATTGGGAGTGAGATGCTCGGCCATGTAGTCTACGAACAGCACTTCGCTGCGCTTGGACTGCACCGAGAAGCGGTTGTGTGGCTTGATGCCGCCCTTCGGCGACATGAAGGGCGGATTGGCGAGGATTACATCGGCGTACTCGTTCCAGTGCTCCTGGCTGGTCAGCGTGTCGTACTCGTAGATGTGCGGGTCGGCGAAGCCGTGCAGGTACAGGTTCACCAGCGACAGGCGTACCATGTCGGGCGAGATATCGTAGCCCTTGAAGTTCTGCGCGAGGCGGCCCTTTTCGTCCGGCGTCAGGGTGCTGTTGCCTTTGGCGTCGGTGTTGACCTTGAGGATGTGCTTGTAAGACGAGATCAGGAACCCCGCGGTGCCGCAGGCCGGGTCGAGCACGGTCTCGGTCTTCTTCGGGTCGATGATTTCGACCATGAAGTCGATGATGTGGCGCGGGGTGCGGAACTGTCCGGCCTCGCCCTGCGAACCGAGGACAGAGAGCAGGTATTCGAAGGCGTCGCCGAGGCGCTCGCTGTGGTCGTATTCGAACTCGTCGATGACCTTAAGGAAGGCGCGCAGGGTCTCCGGATCGCGGTAGGGTAGATAGGCGTTCTTGAAGATGTCGCGGAAGAGCAGCGGAATGCCGGGGTTCTCCGGCATCTTGGCGATGGCTTCGGCATAGAGGTTCAGGGTCTCGTGGCCACCCAGCCCGGAGCGCATGAGTTTGGCCCAGCCGTAGCGGGCAAACTCCCCGGCGAAGAACTTGCGCTTGCCGCCGAACTCCTCGCTCTCGGCGTCCATGTCGTCCATGAACTTGTAGATCAGGGCAATGGTGATCTGCTCGACCTGGCTCTTGGGGTCGGGCACTTTACCGACGAGGATGTCGCGGGCGGTGTCGATGCGGCGTTTGGTATCGGTGTCTAACATGGGGGCTCCTTCATGCGGCGAAGTGGTTCAAGGAGACATAGTCCTTGACGTATTCAGGGATGAGCGTGCGGTACTTCGCCGGCACGGCGCGGAAGTCGCGTGTGGAAAAGACTGGATTGGTGGCCAGATCGGTGAAGTGGCGGCTCTCGATGATGTGCCGCACCTGATCGCTGGTGACGTAGGCCTTGAAGTAGGTCTTGATAGCCGGGATGGCCTCGGCCTCTTCGGGCTTGGTATCCGCGACGAACTTGGCGAACTCCTCTTCCAGCAGTTCGTCCTTAGACTTGAAGCGCGGGATGAGGCCGAAGA
>JAZDEY010000067.1:0-12257 GCA_043808325.1 Candidatus Eiseniibacteriota bacterium
CTCATGTCCATCCCCATGCCTGCTACCTCCTGAGCGCCGATTCCCACGGCGCCAGGAGCGTATCTGACCAATGTTTCGAATACTTTTTATTTCTGAGGCAACGAACCCCTTTCGAATACATTTATTATGAGTCAATGCGGAATCTTGACAATCTCGGCCGTGGCGCTATAATGGGACGGGTTGTGACGAGATCCTATCGGCACCGCTAAGGTCTCTCGAAAGGAGGATCATATGCGAGGGTTCATGACATTCTTGGCACTTGTAGTGATCTCGGCATTCCTGGCGGCAACATGTCCACCGACAAGGGCGGGATTTGGGGGTCTCACGGACAAGCTCAAGCAGAAAGCCGGCGAGAAGCTTGACAAGAAAGTGGACCAGGCGCTCGACAAGTCCGAGAGCGATAGCACCAAGTCCGCCGAGAAACCGGAAGGTCAGGCCCAAGATGCCGCGAGCGAGCCCGCGGGTGGGGCCAAGGGTGGGACGGCTGCTTCGGAGGACATGGCCCTCTATACTAAGTACGACTTTGTGCCCGGCGATAAGGTGATCTTCTTCGATGACCTTTGGGGCGAAGAAGTCGGAGAGTTCCCCACGCGCTGGAATCTTGATCAAGGCGTGTTCGAGATCGTGAAGCAAGGCGGCAAGAACTATATAATGTGCACCGACGAGGGTACCATACGCCCCAAGATCGCCCCGGGGCCGCTGCCTGCGAAATACACGGTCGAAATGGAGCTCACCGCCAAGGGGCCGGATTTCAAGGGGCATTGGTTCTATATCCGATGGCTCAACGCGGCGGGTGAGGAAATTGGCGAGTTGAGCATCCAGGATACTGACCACACACGCCTCATAATTGCCGAGAAGGAGCTTGCTAGTAAGCTGCTGGCTGCGCCGCTTTCAATGGGTATCCACACGATGCGCATCATGGCCACAAAGACCACGATGAAGTGTTATATCGACAACGAGCGCGTGGCCAATGTGCCGGCGATTGAGGGTTTCCAGCCGGTGGGCTTTCAAGTCCGGATGGATCCATGGAAGGATGAGCCCGATAATCCGATGCTTATCGGCAGTTTCCGCTACGCGGAGGGTGGGAAAACCTTGAAGGAACAGCTCGACGAAACCGGCCGCATCGTCACCCATGGAATCCTCTTCGATTCCGGCTCGGCGAGAATCAAGGCGGAGTCCCACAAGACGTTGGCTGATATCGGCCAGCTTCTGAGCGACATTGCGAATCTGCAGTTATCGATAGAGGGTCACACCGATAGTGACGGAGCGGATGATTACAATCTAAAGCTCTCCCAGGATCGCGCGAACTCAGTGAAGACCTACCTGGTGGAGACATATAAGATTGATCCCAAGCGGCTCGAGACAAAAGGCTGGGGTGAAGGCAAGTCCATTGACACCAACGAGACCCCTGAAGGTAAGGCGAACAACCGTCGTGTCGAACTGGTGAAGATCTAGACTAGAGCGTGATCAGTGCGCCCCTGAGGCGACCACAGGACGGCAAAGTCATAGAAGGTGTCCGGCCTTGACTCTCTCGTCAAGCAGGCGGCAACCTTCCATTCCGTCTCCTGAGGTTCGCCGGGCACTGCAAGGATTATGATCCAGGGTATCTCTGGTCACAGGCCGGTCGCAGAGTATCATCACCTGGGTGATTCCTCCGTCGGTCTGTACATTGAGAATCGCTTTTTGGATCATGTTGATAAAGGTCTCGACCACCTCGGGCAGCTCAGTGTAAGCCGACGCGAGTATCTTTGTAATTACATCAGGATAATTGAGTGATGATAGTAGCCGTGTGGTCAGCTCAAGCACCTGGCGTGCATCGTCGACTTCAGCAATTCCATAGTAACTCGTTCCAATGTCGTGCAGGTAGGCAGCCGTAGTGATGGCGATCACATCCCCCTCGGACAGCCCCAGCCTGCCGCAAAGCCTCTCGGCATGCTCGCCGACCCGGCTGCCGTGGTTGGCGATTCCCGGAGAACGCGCTTGAGCGAGACTGGTAAGGAGATCGAGATTCTTGAGGCATAGGCTCCGTTGAAGCGGAGGGATCTCACCTAGGATCAGCGACGGGAGATCCTGGCATTGGCGAATCTTGGCGGCGGGCAATCGGTGATTGTCACTGTGCGGTTCGCGCCGACGGCTGTCGGGACCGAGGCTTGCGTGATTGAGACCGGAGCTTCATGTAGCTCCGTGTCGTGCACCGGGGTCGGTGAAGCACCTACCGATTGCTTGGTAGTCCCACTTAGTTGGGACTTCGGCGACGTTCTGATCGGACGTGATGCCGACATGATGTTTGTGATCACCAACACCGGCGGCGGCGTCCTTACCGGGAATGTCGCCGAATCATGCGTAGACTTCGTCATTATATCGGGCGCCGGCTCATATAGTCTCGCGGCGGGACAGTCAGACTCGGTCACCGTGCGATTCCAGCCGACCACTATAGGCCCCAAGGCTTGCGTCATAACAACGGGGTCGGTCGCGTGCGGAAACGTAAATCTGACTGGAGTGGGGAGGACCCCGGCCGGGACCGAGTTTACGACCTGGGGTCGGATCAAATCGCTATTCAAGGATTGAGATAGTGAAGTAGTCAGTTTCGAAGGCACTCGGGGCAACGCGACCGAGGGCCAATCCATGCGATGTTGGGCTCTCTGTCGGGCTGTCGCAGATCGTCTGTTCCCGTTCCCTTGATGCGCGGACGTTGCCGCATGAAGCACTGCCCCTCAGCAATCATTGATCCCAATCAGCCTCGACCTTCAAAGCCGCGCTTCTCCAATCTCCGGCCACATTTTTGAGATAAAGTGCCGCCTAGCCAGAGACGAATAGATACTATCGAGGGACATTTCCCTATGTAGATGTGACGCTACGGGGAGATGGATCCGATGGTGTAAGTCAAAGCGGTCTCTCTTGTCTACACCGATACTGTTTGCTGGCCGGCCGCTTCGGCCATCAAACAAACAACATTGCTCAGCGGGACCGACAACTGGCGGGGGAAACCATGGACAGGGCTGACGGCAACTCGAAGCGTTCGATTCTGTGCATCGACGACGACAAGATAACCCTCAAAGTTACGGAGCGGATTCTCGGCACAGCCGGCTATGCCGTCACTGCCACGGACAATCCGCTGTCAGGGCTGGAGCTTGCCAAGACCATCAAGCCCGATCTGATCCTTCTGGATATCGTGATGCCTGAGATGGACGGCTATCAGGTGTGTGCGAAGCTCCGTCGATGTGCCGAGACTTCTTCCATACCGGTCGTGTTCCTTACAGCCTCAGCCGGAGAGCAGGACAAAGCCAAGGCGTTCTCTCTCGGTGCCCTGGACTACCTGGTGAAGCCTGTCAAGGGGGACATGCTGCTGCAGAGGGTGCTCTCGTACTTGCAGAGAACCGGTGTGTGGAAGGAGATGGACGAGGCCTCCGTGCACTGGTCTGAGGGAATCCAGGCGGCGGACTTCATCCAATTCAGGGAGTTTCTCTCACAGCGATTGAACCTTGATCCTGGAACCAACTATAAGCTTTCCGGCGTCGTGTGTTCAGAACTTTATTCGGTGTGCCAGGACATAGGGATCGGGCCCAGGGCCATGGCGCAGAACATCGCAGAGTTCCTCAAGGTCCCGTACGTCTGCAACATCGATCCCAATGACATTCAGCTCGGGGTGCTTCCCATATCCTTCTCGCAATCCAACAACATCGTGGCGATAGCCAACGCATCGATCACCAAGGCCTACGTGGTCAGCAATCCCTTCGATCTCGACCTCTTGGACTTGTTGAGGAAATTCGCCTATGTCGATGACAACTCGGAGCTTATGGTGACCGAGCCGGCGACCATCGAAGCCCTGTTCGTCGAGCCTCCGACGCCCGACGTCAAGGTGATCCCAGCTGAACGCGAGAAGCCCGACATCATGAGGGCACGCATCAGAGTGGGGTCGGGGCCGGCAATTGAGATCCAATCCAAGCGGCCGGACTCCGAGACCATCGAGTATCCAGTGATTCAGATCTGCAACAGCATTCTGCAGATGGCGGTCACCGAGCACGCCAGCGACATCCACATCGAGCCCAAGGAAACCAGCGCTGTCGTTAGACTCAGGATCGACGGCGACATGCGGGATGCCATGACCCTAAAGAAGACCACGGCGATGAAACTGGTCTCGCGCTTGAAGCTCCTCGGCGATCTTGATATCGCGGAGAAGCGAAGGCCGCAGGACGGCGCTTTCGCGGCCATCGTTGGAGGACGGACCTTTAATCTCCGGCTTTCGACCACCTATACCCCCAACGGCGAGAGCATAGCCCTCAGGTTGCTAGAACCCTACACCGAGGCCAAGGATCTTGGGGAACTGGGCATGGCGGACGCACAGGCCAAGAGCGTCCTGAACCTGCTTACCCGGAACCAGGGAGTGATTCTGGTTGTGGGACCCACGGGGTCGGGAAAGACTACGACCGTGTATAGCGTCCTCCACGAGCTCGACAACAAGATGCTCAGTGTGATGTCGGTCGAGGATCCGGTCGAATACCGCATCCCATTCGTCAACCAACATCAGGTCAACGAGAAGGCAGGGGTTACATTCGAGTCCCTGCTGAAGACCGCTGTCCGACAGGATCCTGACGTTCTTTTCATGGGCGAGATCAGAGACAATTACTCGGCAAAGGTTGCACTTGATTTTTCGAGTACCGGGCATCTTACCATAACGACTCTTCATACAGCCAACGCGACCACCGCGCTCTTCCGCCTGGAGAGGCTTGGTGTAGACAGAGGAGACATGGCGGACAGCATCGCCGCGATCGTCGCCCAAACACTTGTGAGGAAGCTCTGTCCCCACTGCAAAGAGGTGACCGCCATATCGGATGATGAGAGGGAGCTGCTGCGGCGCTACACCGACGATATCCCTGCGAAGGTAGCCCATGCTGTCGGCTGTCAGAACTGCGATTACACGGGGTTCCGCGGGCGCATGGGAGTCTACGAAGTGATCGAATTTGATCCCGAGATCGCCGAAATGGTTCGTGCCGGCGTATCCGTTCAGGAAATCCGTTCCCGCCTCGGCGCAAGAGGGCACCGGTTGATGGGCGACCACGCGCTCTCCAAAGTCAGGGACTTCACCCTGACCGTGCGGGACGTCAGCGAGCAGGTGCTCACCCGGGATTCAGGATCAGGCGAGCGGAAGGCCGATGCCGAGGCTGAGCAACCGACAATGATCTGCCCGACCAAGTAGACCCGACCCGGATCCAAAGCGGTTGACTTTTCGGGGTTCGACTCCATATAGTTGCTCTATGTCCACATCCACTTCGGATGGCATCAGGAGGCTACGCCATAGGCAAGAAACTCATTGAGCTCGTTCGTGAGCGGGTGTTGCTGTGCGATGGCGGCATGGGGACGATGCTCTACAGTAAGGGAGTCTACCTCAACTCATGTTTTGATGAGCTGAATCTCACTAACCCCGAGCTTGTCGAAGAGGTTCACCGCGAGTACATCCTGGCCGGTGCAGACATAATTGAAACAAATACCTTCGGTGCCAACCGCTTCAAGCTGAAAGGCTTCGGGCTCGACACCAGAGTTGCCGAGATCAACCGTGCGGGTGCGCTTATCGCGCGGAAGGCCGCGGGCCAGGGGGGGGCACTGGTCGCCGGGTCCATGGGGCCCCTCGGTGTCAAGATCGAGCCCTGGGGCCACGTGTCGGTGAATGAGGCGGAGCAAGCGTTTAAAGAACAAGCCGGGGCGTTGCTCGAAGGCGGGGTCGATTTCTTTATCCTCGAAACTTTTTCCGACATAAATGAGATCCACCAAGCGATCAAAGCTATCCGGGATCTCGATCGGGAGGCAGTGGTCGTTGCCCAGATGACCATTGAGGAGGATGGAAACAGCCTTTACGGCACGACCCCTGACGTCTTCACAAGAAAGCTGGCTGAATGGGGCGCCGATGTGATCGGAGTGAACTGCAGCGTCGGGCCTGCTCATATGCATCAGTGTATAGCGAAGATGGCCGAAGTCACCGACCTTCCTCTTTCGGCCATGCCGAACGCAGGTATGCCGCGGGAGGTGGACGGAAGGAACCTTTATCTATGTTCGCCCGAGTACATGGGGGAATATGCCAAACGGTTCATCCTGACCGGGGTTAGAATAGTTGGCGGGTGCTGCGGAACCACCCCTGCTCACATAAGGCAGATGAGGGCGGCCATCAAAGCGCTCCAGCCGCCTCGAAGAACGGCAGTTCAGGTCTCGGCCCCTCCTGAGGAGACCGACGAGGCCAAGATGATTCCGCTCAGAGAGAAATCCGCGATGGCCAGGAAATTGGCCGATGGCAAGTTTGTCGTTAGCGTCGAACTGGTTCCGCCCCGAGGGCATGATCCGTCCAAGGCCCTTGATGTGGCGCGCATGCTCGCCGGCCGCCAGATCGATTGCGTTAACATCCCTGACGGTCCCCGGGCGAGCGCCCGGATGAGCTCGATGGTCCTGGCCACAATCGTCCTGGCTAAGACTGGAATGGAACCCATCCTTCATTATACGTGCCGTGACCGAAACTTGTTGGGCATGCAATCCGACCTGCTTGGCATGTACGCCCAGGGGATAAGGAACGTTCTTATCATAACCGGCGATCCGCCCAAGCTCGGTGACTACCCCGATGCGACCGCGATCTTTGACGTCGATTCGGTCGGGCTGACGGGGGTGGTCAGTCTTATGAACAAGGGTATGGACATTGGAGGGAGACGGCTCTCCGCGCCTACCGGATTCCATATTGGGGTGGGCGCCAATCCCGGAGCCCTGAATCTGGAGCACGAGATCTCTCGGTTCGAGGCAAAGGTCAATGCTGGGGCCGAGTTTGGCATTACTCAGCCGGTGTTTGATCCTAGGCTTCTCGAGGGTTTTCTGCAACGGATCGCCCAATGTCGGATTCCCATATTGGCAGGAATCTGGCCCCTCTTCAGCTTCCGTAATGCTGAATTCATGCAGAATGAAGTTCCGGGCGCATCTGTTCCGGCGGAGATAGTGGAGAGAATGAGAAAGGCGCAGGATATCGGCCCGGAGATGGCAAGACGGGAAGGGGTAGCTATTGCCGGGGAGACCCTGGTAGCCATAAAGGGGATGGTCCAGGGCGTTCAAGTAAGCCCTCCTATGGGTAAGTACGAATGGGCTCTTGAGATTCTGGAGGCCCTGTGAAGTGCATCTCAAAGCGTCCATAGCGATGGGGTGAAGGCATGATTGTAATCGGGGAGAGGCTGAATTCCAGCAGGCGGCCGGTTCTTGACGCATTGCGCAGTAAGAATGAATCCTTTCTGCTTAAGGAGGCGATAGCCCAGGAGCAGGCCGGCGCCGATTACCTAGATCTTAACACGGCTGCCCTCTTGGATAAAGAGATCGAGACCCTCCAGTGGGCCATCCCTCTGCTGCAGAGTACGTGCAAGGTCCCGCTGTCGCTTGACACACCGAACCCGGACGCTATGGAAGTAGGGCTGCGGCTTCACAAGGGGCAAGCTCTCCTGAACTCCTTGACCGGTGAGACGGTGAGAATCAAGCGATTGCTGCCCCTGATCAAGGAATTCAAGCCTCGCGTGATTGCCTTGTGCCTTGATGATGCGGGCGTTCCCAAGAGCTCCGATAGAGAGCTCGCGATAGCCCAGGCTACCGTGACGCTGCTGGAGAGGGAAGGTCTTGATCCCAAGGACATCTTTGTCGATCCCCTTGTTCGACCCGTCGGAGTGGACGAGCAGGCCGTGATCCTCTTTCTTGAGTCGCTTGGCAAGATCAAGCAGAGCCTGCCCCTTGTGCGAACCGTGGCTGGAATCAGCAACGTGTCTTTTGGGCTTCCCCAGCGAAAGATGCTCAATAGGACCTTTCTCGTGCTCGCCCTTGAGAAGGGGCTCGATGCTGCGATCCTTGACCCTCTTGACAAGGACACTATGTCTATCCTGAGCTCCACCCGAGCCCTTCTTGGTCTTGATCCCGGCTTGAGGGGTTATCTCGCCGGGGCCCGCCTCAGGAGGCCATAGAGTATGGCTGCATTGGCCTGGATATCGGCCTCGTTCGGAAAGCGCCTGAGGGCCTCTTGGGTCACTGTAAGTGCGGCATCGTATTGCCTGGCGTCGATGTAGACGGCCATAAGGTTGAGGTAAGGATGTGGGCTGTTCGGCTCCAGGTCCCTGAATCTGCCGAACATCTGGGCTGCCTCGGTGTATCTGCCCAGTTTGTGATAGACGCTCCCCAGGTTATTGATCGCACTGGCGTAGTTGGGATCGATGCCGATCGCGCGCCTGTAATAAGTGATTGCCGCTTCGTAGTTCTTCTCGTCCGACTCGATGTTGCCCAGGTTGAATAGGGTAGCCTTGTCGCTGGGAAGGAGGGAGGCAGCCTTCAGGTAGTACTTCTTGGCTTCGGTGTTCTTGCCCTGCTGCCTGTACCAGTTTCCCATGACCACATTGAAACTGGGCGAATCGGGAGTTCTCTTGAGGGTAGCCCTTGCCAGGGAGAGATTATCTTTCCAGACGTGGTTCCGCTCCCAGGTCATTATCGATAAGGCGACCGTTGCCGCACAGACCATCGCCAGTGCTGCTCTCCGCCTGGCGGGCCTGGCGAGAAGAGCTGCCAGGACGCCGCCCACGGCAACTAGGAATCCTGAAGATGGCGAGTAAAGGAGGCGCTCCGCTTTCATGACCCCAATCGCAAACGGGATGTTGGAGACCGGGAGAATTGTGATCGCGAAGAGACCCAGCCCCCACGCGATCGCCGGGTATCTTTTCCAGGACCAGGCTATGGCGTAGCCGATCGCAGCCACAACGGCCAACGCTGCGAGAGCGCTCAACTGTGAAGGGCTAAGCGTGATTGGCACGCGCCAGTAGTCGGCACTCAGTCGGACGGGAGCGAGCAAGAGCCCAACATATTCCATAAGCACCCGAAGAGCCGTCAGGATCCGGGCACCCGATGGAAGGTCGGCAAAGCCTACGTGGACCACGCGGTTGGAAACTGCACCGGATCGCAAGAGCAGAAATAGCGTGAGGCTAGCAGCGTACCCGCCAAACAAGGCAAGCGCGCGCCGCCTGCCTCTGAGGATGTTCCTGCGCCGTGGCAGCATGACTTCGGTCATGAGGATCACAGCCGGCGCCGTGACCCCGACCTCCTTGGACAGTGTGCCTCCGAGATACGCCAGGACTGAGACCAGTCCCCAGCACCAAACCCGGAATCCCTGGAGACGCATTGCCACGAAGTAGCCCCAAGAGCAAAGGATGATCCCTACCAGCGCTAGGATCTCAGCCCGGCCCACCACGTTGGCCACGGCCTCGGTATGGATGGGATGAACTGCAAACAGGAGCGCAGCGATGATTGCGAGGGCTTCATTTGCGAAGATCTCCCGGACCAGAAAGAAGAGAAGCAGGCTCGCCAGGGCATGCAACAGCACATTCACTTCGTGGAACCACCCGGGCCTCAATCCGTGGACGCGGTACTCCAGCGCATAGGTGGTCATGGTGAGCGGGCGATACAAGCTCTTATCGGGCGCCGAGTCCACACCGACCCAGTAGGTCGAAGTAAACAATCCGGGGATATTGGAGAGCGACCTTATGGCTGGGTTCTTTGCCACTATGTCCATATCGTCGTAGGTAAAGTCGGACCGGAAGGTGTTCGAGTAGACAAGCATGGCCGTCAGAGGAACTAGCCACACCAACTTGGTGAGCGATCTCGCGCGAGGACTCGAAACAGCATGCTTTCTCGGCATCGCTCTGGCTCCTCTTCACGGGATCGGACGGAAACATCGGTCCCCCCCGCAATTCTCCCTTCCTTATATTGGAAACGGAGGCCCCTGTCAACCACGATTGGCCCCCCGCAGGGCCAATCGCAGATTGCCCCGTGCCAAAGAGTGCACCCTCAGCCCAAAAAAGGATCAAGATCAGCAAATCTCAAGGCTTACGCTATGCAATGAGCGCACCCAGAAGCGCGTTTTGAATTGACAGCGCCGTTTCATTCGTGCTAAGCTTCTATGTGTATAGATCAGCCCTGATGGGGAAGAGTTCGACACGCAACGGACCTGCCGTGTCGCTCGATCGTTATCCATGGAATGGAAAACTGGGGTTGGATTCCCACAAGGGAGGTACTACATCATGTGGAAGCAGAGTGATAGGTTTGCACTGACAGTACTCGGCCTGGCACTTGCCGCGATTGTTGTGTTTACCACGGCAGGCCCGGCGATGGCCGACACGCGCGCCAAACCCGTGGCCGGCACGGCTGCCGACGTTCCGGGGCTCGCTATTGGACTGACCGATTTCGAGCTTGACGGGAATGCGATTACCCACAACGTGAACCCCGGGGTTCCCGATGACTGGGACCGCCTGTATGCAAACAATGGCAGCAGCCATCAGCTGATCTGGACCGGAGTCACGCCTGATACTGATGGCAGGACCTACAAGAGCGGGTCCACCGACCTTGAGGACTTTCCCGCTCTGCACTGGGATTTCGGCTCGGTTCCTCCCAAGGCCGACATCCAGAACTCCTATGTTGCTGTCTATCAGGATAACCACATCTATTTCGGTGCTGACCGGTTGTCCGCCACCGGCAATTCCTACTTGGGCTTCTGGCTGCTCCAGAACCCGGTTTCAGCGGATCCGGGTGGAGGCTTCACGGGTAACCGTACCGTGGGAGATGTGCTGATTCTGGCTAATTTCGGAGGTGGTGGGAAGACGGTAATCGCCGCTTACAAGTGGGTCGGTGGCGCCGCTCCTCTGAGTCCGCTCCCTATCGATGCCGACAAGGATTATGCAATCGTAAACACGACCAGCGTCTCGTCGCCGTGGCCCTATCCGCTCGGAGCTACCGCGCCTTATACTTTCCCGGCCGGGGCATTCTTTGAAGGCGGTGCCGACTTGGCCGACATGGGTATCACGGGCTGCTTCGCATACTTCTTGACCGAGACCCGCTCGTCCTCCTCATTGACGTCCGAGCTTAAGAACTTCGTACTGGGACGCCTGCCTACTAAACCCGCCGTGCATGTCACGCCGGCGAACCAGAGCATCTGCGTCGGGGACCCGGCGGTCACCTTCTGTGCCGGGGTCGATTCGGGAACCGGCGCTCCGCCCTTCACCTATGCGTGGACGGGACCCGGCGGTTTCACCTCGACCGATACCTGCATAACAGTGGGGGCGGGCTTTGCGGCGGGGACTTACGTCTACAGAGTAGTTGTGACGGGATGCAATTTCTGTGCTTCGGACCCGGTTTCCGATACCCTGACCGTCAACGTCGTACCGTCAGTTTCGATTGACGGGCCGAGTGCAGTGTGTCCTTCATCCGCCAATGGCCATTGCGGCCCCGTAGGCATGGCGTCATATTTATGGTCGATCTCGGGTAACGGCAGTATCGTGGGGCCGGCTAATGGCCAGTGTGTCCAGGTGCTGGCGGGCTCGAATTGCGCCGAGAGCTACAACTTGACCCTAAGAACCGGCAACGCCTCTGGATGTAGTGGTGTCGGCCAGAAGAGTGTGACGGTCAACGACACCGGCGCACCCGTGATCACCTGCCCGGCCAACATAACTATCCAGTGCACGGAATCGATAGAGCCGGGGCGTACAGGCACCGCGACCGCGACCGACAATTGCGATGCTACGCCTACGATCACCAACAGTGACGTGACAACGGCCGGCAGTTGTCCTCAGTCTTACGCGATAGCAAGGACCTGGAGAGCCACTGACGATTGTGGCAACTCCGCGACCTGCGTGCAGACGATAACGGTCAGGGACAGCCAGGCCCCGAGTATCGCTTGCCCGGCCAACATAACTATTCAGTGCACCGAATCGATAGAGCCGGGGCGTACAGGCACCGCAAGCGCGACCGACAATTGCGATGCTACGCCTACGATCACCAACAGTGACGTGACGACGCCCGGCAGTTGTCCTCAGTCTTACGCGATAGCAAGGACCTGGGTTGCGGTTGACGATTGCGCCAACTGGGCCTCGTGCACCCAGACTATTACGGTGCGTGACACGACCGATCCGGATATCACCTGCCCGTCTGACATCAGGGTGGCCTACGGTGAGAGCACTGAGCCAAGTCACACGGGATCTGCAACGGCCACTGACAACTGCGATCCTTCACCGCGGATTACGTATGGTGACCAGATCCTAGGTGGCCCATGTCCGCAGTCATATTCCATAGCAAGGACCTGGGTGGCGACGGATGCCTGCGGCAACGAGGACACCTGCATCCAGACGATCACCGTATCGGATATCACACTGCCTGTGATCACGTGTCCGAGTGACATCACCGTACAGTGCACCGAAAGCACCGAGCCGGGTCAC